>CAZODO010000005.1:0-103834 GCA_964578605.1 uncultured Verrucomicrobiota bacterium | reverse complement strand
TGCAAGCTAACTTTCGCCCCGTTGCCCGAAGTATCGGTGAGAAATGCGGGCTAGTATTCCAGTGATGTTTCAGTAATCTATCATAGTGGAACATCGGAAGGAGCCCGTCAGAACAGCACTCGTCCCCCGCTTGGTCTCGCGCTCGCCATGGCCAACGCCCGCGACCGCCCCTTTTTCAACCACCCCACGAACGAGAATCCGTCTGCCCCGAAGAATGCCGAGGTGCCCAAAACAGTCGGCAACGATCGCTCCAACCCGACGTGCCGACGCTACCAGGAGCCCAACGTCAGCCAAAAGAGCAACCCGGCCAGGATCAAGCCCACAGCCCACCAAAACCAGCGGATGCCATGAGGAAGGGCTCGCTTGGACCCGAATTCGCGCTTCACGAAGTCGTCATAATCAAACCCTTCCTCGGGAAGGCCGAGGTTCCCGGTTCCGGCTTCTTCCGACCAGCCGGTTTGTTCGCAAGCGCCGCATTCAGGGCACGCGCGAGCCCGAGGCGGGACGTCAGCGCCACAATTGGGACAGGTCTCGGGAGGCATGCCTGTGATTGCGCGTGCCGCCAGGCTCAGGCCGGCTGGAACTTGATTTCGCGGACGTCCAGTCTGCCATGCTGAGGCGTGTAGAACGGCTTGCCATCGCGCACCCCAACCGTGCCGTAGGTGCCTTGCGCGGCAAAAAAGCTCTCGAAATCGCCCTGAATTGCCGGTTGCAGGTAGAGCACCTTTTCCACGGCGTCAAACCGAGCGCCGGTGAGTCCCTCGAGCAGCGCGTAGGATGACATCGCCCGGGCGTACCAATGGCCGCATTCGTACTCGTTGAAGGGGTTTCGGATCCGGCCATCGTAACGGTCGCGACAAGTGCGGACGATCTCGAGCCCTTCCTTGACCATTCCAAGGCGGAGCAAGTGCGCGGCGACTTGATACTCAATGCCGGTCCACACTTCGTTCGAGTAGACGAAGGGAAGAGACAATTCGCCGCCTTTCGGCCAGGTGCAAAGGAGGAGTCCGCCTTCCTGGCCGCAAGCGTAAGAGGGACGCTGAGGGTTGGCGTGCTCCGAAAGGTCGTGCTTGAGGTTGTACCGGTGGACGGATTTGAGATGGCTGGCGACTTTCGCGCGGCCGAGGACCTGCCCCACACCGCAGACGCCGGCGAGCCACGAACCGAGGACGCCATCGGATAGACAGCCGGTGCCGTATTGGTATTTAGGGCCTTCTTTCTCCATCAGGGCCATCGCTTCCGGCGAATAAGCGCCGCCGAAGCTTGTCACATCAACCGGATTTTTCGCCTGGAGATTTTTCCATTGAATCTTCTGGATAAAGTACTCGCCGTCATAAAGGTCGGTTTCGGCGGCTTGGACGCCCTTTTCGAAGAGTTCGGCGTAAAGCGGGACGTCATCCCCGAGGGCTTTGGCCATGAGTGAGGCGGCTTTGAGGGCGCCCAGGTAGAAGCTGGTGCACATGCCGTCAGGCCCCCAGAACTCGATATCGTACGTATTATGATGCGGTTCCTCGAGAATGCCCTTGTGACCTGGATCCCACGTTTCGATGCAGTACGCGAGGCTCTTCTTCACCTTGGGCCAGAGGCGACGGAGCCATTCCGTATCGCCGCTAATGCGCCATTCACGGAAAACCTTCATGATCCCGCCCAATTGTCCGTCGGCCGCGGCGTGGAAATCATGTTCCACCGGGCGGATGGGCAGGGAAGCACGAAACGTTTGATGGCCCTGCTCGCTCTGAGAAGGCCCAAACTCGGTTTCGCGCAACGTCCGTTCGAGGCTTGGGAACAAATGGGGGATGGCTTGGGCGTAATTCCAAACGTGAGTGCAGGAGCCATGACAACAGCCGGAATTATCCGAGCAGCCCTCCCAGGCCCAGAGTTTGCCATCGGCCTGGCGGAGGACCGTGGGAGATTTCAGGATGGTCAGATTCGCGGCGACGGCCTCAAGCACTTCCGGCGGGAGCGTGCTTTGGTAGAAGCATTGGCTGAAACGTTTGGTTTTGGCCCGCAAATCGTCGTAGTGATCGCGCCAATAGAGATTGACCGCATTGACATCCGTGAATCGCTCCGCATACCACGGCCGGTAATTCTCAGGCGAACTGCTGGTGCCCTCCGGGTCGTTGCCAATCCGCAAGTTCGTCCGCCCGGAAAACCACGACAGGCGCACCGTCACGGTCTTGGTTTCGCCCGGGCTCAATTGCAGGGGCACAAACAGGCTCGCGCCGGGCGACGCGCCACCTTGGGTGACAGGCGGGCGCTCGATGCTGGCCGCGGAGGCGATTTCGTTCCAGACCATAGTCAGGGGGTCGAACCAACCGCCGCGGAACCAGGCGTAATTCACCGTCACCGGGTCCGAGACGGTGGCGCAGAACGCGCCTTCTTCCCAGGGCTTGTCTTTGCCCGGGCCGCCCCAAAGGAGGAAGCCGCCTTTGACCGGGCGCACCGCCATTTCGTTCTGGCCGACGCGCATGAAGTTCCGCGCATTGAACGAAAACACGGCGTCGACCGGTGCCGTGCCAGTATTGACAAACTGGTATTCGAGCGCCGCCACGGGCAAGCTTGAGTTGTCAGCATCGCCCGGTTCGAACGGGCTCCAGCCCGTGAGGGATGCTTGGATAGGGTGCTTGGGTTCGGACAGGCGGACTACACCGAACGGGAACCGTGCCTCAAAGGTCGCCTCTTTGAACCGGGGCAATCCAAAGGAGTTGCCCCCGGCACCGTTGCCGGTCCCGGGCGAGCCGAAGAGCTTCCAAGCGGGCACTTGCCCCTCAACGACGCGCGCCAGGCGCGGGCTTCCCTTGAGGGCAATAGCGGCGAACATCAGCGGCTCATTGAAGACTTCCGGTTTGTTCCGAAGAGACACATGGGAGAAAGCGCCTGTCCCCTCGAGACAGATCATCCCCGCGCCAAGGCCGCCGAGCGGGAACGCGACCCGGTTGAGGTATGCACCGGCATAGGGAGCGTTGTAGGAGCGTCTCGGGGCGGCGGCGGCACTTGGGCTGCCCCCGGTTGGCTCGGCGCCCCCGGCGTCTTCGGGCAAACCGAGGGCTCCCGCCGCGCCGACGGTGGCGGCTGAGATCTGGATAAATTTGCGGCGTGGGATGGATAATTCGGTCGATCGTGGATCAGGCATAGCTCACTCCTGCGTCAAGCCGCTACGGTGCGTTAGCAGCAAAGAGCTTATGAATCAGATCGGCCGCGGATGCAAGACTGAGATGCGGCTACTTCTTGGGCTGGCTTCGCAAAGCGCGAATCCGGTCCCGAAGGTCCGCAGCGCGTTCGAAGTGCTGGGTTTCGATCGCCTTTCGCAATTCACGTTCCAACGATTCCAGCTCCGAGACAGGCTGGCTTTCTTCGATTTGGCTGGCCATGTCTCTTAGGGCAGCCAGCGAGCGTTCGCGTTCGAACTCGAAGGTCTCGTCGTCCAGGTCTTCAAGACTTTCGATCTTGGCAATGGCGGCGTTGACGGCATTGAGCGCGTCGGCAAACTGGCTGTTCTCGAGCATGAGCATCACCTGGGCCGCGGCATGCATGCGCAACAAGTAGGGACGCCATTGTTCCATGTACATCCGGTCCTCCTCTTCCGCCGCGTGCCGGTGCACGAAGTCAAAGAGCTGGAGGTTCCGCGCGGTATCCCGGATGGTGCCGGTCCAATCTTTGGCCTGAAACAGGTGCAAGTATCGGTAGTAGTAAAGAGTGCCTTCGGAAAACAGCTCGGCGCACTCTTCCGGTCCGAGCTGGAAGTCGGAAGCTTCTCCGGCCTTTTCCGCTTGAGCGAAGCGCTCGAGGTAGTACTGCAGGGCGGATTCTTTGCCGTGAGGCCGCTGGCCGTCAGGGCGCCCTTTGAGTTCGTACTGCTCGATGCCAAGTGGAAGGCGAACCTGCAGCACTTCGCGTCCGTCCGCGCCGGTCACCAGGCGCACATCATTCTCCGAATCATAAGGCCAGCTCTTCAGCAGGTCTCGCAGGTCAAACTTGTCGTCCATACCTCTTCTTAAACTGCGCGGAGTTCCATGTGAAAGCAAATGCGGGAAGCAGGAAGCCATCCCTTCTTCCTCCCAGAAGAAGGGATGCGATCCGATAGCGCTCGCCCGTCCTGACTTAATGCCGCTTCAAGGGGCCGGGGAAGCTGATGAGGTCCGTGCGGGTTCGGCCGTTCTCCGTGATTCGCGCCAGGGTGTAAACCATCCCGTCGTGCCCCACGGCTATCGAGTTGACATAGAGAGGCCGCTGTCCGTTCTCGTAGAAAACGGCGCCGTGATCGATGCCTTTCCCCGTGCGGATGTCATAGGTGACGAGGTGAAGGTTCTCAAGGCCCTTGGCTTCGCCCATCGCGGTGCTGTCCTTCCCACGAAGCCGCTTCCCATCGATGTAGATGGGACCGCCCGTCAGGTAGTGCAACGTGTGGCCGTCCGGCCCAAGGGAAAAGCCGAGATACCCATAGCTGAACTGGTCGAACATGCCGCTGCGCTTGGACGGATCGGAAGTGAGCCGTTCGAGCACTTCCACGCGCGGCCCGGCGGGATCGAAGCGGAACAGATATCCGGAATTGCCATGCACGCCGTAGACAACCCGGCCGGACGGATGCCAGACGGTCTGCCGCCAATTGTATCCCATATGCCCGGGCGAGGTCGGATCATACAGGCCGAAGTAATCCTTCCTCATGTCCTCACCGGCCACGGTCTGAAGCTCGTTTGCGTCGCTGCCGCAGCGAATGATCTCGCCATCGCCCGTCGTGAAGTAGGCCGAACCGTCCTCCGGGTTCACGG
The DNA here is from genome assembly GCA_964578605.1 of uncultured Verrucomicrobiota bacterium. Lineage (GTDB taxonomy): Bacteria > Verrucomicrobiota > Verrucomicrobiia > Limisphaerales > SIBE01 > JAXMHN01. The sequence continues at coordinate 99,065 of CAZODO010000005.1, read as the reverse complement.
CAATGGACCGGCACAGAGTCCGGTACTCGGCGCCCTTGCCATTCTCGCCCTCGCGCGAAACCTTGCCGAAATTCTTCATGGTCTTCGAATCCAGGTCGAAGCGGAAGAAATAGCCGCTTGGCCAGGTGATCCCAAAGATCCGGCCGCGCCGCCCATCCATATTCATCGTGAGGACGCCCTCCTTGTTCGGCGCAATCGCCAGGTCCTCGAAATTGCCGGAGCCCATCTCGTAAGCGAGCAGGTGCCCGCCCGGGTAAGGCTTGAAACCCGCCGGGGGAATCCCCATCTTTTCCATCCCATCAATCAGGCTGTAGTAGCCGATATGGGTGGAGAAATAGAGCTTGCCGTTCGCCTCGACAAAGTTCACGTGGCTCTTCCCTTGCGCAATGGTCCGCTGGCCCTTCTCCCCGCACGCTTCGGTAAGATCGCCCAGGTGCCGTATCTTGTCGGAGGCCGGATCGAACACATACATCTGCGCCCCGATCTCGTACGATTCCGAACTCAGGACGTAGTAAACCCTGCCGTCGCTCGCGATCGACATCCCGTTGTAGGTATCGTGAGCCCGAGGAAAACCGGAATTGTAGGTGCGGGCCGTGAGGGTCTTGGCGGCAGGGGAACTCTCAGCCGCCGCGGCGGCAGTGGGCCCGGTGGTGGCCTGCAAGAAAAAGGCAGCAGTAACCAGGATGGGTGTGAGAGGTCTCATGGATTTTCCTTTGGCTGCGGGCGGGAAAGGTCCGAAGCATTCCGGGCCAGTTCCACACCCTGGGTTGTTACGTAGTACTTCGCGATCATGTTCGGGCGCTCCCACTTCGGGATCCGCTGCGGAAAGCGCACATATTCCAGAAATCTCTGGGTGAGAAGCTCAAAGTGCTCTTCGTGCCCGATGCGGAGGCGGTCCGGGATCACCAGGCGAAAGCGTCCGGGTTGCTCTTCGACCGACACCCCAGGCCAGCGGCCCTGCATCCGCTCCACGAAAGCGCTCAAACGGCCGCCCATCCAGGCGCTCGCTGCCGGTTCGATCGGCACAACATAAACCTCGGCCTGGAAGTTCTCCTCCGGCCCCTGCCGAACCTCCACGCGCGAGCGGGTTCCCTGGAAAATGGCCGTTTCGGAGTCTTTGACTCCGGAGGGTGCGGCATATTCCCAGCGGATCTGGAGGAGGGTATGAACGCCCCGGATGGTATAATGCACGGCGTTGTTGGCAAAGTAATCGAGCGTGTCCTGGGCGGCGGAAGCTGCTGGAGCCGGACCGTCGCCCGTAATGTTTCGCAGCTGGGAGAGGGTCAACCGGGTCGGCCAGCGCTCGCCTTTCAGAACCCGAATCTCCCGCTCGCAATCGATCGCTTGCTCGGGAAAAAGCGTCCATTGCACCAGATCCACCAGGTGCGTCCCGACGTCCGTCAAACCTTCACCCTGCTGTTCGATATCGAAAAAACAGCCCGGACGGCGGGCAGGGACGCCCGCGACTTCCTTAAAGAGGTAATGCACACTCTCCATCCGAACGGCCGGTTCGGAGAACGTTCCCGCGACAGGATCGCCAAAGACCTGCCGGTCGTTGACCAGTTCCCGCTGCAGGAGGCACGTGATCTCGAACCGCTGCGTCATCGCGTCGTAGGCCGCCACGCCGGTCCGCTCCGCCGTCTCGAGCGCGCCTCGCAATTTGGGAAGTTCCGCCGTCTCGAGGATCCATGGCTTGTCCGCCAGGACTTGAAACCCGTGTTGAACCAGGCTGTTGATGCGGTCGATCTTGCCACGGTTGCGGCCTGAGAGAACGACGACTTCACCGGGGCGCTCGCAAAGCAGGCGCTCCAAGGAGTCCGGCCCTGCGTGAATCTCAAGACGCCAATGGGTGGGATTCCCCGCCCGGGAATTGAACCGCGCGATCCGCTCCAAGTGCGCCAGCAGATCCGGTCCGAGCGGGGCGTAAACGTGCACCGTTTCTGCGATGCCGGCCCACATCTGCTTGTGAAGGAGCGCGGCATGAAAATGGCCCGGATCCAGCGTAACCCATCGGATCGGGGCCGTGGAAACCGCCGGGCCGGGAGCGCCGACCTCGGGCGCGCCAAGGCTCAGCCCGGGAAGCAGCAGGCAAAGTCCAACGCAAGTTCTACCGGGTTTCATCCGTCTGGGGTATCCGCTCGTGAGACAGGCGCCCAAAGACCTTGTGGTAGGCGCGGCAAAAGGGGCAGCACCGGCCTTCAACCGATTTCACCAGCCAGAAGAGCATCCCGTTCTGACGCTTCCGGGCGAAGTTGCAGACCACGCAGTGCTCACTCACCCGCGCGAGCGCTCGCTGGACTCTGCTGGGCGTCGTGAGAGGCGGTTTCACGGGCTCTCGTCTGGAAAATGACGTATCACGGCGCTGGGTGGCTGCATGGGCATTGAGTTTGCCCCCGCAAATACTCCTTGAGATCGCGATAATCAAACTCTTTTCGCCCGAACCGCCGGTGGCGATGGGGGCGACTGTTCATTCGTCGCCGTTCAATGGGCTGCGCCGGGCCAAGGCGGTTGTGGGGATGACTCGGACGCTCATTGCCCCTGCATCCGGTGTTACACTAAGTTTGCACTAAGTATCAAGTATGTTTTTACTATTTTATCATAGTAAAACCATAGTAGAAATATAGTGGAAACATACTTGATAATTGGAAGAACCCCCACAAGATTGGGGCGGCGGCTCGGGTTCCGTGGCCAGTGTTTCTCCGGCCGAGAACGAGAATTGCTCGCCCCAAATTGCTTCCCCTGACCCCGGCCTGCAGAGTAAGCTGATCTTGAGAAATGCTGCCGCGAGCGCGAGAGAACCGCTGGTTGGGCGCCGGCCATATCCCGCTGGCACTGCCCATTGGGCTGGCCTTGTTCATCCTGGCCGGGACGATCCTTTTCGGCTCGCAATATGTTCGGCAGAAAAGCCGGGAGCAGATCACGGGGCAGCACGCGCAAATTCTCTACGCCTTGTGGCTCAGCGAGAAGACCGCCGAGGACCTTGAGAGCGGACTGAGCCTTAACGAAGAGCCCTCCGATCATTTGCCCGCAGTGTTGGAAACGGCGCGGCTGCCCCAATTGCTGGACCTGCTCGGCACACGGGTTTTTGATGCCAATGGCGAGTTTGAGTTTGCGGACGCGCATGTCAGCGAAGCGACGTTGAGATCGGAAGACCTTGTCCAGTTGCGCGAATTGAAGCCGGTGGCCCGACTGCACGAGCAGGCCGACCTGAGCCAGGTGAGCCTGGCCATCACGTCATCCTCGAAAACAGGACCGTTGCTGGAAGTGGCCATCCCCTTGCATCCGCCCAGCGAACGACGGCTGGTGGGCGTGGCGCAATTCATCCTGGACGGAACGAATGTGGCCGATGAATTCAGGCAGTTGGATCGTCACCTGATCCTCCAGGCCGGCCTCACGTTTGTGGTCGGCGGCGGTTTGCTGGTCCTGATCCTGGGCGCCAGTTTCCGCCAATTGCACCGGATGAACCGCCTGCTTGCGGAACGGACGCAAAGTCTGCTGCACGCCAACCAGGAATTGGCCCTGGCGGCCAAGACCTCCGCGGTCGGCACGGTGACCGCCCACCTGATTCACGGGCTCAAGAACCCCCTTTCCGGCCTGCACCATTTCATGAGTTCACGCGCGGCCGATCCCGACAAAGAAGAAACCAGCGCCGATTGGCAACTCGCCGTTTCCAGCACGCGCCGGATGCAAGCGATGATCAGCGATATCGTGCGTGTCTTGAGCGACGAAGGCACGTGCAGCCAGTATGAGCTCTCGTTGGAGGAATTCGTTCAGATGATCGCGGCGAAAGCCCGGCCGTTGGCAAGAGAGGCGGGGATTGTGTTCAAGGCGGACGTCCAAGGCGACGCTGTGCTAAAGAACCGGGAGGCCAACCTGCTCAGCCTGATTCTGCATAACCTGCTGCAGAACGCCCTCCAGGCAACGCCCCGGGATCAGGCCGTGAGCCTGACGGTTCACACCCAAGCGGCCCGGGTGATCTGCAAGGTCCGAGACCAGGGCCCGGGAATTCCGCCCGAACAACAGTCCGCTCTTTTCAAGCCGTGCCGGTCTGCCAAGGAGGGCGGCAGCGGGATCGGGCTGGCGATCAGCAAACAGCTCGCCAGTTCCATCGGCGCCGAACTGAACCTGCAGGAAACCGGCTCGCAAGGATCCGTGTTCGTGCTGTCGTTTGAGTGTCCCCCGGGCGAGAAGCAGCAATCCCTTGCCGCCGAAAGCCTTCCCGGGTAGGGTGCTCGCGATTCCTCTCAGGCACCCTCGAGATGAGCAGCATGGTCAGAGGTTTGCGAGCCGTCGTGTTTGCGCTGCCGATCCTGGCAGGCATTCTCGCCGCCCGGCCGGCGTGGGGCATAAACTTTCCCCTGACCTGGCGCTGGTCCAATCCCCTGCCGCACGGGAACAACATCTTCGAGATCGCCCAGACCAACGGGTTCTGGATCCAAGTGACTGAGCGCGGCCAGATCTACACCTCCGGAGACCTCGTGGCGTGGACGCCTCGCGAGAGCCATACCACGCGGGCGCTCCGCTCCGTCACGTTTTTCAAAGACAAGATGATCATTTGCGGGGAGGCGGGCACGATCCTCTCAGGAATCAACGCGTTAGACCTCGCGTGGATCGAACTCGGGACGGAAGATTGGCTGGAGGGAATCGCAGCGTCACCGGATAGGGCCGTGGCCGTTGGCGACAGCGGCGCCATCTTCACCAGCATCGATGGCACGGTTTGGCAAAGACAAGGCCCCTTTTTCAGCCATTGGCTGCGCAGCGTGGCTTACGGAACTCCGAATGGCAAAGGAAAGTTCGTGGCGGTCGGCGAGGACGGGATTGTCGCCCAGAGCAGCGACGGCGTGAATTGGACCCAGGAAACTCTCACCTCGAGTGCCTTGAACCGCGTGGCCTGGTTTGACGGTGACTTCTGGGTGCTGGGCGATTCCGGGGTGGTCTATCAGAGCAGTTCGGCCAGTAACTGGCAGCGTGTCGGCACGGGGGCGACGAACACACTTAATGCGTTCGCTGGGCTTGCCTCCAGCCGCTTGGTTGCGGGTGACATGGAAGTGCGACTTCGCCAGGGACAAAAGCCCTGGACCGATGCCTTGGCGTCCTCCATGCCGCCGCCACGCTGGACGTATCTGAGCGCGGTCCCGGACACGAATTCCTTCGTGCTTTGCGGGCGCACTGGGCTCCTGCAGGAAGGATGGGTCAACCCCAACGGATCGACCGAGTGGGCTTCCCTGGACGATTCGTTGAGGAACTGGCTATGGGACGTTAAACGGTTCGGCAATGTTTTTATCGCGGTGGGCGATCGGGCCACCCTCATGAGCAGTGTCGATGGAATAGGTTGGGACGTCGAAGTCCCGGCGGAATCCCTGAATAATTCCATTTTCCTGGGGATAGGTGGACGAACGAATTTGGCCGTTGCCGTTGGCAATCGCGGGGCCATCGCGACCAGCGTCGAGGCGTTCGAGACGGTCGTGAGCACGAACCTGGATGGCACCCTGGTCACCAACAACGTGAGCACCCTGGGCCTCGAATGGCAGACGGCAAACTCGGGCACGACGAGCGATCTCCAGGGCATTACGGCTTTCGGCGAATTGCTCGTGGCCAGCGGCGGAGCGGGAAGCATCCTGACCAGCACCGATGGCCTCCTTTGGAAGGCGCAGAAGAAGCCCACCGAGTCGTTTCTTTCGTCGCTCGAGGCGTTCCCGGGCGGCGTGGTTGCCGTGGGCCGCGATGGCACGATTCTCTTGAGCCCCGACGCGATGAATTGGACACCGCGCGCCTCCGGAGTCACCCACTGGATTTACCGGGTTCGCTATGCCGGTGGACGGCTGATCGCCGTGGGCCAGAACGGAACGATTCTCACCAGCCCTGACGGCTTGACCTGGACCTCCCAGGAAAGCGGCACCCCCGCGTGGTTGAACGACGTGCATTGGATTGACAACACTTACTTTGCTTTCGGAACTCAAGGCACCGTTCTCTCAAGTCCCGACGCCATCGTCTGGACCGATCGCGGGACCATCACGGGCAAGTCGTTGTTTGCCGCTGCGAGTCACGCGGGGATGCTCCTCGTTGTCGGAGTGGAAGGCTTGATCCTGCGCAGCCAGGTGGTTCCTTCGGTCGGGCCCGTCCGCTTCCTCCAGTTCCCGGAAAAGCCTGAGGATTCGATCTTTTTGTTCTCGGGTCAGCCCGGGCAGCGCTTCACCCTGGACCGGAGCGAACGGCTGCCCGTATGGCGCTCTGGTCCGATCCTCGAGATCGACAACACGGGGAGCCTTTTCCACGCAGATGGCGGGATCAACGCTTCCAACCAGCAGTTCTTTCGGACATCGACGCGGCCCTGATCGCGGCAATCCAACGGTCGCTTGATTCAGGTCAAGGGCACCCGTTGTATCCGGCGGTTCACTGACCCTATGGATGCCAGGGAAGCATTCGTCGCCCTCAATATGATCGACAACGTCGGCCCCGTCCGGGTCCGGCAGCTTCTGGAGCGCTTTGGCGATGCCCCGTCAATCCTGTCCGCCAGCGTCCAGCAACTGCTCAGGGTGGAAGGGATCGGAGAGGAAACCGCCCAGGCCATCGCGCACTGGGAAGACCGGGTGGATCTGCCGGTCGAACTCAGGCGGATCAAGGAATTCGGCTGCCAGATACTCATTCAGGCAGATGAAGCCTACCCGCCGTTGCTCCGGCATATTTACGACCCGCCCATTGTGCTCTACGTCAAAGGCAGCCTTGCCCCGAAGGACAAGAATGCCGTGGCCATGGTCGGTTCGCGCATGACCACTCACTATGGGCTGGAGGTGGCGCGCAAGCTGGCCTATCAGCTTGCCTACATGGGCGTGACCGTCGTCAGCGGAGGTGCGCGCGGCATCGACACCGCCGCTCACCAAGGCGCGCTCAGCGCCAACGGAAGAACCGTGGCCGTGCTTGGAACGGGAATTAACGTCGTGGTGCCTCCGGAAAACGCCAGCTTATTCGAGCGGATCGCGGCCAACGGGGCCGTGATTACTCAGTTCCCGTTCAATCGAAATGGCGATCGCCAATCCTTCCCAATTCGCAACCGGATCGTGGCAGGGATGACCCTGGGAACCGTTGTCGTGGAAGCGAACCTGACCAGCGGCGCATTGATCACCGCGAACATGGCGGTCGACTGTGGCCGGCAGCTCTTCGCGGTGCCGGGCCGCATTGATTCGCCCCGCAGCAAAGGCTGCCATGACCTGATCAAGAAAGGCGCCAAACTGTGCGAAGGCGTCGAGGACATCCTGAGCGAATTCGAATACCTCTTCCCGCCCACGCGCCCCACCCAGCAGCCTGCCGACGCCCGAGCTCTTGCTTCTCTGGAGCTCTCCGAGAACGAGAAGAAGACCTACGATGCCATAGGAAGCGGCGAATCCTCCATGGACGAGATCATCCGGGGCAGTGGTCTACCAAGCTCCGCCGTGGCGGTGGCGCTCCTTAGTCTTGAGATGAAGCGGGTGATCAAGCAACTTCCAGGCAAGATCTTCGTCCGCGTGGCGCAGAGTTGATGACATGAAGCGTGACTCTCTTGGGAAGCATCTTGCGCTGGTCTTTGTCGGAGCGGCCCTCGTTTACGTGGCGGCGTTCTGCGCAATTGAACACCTTCGCGGACGCAAGGGACCTTGGCATGTCACCTTCAACACGAGACCTTCTGGCGAACCTTCCATCATCATCAGCGAGCCGCGGATAGGGATTTCCAACGTCACCGTCCTGTTCCCTGACCACCAACTCGACGCTACGAACCTCAAGAACACCGTGGTCTTTGAGCGTCCAGTGACGAATGTGCCCTTTGGCGCCGTGCGGTATCTCGATACTACCTTCCTGCCCGGCGCCGTGGTCTTGGACCTGTTCGGGCACGAGGTCCAGCTCTTGCCTCGAGTTCTGTTGCTCGACCGGCACGAAGTGCCCTGGCGGAACGATGCCGAGCATGTGCTCTCGGCGAAACCCCAGGCGCCCCAATCCCCTCAATAAAGCAGGTACTGAGCACGGCGCTTCGCGAACTGCTCCAGGTCCGCGCTCCAGCGCTCCCGGATTCGCGCGAGTGTCTCGCCGTTGCGAATCGCTTCGAGGGTGGCCGAATGCCCAAGCAGCCGGTTGAACTTCTCCAGCCCGAACTGCGCCGGATACAGCCGATGGAGCACCTGGGCCATCACGATCCCTGCATCCACTACCTTGCATCGGTCGCGGTCCGTGAGCAGGATGGATACGCCGCCGCATTCCTGGTCCTTGAACACGCTGGCTGTGGGGGTAAACCGGATCGGCACGAAGCGCACGCCGTGAATCCCTGATTCATTCAGTTCCGCGGCGAACCTGAGGTCGTCAATGTAAGGGGCGCCCACCACTTCGAACGGGGTGCCCGTTCCCCGCCCGACCGACACATGGGCGGTTTCCAGCAACCCAACCCCCGGGTAGAGCGACGCCTGCACCAGGCTGCGCATGTTGGGCGACGGATTGATCCACGGCAATTGCGCTTCATCGAACCAGCCCTTCCGTTTCCAGCCCCGGATCGGAATCACCACAAGGTCGGCGTTGAATTCGAGCTCCGTATTGAACATCCTCGCCAGTTCACCGACCGTCATTCCGTGGCGGACCGGGATGGCGTGGAACCCGGTGAAGCTCGTCTCGCTGGTCAGCACGGGCCCGTCGATCTCCAGCCCATTGATCGGATTGACGCGGTCCAGAACAAAGAACCGCAACTGCGCGTCACCAGCGGCTTTCAGGGTGTGGCCCAAAGTGGAAATGTAGGTATAGAATCGGCAGCCAATATCCTGGATGTCGAACACCAAAGCGTCCAATCCGGCAAGTTGCTCCGGCGTGGGCGCCAACCGCTCGCCATAAAGGCTGTAAATCGGCAGACCCGTCGCTTCGTCTACGCTATCCCCAAACTTCTCATCCAGAGCCCCGCGAATCCCATGTTCGGGGCTGAATAACACCCTCAAGTCGACTCCCGGGGCGCAATTCAGCAGGTCGATCGTCGGATTGCGCTCCCGGTCAATGCCGCTATGGTTGGTGATCAAGCCGAGCCGCAGACCGGTCAACTGCAGGAAGTCGTCGCTTGCCACCACATCAATCCCGTTGAGAACCCCGCTCGTCAACCGCTCTGCGCATGAGGCGGGCTCGCTCGCCGCGGCAAGCAATATCGCGGCCGCAAGGACCTTCACTCCCCTCCGAAAGCGGCGACTCCCGAAAAAAAACGCCCTCACAACCCGCTTCTTTCGACCGCCCTTCATGTCATCCATCCTTCCCGGTGCGGACGTTGGAGCCATTCGTTGGCCTCCTGGCTGTTGGTGAATCGCATCGCCGTGCTGTCCCATTCCAGACGGGTACCTTTCATCCGGATGGCAATGATCCCCAGCAGCGCAATCTCCGTCAGCGGGCCGCCATAACTGAAATCGGACCCTGCGCGTTTGCCTTCCTTGCACGCCTGAATCCATTCTTTATGGTGACCGGGCGACCGGGGAATGGATTTGGCGGGCAGTTTCTTTTTGTAGTCGGCCATCTTCTCGCTCGGGAGGATCTGCAATCCGCCCGCGCCATGCGAGCCATACATGATCTTGCCTTGATCTCCGATCACAAACGCGCCGATGTCGGGGATCTTGACGCCTTCTTCAAGCTCCTCAGGCCGCGGCGGGCGTTGCCGGCCATCATACCAGGTGAGTTTCACGGCGGGACGATTTCCTCGAGCTGGAAACTCATACCGGATGATCGTTTCGTTGGGGAACGTTTCGAAGTGGACTTTGGGATCATACTCGAATGTCTCGGCCTCGATATGCGTCGGCGCGCCCAAATCAAGCGCCCAGAATACCGGATCGATCACGTGGCAGGTCCAATCGCCAAGAACCCCGGTGCCGAATTGCGACCATCCCCGCCATCTGCCCGGCAGAAAGACCGGGTTGTAGGGGCGGTAAGGCGTTGGGCCAAGCCAAAGGTCCCAATCGAGCGTTTCCGGAACGGTGTGCGTTTCTGAAAGCCGCTCCAATTGCCGGATGCGTCCGTAATCCGAGGCACAGAAAGCCTGCACCTCACGCACCGTCCCGATCGCCCCATCCCAAATCCACTCACAGAAATTCCGAATCGAATCAAAGGAATGGCCTTGGTTGCCCAATTGCGTCACCACTTTGTTCTCGCGCGCCGCCGCCATCATGGCTCGGACTTCCGCAATCGAATGGGCCATGGGCTTCTCGCAAAAGACGTGTTTGCCCAACTTTATGGCCCGCAGCGCCGCGGGGGCGTGCGCATGGTCCGGCGTGGCGACCAGGACGGCGTCCATCTCGTTGGCCATGGCGTCGAACATGCGCCGAAAGTCCTTGAAGCGTTTGGCATTGGGATATTTGTCGAACGTGGGCGCCGCGTGTTTCCAATCCACGTCACAAAGCGCCACGATGTTCTCGCTCCGCAGTTCGTTAATGTCATCGCCGCCTCGGCCCGCCACGCCGATGCAGCCGAGGTTCAACTTGCTGCTCGGGGGCGTCTGCCCGTGAAGCCCAAGGACCGAACTGCGCACCACGGATAGGGTTGCCACAACGCCGGCGCCGCGGCGCAGAAAATCCCTCCGGTTGATCAACTGACGAATTTGCTTCATGGATAGTCTTGCTGTGGGGTGGCTGCGCGGGCAGGAGTCTGCGGAAGGCTCGGCAACGCGAGCACGTCTAAAGCAGATCGTCCTGTGGGGGCGCATTGTGGCCAAGACTATCGGTGTCTCGCGACCAGCACAAGTGCATGGTGCGGGTCGGCGATCCGAAATCGCCGTGTCCGAACCGGGCCCTTGTGTTAGCTTTCTAGCGCAATCATGCTTGCCTACAATGTGAACGGCGGGTGGGAGCCTGGAATTGGCGATCCGAGCGCAATGGGTTGGGTGACGGTGGTGGCTTACTTCGTCGCCGCGCTCCTTTGCGGGATGGCGGCCTGGAAGTCCAAGACCGCGAATCCCGCGCGGAGCCCCATCGTGTTCTGGTCGATTCTGGCCGTGGGTATGGGGCTGCTCGGGGTGAACAAGCAACTGGATCTCCAAACGTGGCTGACGTTGTTCGCCAAACGCATCGCCCTGAACGGAGGATGGTACGGTGAACGACGCGTTGTCCAGGGGGCTTTCGTTGGAATGGTCGCTCTCAGTGGCGCCGCCGGGTTGGTCGGGATGCGGTTTCTGGCGGGACAACTGACGCGCCCGGTTCTCATGGCCCTGATTGGGGCCGTGTTCCTTGGCTGCTTCATCATTATCCGGGCGGCATCCTTTCACCATGTCGACCAAATGCTCGGCATGGACTTCGGCGGGATGAGGTTGAATTGGATCCTGGAACTCGGAAGCATCACGTGTATTGCCGTGGCCGCGCTGTTGGCGGTCCCTCCAACCGGCTCTTCCAACCCTCTTTGCGTGGTCCTTCCGGTCTAAACCCGGTGGTTACACGGTCGACACACGGTCGCGACCGGGTGACCACCGGGTTCTGACCGTAGGGAGGGCGGAGACGGCCCCTGTGGGCCTATGAATCAGACGGAAACAGGGGGTTTCTGATCTATTTGACGGGCACTTGCTCTATTTGAGGGATTGATTCCAGCCGTTTTGACTGCCGCCCTAAACGTGCGCCCAGATCGCTAAACACCGTATAAACCACTGGAACAACGAACAGGGTCAGAAAAGTGCTGGTGAGCAGTCCGCCAATGACGGCGATTCCCATGGGACGCCGGCTTTCGGCACCGGCTCCGAACCCGACGGCGATGGGGAGAATCCCGGCCAGCGTCGAGAAGGCGGTCATGAGAATGGGCCGGAGGCGGACGATGCCGGCCTGGATCATGGCGGCGTGAGAGTCGGTTCCTCGATCCCGCTCCTGGTTGGCGAATTCGACAAGGAGGATGGAATTCTTGGTGACCAATCCGATAAGCAAAACGAGTCCAATCTGGCTGAAGAGATTGATGTTCATCGCCGCGATTGGCGAGTAGAGGCCCCAGCGCCCGCCGGCATCGAGCAGCCAAAGAAGGCCGAATGCGCCCACCCCGGCCAGGGGCACCGATAACATGACCGTGAGCGGGTGGATCAGGCTCTCGAACTGCGCGGCGAGGGTCATATACACAATGATGGCCGCCAGTCCCAAGACCCACCAAACCTCCGTCGTGGCGTCGCTGAGATTCCGGGCGTCGCCGCCCCAGGCATAGAGCGTGCCGGCGGGGAGTTCCTTGGCCAGGATCTGTTCGACTTGCTTGACCACCGTGCCGATGGGAGCTGTTCCCGGCGACCCGGTAATGCTGGCGCTGCGAAGCCGGCCGTAATGGTTGATGGAGTTAGGCGCGGCACCTTGCGTATGCGTCACCAGACTGCTCAGCTGGATGAGCTCGCCGCTCGTGCTCCGGACAAACACTTTGTCCAGATCCTGCGGCCGGAGCCGGGATTGGCGCTCGAGTTGCGCCATCACAAAATACTCTTTGCCCGCGACCTTGATCCGGCTGAGATCCAGGCCTCCGAAGAGCACCTGCATCGTTCGTGAGATATCCTCGATGCTGACACCGAGCGTCGCGGCGCGGCTGCGATCCACCGCCACCCGGATTTCCGGTTTATCCACTTCAAAGCCGACCCGGACATTCCGGAGGGTGTTCAAGCCCCGGATATGATTGGCCATTTGCTGGGCGATTCTGCTCAGAGCGTTCAGGTCCTGGTTCTGCAAAATCAACTCGAAGGGCTGCCCAAAACTCACTTCAATCGCCTTGGGCAAGTTGACAATCCCCAGCGCGCCCTCGACCTCATTGAAGAAGCGGTCGGACACGCCATTCGGCCCATAAACAATGTCCTGCACGGACCGGTCTCGCTCGTGCTTGTCTTTGAAGCTGACGAAAAGAACGCCGAAACTAGCCTGCCCCACGCCGCCAAAGCCCGGAGCGACAATGGCGCCGTAGCTGGTCACTTCGGGCAGCCCCGCGATGATGCGTTCGGCCTTCCGGACTTGCCGATCGGTATACTCGCTGGTCGACCCGTTCGGCGTGATGATCATGCAGAACATCCGGCTCTTGTCTTCCTGCGGCAAAAAATCCTGTTCCAGGGCCCGGTAAGCCACGACCATGAGGACGAACGAACCCAACGCGACCAGCAAAACCGACGGCCGGTGCCGGAGCGACCAGCGCAACCCTCGTCCGTACCCGCTGGCGAGTCTATTGAAGGCGCGCTCGAAAAAGTTGAAGATCCGGCCGTGTCGCACCCCTTCCAGGGGTCTCAAGACGCGCGCCGCCATGGCGGGGGAAAGGGTCAGCGCCACGAATGCCGAAATCACCACCGACCCCGCCACAGCCACCGCAAATTCGATAAACAAGCGGCCCGTGCTGCTCTTTTGAAACGCGAGCGGGGCAAAGACGGCCACCAGTGAAATCGTGATGGCGATCACGGCGAAGCTGATTTCCTCCATGGCTTTGAAGGCGGCCTGCATCGGGCGCATGCCTTCCTCGATATGCCGGTAGATGGCTTCGAGGACCACAATGGCGTCGTCGACGACAATCCCGATGCTCAAGACCAGCGCCAGCATGGTCAGGATGTTCACCGAGTAACCGAAGGCGTAGAGGACGGTAAAGGTGCCGACAATCGACACCGGAATGGCCACCGCCGGGACGAGCGTCGAACGGATGTTTCGGAGGAAAACAAAGATGATCAGGACCACCAGCAGGAACGCCATGCCCAGGGTCTCCCAAACCTCGGAAATCGCGCGCTCCACGTGGATGCTGGAATCGTATCCGATCCAAAGGTCGCATCCTTCGGGCAGAGTGGGACTGATCGCCTCGACCTCGGAACGGATAGCTTGCGCAACCGCCACCGTGTTGGCTTTGGCCTGCTTGACGACGCCGAGAAAGATGCAGGGCTTGCCCATCGTCCGCGCCACGGTCCGGTAATCCTCGATCCCGGCTTCCGCCCGCCCAATGTCGCGCATCCGGATGAGGGTGGCACCCTCGGCGCGCACCACGAGATCGTTAAACTCGTCGGCGGTCTTAAGCTCGCCTCGAGTTTGAATGGTCATTTCCCGGTCGAGGTTCTCCACCCGGCCGCTGGGCAGTTCGATATTCTGCTGTTGAAGAGCTCGCCCGACATCCAGAACGGTGACGCGGCGCGCCGCCATTTTGTCCGAATCGAGCCAGAGGCGCATCGCGAAGCGTTTCTCCCCGCCGATGGTGATGGAGGAGACACCTGGAATAGCCTGGAGCCGGGGTTTGACCTGCTGTTCGGCCAGCGTGGTCATCTGGACTGGCGAATAGCGGTCGCTATTCATGTTGACCCAGAGGATCGGTTGGGCGTCGGAGTCTTGCTTGGCGATGATGGGCTCGCGAATGTCCTGGGGCAAACGGCCCCGAACCCGCGAGACGCGGTCCCGCACGTCCTGCGCCGCGACATCGATATCGCGGGAGAGATCGAATTCAATGGTGATGTTGCTCGCGCCCTCGCGGCTTTCGCTTCGGAGCGTTTTGATCCCCTCAATATTGTTGACGGCTTCTTCGAGGCGCTCGGTCACCTCCGTCTCGACCACTTGGGCGTTGGCTCCCGGGAAAACCGTGGTGACGGAGACTACGGGCGGATCGATGTCCGGCAACTCGCGCACTGGCAGCCGGGAGAGCCCAATGACGCCAAACAGCACCAGGACGAGATTCATCATCGTCGCCAGGACCGGGCGCTGAATGGAAACGCGGGAGAGGATCATCCGTCGTTACGAGCTGGTGTAGGGCGCCGCCGCTTCGGGCGGAGCACGTTTCACCCTGGCGCCTGGGCGGAGTTTCTGAATGCCTTCCACCACCACGCTTTCGCCGGCGGCCAGGCCTTTCACAATTTCAGCTTTGCCCGCGAGACGGTAACCGACCGAGATGGGGCGGATTTGGGCCGTGTTCTTTTCATCGATCACGAACACGGAGAACTGGTCGCCGTTGCTCATCAGCGCCGGCTCGGGGATCACAATGGCGGATTCGCGCAACTGGAGGGTCAAATCCAGGTTGGCAAACATCCCGCCACGCAGCTTGCCTTCGTCGTTGGGAATGCGCGCCTTAACCAGGGCCGTGCGCGTGCTCTCCGAGATTTCCGGCGAGATAAAGTAGACCTCACCCCGGAACCGCTCGTCCGGGAAGGCGGCGACGGCGAACTCCAGTTGCTGGCCGATGCGGAGCTGGCGCAAATACCGCTCGGGCACTTTGACTTCGACCTTCACGACCGAAAGATCGACCAGCGAAGTCAGCCGCGTGCTTCGGCTCACGACCTGCCCGGGGCTGACGTCCCGCGCACCGACGATCCCGCCGAACGGAGCGGAAACGCGGGCGTCCTTCAAAATCCGCCTCTTGAGTTCGAGCCCGGCCTGGTTCACCGCAAAAGCGGACGCGGTCTGATCGAAGTCCTGTTGTGAGATGAGCTTGTCCTGGAACAACTGCTTCGCCCGGCTGAAATTGGCTTCGCTCAGCTTGAGATTGGCCTCCGCCTCGGCAAGTTCGGCCGCGAATTTCGTCTCGTCCAACTGCACCAGCGTCCGCCCTTTCTCAACGTGCTCGCCTTCGGCGAAGTTGATCTCCTGGACAATCCCGTCCGTCTCCGGCTTGATCTCGACGCTCTCGTTGGCGGCGACGGTAGCCGGAAGGGAGAGGGTCTCCGAGACCGCCTGGCTCTTGGCTTCGATCGCAACCACCTGGATGGTCGGAGGCGCTGCCGTCGTGGCGGCCACGTTCTTCTTGCAGCCAGCCAGTGTGAAGATGGCCAGCAGGCCCAAAACAAGCCCCAGGAGAGCAGCCCGGGCAACCGTGGAATCGCAGTAGGAAAGAACCGCAGGCTCTCGATTAAGATCTTTAGTCATTCCGGCGCGTGCTCGGGAAAGCTAGGGCTCCCGGCCAACAGCGTCAAACGCAAACGCACTGCCGTACTCCTGAATTGCAGCAGGGTCGCCAAACCGCTTCACATAATCGGCATCGATCCACACCGCGAAGGTCGTGACGTGCCGGATGCCTAGTTGCGCATAGCTCTTGAGGTCCGCCGCAAGCACATCCGGGCGCCAAGGTAATTGGACCGCGGGCCTTTTCCATTGGGAGAACCGGGAGATGTCCAACCAGTACTCGAGCACTTGGGCGGTCTTTGCAGGAAACACCCGCAGGTTCTCCTCGAGCGCCCGGAGCGGATGCGGCGCATCGGCCGCGGTTTGCCGCGCGTAAGGCATGTCGTAGCGCCGGTGAATCGGCGCGAACTCCAGGAATACCCCAGGTTCCGGCGTGACGCGGGTTGGGGCGGCCAGGCTGTTGGCGTAAGCCAGATGCGCGAGTGCGGCGGCGGGATCCAAGCGCCGGAGTTCGCGCACCAAATGATTCTCCAACAGGAGCGCTTGATCCGACTCCGAAAACTCCCGGCATTTCGGACAGCGGCACCAAGGCAAACCGTCGTCGCCCCAGAAGAAGTACCGGCTCGTGGTCGGCGGGATCTCTGCCGCCAACCGCAGCGCATTCGCGGCCACGATCTCGAGCGCCCGTTCCGAGTGGACGCACAGGTTGGCGTCCGGCGTGCGCTCGCCTTTCTCGTTCATTCGAAAGAGCGATGGATCCGTCTGGAAAAGGGTTCGCGGCAGCAATTCGCCCATGGCGTGCAGCTCATACTCCACATGCAAGCCGAGGCGGGCGCACTTCGCCAGAAACGCGCGTCCGGCGGGCGAACGGATGAAGTCAGCCACGGCTTTCGGCGAGGTGCCATGGTGGAGCGCCACGGTGGTAAGCCCCGCCCGGGCCGCCCGTTCGGGCCAGTCTGCCAGGGACAGGTCCTCCGGCACCAGGACGACACCGCGGGTTTGGAACCCCGCTCCCGTTGGCGGCGCCGCGGGCACGCGCCAATCGGCGAACGCGGACGGGATATGGAAATCCGGCTTGGCGGCCGCTGGTTTGATCCAGCTCATCCAGTTGTCGTCCGCATCCCCAAATGCGCCGGGCCGGAACTGCGCGCGAAACAGGCCCAGGCGCAAGGTTGCTCCCGCGGTGACCGGCCGCTCAAGCAGGTCACTCAAGGTTCGCAGCGGCACCGAAGCTTCGACGGTATAGCCGCCTGGCTGCCGAACCGCCGCCGTGCGCAGTCCCGGGCAGTCCCAGCCGCTGTCGAACTTCCGATAGGAACTCGCGGCATAATCATGCACTCGGCCCAGCGGATCGATCTCAAGACAGAAGTACCGCTTCAAGCCCGGGTCCGCGGCGAAGAAGAGTTCCACCCGGTCTTCGCGGTCCACCACCGACTCGTTGGGAAAGGCGTCTTCCACCACGAGGTCGGCGTCTTTAACATCGAAGGCGAAATAGAGCCGGGCGTCGTCCGCGATGGCGAGGAACTTCGTGGAAGGCGCTGCCGCATCCGACCAAGGGAAAGCGAAGGCGTCCAAAACAGGCGCCTGCTTCCAGGCCGGCTCTGTCAGGTGCCCATCGACGTGAATGGGAAGCGGCAGCGTGCCGACGGGCGCGGAGTGGAGCGCCGGAATGCCTATCCACCCAAAGGCAACTGCCAGCGCAAGAGCCAGTCGGCTCAGCGCGCACTCGCGGATCAAGGGGTTGAGCATGAGCCGAGTTTCTCTTGAACGTGGGCCGCCGTCGATCCTGTTTGAGTGGCGCCCCCGCGGACTCGGAGGCACCGCTCCGGAAACTTTTTTTGACGGAACGGCCTCAGGTTGGTCTAAACGTCTTGAATGATGCTGCTTCCCATTGTGCAACGGGAACTCCGTGTCGCGTCGCGCAAAGCGCGAAGTTACTGGATGCGGTGGCCGCTGGCGGGCATCCCCATTGCCTTCTTTGCGCTTGTAACCTGGTCCGCCACCCGCGGCATGGGATTTGACAGCGTGGCCATGTTCCAGTTCCTCGCGTGGTATGGCTTCGTCTATTGCCTGTTTGGCGGCGTGCTCGCGACAGCGGACTGCCTGAGCCTCGAGAAGCGCCACAACACGGCCGGGCTGCTCTTCCTTACCGATCTTCGCGGCTACGACATCGTTCTTGGAAAAGTCTGTGCGAATTCGGTGACCTGTCTCTTTGGGCTTCTGGCCATGTTCCCGATCATGGCCATTCCGCTCATGCTGGGTGGCGTGCCGTATGCCGAGTTTGGGCGGGTGGTCTCGAGCCTGTTGGCCACCTTGCTCTGGGCCCTGACGCTGGGCGTGGTCGTGTCGACCTTCGGTCAGAATGCCTTTCGCAACACCGCCTGCGCCGTCTTGCTGGCGTGCGTGCTGAGTTTTGGCATCGCGATGCTTAGCGAGGGGCTCAGGACTTCTCAACGCTGGCCTGCTTTTGCCGAGTCCCTTGCGCTGCTCTCTCCTTTCCATATGCACCAGGTGGCGGCCACCGCCTGGGGACGCACCCCGCCCTTCTGGCTTGCGTTGGGAACGGTGTCCTTGCTGATCGCGGCAGGCATGGGCGTCAGTTGCTGGCGCCTGGCCCGAGTTTGGCAGGACGCGCCTGGAGCGGCAAGCCCATGGTCAATCCGAAACGTCATGGAAGGCTGGCGCCAATGGAATCTCGCTCCCGGCGGTTCTCGACATGGCTTCCGCCAACGGGTCCTGGCGGTGAACCCATTCGGCTGGCTCGCGTCGAGGGAACGGGTGAGTTCGGCGGGGCTTCTCGGCTTGAATGTCATCACCTTGGTGGTAGCCGTATGGATAAGCTCCTTGATCTGGGCCGCCACACTGACCCCAAGGCTGGACGAGCAACTCCTGCTCTGGCTGCTCACGTCGGTCGTCCTGCACGTCATGCTCCTGGTCAAGGTGAGTTGGGTCGCGTCCGAACGGATCGGGAGCGACCGCCAGAGTGGCGCGCTTGAACTGCTCCTCTGCACGCCCCTGACCATCGAAAGTATCATTCGCGGCCAATGGCGGGCTCTGGGGCGGCAGTTGCTCGCACCCGCTGTGATCGCTTGGTTGGTGCATGCGCTGGTCTTTTACCTGGCCGGCTTTGCCATTGCCGGCTCGCGCGGATGGACCGCCGAGCTGGTTTCGCTCTCCGGGACGAACCTGGCAGCCCATACTCCGGGACCCCGCTGGGAAGAGAGCATGGCGCTGCTCTGCATCATGGGAGCGGCGTTGGCGCTGATCGCGCATTGGATCGCCCTGGGTTGGGTGGGCATGTGGCTTTCGTTGCGGCTGCGACAGCCAAGGTTCGCCCCATGGGTTGCGCTCGTCATAGTCATCGTTCCGCCCTGGATCCTCGTCGCCATCATCGCTATCGGCCTGGTCGAATACGAGACAGCCTGGTCGGACAGCCGCTGGTTTTTTGTCCTGTACAAGATCGCAATGACGCTGCAATTGCTGCACGACGTCCTGTTGTCCTTCTGGGCAGCCCGCCAGGTCCGGACGCGCTTTCGTCATGCCGCCGCTGGCGCCTCCGAGTTTAGCGCCCGGAGGTTCTCCTGGTGGCTTCTGGGCAAGCACGGGCTCCGATGGGCCTCCGCACCGGTCGCAGCCGCCGTCTTGCTCAGTGTCTTTCATGCCGTGGAAAACGGGCGGGGGGAACGCGCCTGGATCACGCTCAACCGCGAACTGACCGAGCGCGGCGAGCGGCTCGATGCGGCGTCGGTCATGCCGCCCGCCGTTCCCCCGTATAAAAACTTCGCCGAAGCACCGGTGATCTCCGAGGCCATCACGTCTGTCGAGGCTGCCTGGTTCGGCCGAAGACCGCCCGGGATCCAGCCGGTCCGCGGCATTTCCCTTCACTTGAACGGCCAGCCCAAGGGTTACCCGGAGCAAACCCGGAACTGGATGACCCAGAAGCGAACCGACCTCGACGGTTGGCAAGAGGAGTACCGTGGCCGGGGCTTAATCCCCACCAACACCGGGCCGCAAAGCGCTTCTTCCGACATGCTCCAAGCCCTCGGCCGATTCTCCGGTGTCCTTCGCGAGGTGCGCGATGCCACCGGCCGATCGCTATGCCGGTTCGGCGGAAGCAACCCCCCTGTGTGGGATGCTCCTCAGCCGCACCTGGTCGCAATCGCAGACATCAGTGAGGTGCTCCGGTTTCGTGCGGCGGCGGAACTTGCCGAAGGCGAAGTGTCGGCTGCGTTCGACGATTTGCACCTGTGCCTCTTCCTGGCGGACACGCTCAAACGCGAACCTTTTCCGGAATCCCACGCCATGCGCAACGGACTCTTGACGGGCGCCATTCAACTGGTCTGGGAAGGATTCGCCTCAGGGTGCTGGTCCCCGGAACAGGCCCTTTGGATCCAGGGCCGTCTTTCAGAGATCAACCGCCTCGCCGATCTGCCCTATGTCATCCGCGCGGCGGCTCTCAGCAAAATGGATTACTGGACCCAACGGCGGACGGCGCGAATGGCCAGAACCGGTCCCTGGAGGGTCACCCGGATGTTCTCTCCGATGGGATGGACCTACTCAAACCAGGTCGGGATCTATCGCTGGCTTGAAGCCAATCTCCCGCTCCTGGCAGACCCGGGCGAGGGGCGAATCTCGCTCGAACATGCGAAACGTGCCTCGCAGGAACTGAGCCGCTCCGGAATGGTTCCTCGATACAACGCCGACCAGGTCGGATACCTCGTCACGGAAATCGCGCGTGTGCAGACCGCGCTCAACCTGGCGGTTACCGCGTGCGCCTTGGAGCGCTACCGTTGGGACCATGGCGCCTACCCTCCCGCGCTCGGACCGCTGGTCCCCGAGTATCTCGAGTCCGTCCCGGCGGACGTCGTGAATGGCCAACCGCTCCGATACTGCGTGTCGCCTGAAAGCCGCTTTGTGTTGTATTCCGTCGGCGCGAATGGCCAGGACGACGACGGCGTATCCAAGGAGGAGGAGGACTGGGTCTGGGGCTATCCCGCGTCGAGTTCCCGCCTGAGTTCCGGCGACAATTGATTTCGTATTCCCCCGTTCGCTGGCAGACAGCCAAGTCCACGCTGGTGTGTCTTGGTTTGCGCCCGAATTTGACCGAAAATGATACAGGGACGACGCGGGGGGCGTTTGGGGAGGTGTTGCGGCAGCAGAGGTCAAGGCCAGCGATGAGATTCGGGCTGCATTCGATCTGCAACCGCTCTGTTTCCGTATTTCCAGTATGCTTACACTATGGTTTCACTATGATAACTTAGTCAAACCTTAGCTGATCATTAGTTCTACTACGGAATCAGCCCGGACGCGGACTGGCTTGGCCGCATCGACCGCGCCTGCCGCCTAAACGACGCTAACAGCCGCAACGAAATATCAATGGGGTATGCACTGGACTCTAATCGAGCGGAGCGCCGGTTTGCTACCGGCTTTATGGGAAACAACTTGTCGTGGCCGTGAAGCGGGATAAAGCGCAACGACAGTCGGCAAAGCCGCTTGCAAAGCGGCGCTCCGAATGGCAACGGGTCGAGTTCGACTTCAATGGCTCAACGATTCCCAGACGAAAGAGAATCGGTATTCCACTGAGATTGCAGGAATTCTTTCCATGAACCTCAAAATGGTTGGCTTGATTACCAACCATTTGCGCAACGCGAGGTTCAAGGGCAGAATTGCTGCTGAAATTGGCAAGCCAGTTGCATTCATCTCTCAGGAGATGCCATGATAACGGCTGAACTAGATCAAACGGCGGTCGCCCCGGCTCCTTGGAACCGGGAACGTTCCATGATCCCGAAGGTCGAGCCTATTCTGCAGATTGACCATCTGCGCGTCGAATATGGCGGCTCACCGAAAAAGGTGGCCGTCGATGACCTGACGCTGGCAATTCAACCTGGAGAAGTCTTCGGCTTTCTCGGGCCAAACGGCGCCGGCAAGACCACGACCATGAACGTGCTGCTCGGGTTCGTGAATGCGACCCGCGGCGCGGCTTACCTTTTTGGCAAGAATGTGCGAAGCCCGATCGCCCGGCAGCGGATCGGATTTCTTCCGGAACTGACCTATTATTACAAGTTCCTTTCCGCCGAGGAACTGCTTCGCTTTTATGCCCGGATCTTCGAGATCCCGCGAGCGGAACGGGAGGCGCGGATCGACAAGGTCCTGCGATTGGTGGAGTTGGATTCCGCGCGCAAACGGCTGATCAAGACTTATTCGAAGGGCATGCAACAGCGCGTGGGGCTGGCCCAGGCGCTGATCAATGACCCGGACCTGCTTATCCTGGACGAACCCACCAGCGGTCTCGATCCGATTGGCCGGATGAAAGTCCGGGAGATTATCCAGCGACTGAGGAGCGAAGGGAAAACGGTCTTCTTTTCCTCGCACGAGCTTGGTGAAGTGGAGACGGTGTGCGATCGCGTGGCGATTCTCAATAAGGGCAAGCTGCTGGTCGAGGGCAGGGTCAGCGACCTCGTGGACGAGCACCAGTGCAATCTGGAGCAGGTCTTCCTGAAAGTCATCGGCTACACAAGCGGCAACTGAGGTTCATCATGGCCAAGACTCTCGCGATATCGTCGGTTGTGGTGAAGGAGCTCTATCGGCGCAAGGATTTCTACGTGCTCTTCGTCCTGACGGCGCTGATCACGCTCTTGATGGGGTCGGTCAGCTTTTTCGATGACCGGAGCATCGTCCGGTACCTCAAGGAAATCTGTCTGTTGCTCATCTGGATCTCGGCCCTCGTGATCGCGATTATGACTGCGGCCCGCCAGATACCTTCCGAACGCGAGCACCGCACGATCTTCCCGCTGCTGGCCAAGCCGGTGACCCGAGCCCATTTGATCGCGGGCAAGTTCTTCGGCTGCTGGGCGGCCACCGGGCTGGCGCTGCTGGTTTTCTACGTGTTTTTCAGCGTCATCTCGGGCGCGAAAGAGCAGGTGTGGCCGGTGGCAGGTTATTTCCAGGCGCTCTGGATGCATTGGACCATGCTGGGCATCGTGATCGCCCTCACGATCCTGGGCTCAATTCTGTTTTCCGCGCCCTCCGCCAATGCCACGATCGTGTTCGTGATCGCGGTCGCGATTCTCTTTGTGGGGCGGCACTTGAACAAGGTGGCCATGGGACTCCCCGAACCGGCCAATTCGCTCGTTTACTCGGTCTATTTCCTCCTCCCGCACCTGGAATTCTTCGACCTTCGCGATTTCGTTATCCATTCCTCGGGCAGGGCGCCCTGGCCTGCGTGCCTGCTGGCGACGCTTTATGGACTGGCTTACTCGGCCTTGTTCCTGGTGGCCGCGTGGGTCGCCTTTCGTCGTAAACCCCTGAACTGAATTCCAACGATGCCAGCCCCGGGTTTCATCGCGGCTTCGCTTCTCGCCGTCAGTGTCGCCCTGGCCACACAGCTGTCTGTCTGGCGCGAAGTGTCCAATCAGGATCGAAACCGCTCGGGATCGGTCCTCGAGATGTTGATGGGTGACAGCCGCCGCTTGTTTGCCAACCATTTTGTCGCCAAAGCCGACGTTTACCTGCACCGCGGCGTTTACCCCAGCTTCTTTGATCAGGCGCAGCGCGAGGAAGAGGCGCATTTCACGCGAGGGGGCACTTGTCTCGAACCGGCGTCCAACGATCACGATCATGCGCATGAGGCGCACGAATCCGAAAAGCCGCGCGATTGGATCGAAGCTTTCGGACGCAACTTCTACCCCACCGAGCATCGCCACCTTGAGGGCGCGACCGAGCAGCGCGAAATCCTGCCCTGGCTCCGTCTGGCGGCAGAGCTCAACCCGGATGAGCCCAGCATCTATCCCTTGACCGCTTATTGGCTGCGGCAACGCATGGGCAAGGTCGACGAAGCAGAGGAATTTCTGCGCGAAGGCTGGCGGGCGAACCCGGACAGTCACGAGATCTTGTTCGAGCTGGGTTGTTTGCAGGAACAGGACCGCCACGACCCCGTTCGGGCCCGCAACCTTTTCGAAGCCGCCCTCCGGAAATGGGAGCAAACCCAGCGCGGCAAAGAAGAGCCGGACGAGTTCGGATACATGCAGATCACCGGCCATCTCGCCCGGCTGGAAGAACGCGCGGGCAACTTCGAAAAGGCCCTTGCCTACCTGGAACTCCTCCGCACAGTGTCCCCAAACCCGGAGAGCATCCAGCGGCAGATTGAGCACTTGCAGAATCAGCGCTAAGCGGCCGTTCCCGCCAGGTTTCCCTTGGAGGGCCATTCACCTCCTTTTGCCCTGAAACGAACACCACGAACTCGGCCAATTCGATTCACTTCCAAACGGCCCGTTCATCCAACGAACGAGCTCGACCGGCTTTCTAAATCGGGGTTAAATCAGCCATGCGAACGATCACACGAAGAGGATTTCTTGGTTCCACCGCCGGTGCGCTTGGAGCGGCCGTTCTCGCCAAAACGGCGAGCCTGACCATGGTATCCGCCAACGGTCAGGACGCCACGTCCCAAACGGGCAAAGGCATGCGCGTGGGGATGCTCACGGTTCCATTTGGAGACAGGCCCCTGGTGGACGTGCTCGATTTCGCCCGCACCGCCGGCATTGCCGGCCTTGAGGTCGCCGCGGATCCCGGCAGCCGGCATATCGATCCCGGGACACTGGACGCGGCCAAGGCCGACGAGATAAAAGAAATGTTGGCGGAACGAAAGCTCGAGATCAGCGGCCTGGCCTGTTTCCAGGATGCCTGCCTCCCGGGTGGCCAGGAGAAATTCCAAAACCACGCCCGAAAGATGGTGGATGCCGCACGCTTGCTCGGAGTGTCCACGCTCTGCATGCAGACGGGCATGCCGCTGCCGAACATGACGCGGATCGCCCAGATCCGATCCGTCGTCTCCAAGGTGTACGCTCCCATTCTGGCCTATGCCAGAGACAAAGGCATCCGGATCGCGATCGAGAACTGGTTCGAGACATGCCTCCAGGGCATCGATACCTTCGAGTGCCTTTTTGAAACCATCCCGGACGAGAACTTCGGACTTAATTACGACCCGTCGCACCTGATTCACCAGGAGATCAACCACCTCCTGCCCGTGCGGATGTTCGGCAAACGGATCTTCCATTGCCACGCCAAAGACACGCTGATCGATAGCGAGACCAAAGCACGGGTGGGCATCTATGGACGTGGCTGGTGGCGGTATGTGATTCCCGGTGCGGGCAGCATCCAATGGGGCGAGTACATCAATCACCTGCGGATGAACGGTTACAACGGGGTGCTCAGCATCGAGCATGAAGACAGTGCCCTAAGCCGCGAAAAGGGCTTCATTCTCGCCGCCAGGCACCTGGCGCAGTTTTGCTGACTGCGTCTCGGCGGCGGTAGAACTGGCGCGCCCGTTCGACCATTCGCGCGATGTCGCGTGCGGCCGTCCGAGTACATTGCAAGTGTCTCTTTGATTCCCGGGGGACGGCGCCGGGGACGTCGAAACGAGGACAGGCCCACTCTATAGGCAGCCACAGGCAGCCAGCAAATCTCAGTTGGCTTCTAACTCTTCGGAGCGCCGGCCTGCAGCCGCCTGGTTTTCCTGTGCCTGCAAGAAGCGCTGGATACTCTGGCGCTCAAGCTCGGCCATCGCTTCGCGCTTCGCCAGAAACCGCTCGTAAAACTCCTTTTCCTCCGGCGACCACGCATGGGCTTCGGCATAGTCCCCGCAAAACGGGACCAGCAGATCGATCCAGCAAGCCAGCTTGTCGAGTTCCTCGGTGGAAAGCTTCACTTGGCGATGCCCATTCTTTAGCATCGTCAAGAACCTGCTTTTCGCCGCGCCGGCGGAATAGGGCGGGAGCATCTCAGGAACGGACTGGGCGCTAACCCAGTTGAGAAGCTCGTTCGGCTCACCCGAGAGATGAGCATTGTCTTCTAACGACCGGACCCGGGCGTGCGTCAGCGCAAGGTAACTCTCCGTCCATTGCCGCTTCGAGATCGCTTCCTTGACTGGCACTGCTTTCAGACTGAACGCTGCGACAGGGCTGTTCTCGTCCCCGTCCGGTCCGGCGCCACTCGCCGCCGGCGCCACTGCCGTTTCATCCGGCCGTTCGATCCTGGTTCGCCAACGCTCGGAATCGTGATGGCAACGGACACAATGACGGTCAAAAATGGGCTGAATCTCACGCAAGAAGCTGAACCCGCGCGGTGGTCCGTAAAAGCCCTCCAGTCTCTGCGGTCCGGCCGCCAAAGCCATGCTCCGGCGCTCTCCGGTCGGGGGCGCCATGTTTTTCGGCTCGTGACAACCGGAACAGGAGACCGTTTCGGCGGGCTGCAACACCGTCCAGCTTCGCATGGTTTGCACTGCGCATCCTTGCTCATCGATGGCTTGCATGTAAAACGGCGTGCGCGCGGGGACTTCAAAGCAAGCGGAACCGTCCGCGAACACTCGCGCGTCGCCCAAGACGGTTTTGACGTCCCAAGTGCCGTTGCCGATCGCCGGAGGAGTGCAGACCAGGGCTGCGCCTGCCGGGCCCGAGTTGTAGTTGCAGCCAAGTCCCGCAGCCCGGTACTCGAGCGCGATCACTCTCAGCTTGCGCACCGCTCCTGGAGCAATCCCGTCCAGCCCCGGCCCGGCGTGTATGTTCTGCAGATAAACGATCCCGTTGGTCTGCCGGTAATCGACCGTCATCGGGCGGGCGGGTGGTCGTGCTCTCGAACGCAGCGGAATCGGTTGGTTGCACGAGATCCGAGAATCGGCCGCAAGGAGTTCGCGGCGGCCGTCCAAGGTCACCAGGTACAGGCCGAACCGGACCGGGTCTCGCGCCCATCCCCGAGGTGCAAACGCCACCAGGAATTCGGTTTCGCTCAGCGGGTAGGGGTACTGGAAGAGCTCGCCTTCCTGGCCATAAGCGTCGATGCGCTCTGCAGGGGTCGGGCGGACGGGGGCAATCAGTTGCACGCCGCTGTTCTCTTGCCGTCCCAACGCGGGATCGATAATCCCCAATTTGCCAACCTGGATCGTGTGATGGCCCGAAAGCGTGGCCACGACCGTCTGCAACCCCGGGATCCCGCGCGCGTGGAGGAGAGCCGTGGGGAACCAGGAGTTGTTCCCGTAAAACTCGGATTGGCCAGTGCCGTCCGGATTCATTTGAAAGAGCCCCTGGACGAAGATCTGCCCGCGATCACTGTATTCCCAACGCGTGTAGATCACACGCCCGTCCGGCATGACGGTCGGGTAGTTGTCATGCACCTGGTCGAAGGTCAATCGCCTCAGAAACGAACCGTCGGGCCGGCACCGGTATAGGTTGCTGACTTCAGTCCACCAGCAATCCACCGTCTGGACGCAGCGTGTGGAGTTGAAAAGGACATCGCCATCCGGCAGGTAGACGCCTTCGTAATCGGCAATTCCCACGCCTGAGGTCACCTGCCGGATTTCCCCGTTGCCCACCGTCATTTCGTACAGGTGGTAATCGTCGTCGCGATCCGATTTCTTCCAGGCGAACAGAATGCGCTGGCCATCCCAGGAGACATCCGGATCGCGAATGACTCCCTCCTCGCTGGCGAGAAGAGTTCGAACTCGGGCTTCACCCCTCCCCAATTCCAAGCGGCAAAGGGCGGATCCTGGCACAAAGTGCCGCTCCGACTGCGCATCGGATAGTCCTTCCGTGTAGGCGTAGTGCGACCCCCCCAAATTGTAGTGTTTGGTGAACACGATCCGCGGACTCTCCTCCAGGACAATGCGCAGCCGCCGTTGACGCCGCGCTCTGCACGCACGTTCATACACATCCAACCACCTGCGGTCTCCCGGCTCCACGGCACCCCCACTCAGAACATCGTACTCGCGCCGAAACGGGGCAGCTTCCGTCCCAAGCTCATCCAGGACCCGATGGATGATCCGTTCCTCGACGTCGGCCCATCCACGCTGCACGAACCAACGGGCAGGATCGTCGCCGGTGTCCTGCCCAAACCAATCACACTGCATCGGGAACTCCGCCCCGAGGCTGTCCCTGGCCCGTTCGGCGATCTTGTCATCGATACCTTCCGGGTAGCCGGCAACCAGAGCGGACCGGGCGAAGGCCATCGCTTCGGCCCAGCCCGACTCACCCTCGGATTCAGCCGCAGCGCAAAAGGCGAAAAGAAGTGGGCCGACCAGAAGCCCGAGTTTTGCCTGGAGAAGAACGTGCATTGGTTAGTCGCTTCCAGCAAACCGAGCTTCAACGAGCGGCCTGCCGTCAGCGTTGACTCAAGTCAACGCAGCCTGATTCGAACGCAGATCGTTTTCCGATGGCCTGCGTTATTCAGGGGGGGATGACCTCGGTCCTCGAAAACCTGGACCAAATTGTCAGCACACACAGCAGGTTGCCTTCGAACAGCTTACGCAAAGCGTGTTCGCATTCTCGAGCCAATGTACAACAAATGTTATAACGGTCGTGCGTCGCAAAACCTGAACTTCGGGCTCGGGTGGTTTGACGGAATTTGAGCGGAGTCGAAGTATGCCATACATCACGAGCATCGAGCGAATGGGACACGACGAAGGACGCCGAGAGGAAGGGCGTCAGGCTCAAGTTGACATGGCGCTGCGGTTGTTGCGGCGGCGTTGCGGTGCGCTCAGTCCCAGGATCGAGTTGAAGGTTCGCGCCTTGAGTTCGCAGCACTTGACCGACCTTGCCGAAGCCCTCTTGGATTTCACCGAACGGAAAGATCTGGAGCGGTGGCTCGAGAATCGGTGAAGTTCGCGACGTCGGAATTCGGCGTTAGGTCACCCGTCAGAACAAAGATCTCGCGAGCGTTGACAGCCTGTCTAACCGCGCCCCCTCGCCTGATCGGCAAAGCACCGCACCTCATACACAGCGGCTGTTTTGCCTCCGTTAGTGGCGCTGATCTGGAGACGCACAGCGGAGGCTTTGAATGGGGCGAAGACATGCCGGCGAAGGCGCTGGTAGTTGCCTGAGATCTGGCAGAGGCTGCGCCACTCATCGCTGCCATGCGGGCGGTAAAGGAGTTCGTAATCGCGAACGGTTTCTGGTTGGGGCGCCCGGACCATCTTGGCATTCAGGCTGTCCTGGTGCGTTAGCGTCAGTTCGCGCTCAAAACCGGTGTCGAACGTGATCTGGATCTCGCGAAGCTCCTGAGGTTCGGTCCACTCCAACTGAAGCCACACGGGTTGTTGTCCCAGCTCGGCGGTCCAGGCGTTGTCACGTTTTCCTGGCAGATCGCGCACGAGTCCATTGATCACAGTGGCCGGATCGGACGACGGAAGGGAGGCTGACGCGGAGACATCGGCCCGGCGCGCCATGTCAGCAGGATCGGAGTTGCGCCGGTCCCGGATGGTTTGGTCATCTCGAAGCAAGACTTGTTGAAGGCAATCCATCTGGGCGGAGCTGCTCGCCACGTCTCGTGGAAGAAGTTTGTGGTGGACGCAATACGCTGCCGCGGTGCCCATGGCCTGGCCCATGACGGCGCAGGTCGCCATGACACGGGTGCTGGTGAAAGCGACGTGGCTGGCGCTGATGTTGCGTCCAGCCATCATAAGGTTCGGAACGCTCCGGCTGTAAAGCGAGCGCAACGGGATGTTGTAAGGGAACGGTGGCGGGATGGTATGGAACGGCTTCAGGTCCGGACGGTCGAAGCCGGCTGGCGGATGATCGTCCAGGCCCCAGCCGCCGATGCACACGGCATCATGGAAGTCGCCGTTCTTGCCCAGAAGATCCTGCTCCGTGAGGATATGGTCACCCGCGATCCGGCGGCTGCCGCGCTTTCCTGGCATCATTCCGATCCAGTCCATAGCCCAATCCGCGCTGGAGGGGTGCTCGCCCGAGTTCTTGATGTAGTCCCAAACCCCGAGCGCGATGCTGAGGAGTTCGAACCGGATGCGTTCATTGTCGCGGATGGTGTCGAGGTGCCCGCCCCATTCGACCCACCAATATCCGTATTCCCAGGAAGAAATCGGCCGGAACCGAAGCATTTCTTTGGTGATTTTGCGAGCCCATGCCGGCGGACGTAACTGCATGTGCTTGTCATGCTTGCGGGACGTGAAGAGGATCGTGCTTCCAAGCGTGTGCGCGTCGGCCTGGTCGACCGCGAGGGACTCGCCAAACTCCGACTTGGCTTCTCGGCCGCGGCGCAATTCCGCGCCCGCTTCCAAGGCGAGGCGGCAATCGCCCGTGCAGTCCGCGAACAGCCTGGCCTCGACCCGAGCAAGCTGCTCGGTGGCATCGCAGCGGCACAAGACGTGGCGGATCAGGCCGCCTTCGACTTCGGCCGCACAGCAGGTCGTGTCTAAGAGGAGCGTGATGTTCGGCTCCGATTTGACCTTGTCGTAGAGCAGCAAGTCCCACATTTCGCGGCTGCGCTGCGGGTTGTGCACCGCGTCCTCGAGCCGGAGTTCCTCGATCAGGCCGCCTTCGCGCCAACCGCGGCGCTGTCCGTGCATATCGGCGCCGACAATATGCATCTTGACTTCGCTGGACGAATTCCCTCCCAGGCGAGACCGGTCCTGAACCAGGACAACCTTCGCGCCGTGCCTTGCCGCGGCCAGCGCCGCGCAAACGCCGGCCATGCCGCCGCCCGCAATGAAGAGGTCGCACGCGAGGTTCACCCGCGTCATTCGAGCATCGCCCGTGGACAACCCAGGCTCCCGGGCGCCTGTGGCGCTGACTTCGTGCTGTCCGCTCCCGGCATTGGCCGAGGCTGGGGCTGCTTGCGCCTCTGCTCTATCGAGGCGGACAAAAACGGAACAGGCGCTGGACGCCGTGGCCAGTTGGAGGAAATCGCGGCGGTTCATTTCCAGGGAGCCTATCGCGATGAAAGAGCCAGGGCGAGCAGCTTTCCGATACGCAAGATTGACAGCCAAAGTTGACCGTGCATACATTCTGTATGCGTGCGGATTATCAAAGAAAAGTACCTTCGAGATTCCGCAAGGACCACATCCGAAAGCTGTCCGCGCATTTCAAAGTCAGCCCCGAGCTGTTCATTTGACGAGCCTTTAACGCAGATCGCGCACCTCCGCACCTCGGAACCACCGGAGCGCCAAACTCGGTCGCGCCGTGAGCAACGGTTGCGAACCCGCAGCCAACCCATCTCAGGATTGCGGACGCCGACGGGTTAAGGCATAAGGGGCATCAATCATGAAGCTCCGTTTCTTTCTTACGTTCGCAGCCCTTTTCGCCGCGATCCTCCCGGTGATGGGCGCCACCTCGGGCAACTGGCCTCAGTTCCGCGGGCCGGGCGGCTCGGGTGTTGCCGACGACCAGAATCCGCCCGTGCGCCTGAAACCCGACGCCAACGCGGCCTGGTCTCTGCAAACGCCGCCCGGAGCGTCGTCGCCCTGCCTCTGGAGTGACCGCATCTTCATTACGGGATTCGCCGACGAGAAGCTCCAGACCTGGTGCGTTCGAACGACGGACGGGCAGGTGCTTTGGAAGCGGATGGCTCCTTCCGACCGACTGGAACGTTTTCACCCGCAGGAAGGCAGCCCCGCGGCGTCAACCCCCGTGACCGACGGCGAGCACGTCTACGTCTATTTCGGTTCCTGCGGGCTCGTGTGCTACGACTTTGACGGAACGCAAGAATGGCATCACCCGCTCCCGCCGGTCGAGAGTTTTGGCGGGTTCGGCTCCGGGGCTTCGCCCGTGCTGGCAGGCGGCCTGGTGCTGCTGAACCTGGATCAGGTCGGGCGATCCGAAATTCTCGCCGTGAACGCGAAGACGGGCGAGAAGGCCTGGGCCACCGATCGCGGCCAATCTTACGGCTGGAGCACGCCGGTGGTGTGGAAGAATGAGGGAGTTGACGAAGTGGTGCTGCCGTCGTCCGCCGTGCTGAAAAGCTACGATTTGAAGACCGGCGCCGAGCGTTGGAGAGTCCGAGGCATTGCGGCAGCGGTCATCGCCAGCCCTGTCGTTGGCAACGAGTTCCTGTTCCTTAGCGCCTGGTCACCCTCGGCCGGTTCCACTGCGCTCCCGGCGTTCGGTGCGATGCTTGAGAAGGCGGATAAAGACAGCGACGGAGTGCTATCGTTCGATGAAGCGGGCGCCACAGACCTCCGCCAGATGTTTCATACGATCGATCTGAACCGGGACGGGCGCATCGAACGCAGCGAGTATGAACCGCTCCGGGCGCTGAAGCGGCAGAGCAAGAACGTGCTCCTGGGAATTCGGCCCGGCGGCGCCGGAGATATCACGGAGACTCACGTGGCTTGGACCCAGACGAGAGGGCTGCCTTACGTCCCGACGCCGTTGCTGTATCGGGATCGGATCTACCTTGTCAAAGACGGCGGCCTGGTCTCGTGCTACGACGCTGCCACCGGCAACCCTGTTTATGTCGAGGAGCGGCTCGGAACCGGCGGGAATTACTACGCATCGCCCGTGGCTGCCGCGGGCCGGATCTATGCGACCTCCCTTTCGGGGACGGTCACGGTGTTCGAAGCCGGCGACAGCTTGAAAGTTCTTGCGCAAAGCGACCTCGGAGAACGCATTGCCGCCACCCCGGCGATTGCCGGCCACACCCTTTACGTGCGCACCGCGACTCGCCTGATAGCCTTCCGCGACTTGAGCACCTCCCAATCGACCGGCCCCAAGGCAGCGGCACCCGCGGATGCGATGCCGCTCTTTGACGGAGAGACACTCGAAGGCTGGCGCATCAGCGATTTCACCGGCACGGGCAAAGTCCAGGTCAAGGACGGAACCATCCTCCTCACGCTGGGATACATGACCGGGATCACCTACACCAACGCCCTTCCCAAGACCAATTACGAGATCGGCCTCGAAGCCATGCGGGTCGAAGGCAGCGACTTCTTCTGCGGGCTCACCTTCCCCTTTGGCGAGACGTCCTGCAGCCTGATCGTGGGTGGATGGGGCGGCAACCTTGTCGGCCTCTCGAGCTTGGATTACGCCGACGCCGCCAACAACGACACCACGCGCTTTGTCCAATTCGAAAACAGCCGCTGGTACAAGATCCGGCTGCGCGTCGAGCCGGAGAAGATCCAGGCGTGGATCGATAACAAGGAAGTCGCGAATGTGAACACCAGCGGGCGCAAGGTTTCCATCCGGCCCGAATGTGAACCGTCGCTGCCCTTGGGCATCGCCACCTGGTCAACCACCGCTGCGTTGCGAAATATTACGCTCCGGACGTTTTGAGCGCAGTCTCTCGGGCGCACCGAGGTCATGCGACGGCGCACTCTCAGGCGGCTTCGGTCCCAAGCCCAGCCCGAACTCTACCATTATGTCCACGGGGTGCTCCTGCACGGGAACGCTGCCAAGTCGCAGGACCGTCGGCATGGGAAGCGTTTGGCATCCGCAACGTGCCACCGCGACATCTTTCCGCCAAACCGGGGGGATAGACTTTTCCGCACGTGCCTCCTATCGTCGGGCGAGCCGAATGAGAAAGCCTGATTCCTCGAGCGCACGGATCCTGATCGCCGACGATCAAGCCGACGTTCGTGAAGCCCTGTATCTGCTCTTCAAAGGCGAGGGGTTCGAGACCGAGACGGTCCATTCGCCGCGCCAGGTCATCGAGGCGGTCAATCAGCACGAATTCGCTTTGCTTCTGATGGATCTGAACTACGCGCGCGATACCACTTCCGGGCAGGAAGGCTTGGATCTGCTGACCTCGGTGCAATCCGCGGATTGCGCTTTGCCCATCGTGGTCATGACCGCCTGGGGCAGCGTCGATCTCGCCGTCGAAGCCATGCGCCGCGGCGCCCGGGACTTCGTGCAAAAACCCTGGGACAACGCCCGTCTCCTGACCATCGTCCGCACGCAGATCGAGTTGAGCCAGGCGTTGCGCAAAGGGGCCCGACTGGAAGCGGAGAATCAAATGCTCCGCACCCGGCCCCTTCCGGCACTGATCGCGCGCTCCCGCGCCATGCAACCCGTCCTGCAGATCATCGAGCGCGTGGGCCCCTCCGATGCGAACGTCCTGATCACGGGCGAGAATGGGACAGGCAAAGGCGTGGTGGCCCAAGCCCTGCATGCCAGTTCAGCCCGGTCGGCCAAACCGCTGGTGACCGTCAACACGGGCGGGCTTTCCGAAGGGGTCTTTGAAAGCGAATTGTTCGGGCACGTGAAAGGCGCGTTCACCGACGCCAAGAGCGACCGGGTCGGGCGCTTTGAACTGGCGGATGGCGGGACGGTTTTCCTGGACGAGATCGCCAACGTGCCTCTCAGCCAGCAACCGAAATTGCTGCGCGTCCTCGAAACCGGTGAGTTCGAGCGCGTTGGCTCTTCCAAAACGCGCCGGGTGGATGTGCGCATCCTATCCGCGACGAACGCCAATCTTCTGCCGGAAGTGGACGCGGGCCGTTTCCGCCAGGATTTGCTCTTCCGCCTGAACACGATCGAGATCCACCTGCCGCCGCTTCGCGAACGCCCGGAGGACATTCCCCTGCTGGCGCAGGCTTCCCTCGGACAGCATTGCCGGCGCTATCGCAAGACCCTGTCCGGTTTCGAAGACGCGGCAATCCAACTTCTGCTGGCTCACCCGTGGCCCGGCAATATTCGCGAACTGAACCATGCTGTCGAACGCGCCGTCCTGATGGCTTCCGGCGACCGGATCAAAGCGTCCGATCTCGGATTGCG
This sequence comes from uncultured Verrucomicrobiota bacterium, assembly GCA_964578605.1. Lineage (GTDB taxonomy): Bacteria > Verrucomicrobiota > Verrucomicrobiia > Limisphaerales > SIBE01 > JAXMHN01. Next base: position 64,798 of record CAZODO010000005.1, on the reverse strand, counting down.
CTCCGCCTCCGAGGGGGCGCGTCCACTGGAGGAAATGAGCCTGGAGGAAGTCGAGCGGTTCCTCATTCGCAAGACGTTGGCGCGTTGTGAGGGGAATGCCGGCAAAGCAGCCGAAGCGCTCGGTTTGAGCCGGAGCGCCTTTTACCGGCGGTTGGAAAAGCACGGCCTCTAGCAACTGGGGGTCCCTTGTGTCCCACAGACTGACCTACGAAAACCGGATTCTGTGCCTGGCGTTGCTTGCAGGGCTTCCCGGCATTGGGATCGCGCTGTTCCTGCTTTGGTGGCCGCCGGCTGCCCCAGCTTCGTCCACCCTCCCCGGCTCGAGTGCGTTCGAAACCCGGCCGTCTCAACCCCGCTACACCCCCGCCACGCAATGGACAGTCACCTTCCTGATGCTGTCCGTGTGGGCCGGCTTCGCCTATGGCTTGCGCAACAAAGTTCGCTTTCCGCTTCTGACAGTTTCGAACCTGCTGGCCGCCATTCGCGAAGGCGATTACTCCATCCGCGCACGCGGAGCCGCCCGCGACGATCCCCTTGGCGAAGTGCTGCTCGAATTGAATTGCCTCGGCAAGAGCTTGCGCGAACAACGGCTTGGCGCCATGGAAGCCACCGCCCTGCTGAGCAAAGTGATGGCCGAGATCGACGTGGCCGTGTTCACATTCGACAGCGACCAGAAACTCCGCCTCGTCAACCGCGCCGGGGAGCGGTTGCTCGCCCAACCTCAGGAACGGTTGCTCGGACGACTCGCGCCCGATCTGGGCCTGGCCGATTGTCTTCAAGGCGAAGCCGCGCGAACGATTCAAGCCACGTTCCCGGGCGGGATGGGCCGGTGGGGAATGCGCCGGAGCACCTTCCGCGAGCAAGGGGTTCCCCACCAACTGCTCGTGCTCACGGACCTGAGCCGCACGTTGCGCGAAGAGGAGCGCCAGGCTTGGCAAAGATTGTTGCGCGTCCTCGGCCACGAGCTGAACAATTCGCTCGCGCCTATCAAGTCGATCGCCGGCAGCATGGAAACGCTTCTCAGCCGCGACCCCAAGCCGCCCGACTGGACCGACGACATGAAGCGAGGTCTGGGAGTGATTTCCGCTCGCACCGGAGCGTTGAGCCGGTTCATGGAAGCCTACACGCGCATCGCGCGCCTGCCCCCGCCCAAGTTGCGTCCCGTCGAGATCGCTTCGTGCATCGGGCGGGTCGTCCGGCTCGAGACCCGGCTCCTGGTCGAGGTCCGCCCCGGCCCGGCGGTCACGGTGCAGGCCGACGGCGACCAACTCGACCAACTGCTGATCAATCTCCTTCGCAACGCGGCCGATGCCGCGCTCGAAACCAAAGGCGGCGTCCGGATTGGCTGGATCCGGCACCAGGCCAACCTCGAGGTTTGGGTGGAAGACGATGGGCCAGGGCTCTCCAATACCGCCAACCTGTTCGTGCCCTTTTTCACCACCAAACAGGGCGGTTCGGGCATTGGATTGGTCCTCTGCCGGCAGATTGCCGAAGCGCATGGCGGCAGCCTGACGCTCGAGAATCGCAAAGAAATCCACGGTTGCGTGGCCCGCCTGCAATTACCGGCTGACTGAGGAGCCCGAAAGATGCCCGGCAGGTCCGAGTGGCTTCGCGCTCCTGCTCGTGATCTCTGGGTTCAGGCTGCGGTCTCCCCAGCCAGTCTGAGGCAGCTGGTTAGGGATATAACACGTATATAACAGGTATTTAACACGTATTTAACTCGATTCCCAAGCGAGTTAAATACGTGTGATATACGGGTTGAATACGTGGCATCCAGGGCAGGGCTGGCCAGCGTTCGGCTGCCCGTTCCCATTCGTGTGCTTGGCGTGTTTCGTGGGCACCCCTCGAACTTGCCGGGCCGACCCGACTCGCCTTCCAGACCCAAGCCTCGTGGGGCTCGCCAGATGCGAGTCGGCTTAGTAATCTTCCCGCATGAACACCGAGCAACTCTATCAAAAACGTCTGAATCGGTACGTGACCGCCATGCGCAATGAGAAGCCGGACTGCGTGCCGATCCGGCCGTTTGTTGCGGAGTTCACGGGCAAATACGCGGGATACACCTGCCAGGAAGTGGCGCACGATTACGGCAAAGCGTTCGAGGCCGCCGTGAAGTGCGCGCGCGATTTCGATTGGGACGCCGTCGTTCCGAACATGGTTTACGTTTGGACAGGGCTCGCCCAGGCGGCCGGCCTGCGTTACTACGGCATCCCTGGCGTGGGGATACCCCACGACGTCGGGTTCAATTATGTCGAGCCGTCCGAAGCGGACGCCTTTATGCGCCCCGATGAATATGACGCGCTGATCGATGATCCGACAGGGTTCCTTTACAACGTCTGGCTGCCGCGCGTTTCGACCGAGATCAGCCGGATTGGCGAGCCGTCCACTTACCGGAACAACCTCGCCCTGGTGAAGACGGCGATGGCCATGCTCTCCTACTTCTACGCGTTCGGCCCGCAGGTCGGCCGGTTGCGGACCGAATGCGGGACCGTGTCGGCCATTTCGGGCATCTTCAAGGCGCCGTTTGACATTCTGGCGGACAAACTGCGCGGCTATGTTGGGCTCACGATGGACATGCACACGCAGCCGAAGAAGGTCCTCCAAGCTTGCGAAGCCCTGATGCCCCACCTTTGCCATGTCGGGATGACCACGGCCGACCCAAACAAGCAGGTTCCCATTGGCTTCTGGATGCACCGGGGCTGCGTGCCGTTCATCAATCCCCGCCAGTTCGATTCCCATTACTGGCCGACGCTCAAACCGATCATCGAAGAGTTCTGGAAGCACGGCCACCAGACGCTCTTCTATGCCGAGGGCGCCTGGGATTACCATTACGACGCCTTTGCCCAACTTCCCGACCGCAGCCTGGTCTTCCACGTCGATCGCGGCGACATCTTCAAAGCGCACGAGAAATTTGGGCACAAGTTCTGCCTGAGCGGCGGCATCCCGAACGTTCTGCTAAGTTACGGGAAACCGGACGAGGTCCGAGCGCATTGCAAGAAGGTCATCGACGCGGTCGCGCAAGAGGGCGGATACATCGCCGACGCCAGTGCCATCATGCAAGACGACACGTCCGTGGAGAACTTGCGCGCCATGACGGAGTTCATCCGCGAGTATGGCGTCTATTCGTCGTCCAGCGCGCCGGCGGCCACGCCGCCATGCGATGTTCCAGCCTCGGTGGCGGAACGGCCGGGTTTGAAGGGCCTCGCGGCCCGGGCCGAGCCGCGGATCAAGCCGGGCGTTTGCCTGCCATGGGAGGAAAAAGCCAAGCAATTGCCGGAGATCACAGGCAACCCCGATATGGTCCGCCAGGTCTGGGAACAAATTGACGGGATGGGCAACTCCTTCATTTGGCAGATGCTGCTGAGCTTCTAAAGCGGACGTTTGGCCATGGGAATGCGTAAACCAGGCGCGCTCGAAACGCCGATGGCCCGGCTTGTCCGGATCTACCGGGAGGCCGGGTTCCGCGTCCAGACGGGGTTGAACCCCTACCATTTTCGCGGTTGGCGAGACGCGCCGTTTACTCTGGTGTTCGAGAAGGGGAAGCCGTTCGAGACGGGCGGAGGTGGCGTCTCGCTCTATGAGATTCCATTCCTGGAGCACCTGAGTTTGGCGGCGGATTTCCGCTCGATCTTCATCGTGGGCAATTCCTTTGGATGGAGCACGCTGCTTTTGGGGATGCTCTGGCCTGAGGCCAAGGTGATGGCCCTCGACTGCGGCATCTCCGTCTCACAAGACTGGCTCCAGCGCCTGCTCCAATGGACGATCAACAAGATCTCGGGCACGCCCCGCACCCTGCCGGTCAGCAGCGATTCCGGGATCAATCTCACGAATGATCTGGCGCGCAAGCACGGGCTAAGGGTTGAGGTGGTCAAGGGTTACTCGCCCACGGATGTTTCGGCCGCGGTTGCGAAGCACCTTCCGGAGAAACCCGACCTGGTGTTTATCGATGGTTATCACACGCCGGCCCAGGTGCTGCTGGATTTCGACGCTGCCAGGCAAGTTGCAGCGCCCGGTTGCGTCTATCTGTTCCATGACGTGGTCAACTGGAAGCTCGAGGAAAGCTTCGCCCAGATTCGCCAGACGCCCGGCATGTTTGGGACCATCCTTTGGCGGACGATGTCGGGGATCGGGTTCCTCTGTCCGCAAGAGCAGGGCGCGGCGTATGCTGAGCTTCTGCAGTTGTTCAGCGAATCGGACGAGACGGTGCGCACCTTGAGAGCGCGCGTGCGGCGCCAGATGCTGGCCGACCGCTTCGCGCGAGCCCTGATCCACAGCCGTCTGGCGAAGACCGTTCGATCCCTCCTTAGCCGGGGAAACCGCGGCACGTGAGCCGCAAGACTATGCCGGATATCAGCATCATCATCATTTCGCATAACAAACCGGACCTCGTAAAACAGGCGGTCCAGAGCGTGCTGGATCAGACGCACCAGGATTGGGAAGCCGTGCTCGTCGACAGTGGGGTCTTGCTGCGCCAAGGGTTCTTCGACTACCTGAAAGACCCGCGCATCAAGATTATCGAATCCGGCGAAACGCCCGAGATCGCGAAGTCCCGAAACATGGCGTCCTGGTGCTGCAACCGGATCCTGAACGCAGGAACGCTTCGCGGAGAGCTGATCATGTCCTTGTGCGATGACGATCTTCTTTATCCGCCTGCGTTCGCCACGTTCTGGAAGTTTTACAACGAACACCACCGCGAGCCGCAGGCCATGTACGCCTCGCAAGATGTGGGTTTCGTGGACGCGCAAGGCAAAGTGGTCGTGGTCGGGCAGAAGGTCGCGGACGAACCCGCAGGGCGCTTCTGCAACGGCCGGAAGCTCGATTTTGAGGTCGATTACCTCCAGTTCTGCCATACGCAGCCGGTGCTGGAGCGGTATCGCGAGATTTACCGCACAACGGAGTATTTCTCCGAGGACCGGGCGCACGCCACTCATGCGGACGGGATCTTCATGGAGAATGTCGGCGCGTTCACGAAGGTCTACAACATCCCCGAGGTGTTGTGCATGAACCGCCGAACCGCTGACAGCATCAACTACCCGGCGTCCCGGTATACGCTGGTGCGGGCGTTCCTTTACCTGAGAGCGGTCCGGGCGCGGTCCTGGATCAAGCGGCTTTTGAAGTGACTGGCCACAGCGAAGCCTGCAAGCTGTGATCGCATGAACATTGTCCGAGCTGCCAAAGACGTCTGCCTCGAAGCCTTCCAAAAACTGGCGAACGTCGTTGCCGCTCTCGCGATGGAGCATCCGGCGTTTCCCGCCAAGTTCATCCCGTTTCAACAAGGCCAAGTCTTCTCCATCCTGCCGAATCCGCCGGCGCGCACCATAGGGGAGCTGCCCATTCCGCCGAAGGCCCTTTGGGAAAACGTCTACGACACGCTGGACGAATATCTCGCCACAGGACGGCGCGACGTCGATCAATTGCGCGCGCTCCTTAAGGAGCACAACGCCTCACTGACGCCAGGGCAACGGGCCATGGAACTGGGTTGCGCCACCGGTCGTCTGCTCCGCTGGTTCAGTGCCGAGGCTGTCCAGACGGAATTCTGGGGCGTGGATATCAATGCCAATTACACCTCCTGGTGCCAGCAACACCTGACGCCGCCCTTCCATTTCGCGACGAATACCAGTTTGCCCCATTTGCCCTTTCCGGACGGATACTTCGACCTCGTCTATGCCGGGTCGGTCTTTTCGCATATCTCCGAGTTGGTGGATTCGTGGTTTCTGGAACTGCGGCGAGTCCTCAGAGCGGGCGGGCACCTCTATATCACCGTCCATGACGAGCACACCATCGCTCTGCTGAAAACCACCCGCCGGCATGAGCCGCTCGCCCAGATGCTCGACGCGCACCAGCACCGAATCGACTCCGCACCGAACGGGTTCGCCATGTTCACCATCCGGCGCTCCCCACGCGGCGCCCAGGTTTTCTACAATCTCCGGTCGCTCTGCGCACGACTGGACCCGTTCTTCAAAACGCTCAGCACGAAACCGGAGGCATACGGCCATCAAACCGGCGTGCTTCTAGCCAAGCGATGAAGGTTCTCTTCGTTTCGGCCTTCTATGAGTACGACTTTGGCGGAGCGGAAATCGTGATGCGCGCATTGCGGCGCGGCCTTACGGAACGCGGGCACGAAATCGATGTCCTTTGCGTCGCGGGAGGGCCCAATGCTCAGCCGGGCAAGGTGTGGCGCTTGCCGGCCCCTCCGCTGCTCCGGGGCAATCCGCAGCTCCTTAAGCGTTCCCTCATCTTCCTTGCGAACCGCGCGCTGGATCAGTGGTTTATTCGGCGGGCGCTGGAACTAAACTTGCCGCTGTCCTCCTGCGACTTCGTGCATGGGCAGGACATCCATACCTTTCTCCTCGCCCGCCACCTCGCGCAGCTCGGGAAGACCCAGCTCGGCCTGAGCGTTCAGGACAATGTGCCGCGGGACTTCGAGGTTCTCGGCGCGAACCCGCTGGTCGGCGCCTGCCTCAGGGCGGCCTTGCGAAGGCGCGATCTCAAGTTGCGCCCGCTCTTGCGAGATGCGCGTTGGATCACGACGCCTTCGCGCCATATCGGGAGAAAGTTGGAGCGGTTCCTCCCGCCAGGCGCGGGCGAGGTCGTGACGATTTACAGCCCGCATCCGGGTCATCGGCCAGAGCCTTCTCAAGAGCCGGTTCATACCCGGGAACCGCGCCTCCTGTTTATGGGGCGGCTCAGCCGCGAGAAGGGTCTGGACCTTCTGGTGAATGCGCTTGGCGACAGCGCCGTCCGGTTGACGATTCTCGGCCTGGACGGACCGCTCAAGGCGAAGATCGCCGCCCTTGCCAGCAGAGACGCTCGGATCACCCTGCGCCCCCCCGTTCCCCATCGGGAGGTGACGCCTATTCTCCAATCCCACGATATCGTCTGCTGCCTCTCGATGTGGGATGATCCGTTGCCGGGCGCCGTGATCGAGGGCCGCCTCTATGGCAAAGCCGTTCTCGCGACCCACCGCGGTGGCATCCCGGAGATCCTTCAGGGCTACCCAAAGGGCGTGATGGTGGACCTTTGGCGAGGAGACGGACGTCGCCCGCTCGAGATCTGCCGTGAGGGTCTTGCGAAAGCCGTCCAGGCGCTTTCCGTTAAGCTTGACCCGGCGGAAGAACAAGCGTTCTTCGACCGGTTCAGCCCCGCAACGTTCACGAGCCAATTCGAAGCGCTTTACGAAACGGGACGCATCGAAGGGGCATAGGCGAGCCTCAAGCCTTGCATCCACCGCGCGACCGGCATATTGCCTGTGGGCAACCTATGCGAACTCCCCTTCTCCAACGCGTGGCAGGATGCCTCACCTGGATCGCGGCGGTTGGATGCGCGGCCGCAATTTCCCCCATGGCTGCCGCCGCACCAGTCGACGCCACCCTGGATCGTGAGACCATCGATCGCTGGTCTGCGCCGTTCCGCGGCTGGCAGTACCAACCCGCCCACGTGATCGCCGCCCAGCCGAACATTCCGGGCCACGAAGCGTTTCAAAACACCGATGTTCCTTGCGTCTACCAGCTTCCCGGCCAGCCGGACAAATGGTTCATGAGCTTCATCGCCTTCGACGGAAAGGGATATAACTCGTTCGTGGCCGAGAGCACGAACCTGCTCACCTGGACTCAGCCGCGCCTCGCCATGGGCTTCGGGCCGCCAGGCGAATTTGACTTCGGCGGCTCGGTGATCGGCGCGTTTCTTTACGAATCCTACGATTTGAAGGCTCCGCGCGTCCTCAAGCGGCGCGACGGCAGGTTCTGGACCCTTTACGGCTGTTACCCTCGGCAAGGGGGGTACGAACTCCGCCCCGGTTATGAAGGAGTGGCTTCGAGCGAAGACGGCCTGACTTGGCGCCGGGCCAAGAACAGCCCCATTCTGGCCGTTCAAGACCCCGATTGCGGCGTTTGGGAAAAGGACTGCATCTACCAGCCTTGGCTCGTCGAGCATCGCGGCCGGTTCTTCAACTTCTACAACGCCGCCAACGGCGGCATCGAGCAGACCGGCCTCGCTTTTTCCACCGACCTCCTCAATTGGATGCGGTATCCGGCCAACCCGATCGTTCGGAACCGGCCGGACGGTTATGACGCCCAGTTCGCTTCGGACCCGAAAGTGTTCCGGGACGGGGACCATTGGACCCTGTTCTACTTTGGCGTGGGACGCGACGGGGCGCATATCATGGTGGCTTTCTCGCGCGACCTGGTGCATTGGACCGCGCATCCGGAACCGCTCTACAAAGCCGGCGGCAACCCGAGCGGCCTGGACCGGCAGTACGCTCACAAGATCTCCCTCGTTTACAACCCGGCCAACGACACGTTCTACATGTTCTACTGCGCGTGCGGAAACCAGGGGCGAGGGATCGGGTTAATCACGAGCAAGCCAGGCCCTGACCGGCGATCTTCAACCGAAGCGGTGCCTCCAAACGATGACGAGAGGCCTCTCTAATTGCGGCGGCATCCGGCGCCAGAGGGGAAGGGCAAGGGCAGACCAGGGGCTTGGGCGGTCAGGCGCCCAGGCTGTTGAGGACTTTGAGCGCCGTTTCCGGTCGCGAAGCTCGCAGGACCATCATTCCGTGCCGGGCATCCGGGGCCGTCGCGCTGTAGGCGTATTCGATGTTTTCGCCGGCGTCGGCCAAGGCTCCCGCAATCGCCGCCAGGGATCCCGGTTTGTTATTGCCATGAACGAGGAGGACATCTGTGGCCACAACCAGCGATCCGTACTCCTGGAAAATGCGCATTGCGGCCTCCGCATCGCTCACGATCATCCGCACCACGATGTGGTCGACGGTGTCGCTCGTCGAAATGGCACAGATGTTGATCTTCGCTTTGCCAAGGACCTCACACACGCGCGCGAGGGTCCCCGGGCGATTCTCGAGGAAGACGGCCAACTGCTTAGCCATTTGAACGCCTTTGACGCAGGAAAGCACACGCGGAGGTTACCAACAAGGACCGCAGCCGCCAAGCGGATCCGCACGCATGCGGCCGTTTCTCCTGCGCCGGGACCGCAAAGCAATCGGAAGTTTCAACCGTTCAATATTCCCAGCTTAGCCCGCCACGGATCGTGTTGGCGGAGTAGTCATCGGCATCCAGGTTGGAAAGGGCGCGTTCGAGTTCGTACTCGGCAAAGACCCTCCAGGCTTTCCACAGGACCTTCTCACCGCGCAGGTTAAGCGTCACGTAGGTGCGTTTGCGGCGAGGCGAATCAGGGCCATCGGTGCGCTGGTGATCGTAGGCACAATGGGACACCCTGGCTTGGAGTTCGGCTTCCCAGGTTTTGGTGCGGTACCGGATCTGTTCCGAGAACTGAGGCCGCAGGAAATCGTAATATCCACCGCCGTTATCCTCATTGAACTCCAAGCTCAGCTTCGTGACGGTCCGCCAGCGCTGCTCGGCGTCCCAGAACTGACGCCAGGACATCGCCGCTTCGTGCTCGTAAAACTCGAGACGGCCGGACTGCGGATTTCCAGCGGCATCGCGGGGGTTGCGCGTATCGTGAAATCGGGCCGTGAACTGATAGCCCAGTGCCAAGTCCGCGCGCTGCCCGAACTCGCGTCCGAGCTCCAGCTTGGATCCGGCTTCCCAGTAATCGTCCAGGGTTTCAGCGAAGACCTGGCGAGTGGCGGGCAATTCGAGTTCGAGTCGGAAGCCTCGCGGGAGTTGCTTCGACGCCAGGGGCCGGAAGGTCAAGGCGTGCCCTTCCAGGTCGAGCGCGACGGGTTCTTCCTCGAGAATGGACGCGTCGAAGACCTGGTTGAAATAGAGATACTCCGCGGCGGCACCTGCCTTCCAGGATTCGGCGAAGCGTTTCTGGCCCTGGCCCTGCACAATGGCGGTTGCCTCCTCTTGGGCCTCGCGGGCGTCGGGGTAACGGATGTAATCGGCCGACGAAAGGAAGAACCATTCCCAACTTCCGATCGGCAGTCGGAAAAGGCTAAGGTCAAGACCCGCGGCGGCAGAGACGCTTTTCTCCGGCTTCCCGGGGGCGAGCATGAGGTTGTCTTTGTAGCCGGTCGAGAGGCGCACCTCGATGCCGGGGACCCAGAGCGACGGAAGTTCCAGTTCCTGGGGAATTTCTAGCTCGAGATCGTCGATCTCCGGCAGGTCCGCGTCCGGAAGGGTGACCTGCGTGCCTGGTTCTCTCGCAGCCTGTGTCGCGGGGGCGGGGAAGGGGCTGGCCAGACCGATCAGGAGCGTGAAGGCAGCTGCCAGGAAGGCCTGGGGCTCTCGCCGAGGTGAATGCATGAATACAGCAAAGCCAAACGCCCCAGCGTGAGGCGTCTGGCCGCGCAATACAGGGCGCCCAAATCCTGGACCCGAGCCAAACCGCCTAGTCGGCGCCGCCTTTGCGCCTGTGGGTCGGTTCTGGAACCTGGTCTATGAGATCCTTGTGTTCTTTGATTTCGTCTTTCATTTGCGCCATACGCTGGCGGATCTCTTCGCGCCGTTTCTTTTGCTCCTCGATGAAATCCCGGTTCTTCTCGCGCAGCAAGCTCCTGATCTCTTCGCGCCTTGTCTTGGTGGCGTTCTTATACTCGTTCCGAAGTTTCTTCTGTTCCTCGAGGAACTTCTTTTCCGCTTGCTTGAATTCCTCCACCCCCTCATTGAGGGATTTGGCCTGGCCTGGGGCAGTGGGGCGGCCCAGGCTTGGCGTGCGCTTTCCTTTAACAATCCCCTGGCCGAGATTCTCCTCCCGCTTGGCGGCGGACCCTTCTGGGCTGTCCGGTTCCGAGGCCAACGCGGCCAACTGGGAATTCACAAGAACCGGGACTCCAGGGGACCCGTCCGGTCTGCCCTGGGCCTGGGGAATACTTGAAGCCAAGGCAAGGCCCAGTGCGCCCATGATCCCGATCATCTTCTTTGTCGTCATAAGTCGCTCAACGCCACACGCTCCGATCCAGTTCACGCTCACAGCACCTGGCTTAAGCAGGGCAATCTCTGTGCCATCGCCGGACATTCTCTCGAAGTGACTGATCATCAACAGCCCCGCGTGCTTCCGCACTTTTGGCAAACGGTCGTCTTGCGCGCGCCTCCCCAAACCCGCCTTAGCTCGAAGCGGCCTCTTGGGGAGTGTCACCCGGGCTCGCTTCGGGCTTTTGAGCCAAACGGTAGCGGACATAATCGCGCGAGACCCCGAGAAGCCGCGCTGCCGCCGAAATATTGTTATGCGTCTGGTTCAGGGCATGCTGAATCAACCGGTTGATGGCTTCCTCCAAAGAGAAAGCGCCATCGCCTGCAAAGGTAAAGCGCGGATTGAACCAATCGCCAACGGCAAGTTGAGGATTGTCCTGGCCAACCTGGGTCGTGCCTGCCAGGTGCTCAAATCGCAATTCGTCGCTTTCCTCAAAGACCAATGCCCGCTCCAATTCATGCGCCAGTTCGCGCACATTCCCCGGCCAGGGATAAGCCAGGAGCCTCTTTCGTCCGTCCGGATGGATCGTCTTCCTCGGAAGACGGTGCTTGCGTTCGAGGTCCCGCATGAGGTTTTCAGCCAGCTGCAGGATATCGCCGCCCCGCTCCCGGAGCGGAGCGATGCTGACGCGGAAGAGATCAAGCCGATGGAGCAAATCCTCGCGAAAGAGGCCCTTGCTAACGAGATTCTTCAAGTTCTGGTTTGTCGCGGCGATGATCCGGACGTCGATGGGGATCTCCTTGTTGCCTCCCAGGCGCCGGATGCGGTGGTCTTCGATCGCCGTCAAGACCTTGGCCTGCAAGGGCGGTGAGAGGCTGGGCAGCTCGTCCATGAACAAGGTGCCTCCGTCCGCCGCTTCGAACAGGCCCATCCGGGCCGTGCGCGCGTCCGTGAACGCGCCGCGTTCATGGCCGAAAAGCTCGGATTCGGCGAGCGTTTCCACCATGGCGGAGCAGTTGACCTCGACCAAGGGCCGGCTCGCCCGAGGACCCTGGTGGTGAATCCATCGCGCGATGGTGGTTTTGCCTGTGCCGGTCTCACCTTCGATCAGCACGGGAGGCAAGAAATTCTGCAGGCGATTATCGGCGGCGAGGATTTTCTCCAGTTGCGTCTTGAGCGGACCCAGGGCGGCGCCAAAGAAGAAGGCGTTCCCGGCCCGGGCTTCGTCGCTGCGGCGATGCTCATCCAGCCGTTCGTTCTGTTTGCAGCGCCGGGCCCGGTTGATAACGAGGGGGAGTTGCCCCACCTCAAAGGGCTTGACCAGGTAATCGATGGCCCCGAGGCGCATGGCTTCGACGGCCCCGGCCACGCCGCCTTCGGCCGTCATGACGATCACCCCGGTGCTAGCGGAACAAGCTCTCTCCTTCAGCAGATCGATCCCCGATCCGTCAGGCAGGTTGACGTCCAACAACAGAAAATCGAAGCTGAGATCTCGCAGGAGCTTGCGGCCACGCTCCAGGGTATCAGCCTGGGTCACGTCAGCCCCGAGCCGTTCCAGATGAGCAGCCACCTGTTTGCGGAACAAGGGTTCATCTTCAAGGATCAGAATGTTCAAGCTGGCGAGGGCCTGACTGAGCATGCCTTATTTGCTCACAAACGCTCGGCGCTGACGATAAGAAATCGCGGGAAGTTCAGTTGAACGGTCGTTTGCTGGCCGGAGCTTTCCAGATGGAAAGTCCCGCCGTGCAGTTCAGTAAGCCGTTTGGCGATGATTAAGCCCAGCCCGGACCCTTGCTGTTCGTGGATCTTGCGCTCAAACTGCATGTGCGCGCCGATCCGGGCGATCTGGTCCGGCCGCATCCCACGACCGTGGTCGGTCAGGGAGAAGCGATAAGCGTCCTCGGTCAGGGCTCCGGAAAAGGCCACTGCATCACCGGCGCCAGAGAACTTGAAGGCATTATCCAGCAGCTCACCGAAGACCTTGTTCAGTTTTTCCCCGTCCATCGCGATCGAGCCGGGTTCGAGGCTGACGGTGAGATCGTCTTCGCGGCCGCACCGCTTCGCGATCTGCGTCGCAAGGTCCATGAGCGCGGGCGTGTCGATGGGGTACTCGCCGGCGCGCAGCTTTTCCACGCGCGCCGGGTCGCTGACGATCAGTTCGATCTGCGAGTAAAGCAGGAAGTTCTCCACTGTGCGCCGCAAGCGCAGCGCCGAGTTCTCGAGATTCGCGGCGGCTTCAAAGATTTCTGGCGGCGTGATGCGATCGTACCCTGCGGAGAGCATCGAGGAGATCCCCAAAATGTTCGAGAGGGGCAGAATCAGTTCGTGCGGCAGTGCCAAGCTGATATTGCCGCGCAGTTCTTCGAGCTTTTGTTCGGCTTGGCGGATGACCACCGATTGCTTCTCCAAACGCGCGCTGACCGCCCCCAGCAATTCGGAAATTGAGAATGGCTTCGTCAGGTAATCGTCCGCACCGAGTTCCATTCCCTGCCGGACATTGGCTTTGTCGCTGACGCCCGTGAGGAAGATGAACGGAATGGCGGCCGTGCGGCTTTGCTGGCGCAGCGCCGTCAAGGTGGCGTACCCATCCAGGCGCGGCATATTCACGTCGCACAGGATCAGGTCCGGGATGTAGCTTTGGGCCAACTCCACCCCCGCCACGCCATCTTCCGCAATGCGGACGTCATACCCGTTCAGCTGGAGTGTTTCGCCAACCAAACGGTTCACCTCGGGCGAGTCGTCGATGACGAGGACTTTCTTCATAGGTCGGGAGGAGTGTCCAAATCCTTTGCAGCAAGTCCGATGCTCCTCTGTTCTGAGAGTCCCGCGCGGAGACACTCCAGAGACCGGTCCTGCCACTTGCAGACCCAAGGGCGAGAGGTTGATTCTCTAGTCGGAGGGGGGGGCCAGCGGATTTGGCGCGTCCGTGGCCAGTTGTTCCAAGGCTTTGGCGGCCAGAATCATCGATCTGCCAGCGTGGTATCCTGCCTGCCACGGGCTGGTCCTCGTAGGGTTCCTGGTTGCCGACCCGTCGGCTGCCCGGCTGGCCCACCAGCTTCCTTCTTGGGCAACCTGATGCTTCTCAACAAAGTCAAGGGTCCGGGCGAACAGGTCGTAATAGACTGGGTCACCAGTCAGGCGGAACATGTCCAACATGGAGACAACGGCTTCCGACTGCACCCACCAGATCTTCTCCTTGTCATCCGCCGGCTTGCCCAGCGGTCCGGAGGAGAAGAATCCTCCATGCTGCCGATCAAAACCGTGCTGGATGCTCGATTGGCAAAGCGCTTCCGCCCACGACCTGAACAGACCCGGTGGCGTCCCCAACGTGCGCACGGCGTCCAGGGTCAGCCAGGCGCATTCGACGTCGTGCCCGAAGCTGGCGCGCAGGTTGCGCGGTTCGTTCACCACACGCCAATCCCGGTGAAAGGCGTCCACATTGCTTTCGACAATTGGGGTGCGGACGGTGCTTGTATTGATGGTGATCAGCTCCTGGAGCCGCTTGCCAACCCCGGCGTCGGGCCAGACCCGGTACAGTTCGGCAAAGGCTTCGAGCAGGTGCAAATGGGTGTTGTAAGTCTTGTGCCCACTCGCGCCGACGTAACCCGGCTCCTTCAAATCCGTCACCGGCCTCCAATCCTGATAAAAGAACTCGATATACCCGCCATGCTGCCTGTCATGGGCGCACTGTTCCAGAATGCCAAAAAGATTCTTTGCCGCCTGCAATGCGCCGGCATCGCCGCTGGCCCGGTGGTAGGCCACCAAGCCATACAGCGCAAAGGCATTCAGGTACGCGTGCTTTCGTGTGTCGCGTGGGGCCCCTTCATCGGTCACCTTGGAAAAGTAGCCGCCGTTCTCTCGGTCGAGCATTGTCCTCTGGACAAAGTCGTACCCGGCTTTGGCCGCCGCCAGCGCCTTTTCTTTTTCGAATCCCTCGATGGCCAGCGTGCTAAAGAACCATAGCTGCCGCGCCTGCAACGTAAGGAATTTCTCGCCTGTGGGCGCGAATTTGCCATCGCGGAGCGATTCGAGGTAGCCGCCGTTCTTCTCATCGACGCAGGCCGGCAGGTAGAAATCGATCAGGCTGGTCCGCAGAATCTTCCGGCACCGCTCGGCTTGCCTGAGCATCTGGTCCCGGTCCGGGACCGATGACTCCGCAGCCGCGAACGAACAGAGCGGCGCGAGCATCAGCAGGGCCAACAGAATGCCGCATCTCTGTTGCGTGGACCCTCGGCCAGCTTTGATCAGGTATTTCATGGGTTGTCCTTTCGTCTTCGCGAGCTAATCCAAATGAAAAACTTCCTCCATCGTGCTCCACCATTCTCCCGGCGCCCGGTCCTCAAGCGGCTGTTGACAGGGTTCACAAAAGGACCACCAGCGCCGGGTGGTCGGATCTGCCGCCAGCTTGGCCATGTCGGCCGCGAAATCGTCCCCGGTATATTCGAAATAGCTGAACAGGTAGAGCCCGTCCCGAAGCTCGCGTAAATAAATGGAGTAACGCTCGATATGGCAGGCCTTGATCATTTTCAGCACATCCGGCCAAACCGCCGCGTGCAACTTCTTGTATTCCTCAGCCTTCTCCGGTCTGAGGCCAATGACCATGCCATAGCGTTTCATGGGTAAGAGCCGGTTCACGCAAGCTTCCCGTCTTCAAACGGAGCCGTCAATCGTTGGTTTCACTCATGGGGCGGCCCCTCAGAAACAGCGCGCTTAAGCCGCAGGGTGCGGTGCCTGATCCGAGGAAGCACCGCACTACAGACCAAACTGGCGCATCGCCAGCGCCGCCAGGCCGAGAAACACCAGGAAACCAACAACGTCCGTGAGCGTTGTCACGAAGATGCTCGAGGCCAGCGCAGGATCAATCTTCAAGTAGCGGAGGCCAAAGGGAATCACTACCCCGGAAATGGCGCCCAGTATCTGGTTCAAGAGCATTGCGACTCCCGCCACGCACCCGAGCATCAGACTCCCCTTCCAGCCATAGCCAATCAGGCCGATGGCCATGCCCAACGCGACGCCGTTGATCAGGCCGATGGCCAATTCCTTGCGGAACGCCCGAAGGGCATCTCCGGAAGTGACCTCACCGAGCGCAAGGCTGCGGATAATCACGGTGAGCGCCTGGATTCCGGCATTGCCCGCCACCGCGGAGATAAGCGGCAGGAAGATCGCCAGAGCCGTCCAGCGGGCGATGGTTCCCTCGAAGGCCGCCACCACCGCTGCTCCGCCGAGAGCCGTCGCCAGGTTCAGGCAAAGCCACGGCAAACGCTTGCGAATGGACTGCGGCCAAGGCGACCAGATTCGTTCTTCGCCCGAGAGCCCTACCATGAGCTGCATGTCTTCGGTCGCTTCGGTCTGGGCGATCTGCAGGGCGTCGCGCATTTTGACGATGCCGACGAGTTGCTGGTGTTCGTCAACGACCGGCAAGGCCAGCAACGACATGCGCTGCATTTGGCGGGCGATCTCTTCCTGGTCATCCAGAACCCGCAACGAAACGACGTTCGGATCCATGATCTGGTTCACCCGGCGGTCGGCAGGAGCGAACACCAAGTCCCGCAAGGAGATCACTCCGACCAACCGTTTGGCCTCGTCGATCGCGTAAATGTAGCTGGCATCGACCGCTCTCTGGAGGGCGGATGCGCGCAGGTTGACCAGGCATTGCTCCACCGTGTTATTCGCCGGAACCGCGATGAAGCGGTTGTCCATCTTCCCACCCGCCGAGTCCGGCGGGTAACGGAGCAGGGCAGCGACGGCATTCGCCTTATCGTTCGGCAACGCGCTCAGGATTTGCCGCTGGCGATTCTCGGGAAGCTCGTCCACGAGATCGGCCGCGACGTTGGCCGCAAGCAACCGGAGCCAGGCCGCTATCTTCCCCTCGGTAAAGGGCTCGAGCAGATGGGCGGCGCTTTCCGGGGGCAACTCGGCGAGAACTGCGGCCCCTTCCTCCACCGGGAGATTCCCAAGAATTTCGCGCGCGGCGTCTTCGGGAAGGCGCTCCAAGCGCTCTGCCACGCCGACGGGCTGGGTTTGAGGGAAACCGTTGTTTACCCGGATATCCATTGGCATAAGAGCAAGCGTAAGCGTGAAACGCAGCCGGTGGTGATGGGAACAATTTGTTCTCATCACGTCAAGATATTGAGCGCCAAAAACTTAACCCCACTGATGACTTTTAGTCACCAGACTGTGCGACATTTGGCCGTCCGATCGGCGCTTTCTATGGCGAGGCTTACGGGATCTTGCCAAAGCAGAAAATGTGAGATGCGCCCCGCCGCTCCAGTGAACCCATCAAAGCCTTGATTTTGGCACCGGCACGCCGCACTCTGCCGGGCGTCGCGGACCGCTTAACTGGATCGTGGGCGGGCGCAAATGAGTTCGGACTGGCCAGAGCGGCTGGCAGGGGCGTGATGTCGAGAGGAATCCAGGTTCCGAAAGCTGATTTCCCGTCGAGCTAACGACGAAGTTCGTGGATCAGGTATTAGTCAACTTAAAACACTGGCTGGTGGGCTTTTTCCCGCCGGCATGGCAGCCGGTTGGCTCCGCCGTGCTGAGCATCGCGGCATTGCTGGTGTTTTTCCCCTTGCTCTTCGCAATCACGACCGTCTTGGAGCGGAAAGGGCTCGGGCGCATCCAAAACCGGCTGGGGCCAAACCGGGTGGGACCGTTTGGGATTCTGCAGCCGATCGCCGACGGGATCAAATCCCTGACCAAGGAAGATATCGTGCCGAGAGTGGCGGACCGGGTGGTGCATTTCTTGGCGCCGGTGGTGCTGGTCGTGCCGGTGTTCCTGGGGTTCGCCGTGCTGCCTTATGGGCGGAACATGACGCCGGTGGACATCGATTGTGGTGTCCTGTTCTTCTTCGCGGTAGGATCGGCGACCGAAATGGCCGTGTTCATGGCCGGGTGGTCCAGCCGGAACAAGTATTCGCTCTTCGGCGCCATGCGGGCCATCGCGCAGATGATCAGTTACGAGATCCCGCTGATCCTGTCGACGGTGCCGGTGCTGATGATTGCCGGGTCGCTCTCCACGGTGCAGATCGTCGCCGCGCAATCGGGCTACACCGGCTGGCTGCCGCATTGGCATGTGCTCACGCCGTGGGGTTTCCTGGGGTTCGTGCTCTTCATGATCGCCGCCACCGCGGAATCGAACCGGTCGCCGTTTGACATCCCGGAAGGGGAATCGGAAATCGTGGCGGGATATTTCTTGGAGTATTCCGGGTTCAAGTTCGCTTTGTTCTTCCTGGGCGAGTACCTGGGCATGTTCGCCATTAACGGCTTGGGGATCACGCTGTTCCTGGGAGGGTGGACGGCACCGTTCTCATTCCTGGGCTGGGTGCCTTCTTACCTCTGGTTTCTGGCCAAGCTGCTGGCCTTGATCTTCCTGCTCATCTGGGTGCGCGGCACGCTGCCGCGGTTGCGGATGGATCAACTGATGAATTTCGCCTGGAAATTCATGCTGCCGATGGCCTTGATCAACATTGGGATCGCGGGGCTTTGGCATTACATGCCGCGGGGGTTCGAACGCTGGCTGATCGCGGCTGCGATTGCCGCGGGTTCCTACGTCATCCTGGGCCGAACGCTGATCTCGAAGGGACAATGGGGCAAGCGCACCTATCGCTATGCCGATTGACATGAACTCAAACCGGAAAGGCAGCACCTGATGTCCTGGCCCTTCGTCGTGATTGCCGTTGTGACGCTCCTGGCGGCGGCTGGCGCCATGAGCCGGCGCAACCTCGTGCATTGTGCGTTGCTGGGGGCGATCGCATTCGCCGGTTTGGCCGCCATGTTCCTCGACCTGGGCAGCCAGTTCGCCGGCTTGACCCAGTTGCTCGTTTACGTGGGCGCGGTGGCCATTCTCATCGTCTTCGCCATCCTCCTGACCCGCGGCAGCGAACCGCCTTCGCACTCCATCCTGTCGCCGTCCTGGTGGGCCGGGCTGGCGGTGGGCGCCCTCGTGGGCGCGACGCTGATCGGGGCAATCATGTCCACACCGTCTGTCCAGATGCGCCCGGAACCGCGCCAGGACGTGAGCGCCGAAGGAGCGGTAAAGAACGTGGGCCTTCAACTGATGACGCGCGCGGTGTTGCCGCTGGAGATTGCCGCGCTGCTGCTGACCTCCGCGATGATCGGGGCCGTGCTGATCGCCATGCCGGACAAGGGAGGCAAACGATGACGCCGTTGTCCGCTTACCTGGTGTTTTCGAGCGTGCTCTTCTCGATCGGGCTGGCGGGGGCCTTGACCCGGCGCAACGCCATCATCGTCTTGTTGGGCATCGAACTCATGCTGAACGCGGCCAACGTGAATTTCATTGCGTTCTGGCGGTATGGCGCGAACCCGGAGGCGCTCACGGGCGTGCTCTTTGTGATCTTCTCCATCGCAGTGGCGGCAGCGGAGGCGGCGGTCGGCTTGGCGCTCATCATCTCCATTCACCGCCATTACAAAACAACCTTGCTCGACCGGGTAGATTCGATGAAGGGATGACCTGATGTTGCGTTTTCTCTGGCTCATTCCTGTTCTGCCCTTGATCGCTGCGGGCGTCATTGCGCTCACGCGTCAGCGCCAGCGCGGTCTAGCGGCCGGGCTGGCCATTGGGTCGATGGGGATGGCGACGCTGCTGGCATTTGCGGCGTTCATCAGCACTCTTGGAGGTGGGGCTGAAACGCGCCAGGTTTACAACTTCCGGTGGTTCGAGATGGGGAGCACGACGGTGCAACTCGGTTGGGTGCTCGATCCCCTCACGGCGGTCATGCTCGTGATGGTCTCACTGGTGGGGACGCTGATCTTCATTTACAGCCGCGGGTACATGGCCCACGACGAAAATTATGCGCGGTTCTTTGGTTTTCTGTCGCTGTTCGGGGCCGCGATGCTGGGATTGGTGATCGCCAACAGTTTGCTCCTGCTGTTCGTCTGCTGGGAATTGGTGGGGCTGGCGTCGTGCTTGTTGATTGGGTTCTGGTATCACAAACCGAGCGCCGCGGCCGCAGCCAAGAAAGCGTTTATCACGACCCGGATTGGAGATCTTGGCCTGCTCCTGGGGATGGTATGGCTTTACTCTGCCACGGGCACCTTGCTCTTCTACGACCAGGGGAACGGCTGCCTGGAACAGAGTGCCTTGACCAGGCTCGCCGCGCAAACGACGGCAATCGGTCTGGCGGCCTCGACTGGAATTGGTTTGCTGATCTTTTGCGGCGCGGTCGGGAAGTCCGGCCAGGTGCCCCTGCATGTGTGGCTTCCGGACGCCATGGA
This sequence comes from uncultured Verrucomicrobiota bacterium, assembly GCA_964578605.1. Lineage (GTDB taxonomy): Bacteria > Verrucomicrobiota > Verrucomicrobiia > Limisphaerales > SIBE01 > JAXMHN01. The sequence goes on along the minus strand of CAZODO010000005.1, from coordinate 44,734 downwards.
AGGCCCCACACCCGTGAGCGCCTTGATCCATGCGGCGACGATGGTCGCGGCGGGCGTTTTCCTCGTTGCGCGAGTCTATCCGTTGATGAGCGGGGTGGCGGATATGGGACACGCGGAGGCGAGCGTCGTTCCGCGGACGGCGGTCTTGGTGGTGGTCACCTGGGTTGGCGCGATTACCGCCGTGTTCGCGGCGTTCATTGCCGTTGCCCAAAACGACATCAAGCGGATCCTGGCGTATTCGACCGTGTCGCAGCTGGGTTACATGATGATGGGGTTGGGCGTCGGCGGGGTGGCGGTCGGAATGTTCCACCTGATCACGCACGCGTTCTTCAAGGCCCTGCTCTTTCTCGGGGCCGGCTCGGTCATCCATGGCTGCCACGAGGAGCAGGACATCCGCAAGATGGGCGGCGTCCGGCAGTTCATGCCCGTGACCTTCGTGACCTACGCGGTGGGCATGATGGCGCTGTGCGGGGTGCCGATCTTCTTCTCGGGGTTCTGGAGCAAAGACGAAATCCTGCACGCGGCGCATGCGTGGCCGGTATCGCATTGGCCTTTCTACCTCGGAGTCATGGGCGCGATGCTGACGGCTTTTTATATGACGCGCCAGGTCTGTTACGTATTCTTTGGCGAGTCCCGGCATACCGACGGCCATGAGGCAGCGGCAGGGCATTCCAGGCATCCGAGCCATGGGGCCAAGCACGCGCACGGCGCCGTCCTACACGAGAGTCCGCGCGTCATGACCGTCCCGCTCGTGGTCCTGGCAGCGTTCGCGGTTCTGCTCGGGTTCTTTGGAACACCGGCCTGGCCCTGGTTCCACGGCTACCTTTCAGGGCATGCGGCCGAAGTGCACTTCGGCAACCTGTTCCGGGGCGAAACGCTGCTGATCATGTTCCTGTCGACCGTGGTGGTGGTCCTGGGGATTGGCGCGGGCTGGCGGCTTTACGGCATGGCACCGCCCCGCAACGCCGCGGCGCCCGATCCGTTGGAACGATCGCTTCCAGGCGCCTTCGCGGTTTTGAGAGACAAGTTTTACGTGGACGAGTTTTACGAAGCCTCGGTGTTGAGCTTGAGCCGCTGGTGGGCCAAAGCTTCGGATGCCATGGACCGGTTCCTCTGGAATGGTGCGGTCCAGGCCGTGTCGCTGTTAGTCGTGGGGTTGGGATGGCTGAACCGGTTGATCGACGAGTATTTGATCAACCTGGGGTTTGACAAAGGCTGCCGCGGCTTCCGCCAGGGGGGCGGGTTTCTAACCCGGCTTCAAACGGGCCAGGTGCAGGTTTACTTGCGCACCATCGGCGTGGCGCTTGTGCTGTTAGTGGTGCTATTGGCCTGGGGGTGCCGCGCATGAACGGCCTTCCGCTCCTGACGATCCTGACGCTGATCCCGCTCGTCGGAGGCGGCGCCGTCTTGGTATTGGGCACGCAGGCGAAGTTGGCACGATCCCTCGCGCTCGGAACAACGTTGATCTGCCTGGCGCTTACGTTAGCACTCTGGGCTGGGTTCGATACGGCCTCCGGCGCGCTGCAGTATGTCGAGCGCCACAACTGGATTCCTTTCCTGGGGGTGGATTACTTCCTCGGCGTGGATGGTTTGGGGCTATTGATGGTGCTGTTGACCGCGATCGTGGTGCCGATGTCGCTCCTGGCCATGGCGAAGAACGAGGGCCTCACGCCGCTTTACTTCGCGCTCGTGCTATTTCTGCAGGCGGGCTTGTTCGGAACCTTTACAGCTCTGAACTTCTTCCATTGGTTCCTCTTTTGGGAGCTCAGCCTCGTGCCGGCGTTCTTCCTGATCCGGTTGTGGGGCGGCGCGGATCGCACGGCGGCGGCGACACAATTCTTCCTTTACACCATGGTGGGAAGCATCGCGCTGCTGCTGGGTTTTTTGGCGCTGTTCCTCGCGACGGGCACGTTTGATTTCGTGCGCTTGGGCGAGATGGGCCGGGCGGGCGAGATCACCTCAAGATTGTCCGCGCGATTGGGCTGGCAACAGCTCTCTGCCGGGCAGGTTTCGATGGTGGTCTTCTTGGGCGTGTTCCTGGGATTGGCCGTGAAAGTGCCGCTGATCCCGTTTCACACCTGGCTGCCGGCTGCGTATTCGGAAGCGCCCAGCAGCGTCACGATGCTGCTGACGGGCCTCATGTCCAAGATGGGCGTCTACGGCTTCATCCGGATCCTGATGCCGATCTTCCCGGAACAAATGCGAATCGCGCTGACGCCTTTGCTCTGGCTGGCGGTATTGACCATCGTGCTGTCGGCATTCGCGGCGTTCGCCCAACGCGATTTGAAGCGGATCTTTGCTTATTCCTCGATCAATCACCTCGGATACTGCTTGCTCGGGCTGTTCGCCGCGATGCGCTTGACGGACAATGCCGACCCGTGGGCGGTGGAGAAGGCGGCGGTGATGAACGGCGTGCTCCTGCAAATGTTCAACCATGGCCTGACCGCGGCCGCCGTGTTCGCGTTCATCGGTTTTCTCGAGCGGCGCACTGGCGGACTGCGTGGGCTGGACGACTTTGGCGGGTTGCGCAAGGTAGCGCCTGTGTTCTGCGGGTTGATGGGCATCGCGCTTTTCTCTTCGCTCGGCCTGCCCGGACTGAACGGGTTCGTGGGTGAGTTCCTGATCTTCAAGGGCGCGTTTCCTTTGAGCACGTGGGCGGCGGCGCTTTCGACGCTGGGTTTGCTCATGACGGCAGTGTTCATCTTGACCACGCTGCAGCGGGTGTTCCACGGCCCGTTGAACCAGCGGTGGGCGGCCATGCCCGACCTGACGGCCACGGAGCGGTTTGTGATGGCGCCGGCAATCGCTTTGATGTTTGTCCTGGGCATCTACCCGCAGCTGGCCATCGGCATCTTTAACCGCACGGTCCTGGGCTGGGTTGAACAACTGAAACTTTGATTCGGGCTATGCACTTGACTCTTGTGATCACGATAGCTTGTGACATGCCGGAGCGCCGCTTTGCAAGCGGCTTGGCCGCCGTTGCGTTTGACTCACGGGGCGACGACCAATCTTCCCACGAAGCCGGTTGCAAACCGGCGCTCCGCCCGATGAACACCAGAAGGCCGGCTGCAAACCGGTGCTCCGCCACCATGAAGCCGGCTGCGAAATGATGCTTCCCTGGACCGTCTACATTTCGTTTGCGGGGGTGCTGGCGCTGATGCTTCTGCCGTCGCGCTCGGCGAAGGCGGCGCGTGGCGTGGCGTTGGCCACCGTGCTGGCCGGCCTGGTCCTAGGGATGGCGGGCGTGCTAACAGGCAGTGCGAAGCTGGTGACGTTCTGCAAAGTGCCCTGGGTGCCCACTCTGGGAATCGGCTATCACCTGGCGGCGGACGGGATCAGCCTGACCCTGGTGTTGCTCACGGGGATCGCCGCGGTCGCGGGCATCCTGTTTTCGTGGAACATCGAGCATCGCGCCAAGGAATTCTTTGCGTTCTACCTCGCTTTGATCGGCGGGGTGTATGGCGTCTTCCTTAGCTTCGATTTGTTTCTGCTCTTCGTCTTTTACGAACTGGCCATCATCCCCAAGTACTTCCTGATCGCCATCTGGGGCTCGACCAACCGCAGTTACGGCGCGATGAAGCTGGCGCTGTACTCGTTTGTCGGCAGTGCCATGGTGTTGATCGGGATCGTCGCGGCGTTCGTCGTGGCGGGCATGAAGACGACCGACCTGCTCGAGCTTGCCCGGTTCCCGTTCCCCAGGGCGTTCCAGATCTGGGCCTTCCCGCTGGTGTTTATCGGGTTCGGGATCCTGGCGGGCCTTTGGCCGTTTCACACCTGGGCTCCGACAGGCCACGTGGCGGCGCCAACAGCGGCCTCAATGCTGCTCGCCGGAGTCGTGATGAAGCTGGGCGCTTATGGCGCGTTGCGGGTGGGAATGACGCTGTTTCCTGCCGGGTTGGAAATGTGGCAGGACCCGATTGGATTGCTGGCAGTGATCGGGATTGTTTACGGCGGTCTGGTGGCTTTGGTGCAGAAGGATTTCAAGTTCGTCATCGGCTACTCGAGCGTGAGCCATATGGGATTCGTGGTGCTCGGCCTGATGACTTTGAACACCGTCGGCATGAGCGGCGCGGTCCTGCAGATGTTCTCCCATGGCGTCATCGCGGGCCTGCTCTTCGCCGTCGTCGGGAGAATGGTCTACGACCGCACCCACACGCGCGAACTGTCGGTGCTTGAAGGCATGCAATTGGCCAAGGCGCTGCCGTTCGCGGCGGTGACCTTCGTGGTGGCCAGCGTGGCGTCGATGGGTTTGCCCGGTTTCAGCGGGTTCGTCGCGGAGCTGCAGGTCCTGATCGGAGCGTGGGAGGCCTTTCCGACCTACACGGTCCTCGCGGGCGCCGGGATTCTGGTCGGCGTGGCCTTTACGTTGCGCGTGTTGCAGAAGTCCTTCTTTGGTTCGGAAACCGCTCTGGCCACTCCGGCGGCGCGCGGCGCGGTTCTGCCGCCGATCTCCCTGCCTGAGAAGGCAGGCGCCGTGCTTTTGATGGCCACCAGTCTGGCGATTGGGCTGTACCCCAAGCTCTTGTTGGATTTGATTGTCCCCAGCTTCAATCACCGGCTGTTTGAGGGCATACGAAAGGCAGGGATGCTATGATGCCTTTCAATTACCTGGAACTCCTCCAGTTAGCCGTCCCCGAGACGATCCTGGTGGTGACGGCGCTTGTCGTGCTCGCCATCGATCTGCTGGGCTTGCGGGACGAACCGGTGCGGCAGCGCTTCCATGTTTGCGGCACGTTCGCGTGCTTTGGCTGCATGGCGGCGGCGGTATGGACCTTGACCGGGCACGGGACGACTTCGCTGCTTGGCGGCATGCTGGTGAGCGACCCGGTGACGCGGGTGGTCAAGGTGGCGTTGCTGGCGATGGCCATCTTCACCGTCTTGATCTCGATGACCGCCCGGTTCACGGATCATGTGGGCGAATATCTTGCCCTGATCCTGCTCGCGACGGTCGGCATGATGTTCATGGCCGCTTCCGAAGAGCTCTTGACCCTCTTCGTTGCGCTCGAACTGACGAGCCTTTCGCTTTATATCCTCACCGCCTTTCATCGTGAGAGCGTGAAGTCCGCGGAAGCGGCTCTGAAATACTTCCTGTTCGGCGCGATGTCGGCGGCATTCACCTTGTTCGGCTTGAGCCTCGTGTACGGCCTGGCGGGTTCGACCTTTCTGAGAGAGATTGCCGGCGCGCTCCGGGGTCAGCCGATCCACCCGCTCCTGGTGGTTGCCATCGTGATGACGGTGATCGGCCTGGGTTTCAAAGTCGCGGCCGCCCCTTTCCACTTGTGGGCGCCTGACACTTATCAAGGCGCGCCAACGCCCAGCGCCGCGTTCATCGCCTCAGGTTCGAAGATCGCCAGCTTTGTGCTGTTCGCCCGGGTGATGATGATCGGCTTTGACGGAGTGGAAGGGAGCGGCGGATGGGGGCGATTTGCCTCCGGATGGGTGCCGGCGTTGGGGTTGATCGCGGCTCTTTCGATGATCCTGGGCAATTTAGGCGCGCTCGTCCAGAGCAGCGTCAAGAGGCTCTTGGCCTATTCGGCCATCGCGCACGCAGGGTATGCTCTGCTTGGCGTGGCTGCCGATACCCAGCAAGGCGTCTTTTCCCTCGCTTATTACGTGATCACCTACGGCGTGACGGTGCTGGGAGCGTTTGGCGTGGTCCACGTTGTCGAGCAAACGAACGGCGACGCAACCTTCGCCGACTTTGCCGGGCTGAGCCGGCGTGCGCCACTCCTCTCGTTCTGCATGTTGATCTTCATGCTGTCGCTGGCGGGAATCCCGCCGTTGGCCGGGTTTTTCGGCAAGTTCTACCTGTTCGCGGCCGCTGCAGGTTCCGGGGGAAACCTCGGGCTGCTCTGGCTCGTGATCCTGGCGGTCGGGATGAGTGCGGTGTCTCTGTATTATTACCTGCAAGTCTTGAAGCAGATCTACGTTGCAGACCCGCCGCAAGGCACCCCGGCCCTGGCCGTTCCCCTGATCAGCCAGGTTGTGCTCGCGGCACTGGCCTTGGCGGTCGCTGTCCTCGGGTGCGCCCCGGACCTTCTGTTAAGCCGGTTGACAGAGGTCGTGAAGCTGGCTGCGCCATAGGCCCGCAGGACTTCAAATTACGGGCGGAGGCCGTACCGCCGCATCATCCGCGGATCCATCCGAGAGCCAGGCGAGGGCAGGGTTGGCCCCTGGCTCACTCCCGGTTGCGGAGCGTTCAGGAGGTTCTGTTTCACTTCGGGCGGCAGTGAGGATCGTCCGATCCATTGCCGGGCCGCGTCGGGGTCGGCTTCGAGCCAGCGGTGGGCGATCATCTCTGACCGGCTGTTGCGAATGTTCTCGTCCCCGATCGTCTCGACCCACTGCACTGCCGTCTCCGGACTGTGATTCACGACGCTCTCGGAGAAGGACGCGACGGCCGAATCCCGGCTTTTCCCAGCCGGAAGCGCTTCGAGCCAGGCGGCCGCGCTGGTGGAATCCTGATCGGCCCATTGGCGGGCGACCGTTTGGAGGGCCGTATCGCGAAGGTTGCCTTCTGGGAAGGAGGCAACCCAGGTTGCCGCGGAAGGCGCATCGATATTTGACCATCCATTCACGACATTAAGAGCGGCGTTGTCCTGGTGGTCGCCCGCGGGCATTTCCGCCACCAGATTGGCAGCGGCTCGCGGGTCATTGTGCGCCATGTTCGACACCATATTGTTCAAGACCTGGTTGCGCGTTTCGCCTTCGGGCAAGGTCTTCGCCCACGCTTCCGCCGCTGGCGGATCTGTAGACGCCCATTGGCTGGCCACACGGCTGATAAAGCCGTCACGCTGGGTGGGCGGGAGGTTTTGAGCAAAAGCCAGCGCCCCCTTGGGGTCGGCTTGGGCCCAGGGCGCGCTCAGGTTATCGATCACAGCGCGCTTTTCGGCCCCGTCCGGCAATTGCTGGGCCCATTTCACCGCTTCACTCAGATCCGCATTGGCCCATTGGCTCACCACTTGCCCCAGAAACTCCGTGCGTGCCTGGCCGACAGGCAGCGAGTTGGCCAGGTCGAGAGCGCGGTGCGGGTCGGCATTGGCCATTTGCCAGCCCATGTTGCGCAGGGCTTCCCGCTTCAACTGGCCGGCTGGGAGCGATTTCGCCCACTCGACGGCGCCGTCCAGGTCGGATTGCGCCCATTGGGAGGCCACGGAGGCGAGCGCCAGGTTTCGATGTTGGCCTGGCGGAAGCTGGAGGGCGTAGGCGGCGGCCGATTGCGGATCCGTATTCGCCCAACCCGAAACCACCTGTTGCAGAACTTCGCTCCTGGCTCGACCGGCTGGGAGACTGTTGGCCCACTCTGCGGCCGCCGTCGGGTTTAGGGTCGTCCATTGGTAAACGAACCCGCTCACGACCCACGGCTGCGAATTGAGCAGGCCGCTCGACTGTGCAAGGCTCGCGGCGGCTTGAGGGTCGGTTTGACCGAGGCTTTGGATAACGCTTTGCATTGCCGAGTTGCGGTTCTGGCCTGGCGGAAGGGAGTTGGCCCATGCCATGGCGGCCTCGCGATCCATGTTGGCCCATTGATTGGCCACAGCGGAGATCAGCTGCGAACGCGTGTTGCCATGGGGCAGCGTATCCGCGTAAGCCGCGGCCCCCGCCGGATCTGTTTGCGCCCACCAATAACTCACGCTTCCGAAAGCGCGCTGGCGGTCGGTCGAATCGCTGAGACCCTTTGCCCAGGCGAGCGCTCCCGCCAGATCCGATTGCGCCCATCGAGAGACCACGCTCCCGATCGCATCCCCCCGAATCGCGCCCGCGGGCATGTCCAAAGCAAGCGCCGCTGCGGCCGATGGATCGGACGCCGCCATGCCATCCAACATTCCCGCGAGCGCGTGCCGGCGCTGCGGCTCGGGCAAGCTTTGCGCCCAGGCGCGGGCGGAGGCCACATCCGTTTCGGCCCATTTGGACGCCACGGCTCTTAAAACCTGCTGGAAGTCGGGCGTGCTAAGGACCTCCGCAGCTTTGGATGCGGCGGCGGCGGGATCGACCTGGGCCCATTGGCTGAACAGCCAGTGGTGAATGTTCCGCTTTTCCTGGAGAGGCAGGAGTCTTTCGGCGAGTTCCCAAGCCTTCGCCGGATCCTTATTGATGAACGAGGAAACCACGTTGCGAAGGGATTCGTTTCGTTGCTGCCCGGCGGGCAGTTGCTGCGCCCATGCGACCGCCGAATCGATATCCTGCGTGGCCCACGCGGTGAGCACCGCCGAGATCGCCTGCATCCGCGACGGGCCGTTCGGCATCGCCTGGGCATATTTCAGCGCCCCGGCGGCGTCGAGTTCGCCCCACCGCTCCATCAGGGAACGGGTGAAGGCCATCTTCTGCTCGGAATTCCGCAAGCGGTCCGCCAACTCCATCGCCGCCGGGAAATCCGTGAGCCCAATCGCCCGGGCGATCTTGTTCAATCCCTCGAACCGCCGGGCGGGGTCCAATTCGATCTCCACATCCGCCAGCGCCGCTTGTGCCTCCGCAAGCGTCATGCTGCCGGGGATCTCCGCCGGACGCGATTCGCGAACAACCCGCGCGGGACGCGGCGCCGGCGCAGCCGGCTGGTTGGTCTCAGCGACCAGCGCGGCACTCGCGGTCGTCTCCCGGCGCTCGGCGCGCGAGCGGGAAAGGACTTGCCGATCCACAAGAACTCCTAGCGCAACGCCGACGAGCAAGACTATCACGGACGAAATGGCGATCGCCTTGGTCATGACCAGATGATACACCCGATCCGCTTGGGAACAAGGGGATTGAGCCGTTTCGCAGCGTTGAACGCGCCATGACTCGTCAGCGGCATGGCCCCGCCCTCGGAACTCGGCCCGTTCAGTCCCAGACATACCGTTCGTCGCAGGCGATTTTGTAGCGCTCCGCACACGGCTTCGTCCCGTTGGCGCATCCGGGCGACGGCGGATCGGCCGCCGGGTTCCATAGCGATCGGCTGGCCCGGGGGTTCAACCCTGTTTCCTTGACGAAAAGACATGCTGTCGGCATCAGAGGGTTATGGAATACCGCGCATTGGGACGGACGGGTTGGAAGGTCTCCTCCATCAGCTTGGGTGCCTGGGCCATCGGCGGTGCCTGGGGCAACGTGGACGACAAGGAATCGCTGGCCGCCCTTCATCGGGCCCTGGACCTGGGTGTGAACTTCTTCGATACCGCCGATGTTTATGGCGACGGACGCAGCGAACGCCTTCTCGCGCAACTTCGCCGCGAACGCCGCGAACCCTTTCACGTCGCCACCAAAGCCGGGCGCCGGCTCAATCCGCAGGTGGCCAGCGGCTACAACCGGCAGAACCTCACCGCCTTCGTCGAGCGCAGCCTCAAGAACCTGGAGACCGACGCGCTCGATCTGCTGCAACTCCATTGTCCCCCGACATCCGTCTATTACACCCCCGAAGTCTTCGGAATCCTCGATGACCTTGTGAAAGTCGGCAAGCTCCGCTACTACGGCGTCAGCGTCGAAAAGGTCGAAGAAGCCCTGAAAGCCATCGAATACCCCGGCGTCCAAACAGTGCAGATCATCTTCAATATCTTCCGTCAACGCCCGGCCGAGCTGTTCTTCCCCGAAGCTCAGCGCCGCCAGGTCGGCATCCTCGCCCGGCTCCCGCTTTCCTCAGGCATGCTGACGGGCAAGTTTAACCGGTCGAGCACCTTTGAAGCCCAGGACCACCGGGCTTTCAATCGTCAAGGCGAAGCCTTCGATCGCGGTGAAACCTTCTCCGGCGTGAACTACGAGACCGGACTGCGTGCCGTCGAGGGGTTGCGGCCACTCGTCCCTGCTGGCGCTACCCTGGCCCAGATGGCTTTGCGTTGGATTCTGATGTTTCCGGCGGTCACATGTGCCATTCCGGGCGCCAAACGCCCTGCCCAGGTCGAGGAAAACGTCGCCGCCGCCAGCCTGCCACCCCTTGCTCCGGACGCCCTGGACCGCATCCGCAAGCTGTATGAAGGCCAAATCCGGTCCCTAGTGCACCATTATTGGTAAATAGACCGCCCCTGCCCATCTGCGGCCGAATCCCGTCGGAGACCAAGCCGGTTTCAGGCTCCTGCCGGTGATCACCCGTAGTTCACCCGTAGTTCACCCGTAGATCACCCGTTCACGATCGGGTGATCACCGGGTGATCACCGGGTGATGACCGGGTGATGACCGTGATCACACCCCAGACTCCCCCCCCTCGGCCTTGAAGTTTGCCAAGGGGTCCGGTACTTAGGTGGGATGCGATTTATTGGCGGTGTTATCGAAAAGCTCGAAAGACACCCGAAACGGATTGTCTTTCCCGAGGGCACCGAGCCGCGTGTGCTGCAGGCTGCGAGACAGTTTTACTCCCTGCGCCTCGGGGTCCCGATTTTGCTCGGTGACCGCACGAAGGTGAAAGAGGCGGCGGAACGGTTGAATGTCTCGCTCCAAGGCGTGCGGATTATTAATCCGGCCGAAAGCGAGGAACTGGAGAACTTCGCCGCGCGGTACGAACTTTTGCGGCGTTACAGGGGCATTCGGGAGAAGGAAGGGCGGGAAATCATGATCAAGCCGAACTATTTCGGGGCCATGATGGTGGCGATGCACCAGTGCGACGGGCTGGTATCGGGGACGGCGGATATCGGCGCCAGTGTGCTTCGCCCGCTCTTCCAGATTATCAAAGTGGCCCCTCAGGCCACCACGGCCTCCAGTTGCATGATCATGGAGGTTGAGGACAGCCGGTTCGGCGAGAACGGCGTGATGTTCATGGCGGATTGCGGGGTGATCCCGGAGCCGACCGTGGAGCAGTTGGCGGATATCGCGGTGTCCACGGCCCAGCTTGCCCGGCAGTTGCTGGGGGTCGTTCCCCGGGTGGCGATGCTTTCCTACTCCACCAAGGGCAGCGCCACACACCCGTCCATCGGCCGCGTCCAGGCCGCCACGGCCCTCGCCCAGCAAAAAGCCCGCAACAAGCTCCTGGAAGCGGATTTCGATGGCGAATTGCAACTCGACGCCGCGCTGGTGCCGGAGATTGCCGAACGGAAGCTTCCGGACAGCAAAGTGGCGGGGCGCGCCAACGTCTTGATTTTCCCTGATTTGAACTCAGGCAACATCGGCAGCAAGCTGGTGCAGCATATCACGCGCGCGAACGCGTATGGCCAGATCCTGATGGGATTGGATCGGCCGGCAGCGGATGTCTCCCGCGGGTCCAGCGCCCATGATATCCTAGGCGTGGCCGCGATTGTCGGCGTGCAATCGATCGCCTATCACCTCCTTTATCCCGAAGCGGGCAAGCGGCTCCCCGGCGAGTGACATGGAGTGACATGAATACGCTCACTCCGCGCCTGTTTATCGCCGCCACGCGCCAGAACGAGGGCAAAACGACCACGTCGCTCGGGTTGCTCGCGGCCATTCAGAAGAGCCATCCGCGAGTCGGGTATATCAAGCCGGTCGGGCAGCGCTTTGTCGAGATTGACGAACAGAAGATCGACGAGGACACCGTCTTGATGGACCGGGTTTACCAGCTGAATTGCCCGTTGATCGACATGAGCCCGATTGCCGTGGAGCCCGACTTCACGCGCAAGTACCTTGAATCATCGAATTCCGATGTGCTCGTCAGGAAGATTCAAAAGGCCTTCGACCGCGTGGCTTGGGAGAAGGATTTCGTGCTTTGCGAAGGGTCGGGCCATGCGGGCGTGGGGTCCGTCTTTGACCTGTCGAATGCGCGGGTGGCCAAGCTGCTCGGAGCCAAGGTTGTCATCGTTTCGCAGGGCGGCATTGGCAAGCCGATCGATGAAGTCTGCCTGAGCCAGGCCCTCTTTGAACGGGAAGGCGTCACGGTGATGGGGGTCATTCTTAACAAGGTCCACCCGGATCGCTTGGAGTCTATCACCGAAATCGTCCGGCGCGGGCTCAAGCGGAAGGGCCTGGAGTTGTACGGCGTCATGCCGCATCGCCCCATCCTGGCCAAGCCGACGGTGGACTTGATCCGCGTCGAATTGGGGGCGGAGCCGTTGAATCGATCGGAGCAGATGGCCAACCTGGTGCGCGGCGTGGTGGTTGGCGCCATGAGCGTCCAGTACGCGGTCAATCTGTTCAAGCCGGGCGTGCTCATGATCACGCCGGGGGATCGCGAAGACTTGATCCGCGCCGCCGGTGCCGCGGCCCTTCACCCCGCGGACGGGCTGGCAGGCATTGTCCTCACGGACGGGCTTTGTCCTGGCAAGGAAGTGCTTGAGAGGATCCGAGACCTGCCTTTCCCCGTGCTCCTCGCCCAGGAGGACAGCTATGAGGTAGCCTCGTGCGTTCACGACCTCACGGTGAAGACGCGCCCGACCGAAACCCTCAAGATTTCGTTGATCCGCGACCTCATTGCCGAGCATGTTGATGTGGACCGAATCCTGAACTCACTCTAACTCTCAAACCCTATGGACCTCTGCTTTAATCCTGCCCTGGATCACCTCCCGGTGTATCAGCCCGGCCGCCCCATCGAGGAAGTCGCCCGCGAGCTGAATCTGCCGGCGGCCGACATCATCAAGGTCGCTTCCAATGAAAACCCGCTTGGGCCCTCGCCGCGCGCCTTGTCTGCCCTGCGCAAGATGCTGGACCAATTGCACCTCTATCCGGATGGCAACGCCTTTTATCTGAGGGCGAAACTGGCCGAAAAGCTGGGGGTCACGCCTTCGCATTTGATCCTGGGCAATGGCTCCAATGAAGTGATCGAATTCATCGGACACGCCTTGCTCGCGCCCGGGGCCGAGGTGGTGGTTTCGCAGTTTTGCTTCGCGGTTTACCCGATCGTGACCCATCTGTTTGGCGGCAAGCTGGTCACGGTGCCGGCTGTTCGTTACGGCCACGACCTGGCGGCCATGCTGGCGGCGGTGACTCCGCAAACGCGGGTCATGTTTGTCGCCAATCCCAATAATCCGACCGGCACCGTCGCCGACCGCGACGCGTTGGCCCGGCTGATCGATAACCTTCCGCCCCACGTGCTGCTGGCCCTCGACGAGGCTTACATCGAGTTCCTGGATGACCCGATCGATCTGCTGCCGCTCGTGCGGTCTGGCGCCAGGCCGAACCTCCTTCTCATGCGGACCTTTTCGAAGATTTACGGGCTGGCAGGACTTCGCATCGGCTACGGGATCGGGACGCCTGAGACCCTCGCCGCTCTCGAGAAGATTCGGCAGCCGTTCAACATCAACGCCGCGGCACAAGCCGCCGCCCTGGCGGCCCTGGATGACACGGAACATATGAAGCGCACCCGGTCCAACAACGCCGCCGGGCTCAAGCGTTTCGAGAGCGCCTTCAAAGAAATGAACCTCGAGTACGTCCCTTCCACGGCCAATTTCATCCTGGTGCGCGTCGGCAAGGGGGGCGAGGTTTTCAGCCAAATGCAGGCCCTGGGAGTGATCGTGCGGCCCATGGGGGGATACCAATTGCCCGAGTGGGTGCGCATCTCGATCGGCACGCCGGAAGAGAACGACCGGTGCCTGGCGGCGCTGAAAAAGGCCCTGAGCTAGAAACGCTGCCCTTGCCTCACGCGCTGGCGTGAGCCCAATCTCGGAAAGAAAGTGAATGTTATGATCAACCTGGACGAGGCCCAGAGAAAGACGGTCTCCGCGTGGATCGCGGAAGGCCTGAAACTGTCGGATATCCAGACCCGGCTCGGCGCCGAGTTTGGACTGCGTTTGACCTACATGGACGTGCGACTGCTCGTCGATGATCTCAAGCTCACACCTAAAGACATCGAACCGGCCAAACCCGCCCAGCTCGCCGTTCCCCAAAAAGGTCCCGCCCCGGGCCAGGCGCCGCGCCCCGGCCCCGCAATCCCAACTCCCGAACGGGCCACGCCAGCCCCGCCAGGACGCGTTTCGGTCAGCGTCGACACGCTCGCGCGGCCCGGCACCGTGGTCAGCGGAAGCGTCACTTTTAGCGATGGCAACCGCGCGGAATGGTACCTGGACGACTTGGGCCGTTTGGGACTTGTCCCGGGCCAGGAAGGGTACCGGCCTTCTCAACAGGATCTCCTGACGTTCCAGAACGATCTGCAAGCCCAATTGGAGCGCCTGGGAATGTGACCGGGGATGCTTGAGGGAAGGCGCTGGACGGCCAAATCGACGGTTCCCCAGCAGCCTCGTCTGGGGTAGGCTGGCGCCATGACAAAACTGCGCCGCGCATTGGTCCGCCTGGGAACGGGGCTGGCAGTTGCTGCCGCCACCCTCGGGCTCTTATGCCTTGACGCGGTCGATTACCAGCCTTACTTCAAGGCGCCTTATTACGAGGAAACCGCGCTTCGCCTCGACCAGCAAGCGGCTGCCTCGCGACTCAGCACGGGCGAATTCGCCGCAGGATTTGGGAAAGGGCTCCTCACCCCGGTGCTCAACGCGCCGCACCATGAACCGGCGAAAGGTCATTTCCGCACCCTGCCGCTGGCGGGCTATGGCAGCCGCAAGGGCCAGCCCGCGACGGGCATCCATGACGACCTTTACGTCAAAGCTGTGGCCTTCCAGGCCGGGAGCGAACGGGCGGTGATGGTCAGCACCGATGCCCTGATCGTTCCCGTGGAGGTCGCCAACGAGGCAATGACCCACCTGGAGCGCGACCCGCACTTGCGCCGCGAGCAGGTTTACTTTGGCGCCACCCATACCCATGCGAGCATCGGCGGGTGGGGCGAAGAGTTTGTTGCCGAGGTTTTCGCGGGGGAGTTCCAACCCGGGATTCGAACGTGGTGGGCGAATCAGATCGTCAAGGCCGTTCGCGAGGCGTTTACCGATCTGAAGCCGGCGGCGTTGGGCCATGGTTCATTCAAGGCCCCGGACCGGGTTCGCAATCGGCTGGTGGGCAACCTGGGCCAGGTCGACAGCACGTTCAATTACCTCGTGGTCCGGCAACAAGAAGGAGCCCGCGGCGTGGTGGGAAGCTTTGGCGCGCACGCGACCGTGTTGCCCGCGAGTTTCACGGAATTCAGCGGGGATTACCCCGGCTCTTGGCAAAGAGCAGTGGAGGAGGCCATGGGCGGAACCGCCCTGTTCCTGGCCGGCCCGGTTGGAAGCCAGTCGCCCATGGCAGCCAAGGAACTGTCCGGTGCGGAGGAAATGGGACGCGACCTTGCCCAGACGCTGCTGGGGCATATCGACACGACACCCATGACACGGAGGGTCACGCTCGGAACCATTGGAATTGACCTGGTCCTCCCGCCGCCGCAGTTCCGGGTCAGCGATAGCTTCCGCCTCAGGCCTTGGTTGGCAAAGCGAATCGCGCCGTTCATCGAAGAGGCACACGTGCAAGCTCTCCGGCTCAATGGCGCAGTGTGGATGTCCACGCCCTGCGACTTCAGCGGCGAACTGGCGATCGGGATTCGGGAAACACTCCAGGCTCGCGGTTTTGACGCCGCGGTGACGAGCTTCAATGGCGCCTATATCGGCTACGTTATCCCCTCCCGTTATTACCACCTGAATAGCTACGAGCCGCGCTTGATGTCTTTCTATGGGCCCTGCACTCCCGATTACCTCACTGAGTTCCTTCGTCGCGCGGCCACCCACTTAACCAGCCAGACCGGGTCTGCAGCCCCTCGCCGCGCGCCCGTGGGAATCCTGGAGGGAACGCCGCGCCGTTAGTTCACGTGCGCGAGCGTGTTAACAAACCGCAGGAAGTCCCCTCATTCTCCTGCCAAGGATGAACTCTGTTCAGGGATTGGGCTGCGCCCCGGCATCCTGATTGATGGCTTGCGGGTTGGGCGGGGCTGTCGTGTTCGGGGCGGGGTTGCCGCACGATGTTGAGGTGGTTTTCCCACCCGCCCGTGGCGATCGCTCTAGGCTGTCCTGGCGGCGCGCGCACGCTCGATCGCCCCCACCCAGCCGAAATGCGGACGAAAGCGAAATTCGGAATCCATGGCGTCCAACCGGCCGTTCCAGTGGGGGGTATCGGAGAGCACTTGGATGGCCTCGGACGCAAACGGCGTGAAAGGAAGTTGGCGGGTTTGAAAGCTGTTCTGGAGCAGCGGAATTCGGTCCCACGCAAACCCCATCAGAGTCGCCGCCACGCAATCCACCGCGACGGGATGCGTTCCGGCAAGAATGACGCCACACGGTTTTGGATCGGGGGCCATCGGGCCGTTGCCCTCACCCCCGATAATGCCGTCCACCACGGCCAGGTAGCGAAGCGGCTTCTGGCGCCGACTCCCCGACCCATCGAAAAAGAACAAGCATTTGTTCAGATCGATGACCATGCGCCAGCAGGTGTCATTTCCATGCCAATTGCCAGACCGAACCACCTTCTGGGTGTCGCCGAAAACAAGACGGCCCGCCTTCTTTATCGGAACGAAAAGGCGCGACAGGCGCGGGCTATCCTTCAGCCAGCGTTTGGCCGTGCCCATCCAGGCGTGTTCGATCCGGGCCTTGGCGGTGGCGGCGGGGAATTGGTCTCCCCCTTGATCCGGGGTGCCTTCGGTATGGTGCGGGAGCCAGTTCTTCTTGGCGTTGATGCCGACAAGGTTCTTGAGCGCGCAGGTCAGGCCCACTTTCTTATGCGTCTTGAGCTTCGGCAGGTTGATGAGCACATCGGCATCCATCGGAGTGCGGCAGAGCAGGTATTCATGGCGCTCTCCGCGGTGGTGCAGGTTGGTTTCCTCCATGTCGTAGGAGGCGCCGTAAAGACGGCCTTCGCCCCGGAATCCGACAAACTCACTTGCCGCATTGAGGCAGACCTGGGTGCTCCCGAGGGGGTCGCCTGGAAGCGTTGTCTTGCTCACCACCACCCCGTCCAGGGCGGTCCATTCTTCCGGCCGCAAATCCAGCAGCTCAATCCGCACACCCGGATGCGCGGCCCGGCACCGCGCCACCATGGCATCCAGGCCGCAATACTCCCGCAACCTGGCGAACGAGGAATCCGTCTGGGGCGCGTCACATACGGTAATGGAGCCGCTGTCCTTCAACCGCGCGGCGACCCACCGGACGACTGCTTCGATGACGGCTGGATGCGTGACGACATGCTCCCATTGCCCGGGACCGGGGTGGCGTTCGTCATGCTCTTTGACCCAGTTCGGCTTGAGCACGACGCGATCTCCGGGAGTGACAAAGGCCGGGTCCAAGGCCAGTGCGTCAATCGCCCGAGCGACCAACGCCTGCACGGCCTTAGAATCGCCGTAGCTCCCGGACATTCGCAACGCCGCCACCTTCGGGCTAAGGGACGGATGCAAGCCGCACTGGAGCGTTGGATTCATCGGGCATCAGGGAACAGCGGAGCGGAATCCCCCGCTCAAGGCGTTTCAGGCGTTCGCTCTGCGGTTGCGGAGCCTTGCGCCAGCATGCGCTCAAGTTCCGCCACGCGCCGGATCAAGTCGGGCAATTGCTGCATCGCAAGCACCTGTCTTTTCATCTGGCGATCGGGCCTGGCGGGCGACCCAAACCATTTCTCGCCGTCGTCGATATTGTGCATCACACCGGATTGCGCGGCAATGATCACCCGGTTGCCGATCTTCAAATGGCCGGCGAGACCAACCTGCCCGGCCAAAGTCACGTAATCCCCCAGCCGCGTGCTGCCCGCGATCCCCGCCTGCGCGACGATCAGACAGTTCTCCCCGACCACGACGTTATGGGCAATCTGGACAAGGTTATCGATCTTCGTGCCCTTGCCAATGACCGTTGGGCCCAAAGCGCCCCGGTCGATCGTCACGTTGGCGCCGATCTCCACGTCATCCTGGATGATCACATGCCCAATCTGCGCCACCTTCCGGTGCTGCCCGCCATCAAGCACATACCCAAACCCGTCCGAGCCCACTACCGTGCCGGCGTGGATTCGCACGCTATTCCCAATCCGCGTCCCCGCATAGAGCACTACCCCCGGGAAGAGATGGGTCTCGCTGCCCACCTGACAACCGGCCCCCACATGAACGCTGGCTTCGAGCACCGTTCGCGCTCCAATTCGAACCTTCTCGCCCACCACACAGAAGGGACCCACATGCGCCGTCGGATCCACTTGCGCCGAGGCGGCCACGATGGCCGAAGGGTGGGTTCCCGCAGGAATCTCGGGGGGAGGAAAGAAGAGCGGGAGCACCTTCGCGAACGCGACCCGCGCGTTCGGAACCTGGATCAGGACCTTCTTCGACCCCGGATAGACGCCGTCCACCAGGACGGCAGCCGCGGCGCTGTTCTCAGCGCGGAGAAAGTACTTCTCGTTTTCGGCGAAAGTGAGGTCGCCGGGCACCGCGTCGCTGGCCGGGGCGAACCCGGTCAGCACGATGGATCCGTCGCCGACAACCTTCCCTCCGAGCTGGCTGGCGATTTCTGCAGCAGTGAATGGCATGAGTGCTTGGCGCCCTTGAACCGTGAGTGCAAAGGGGCCGTTGTATTTTGTCAGATTCCCCGCTCGCTGACAATGCTGTTGGCTTCGCCCAGCACAATCACACGCGGTTGCCAGCGCTTGGCCAGCGGTTCTTCCGCATAGGTGAAGCTCATGATGACCAGCCGATCTCCCGGTTTGCCAAGGTGGGCGGTCGCGCCGTTCAAGATGATCTCGCCTGTCCCGTTCCGTCCGGGGATGGCGTAGGTTTCAAACCGGTGCCCGTTGGCCAGATTGCTGCACAGGATGCGCTCAAACGGGTAGAGCCCGACCTTCTCCATCAGATCACTCGAGATTGTCAGGCTGCCTTCGTAATCCACGTGCGCCCCGGTGATCTGAGCCCGGTGGATTTTCGATTTCAAAAGATGAACCTGCATTCCAACAACTGACGCATTTTAGCGAACGCGTCAATCACGGCCATAGGCTGGACCGCCGGGCCCGCCCTTGGGAATAGGGAATTCCATTCACCAACGGCGGGCCGAGCCGACCCGCCCTGCCCAGAATGAGACTTGCTGCGCCCCCGCCAAGAACCGTTGACGTTCAAGCGAAAGAATGGTTAAACCGCCTCAATGATCACCCCATCCTGCAACTCGGCTCTGGCCCTTCTCCTGTGCACGGTTTGGACCTGCCTCGGAGCCAACCGGGCTCCGCAACCCAGCGCGCCCAAACTCGAAGAAGCTGCAGCGGCCCTGGCAGAAGCGAACCTGGCCGCCGCCGCCCGCGGCTTTGGCGAACTCGCCGCCGACACGGCAGCGCCAGAAATCGCGCGCGGATTCGCCTTGATGGGCCTGGCCCAAACCGCCGACGCCCGGCAGGACGCGCCTGGCGCCGAAGCGGCCTGGCGTCGCATCACGCAGGACCGCACCCTTCCCGAATGGCAGCGAACGATCGCGCAACGGCGCCTTGTCGAAGCCGAGCGCATCGCCAAAGGCTTGCCTGCAAGAGACCCTGCAGCTTCTCGAACGCGCTTGCCGGAGCTGCCGAAGCCCGGAGTCGTTGTCCACGTCGACCCCGCGGGTAACGATTCCGGCGACGGCTCGCAATCCAGGCCATTCGCCAGCCTGGCCAAAGCCCGAGACGCCGTTCGCTCCCTGAAGCGGGCCAACGGCGGAACCCTGCCAAAAGGCGGCGCCCAAATCGCCATCCGGGCGGGCGTCTTTCAGCTGGATGCCCCGCTCGGGTTGACCGCGGAAGATTCGGGCATGCCGGAAGCGCCTATCGTTTACCAGGCGCAACCCCCTGGTTCGGTCGTGCTGGAAGGCGGCAGAGCGGTGCGGGGTTGGCGCTCCGTGAGCGATTCCGCCGTGGTGTCGAAACTGGACCCCGCCATCCGCGCGCGGGTGCTGGAAGCCAGCTTGAAAGAGAACCATATCGCCGACTGGGGCGACCCCACCGACCTCAAGCGCCGCCCCGAGCTCTTCGTTGACGGCCAGCCTCAAACCCTCGCGCGCTGGCCCAATGACGGATTTGTGCACACCGGCGATATCCTCGGCCAGGACACCTTCAAGGTCTGGGGTTCGATCGAGGGCTGCCGCGATGGCAAGTTCCGCTTTGTCGAAGACCGCGCCAAGCGCTGGGTGGATGAATCCGACGTCCGCCTTTACGGCTACTGGTTCTGGGACTGGTCTGAAGAGTACCAGAAGGTCGCCGCCATCGATGCCGAACAAGGCAGTTTCACGCTGGCCAAGCCTTACTCTTCTTACGGCTACCGGAAAGGCCAGCGGTACTTCGCCGTCAACGTGCTTCGCGAACTGGATCGCCCAGGCGAATGGTACCTGGACCGGCAGGCCGGCCGAATATTCTGGATTCCCGCTGACGGCACGGAGCCGGCGCGCGCCAACATCGTCCTGAGCGTCACCTCAGAGCCCTTCATCACGTTCGAAAACGTCCGGAACGTCGCGCTCCTTGGCTTGACCTTCCAGGACGCGCGCGGCGATGGCCTTCGCATTACCGGCGGGGCCGACTGCCTGGTCGCAGCGTGCACGCTCCGCCGTTTGGGCGGCGATGCCATCATCGTGGAAGGCGGCACGGGCCACACCCTCTTTGGCTGCCAGATGCACACCCTGGGTTGCGGCGCCATGCGCGTGAATGGAGGCGATCGCAAATCCCTTTCTCCGGGCGGCCACGTGG
The DNA here is from genome assembly GCA_964578605.1 of uncultured Verrucomicrobiota bacterium. Classification (GTDB taxonomy): domain Bacteria; phylum Verrucomicrobiota; class Verrucomicrobiia; order Limisphaerales; family SIBE01; genus JAXMHN01. Next base: position 24,319 of record CAZODO010000005.1, on the reverse strand, counting down.
TCGAAAACTGCACCGTGTCCGATATCGCGCGCATCAAGCGAACTTACGCGCCCGCGGTTCACATGGATGGATGCGGCAACCGAATCGCGCATAACCTCTTCGAGCGCATCCCCTCCTCCGCCATGCGCATCGAGGGGAACGATCATCTCATCGAGCTGAACCAGGTCCGGCACGTGGTCCAGGAGTCTGATGACCAGGGCGGGATCGACATGTTCGGAAACCCCCTCTATCGCGGCGTGGTGATCCGCTGGAATCGGTGGAGCGATATCACCGGCGGAACGGAATGTGGCGCCGCCGGAATCCGGCTGGACGACATGATCTCCGAAATCGTGCTGCACGGGAACCTGTTTGAGCGCTGTGGCGCGGTGTTGTTCGGCGGCGTCCAGATTCACGGCGGCAAGGAAAACGTCGTCGATGGAAACGTCTTTATCGATTGCCACGCCGGCGTGAGCTTCACCCCGTGGGATAAAGCCCGCTGGGAAAAGAGCACCGAATCCTTCGCCGACCAGGCTGGAAGGGAACCGTACTCGACCCGTTATCCCGCCCTGGCTCATCTGAAATCCGAGCCCAACGTGAACTTCATCAGCCGCAATGTGCTCTTCGGCTGCAAGAACGTGTTCCTAAGAGACAACGGCTCGAACCGCTCATTCCTCCTGGTGAACAACCCTGGGGCAGCCCCGGCCGGATTGCTTTCAGGCGATTTCCAGGATTCCAAGCTCCGACGGGCTTTGATCGACCCTATTCCGCTGACGGAGATGGGGCCGTATGCGCACCCGTGGCGCGTATCGCCCGAAGCTGGCGAGTAGCGGGCCGGTTGGTGTGCAGGCGCCCAGCCGGGCGCCCAGCCTCCTTGACCGAACGGTTATCATGGATTAGTCAGATCCCATGAGAACCACGGTAACAACGAAGAACATGATTACCATACCAGCCGAGATCTCCCGGCAACTTCGCATCTCGCCGGGATGTCAGCTGGACTGGGAGGCTGTCGCAGGCAGCGAGGTCGAAATCCGCGTCCGCGTCATTCCCAAACGGGGCGACCTCGCTCGCCGGTTGCGAGGAGCGGGGGCACGTTGGTCGCCGCACCGCGATGCAGGAGCAGAACTGGTCGCGGAGCGTGCCGCGGAAGGCTGAGCCATGGCGTACCTGCTGGATACCTCCGCTTTGCTGGCCCATTTCCGCGACGAACCCGGCAGTGACCGCGTGCAGGGCCTGTTCGATACCGAGGGGGAGAAGATTCTGATTTGCAGCGTTTCGCTCCCTGAGTTTTCGCGGCGTTTGCGTGAACTGGGCGCGAGTCAGGCGGAAATCACGCAATCGCTTTACGATTATAAACAGCTTGTCGACGAAGTCGTTGCTGTGGACGTCGCGGTCGCCGAATACAGCGAGGAAGTGATCCGCGAAACCACTACCCGCCTGCCTTTAGTTGATGCTTTGATCGCCGCCGCGGCCCATAGCCGTCAGGCGGTGTTGGTCCATCGCGACGCCCATATGCGTTCGATTTCAGAAAGACTCCTCGCGCAGCTGGATCTGGAATCTCCGTCGACTGAGTGCGCTCCGTTCGGCAACTGACCACGGATGGCAGCAGGCCAACCGAGTTGCTTCTGCGTGATCCAAGGAAAGGCATCAGGCCGAGTCTCGATTCGTTCATCTGGAGATCCGGCGTGGTCACGGTGAATCGATCGAAGCTAGCGGCTTAAACCGTGCTGCCATCGTTGTTTCAGAATAGTATAGCTAATTATCAAGCATGGTTTTACTATTTCATCATAGTAAAACTATAGTGCAACCATAGCATAACCATAGTCATCATACGGCCGCGGACCTTGAGAATCTGCTCTTTGACAGCATTGCCCCACTTACCCTTCTGGCGACGGTTGGTCCGCCATCCCGGCGCGCTGGTCGTCTTCGTCTCAGCCGTAACCTAAAGGTTTACCGTCCGTCATTAGGTTCGATGTTGATCGCCAGCGGCACGGCGTTAGCTTGGCAAGGCTTGCAAAACTCGGATGTGAACCCGACGGTGGAACCGGTGGAGGGTGCCCTTGATCTTACGGCTTGCCTGGAGCGCGTTCGTCAACGGGACGAAGACGCCGCCCGCGCGTTGATGGAGCATTTGTACCCGTTTGTGCTCAAATTGGTGCGCGCCCATTTGCCGCGGCGGACGAGTGAAGAAGATCTCGCTCAGACGGTTTTCATGAAAGTCTTCTCCAAGCTTGATCAGTACTCGGGAACGGTGCCCCTGGAGCATTGGGTTTCGCGGATCGCCATTAACGCCTGCCTGAACCAACTCCGGCAGGAAAAGGTTCGTCCCGAACTGCGCTGGTCGGATCTGAACGAGGAAGAAGCGCACGTGCTGCAATGCCTCGCGGCCACGTCGGAGGAATTGCACCCGGACCAGCACTTTGCCTCCAGGGAACTGGTGGAGCAGCTCTTGGAACGCCTTTCACCCGAGGACCGCCTGGTGGTGCAATGGCTCCATATCGAAGGCCGGAGCATCGACGAGATCAAGAAACTCACCGGCTGGAACGGGCCGCTCATCAAAGTCCGGGCTTTTCGGGCCCGGCACAAACTGCGGAAGCACCTTGCAAGACTTATGACGGAAGGACGCACATGAACCAGATCGATTCCTGCCTGGAGAGGCTCTTTCGGGCGGCGCGCGGCGAGGACGATGTCCCGGTGTCTCTTCCATTCGCGCTGGAAATGCGCGTGCTCGCCGCGTGGCGCCGGGGTCTGCGCGATGGCACCGGCGATTTTCTCTATCTCCCGCTGATTCGCGGCGCGTGCCTTTGCGCCTGCGCCATTATTCTGATTAGCACCGCCCTATCGCTGCAGATCCTGACCGAGCCCCCGCCCAGCGAGTTGGTCGTGGTCGATTCGGTGATTCAACTCTCCTTGATGCAATGAACGCGTTGACGAAAAGCAAAGTGATCGCTTACCTGGCCCTCATCTTCATCGCTGGCGGAGCCACGGGCGCCGTGATCACCTTCAAGAGCACCCGTCAAAGCACTGTCCAGCCCCCGTCCATGGAGAAGACCTGCAACCGGCTGCAAGACCGCCTCACGTCCACGCTCGGGCTCACTCCAGACCAGGTGGCGAAGCTCCAGCCCGTTTTCGACGAAACTGCCGAGTCGCTGCGCGCGGTCCACTCGAACGCCCTGTGCGATACCGACCGCATCCTCCGGAGCGCGCACGAAAAGATCGCCAAAGAACTCCGGCCGGATCAGCGCGCCAAACTGGAGACGTTCGAGAGCCGGCGCGCCGAATGGCTCAAGAAACACCTTTCCAAATCCGAAGACCGAAATTCGAAAGCCGAAGGCGCGGCCGCTTCCGGGCAGTGAGGGACCGGCGCGCGACTGCGGCGTGGTCACATAAGATCCACGGCATCGATATCGACAATCAGCAGGACGTCGTCGGCCAGCTTGATCTCGCGGAGGATCTTTGCCAGGGCAAGGCTCAGCTTGCTCATTTGGCGCGTCCTTAACATGAGCTGGTACCGGTAGAACGTCTCGGCTTTCAAGAGAGGCGAAGGAGCCGGCCCGGCCACGATAAGATCGGTCATCCCGGCAAGGTGCTTCTCCAACTCGGTCTTGAGGTAATCGGCGGAGATCCGAGCCTTGTCTTCGTTCCTCGACCGGAGAGTCAGCATGGCGGCGCGGGTGAGGGGCGGATACTTCAGCTGCTTCCGAAAACCGAGTTCCTGCTCGTAAAACCCGGCAAAATCGTGCCGGCGCGCGAACTGGATGGCGGGATGGAATGGCGTGAAAGCCTGCACCACGACTTCGCCTTCGACATCGCCCCGCCCCGCCCGGCCTGAGACCTGGGTTAGAAGTTGAAAGGTCCTTTCGGCCGCGCGGAAATCCGGCATGTGCAGGCTGAGGTCGGCGTAGATGATCCCCACGAGCGTCACGTTGGGGAAGTGAAGGCCCTTGGCGATCATCTGCGTGCCCAGGAGGATGTCGATCTTGCCGACGCGGAACTGGGACAGAATGCGACGCATGTCGCCTTTGCGCTTGAGGGAATCCGAATCCATCCGCTGCACGCACGCGTTGGGGAAAACCTTGATGAGCGTCTCTTCCACCCGTTGTGTGCCCAACCCGGCGTAGCGAATGGCAGGGTTCCGGCAGGCCGGCTCGGGGCAGACTTTCGGCGCGTCTTCGGCATGTCCGCAAATATGGCAACAGAGCTTTTCGATCGGGCGATGGTAGGTCAGGGCGATGCTGCAATTGGGACACCCGGCGACGTATCCGCACTGGGGACATTGCAGCGAAGCGGCAAAGCCCCGGCGGTTGAGAAAGAGCATCACCTGCTCTTTTTTCTCCAGCCGGCTGGTGATGGCTTCCTTCAAGATGCGCGAGAGGATGGGAATCCCTTTGTTCGCGCGCACTTCGCTGCGCATATCGACGACCCGGACCAGGGGAAGCTTCTGGTCGTCGACCCGCGTCGGCAATTCGAGCAGGGTGTACTTGCCATGCTGGGCGTTGTAGTAGCTCTCCAGGGACGGCGTGGCGGACCCGAGCACCACCACGGCATTCTCGAGTTGGGCGCGCATGATAGCGACGTCGCGCGCGTGGTAGCGCGGGGCTTCTTCCTGTTTGTAGGAGTGCTCGTGTTCCTCATCCACGATGATCAAGCCGAGCGGGTCCACGGGCGCGAACACGGCGGAGCGCGCCCCGATCGCGATCCGGGCACGGCCCTGGCGGATCTTGTGCCATTCATCATGGCGTTCGCCCGTGGAAAGATGGCTGTGCAGGACCGCCACCAGGGTTTGAAGCGGCCCGGAACTAAAGCGGGCCTTGAACCGTTCGACCGTCTGCGGCGTGAGCGAGATCTCCGGAACCAGCACGATGGCGCCTTGTCCGCGCTGGAGGGCGTGGGCAATGGCTTGCAGGTAGATCTCCGTCTTGCCGCTCCCGGTAACGCCATAGAGGAGGAAGTTGGTCGCGGAACCTGTCTTGCCGGGCGCCCGGTGCACCGCGTCCATTGAGGTTACAATGCGCTCCAGAGCGGCGGCTTGTTCGGGGTTCAGCTCCAGCGGTTGGGTTGGAAGGATGGCTTCCGTCGCGTAAGGATCCCGTTCAGAAATGGCCGGGCCGATGGTGATCAACCCGCGCTCTTCAAGACGGCGAACTGTGAGGGCGGTGGTCGCGGCCGTTTTGAGAAGTTCTTGCAGCGGGATCTCCTGAGCTTCGCGAATCATGCGCCAGACGTTTGCCTGGCGCGCCGTGAGCTTGGGCAGTTCCCCGGGCAGCGGGAGGGTGCGGGCCACAAGGCGTTGGCGCCAGCCTTCCTGTTCCTGGCGCACGGCGTCGGGCAGAACGCTCTTAATAGCCACCTCGACCGGACAGCAGTAATAGCCGGCCATCCACCGCGCCAGGGACAGAATCCGAGGCGTCAGCAATGGCTGACTGCCAAGCACCTTGAGGATTGGGCGAAGATTCGTATGCGCGGATTCCTCGACCAGGGCCGTGACCGATCCAAGCACCTGGCGCTGGTTGAAAGGCACCTTCACCCGGCTGCCCACGGCGAGATCCGCTTCAAGCTCGGGCGGGACCAAGTAATCGAACTCCTTCCGAAGCGTGAGATCCAGCGTGACCCTGGCGATCATTCGCGAAGTATAGGCTTGAACGAAGCGGTTGGAAAGGTGGCGCATCGGAGATGCAAAAGGGAATTCCCAGCCAATCGCCCGCCTCGTAAGATGGCGTCGTGAGTGACGGATCTCAGCACCCCCCCACCGGCGTCCGCCGGACCCGATGGCGAACCTGGGCAGCCTTCGGGGTCGCTATGGGGTTGGTGGGGCTGGGCCTCCTTGACCGGTGGTACGAAAGGCACAAGGAAGGCCGGTATGACCGCCTCATCTTCCGCACCGCGGGGCGCCATCATGTGGACCCCGCCCTGGTGAAAGCCGTCGTCTGGCGCGAAAGCAAGTTCAACCCGAAAGTCCGCGGACGCGTGGGCGAAATCGGACTGATGCAGATCGGTTCCCTGGCGGCGCAGGAATGGGCGCGAGCGGCTGGGCGGGACAGTTTCGAGGGGAACCTCTTCGAACCGGAAACCAATCTTGAAGTGGGCACATGGTACCTTCGAAAGCTCCTCAAGCGGTATGCCCACACAGATCACCCGACGCCCTACGCCCTGGCGGACTACAACGCGGGGCGAAGCAACCTGCTGCGCTGGAACAAAGGGGCCGCGGAGACGAATAGCGCGCTGTTCATTTCGCAGATCGGGTTCCCCAGCACCAAGGAGTACGTGCGCGCTGTTCTGGAACGTTCCGCGCAGTACCAAGGCGACTTCGCCGTGCACCGGCGAAAGGCGCAAGCAGAACCAAACGATTAGCGGCGGCCCCTCACGCATCCAGCCGCAGTTGATGCTCCAACGCTTGACGCAAGGCTTCCCGCTCGGAGTCGTCCGCTTCACGGGGGACCTGGATGGGAGGGAAGAGAATCACTCGACAGTGCCCCAGCGGCAGCGGGACTTGAAAATGGTCCCAACTCCTCAAGCGAATCTTAGGCTGCACCACCATGGTCACCGGCACAATGGGCAAACCGGTCAGTTGCGCGAGCGCAATCACGCCTTCTTGGACGACCTCGCGCGGCCCGCGCGGGCCATCCGGGGTGATGGCCAGGTCCCAGCCCCGTTTCGCCCAGGTGGTTAATTCGAGCAGCGCCTGAGGGCCGCGGCGGCTGGTGGAGCCTCTGACAGGTTGCACCCCGAAATTCTCGAGGATGCGCGCCAGCAACGCTCCGTCTTTGCTGGCGCTGACGAGGGCCGCCAACCGGCGTTGAGGCTGCTTGCGCAAAGGAAACTTTCGCCAGACGGCCATCGTAAGCCCCAGCCGGTTGTGCCAGACACAATAGATCACCGGCTGGACAGTCGGCGAATCAAAGATCCCCGAACGATCTTCGAACGCCCAGCGCAAGGTGCCCATCGCGGCCCGCTCCACGCAAAAGACCAGACGCGCCAGCGCCCGTTGATGCCACCGCGGCTTGTGCGGGATGACGACCCGGGATGAGCGACTGGCGGAAGTTCGCATCAGGGAGAAGGCTGCAGCCGGGCTAAGGCCGTTTGCGAAGGCTGGCTCGCACCAGTTCCTCAAGGCTGGCCTGTGGCCCGAGTGCAGCCGCGGCGGCGCGAACGGCGTCGTGAGCTTCGGCTTGCCCATACGCCAGCGCGATAAGCGCCAGCACGGCGTCGTTGATCTTCTGGTCTTGCGGCGACAAGCCATGTTTGGCGCTGCTGGCCTCCCACGCGCCAGCCGCGCCGAACTTGTCTCGCAGTTCCACGACGATCCGCTCAGCGGTCTTTTTCCCGATGCCGGAGATTTGGGAAAGGGCGCGCACGTCGCCGTTTGCCACGGCGCCGCGAAACGTTGTCGGGTCCATGCCGCTCAGGACGCTCAGGGCGATCTTCGGTCCAATGCCGCTGACATTGTTGATCAGCAGCCGGAACAACTCGCGCTCCTGCGCGCTCATGAAGCCGTAAAGGACATGGGCGTCTTCTCTAACCACGAGATGGGTCAGCAACTTCACCTCGGCGCCGGGTTTGGGAAGCTTGTCGTAGGACGACAATGGAATCAGCACGTCGTACCCGATGCCCTGAACGTCCACCGTCACTTGCGTCGGCAGGACGGTGTCCAACTTCCCATGCAGATAGCTAATCATTGCTCTCGTTCGCGCTGCATCCTGAGAGACAGCGGCTCCATCTTTGAACAGGCCCGCCCGGGATGCAATGCATTTGGGGCTCCCCGGCCCAGCGGGCCGGCCCTGCCGTCTAAATCCTGCGCCGCGCGCCCAGGCTGAAGCGGTTCGCTTCTTGCATAAACGCCAATGCCAGCGCGAGCGCATCGGCGGCGTCGGCGGCGGGAGGCGCACTCAGTCGAAGCATCCGCTGAACCATCTTCGCCACCGCGAGCTTCTGGGCAGCGCCATATCCGACGACGGCTTGTTTGACCTTGCGGGGCGCGATCTCGTAGATCTCCAAGCCGGCTTCCGCCACTGTGGCAAGGCTGGCGCCGCGCGCTTCTCCCATAATCAAGGCCGTTTTCAGGTTCTGAGCGTAAAAAAGGCCCTCCACAACACAAACCGTGGGTTGGAATTCGATAAGCACGTCCCGCAGCGCCTGCGCGATCTTGACCAGGCACCGCGACCGTTCCCAAGTCCCGGGCGCTTTGATCGTGCCGAACGCCAAAGCCTCCGGACGTGATCTCGGACCGCGGATCACCCCATAGCCGGTGCCGCGCAAAGAAGGGTCAATCCCTAGGATAACAGCTCCCGCATGGCAGCATTGAGGCGCGGTTTCCGCGGACGCTTCCGTTGGACTCCGCTTGCGTCCGCTCACCCGCTCTTTCATTTGCGCATACGCTTTCAGGCTGATGCCCACAGGCGAACGATGTCAGGCCCCCCACCGACGCGGAAGAACAAAGTGCCAGCTTCCCGGAAGCGCCTGGGAGCACGGACCGCTTTGCCAAGGCATCGCTGACGGAGTCAACCACAACCCCCTTGCCAGCCCAAATCGTTGCGCATAGGAACCTGCAAATTTCAGACAGGCGGCTGTGCACAACTTTCGGTGGAAAACCGGCGCAGCTCACCGACGTTGCCTCGCGGCTCCGGCCAAGCAAGGAGAGAGGCAGAACGAGTCACGACCCTGGCGGTTGGCCGTGCAGGGCGCCCGTGGAATGTCGCACACTTCGGTGACACGTTGTCACCGTCATCGCAACTATTTGGAGTGCAGTGGTTAACCTGCCATCCGACCGTTTGTTCGCTACGGCTTGCGGCGGGTCAGGTGATCAGGCGGATGGTGAGCGGGTACCGGTAGAACTCGCCGTTGCTGGCTTTGATCGAGGCAATAATGATCAAGACCAGGTTGGCCACGAGCACAACAGGGAGCAGGACGAACCCGATAAACACAAAACAGGAGAGCCCGGCCAGGAAGGTGTAAAGCGTCATCGAGATCTGGAAGTTGAGGGATTCTTTCCCGTGCGCATCGACCGCGGGCATTTCCTGTTTCTTCAGAAGCCAGATGACGAGGGGGCCAATGATATTCCCGAACGGGATGCCAATGAACAGCGTGATCGCGGTAAGATGGCTCAGGATGATCCAGGTCCGGTCCTGGGGGCGAGCAAGTTCCTCGTCGTTCATGATCGTGTCGGGTTGTTCAGTTTGCTATCTGACCGTAAATCGAGCATGAAACACGGAGAGCGGGCAATTACAAAAACGCGCCGGAATTGTGCCGCGTTATCTCTCGTTTCGTCTTCGCTCAGAACAGGCTGCCGACTGCGATGCCGAGGACGCTGAGGGGACCTTGATCTTCGAGGCCCTCGGTGGCTTTGTCCACTTTCTGCAAGGTCATGCGCGCGTTTTTATAAAGGGTCTCGTCATTGACAAGTTTGCCAACGGAGCCTTGGCCCTGGTTGATCTTCTGAAAGATCTCGCGCAGGTTCGTCATCGCATTGGTGGTTTCGCGGAAGAGTGAATCGTCTTTGGCCAATCGGCCGAGGGTGCCTTGCCCCTGGTTGACCTGGTCAACGATGGAGCGGGCGCTGGCAATGGTCAGGCGAAGTTCGTCGGCCGTTCGGTACAGGTTGGTGACGGCGCCGACGGCCAGGCTGTAAAGCTCGTCATCATTGATCAGCTTGCCGACGGTGCCATTGCCCTGGGCGATCTGGGACGAGATCGTCTGGACGTTGGTGAGGATAGCGGTCAGCCGGGGATTGTTCTCCTTAAGAAAATCGGTGAACGGGCCCAGGAGATTGTTGATGGTATCGCCGCTGAAGCTCCGGGTCAGGCTCTCCACGCCGCTCGCCACGTTATCGAGCTTCGCGAGCATGGTGCTCAGATCGGGGTGTTCCACCGTTTCCAGCGGGGTGCCTTCCATGGCCAACGGCGCGTCCGCAGAGCCAAGGTCAATCGAGACATAGTTCTGCCCCATGAGCCCCACAAACCGGATGCTCGCTTTGCTATCGGTCTTGACGCGGGCCCGCGGTTGCACGGTGAACTTGACCTCGACCTTGTTATCGGCAAAGCCGATCTCCTCGACCCGGCCGATCTCGACGCCGGCCATCTTCACCGGGTCGCCCACTTTCAGTTCCTGGACATTGTCAAAGCGGGCGCGGAGCGAGGAGCCCCGGTTGAACAGACTTGAGCCACCGACCATTTCAAAGACGACGGCCGCCGCGACAAACGCCAGGGCAAAGAACAGGCCCAGGCGGGTTTCAAGCGTATTTCTCATGCGTAATGATTCGGTTTGAATTCGACCGTGAGGAACTTTCGGATTAAAGGATCGGTATTCTCGCGGATGGCCGCCGGCGCGCCGATCGCGAGGATCTTCCCCGCGTCAATCACGGCGATCCGGTCGGCAATGCCAAAAGCCAAGTCACGGTCATGGGTCACGACGACCGACGTCACGCCGATCCGCCGGCGCAACTCCAGGATCTGCTCGGAGATGGTGACGGCCATGAGCGGATCGAGTTCGCTGGTCGGTTCATCATACAGGATCAGTTGCGGTTCGATCACCAGCGCGCGGGCGATCGCCACCCGCTTTTGCATCCCGCCGGAAAGCTCGTTGGGATAGCGCGATTCGACTCCTTTAAGCCCGACCAGCTCGAGCTTTTCCGACACCACCCGGGCGATCTCAGCCTCGGACTTGAGGCGGTGTTCGGCAAGGTAAAGGCCCACATTCTCCGCCACGGTCAACGAATTGAGCAGCGCGCCCGATTGGAAAACCATCGCCATCCGGAACCGGTCGAGCACCGAACCAGATGCAGTCCGATGGCCGTCAATCCGGATCTCTCCCGCATCGGGTCCTTCCAGGCCGATGACATGTTTGAGCAGCATGGTCTTTCCGCTCCCGCTGGGGCCCATGAGCACGAAGATCTCGCCTGGCCCGACATCGAAGTCGATGCCCTGCAGCACGGGTTGGGCCCCAAAGCTCTTCCGCAGTCCGCGGACCTGGACGCTGACGCCGCGTGGTGTTGGCTCCGGCCTTATCATCAGTCAAAGTAAAGCAGAAACCGGGTCAGGAAATAATCAAGGATCAGGATGAGGACGATCGAATTGACCACGGCTTTGGTGACGGACCGCCCGATCCCGCGCGGGCCGCCGATGGTCTGCAAACCCTGATGGCAGGAAACCACGCCGATGATCATCGCGAACACAAAGCTCTTAATGAGCCCGTTGAAGACATCCTTAAGCTCAACCACCTGCCGGAGATTGCCAAAGAAGGTTTGAAAGGAAATCCCGACCTCCTGGTTTACCCGCGAGACCACCGCCCCCCCGAACCATCCGACCAGCACGGAGAGTATGACCAGCAAAGGCAGGGCACAGCTGATGGCGAGCAAGCGGGGCAGCACCAAGTAATCGATCGGGTTGATATTCATCGTCCGGAGCGCATCGATTTCCTGGTAAACGCGCATGGAACCGATTTCGGCGGACATGGCGGAACCGATCCGGCCCGCAATCAACACAGCCATCATGACCGGCGCCAGTTCTTTGCACATGGAAAGCCCGACGAGGCCGCCAATCGACGTCGAGAGCCCTCGTTCCGCCAGGACGGGGCCGGTCTGCAGCGCGATCACCCCGCCAATGAACAGGGACAAGATGCACGCCATGAGCAGGCTGGCGTTCCCGATCTCGAAGAGCTGCTCCAAGACTTTGCGCTTTTGGCGCCAGGCACGCGGCATGGCCGCCATGGTGCGCCAAAACAATACCATCATCTCGCCGATGTTCTGGAACATAACTCTGCCCCGGAGCCGGACCCGGTCTCGGGGTTCACTCCGCCCGTTTCCCGATCGGGACGTAAAACAACCGCCACCGTTTTCCTTCCGGTCCGGATTGATAGTGGAAAAGGCCGAACAAGAGCGAGCACTTTCTGGTCTTCGGCGTGGTCTCGCAACGGAACAGGTTCCAGAGAAAAGACTGGCTCGTGGCACCGGTCGTGGCGTTGGCTTCGGAGCGCCAGACCGACCAGAGCGGCGCGTAATTGCGCTCGATCCCCGTGTTGCCGGGAACCAGAGGTTCAAGAGGAGCAAGGAGTTGCAGGCGCGTGTTGCCGTTGTGCTCGCGCCGGGCGGTGAACAACGGCCAGAGATCCGTCCGCTCGCGCCGGGTCCCGGCGCTCCTGTTCTGTTCGATAGCGTCGGAATAAAGGAAGAGCAGGACGCGTGTGCGCTGGCGATCCACCAGCTCCGCCCGGGTCCGGTGGCGCTTGTAGATGGGCCACAGATAAAAGTCGCTTTCGACCGAGGGGGTCTTGCCCTGGCTGAAGAGGGGCCAAACGCGGGTGAGCGTCTTGCCTTCGCCGCGCGCGACCGACACCAGAGGCCAAGGGGCGCCCCATTCACGGTATTTCTTCTCGCGATCGACGGTGCGGGTCACGCCGATGGGCCAGAGATAACTGGTGGTATCCCGAGCCGGTGAACGCTGGGCGCTGTAGAGCGGAAGGAAAAGCCGTTGCGTCTGCTCGTTCGTGGTCCCCAGACCGAGATCGTTACGGAAGAAGACCGGCCAAAGCGCGAACCACTTGACATGGCCGCCCACCAGCTCCGTTTCCCCCTGGGAATCCTTGCGCCAGGTGACCTCCTTCCTTTCGTGACCGATCAGCGGCCAGAATTGCCAGCCCTCAAGGCCCTCCCCGCGGCGCCGATGGAGAAGCGGGAACAAGTAGTTGTCGGTGACCACGTCGCGCTTCCGCGTCTGAAGCCAGAGCGGCATCATCAGGAACGAGATTTCATCTCGAAAGAAGCGGTTCTTCAGATGACCGTAGAATGGCACCACCGCGGTATAGTCCTGGGCCGGATCGTCACTGCGCTGGTGGAAATACACGGGGAACAGGGTCAGGCGCCGCCTCCCTTCCTCTTCCATGGTCTGCCCGCCCGAGAAGCTAAAGAGTTGCAGCAACTGGAGCCGGTAATCCAGGCCGAACCTGTCCAAGGTCACCAGCGGGTAGAGAAGGTCCAGTTCGAAGAAGTCCGTCGCCGTGTCCTGCCGCACCGAACCCAAGGGAGGGAACGTCCAGAGGGTCTCCGATTCCTGGCGTTGCCAGCCGAAGAGCGGTCCGAGCATTTCGATGCGCTGCCCCTCGCTGAGGGTCAAAGGGAACCGGTCCGACACCCATCCGGCATCGTCCAAGCTGGGAATCTGGGCTGGGCAGGCCAAAGCTCCCGCGAGGATCAGAATGCCAGGAAGAAAAGCGCGCATCGGGGGACAGGAGCGGTCAGGACAAGGATTCGGGTGGGGTCGACAGGTAACGAGGTCGTTGCATGAGAAGACTAATAGCGTGAGTGGGGAGCGAGGGCAGCAAAAAACGAGCGCACACAAGGGCGCGAGAATACGATAACGTTATCGATGCCTATTTTCCTTGTCTTTGATCCCTTTTCCGCCTCTTTTGGCCCCTTTTTGACCCTGCCATCCTGCATTTTCCGTTTGACTCCCTCTCTCGCGATTACTATGCTTCTGAAGCAGTTGAGGTTTTTACCTCGGTTCCTCCCGACCCAGTGTCGATCGTGCATTGTCGCCACTGGGTTTTTTTACGGGGCTCCATCCGCGCGCCGTCAGCACATTCAGGAGGGCAGGCAGGAACGTCAGCGCTGCGACCATGCAAGCCGCGACGCCCGCGGACATAACCAGGCCCAAGCTTGCGATCCCCTGATGTTTTGCCGGGATCAAGCTACCGAACCCGGCGATAGTCGTCAGGCCCGATACGATAACGGCCTTCCCGGTGCTCTTCGCGAGAAGGGCAGGGTTTTGTTCCTCGGCAAACCGGTTCAGGATATGGATGCCGTTCGTGACCCCGATCCCGATGACCAGGGGAAGGGTCATGATGTTCGCCGGGTTGAAATCCACCCCTGCCAGACCCATCAGCCCCACCATCCAGGTCGCGCCGATGGCCACCGGCAGCAAGGCCAGGAGGACGCTCGTAACGCTCCGGAAATGGACGAAGACCAGGATCACGATCGCGCCCAGCGCATACCAGGCTGCCTTTTCGTAGCTCTCTTTTAGCAAGGTCGTGTATTCGTACAACTGCACAGGGGTCCCGGTCGCGTCTGGGTCCACTTTCCGCAGGTCCTCGATGAACGCTTGCTGGTTCTCCCGCTGCCAGACGTCCTCCTTCGGATACACTTGCAAGAGGTACTTGCCCGTCCTCCCGATGAACCGATGCCGGAGAGCGTTTGGCAGATCCTCGACGCGCAATCCGGAGCTGTCATCCTGGTTGGCGAGCGTGGCGAACGTTTGGCGAAGATCATTGAAGAGCGCCTTTTGAAACGAGGCCAGCCGACCCTGGGTCACATCCGGGTTCCCGCTGTTGGCCATGCGTTGCCGGAGTTCTCCGATGGCTTCGCGGAGCGCGCGCAGATCTTGGGTCAATCTGGCTTTGCCCTCCTTCTGCGTCTCGGTGGCGGCCAGACCGAGATAGCCTTGCGTGTACTGCAAGGTTTGGCTCAATTCGAGCAGACTGGGGAGGTTGGGATCCGGATCGGCGAAGTCAATCGCCAGGGCCGCTTTCTTGATAGAGCCAATGGCCGCCAGCTTCGCGCTCTGGTCCCCCGCGAGATAGGGCGCCATGGAATCGACGCTTGCCACGGAGGGCAACCGCAGCAGTTCCGCTTCGAGGCGCAAGGCTTCGTCGACGGAATTCGCGATGATGGCACCGAAAAGGACCGATTTCGAAGCGGCATCGATCAGCTTATGCTCATAGACCACGGCTGGAAGTCCCTTCGATTGCATATTCAGCAGGTTGTAATCGAACCGGACCCTGGCGAACTGGAGGAAGCTTAAGGCGCAAAGAAGAGCGGTCATGCCCAGCACAAGCCTCGGCCGGCTCAACCAGAGCCGCTCGATCCGGGCCCGGCGGCTGGACGCGCGCACTCGCCGGCTGTGATCGAGCACATTCTGGCGCCCCCCCAAGAGCAAGACCGGGAGGAACGTCAGCATCGGGACGAGGCAAACGAGCATGCCGCCTCCGGTGATGATGCCCATTTCCTGGATGCCTCGGAAATCCGTGAGGCCCATCGCCAGGAACGCCCCCGCGGTCGTGAAACAGCCGGTGAAAATCCCCATCCCTGTGTTGACCATCGCCAGCTCCATCGATTTGCGCTTGGTCTTGCCGTTATGCAATTCCTCCTCGTACCGGGTGATCAGGTGCACTCCGAAGTCAATCGCCAGCCCAATGAGCATCGGGAAGAACGTGATCGTCAGGATATTCAAGTGCCCCACCACAGCGGTGGTGTAGCCCATCGTGAAACCCAGGCCAATGAGCAGGCAAAAGGTCGCTTTGAGCGGCCGCCCCGTCTCGCGGTACCCATAAATGAAGATCAAGGCGCATAACCCCAGCGACATCACGCTGGCCATCGCCGAGTCCTGCTGCGACTGCCGCATCTCGTCCACTTCCAGCACTGTCTGGCCGGTGATCCCGGCATTGACGCCCGCGACTTCCCCTTCCGTCTCCCGCACCAACTCGCGCAGGCGCCGCACGATCGTGTTCGATTCCTGGGTCGCCGGCCGGGCAGACACCAGGTAAATGCGGCCTTTCCCAAAGGTGATGTACTGCTGTTCCTCGGCTTCATCCTCCGCGTTGAACAGGGCCGTTATCCCGGGCGACGGCGAAATTCCGGGCCTCTCCAGGCTTGCCGAAGCCTGGGTCACGATCCGCGTCAGCGCGGGGATGGCTTCGATGAGCGATTCGCTGGCCTCGGCTGGCTCGCGCCGGGCGGTCCGGAACCGGGCGTTGACCAGGCGAAAGAGCGCGTTGAGGTTGGTGGCCTGTCCAAAGCTCTCGAGGAACGGGCGGTACTCTTTGAGCGCGGCGTGCAGATCCGCCAGCGTCTCTTCGGGCAGGAACAGGAGCGCCTTAGACCCCATCATGGTCAGATCGCCCTTGTAAAAGACGTCCGTGAAATATTTTGGCTCGGCCAGCAGCCTGCGTCCCAGCCGCTCGACAAACTGCCGGTTTTTCTCCTTGTCCTCGCTTTCGACGACCACGACCAGGTCATCTTCGCCGGTGAACTCTTCTTTATACCGGAGGAAATTCCGGTGATACCGTTTGTCCGATCCGACGAGGCTATTGCGGCTGCTATCGAAGGTGAGGTTGTCGAGGGTGTAATAGATGCAGAACGCGAGCAGGAGGAGCTGGGGAAAAGAGAAGAGCCACCGATACAGGAAGACCCAGCGCGCCAAGCGCTTGAGCTGGCGTGCGGTGAACGAATTGTAAAGGGCTGCCATTCTATCCATGGCCGCCCGGCGCGGGGAGAGCGGTGCGAGAACGCTTGGCTCCGCTGGTGGAAGGACCCCGAGCCCCCACGGCTAGACGGCTTCCTCCGGGAAGTCCGCTGTCGTGTGGACTTCCTTGACATCGTCATGCTCTTCCAGGGCATCGATCAGCCTGGAAACGGCCGCAGCGGCCCCCGGTTCCTGCAGCGGCACGGTCATGAGCGGCAGCGGGGCAACCTGGGCGGCGGCGTACTTGATGTTTTTCTCTTCCAGCTTCTTGTGCACCGCCTCGAAATGACTCGGGTCGGTCAGAATTTCATACCCTTCCGGTTCGGCTTTGAAATCCTCGGCTCCGGCCTCCAGCGCCAGTTCCATGAGCGGATCTTCGTCGGCCGCTTCGCGCGGGACGATAATTTGCCCCTTCTTTTGGAACAGCCGCGTGACGGCGCCGGAACTCGCGATGGAGCCACCATTTTTGGTGAGAATGCTGCGGATCTCGGCGGCGGTTCGGTTCCGGTTGTCCGTGTTCAGCTCGATCAGCATCGCCACCCCGTGAGGCCCGAACACTTCGTACGTCAACTCCTCCAGCGAAGCCCCTTCCTCACCGCCCACGCCGCGTTTGATGGCACGCTCGATGTTGTCCGAGGGCATATTGGCGCCCCGGCACTTCATCAGCACCATGCGCAGGCGCGGGTTCATGTTCGGGTCCGCGCCGCCTTGCCGGGCCGCGATGGCGACTTCTTTGGCGAGCTTGGAAAAGATCCGGCCGCGCTTGGCATCGACCGCGCCTTTGAAATGCTTGACTTTCGCCCACTTACTATGACCGGACATAAATTCGTGCGTTCAGATCAATGATCCCTCTGCTCATTCCCCTGACCGCCAGCCTGACGTTACCATGTTCCGTCCGCCAAAAGCGAGGTAACATTCCTCGCCAGATCCTCCGCCAGTGAAGGCACGGCCTGACGCTCCGCGCTGTCCAGGTCCGGCCCGATCCGGATTGTGGTGCGTCCGCCCACTTCCCGGTCCAGCAAAACGCGGCCGGTGCTCCGCTCGGTCGCGGTCACCTTGGCCACCATCCGAATCTGGAAATCGCGCGGGGTAATGACGTCCTTGGGCTCAAACGAGATGCCCGATCGGAGGTAATCGGTGATGACGCCTGTCAGGATGATGTCCGCCTCGCCCCGGGTGCTCAAGCGGTAGGTGCCATCCTGCTGAAGCGTGCGCCTCAGCGCGTTGCCCACCGCCTGGGGGAGCCGCGGTTCATAGGTCTCGTTCCGGAAAAGATCCACCCGGACCGATTTCGCCCCGGCGACCTGGCCGCCGGTCGGCCCAAGCCGATAACCCGCGCACCCCGCATTGAGCAGGGCGCAAAAGAACAGAAGAACCCAGGGGCGGCACATCACTTCTTAGCCGATCGCTTTGCGTTGGCCTGTTTGATGGCGTCGATCCGCTTCTTCGCGTCTTCGCTATACTTGGAATTCGGATCAGCCACCAGCACTTCGTTATAGTACACCAGGGCGCCATCCCAGCGCTTCTTGCTCTCGTAGTACTGCGCGATCTTCAAGGCGCC
Organism: uncultured Verrucomicrobiota bacterium; assembly: GCA_964578605.1. Classification (GTDB taxonomy): domain Bacteria; phylum Verrucomicrobiota; class Verrucomicrobiia; order Limisphaerales; family SIBE01; genus JAXMHN01. Next base: position 6,556 of record CAZODO010000005.1, on the reverse strand, counting down.
ACGGGCCTGTTCAGCCCGAAGACTATCGATCATCTCCTGGGCTTCCTTGACGCGGAGATCTTCCGGGTGCAACGCCATGAAATCCGAGTAAGCCCCGATCGCCTTGCCGGCGACGCTTTGGTCATATTCCGCCGTCTTGGCCTGCTTGGCGTAGGCCTCGGCCGCCTTGAACAGGGCATCTGCCGCCACTTGCTCCTGCTCGTGGTAGACGTCCGCCGCCTTCTCATACGCCTTCACAGCTTGCGGATAGTTCGATTGTTTCACCCGCGCCGCGCCGATGTTCATTTGCGCCTGGGGCGCCACTTCGCTATATGGCCCGTTCTTGATGACCTTTTCATACATCTCCGACGTCTTTTCCATCGACGGAAACAAGGGGATATAACCCCAGAGCCGGAAACGCTTCCCATTCAAGTATCGGTTCGCGATTTCATATTGCCGCTGGAGAACCTCTTCGTAATTCACCGATTTGGGATACTTCTCGAGAAGCGTTTGGTACGCTTTGAAAGCCTTTTCGTCCTTGCCCCGCGCTTCCAGGCATTTCGCCATCAGGTACTGCGCTCGCGGCGCGTAATCCGACAAGGGCCAAACCCGCACCGTGCGCCGGGCCGCCTTGTGCGCGAGCCCGTAATTCTTCTTGTCGAACGCCTCCTGAGCCACGTCGAGCTGGTCTTTCGCCCGCGTCCGAGTCCATTTGCCGCCGCCGACCGGTTCCCAGGACCAACCTTCGCCCGTCCGATAGACCAATGGTGCAGGAGTGTCCAGCGGCAGGAGCTGAAAACAGATCACTGCAATGCAAAACCGAACGATCCAGCGACTCATGGGTCAGACCGTATCGAACGCAAAAACTCAAGTCAAGGCGGGGTCTGGAACGTTCTGGCGGGAGGGGCAACTCACGTTTTCCGCCAGCGAACCGATCTGCGCTTCACGCTTACGCATGCGCTTACTCCTGCTCTCCAGAAATAGGCTGCCTCCCCGGATTTCCCTGTCGACCACCAGAAGCGTGCCGCCTGTCAAAGCGGCCTTCAATATGTCGCTTGGGGGGGCCAATGGCGCGAGGAACCGACGCCCTGTGCAACCTGATCTGGGTGAATCACGTTGGAAGGTTCCATGTGCGGACCGGGTGTTCGGCCGGATCTCCTGGACTTGCGATAGGGTTGCTATATGGTTGCTATATGGTTGACATAAGCTTCTATAAGGCAAGCTATTACTATCCTACTGTTAACAATGTCTCAAAACTGGGTCCTAATCAGGCGCCGAGCGTCGGCAGAAACTCAGGAATCGCGAACCGTTCCGGTGGCATCCAACGGCTCGCCAGCGTTCGATTAGGAATCCACGCGAAAATATCCGGAATAAAAAAGCCAAAAGCCCTTTACTGGACCGGCATGCAGACTAAAATACCTTAGTCAAAACCCTAACCAGGAAAAGCGTATGGACCTCCATCATCCGATCCTGCGGGAGTTCCCGGAGCATCGCGAGACCATCAAGCGCCTCAAGGCCAGTTGCGATGAGTTCCGGAAACTCTTTGAGGAGTACCACAGCCTGGACGAAGCGATCTATCGTATCGAAGAAGATATCGAATTCGCGACCGACCAGGAAACTGAGGAACTCAAGAAGCGCCGCGCGTGGCTTAAGGACCAGATCTATCGCGCCGTGACGCGCGTGTCTTCCGCAGGATCGGCTTCACAGGACTCGACCTTAACCACCGCCGCTCCCTAGCGGCTCATTTGATCTCCGGCGCCCTGGTGGCGCTGGAAAATCCCGCGCCATGTGCGCGGAGCGAAAACCGCCCTTTGACGGCGGGGCAGGGGTGTATTGTTGCGTAATGCCCGTATGTGGCAACAGCGGGAGGCCCGCTGAGGCGGCAGGCGATCGTTCCCCCGGCTCGGGTTAGGGCCACTCGCCGTTTACAATGGGGCGGGTTCGCAGTTGCGCGGGATCAAGCACGACGTGCTTGATGCGCTCGCGTTTCCAGGAATAGGTGATATGGACCAGGCCGTCGCTGGTCTGAATGACGGCAGGGTAGGAAAACTCGAGGCCAGGGGTATTTTCGAGCACCACGGCCGCCTCCCAATTCTGGCCATCGGGAGAGACGGCCACGTTGAGAAGACCCCGGTCATTGGCGGAATGGTTGTAGACAAGGAGAGCGCGTCCGTCACCCAACTTGACCGCATCGATCGCGCTGTTTGGATTCGGCAACGCGGTGCGCTCAAATTCGGACCAGGTTCTGCCGCTGTCATTGGACCAGGACTGGACAATTCGGCCTTGCTTGGTCCGGCAGAGGATTTGGATCCAGTTGCGGGGATGGACGAGAATGGTCGGCTGAATGGCGGCGAACTGCCGGGCAGTATTCAGGGGACTGGTTCGGCCAAAATCCTTTCCGGGGCTGCGCATCCACTCCATATGCACGCGCCAGCCGGCGTCTTCGCTGCTCGAACCGCAAAGGAGGATGGCGTCGTCCAGTTCGACCGGTTTGTTTCGGATGGGTCCGTAATAACCTTTGGGCAACTCCTTGGCATCGGACCAGGTCAACCCTTGGTTGATCGAGGTGCTGATCATGCCCCACCACTTTTCAGGACTTGGCCCGACCTTATAGAACAAGAGCAGCGGGCCGAACTTGGGCTGGAACAGCACCGGGTTCCAGCACGGATGCCGGCGCAGGCCGTTTTCACCAAAGCCCTGGAAGATCTCGACGGGCTCCGACCAGTTGGTGCCGTCGTGGCGTGAGAGCCAGATGCCGACGTCCAACGCCCGTTCGCGCGAGCCACCGGACCAGGCGGCGACCAGTCTCTTTTCTCGAGTCTCGACGAGGGTGGAGGCGTGGGCAACCCGAAAAGGGGCGTTTTCGGAGATAAACTCCGATTTCACGACGCCAGGCTCGGGCAAAAGGGCAGCGCTGGACCGCGCGGGGCTGCCCAGCAACCCGAACGCAACGAGAAGGGTGGTGGAAACAAAGGCATTTGAAATCGATAGGCTCATGGGCTGATCACGGTTGGCGATGGCACACTGTCAGACTGCGGCAGGACCGACGACTGGCGCCGAAGACCCCTTCCGGGCATCAGGCAGTCGATGTCGATCCATGCCCTCAGTCCAGCGGATTCGGCAGGAGACGTCAAGTTTTAGGGGTCTGTCAAGGGTACGGGCCATGGCCCCAGCTCAGATGGAGGTATCGTCAAAGCTCGGGCTCGGACCTGGAGGAACGACGAAGAACGAGCCGCGCCGACCTCCGGAGCGCCGCCGGGTGGTGGGAACCTCGAGGGCGCCAAATCCTACGGTCGGCGGGGTCAGGTCATTATCCCGGCGCACCGCATCCCGGAGGTCATCCAGGAATGTTGGCAGTGCCGACTCGACCCGGTTCCAGTTCGGGATCAGGGGAGACCAGAGTGGATCCTTCTGAAACGCGTCGGTCGCCGCGCGGATGGACCGCACGAAGGTGGCGACGGCCGTTTCCTCCTCGTGCCGAAAGTACTTCAGCCCATTCATGGCCGCGTCGGCAGAATAGAACCGGAGCGAATCCTCAGCTTGGCGGCTATAGGCGCTCAGGAGCGTGTCAAAAAGGCCGGAATCGAGTTTGATCCCTTCCGCAGCCATGCGCCGGAAGAAGGATTTCACAATGTCGCAGGCCATTTTGTTCAGGCCCTTGTCCGGGTCGCGCGGAGAGAGTTCCTGATGCTTATGGTCGTAATTCATGCACAGCTCCGTCTGGCAGATCGCCTGGGGCGCGGTATTGCGGAAGACCTCGGCAAGGGTTCCGACCTCCAGGGCCCAATCGTGCGGGATGCGTAGCCGGCGAACCAGGTCGGCGTCGATGGCCATTTCCCCGGAGAGCGGATACCGGAAGGTATCCATGTAGACCAGAAACGGTTGAGGGCCAAGGATGCTCTTGAGCGCCCGGAGCAGGGGGGTAATAAAGAGCCGCATGACCCGCCCGTTGAGACGGTCGGAAATGCGGGCATAGTAGCCTTTGCAGAAGTCGAATCCCAGGGAGGTATGGGCCACCGGATAACAGAGGCGCGCCAGCAACTCGCGGTCGTAGGTGACGATATCGCAATCATGAAGGGCCACCGTGTGCGCTTCTTCACTGGCCAGGACGTATCCCAGGCAAATCCAGACGTTTCGCCCTTTGCCAGAGTCCCCGGTGGGCAATTCGGCATCATCCAAACGGCGCAGCAGGGCTTGGATTCGGGGGCCGTCATTCCACAAAAGGACTGGCTTCTGCGGGAGCTGGGAGAAAAGATGGCGCGCCTTGCTCCATTGCCGCACTCCGGTGGCGCCATCTATGCCAACGACGATCTGTTTGAGATAAGGAACGTTGCGCAAAACGCGAAGAATGCCGTTGAGCGCCCGGGTGCCGACCTCGCGGATGTGGCAAGGCAGCACCAAAGCGATCGGCCCTTCCTGTCCGAACTCGATCAGATCACGCTCCAGCCGGGCCAGGTCGCCTGTTCCGAGGCGATGCAAGGTGGCGATTGCGCCTGTTTGAAAGAAGTCGGCCATAGGTTTGTCTCCGGTCGGTGTTTGGCGCCACACGTCACCGAGGGAACTGGACCGCGGGTTCCTCGGCCCGTGGCTGGTGGCCCAACTTGTTTGGGATGGCGGCCCGGCCATCCGGTTTTGTCCTCTGATGACACCCGCCATCAGACCTTTCGGTCGATCGCACACACGGGTAGCAGGCGACGCTCTTCCATTGTCCTCGAGGAATCCCCCAGGTCAACAGCAAAGCCCGTAATTTTCGATTGGGGTTTCTCCTTCCTCGAAGCGCCGAAATTCCCGATCGAGTCACAAAACCCGCCCCCCCCCGTGCGCGCCTGCTCTTGGCTTTCGCGCCCGTTCCCCCGCCAATCTGGCGCACATGAAACCACCGAGATTGCTGCTTTCGTTAGGCCTCCTTCTTTGCGCTGCTTTTATCCCTCTCCGCGGCGCCGCTGCGGATTCAGGTGACCACGGCTGGACAAGCCTGTTCAACGGGCAGGACCTGAGGGGCTGGGCGCCCGTTCACGACGTCACTTTCGAGGTGAAGGACGGGAATCTCCGCTTGGTCAAAGGCATGGGATGGCTGCGCACAGAAAAGCAATACAAGAATTTCGTCCTCGAGTTCGAATGGCGCGCTCTGGACGAGGGTTACGACAGCGGCATTTTTGTTCGGGCGGATCTGGAAGGGAAACCTTGGCCCACGGAAGGTTGGCAACTGAACCTTCTCTACAGCCAGATTGGATCTTTGGTCAAGGGCCGGCGCACCGTGGTGCCCTCTGAGACTCCCCGGGTACCGCTCAAGCAATGGGTCAAATTCCGGATCGAAGTCCAAGGGAGCACCATCAAGCTGAACGTCGATGGCGAAGACGCCTGGGAAAGCGATAAACTCGATGCCGAGCGCGGGTTCATTGGAATCCAGGCCGAAAACAAGGCATTCGACTTCCGGAATATCCGGATTCAGGAGAGATAGGCGCCCGCGCTGGATCCAGCGCTAACCCGCGCGGGTCAGGACGATCACAAGGGCCGCCATGAGCATGGCGGCCCCCGCCAAGCGCCACGCGAGGACGCGTCGCCCCAGGTGGCGTTCGCGGCTGTGGAACCAGGCCCCGACAAGCCAGACCGCCAGCACGCTCCAGAGCCCCCGCGAGCTGTAGAGAATATTGGCGACGGTCGCCTGCCCGTGCACTGCGATCGCCACGACAAACAAGACACTCTGCACTCCCAAGCCCAGCGCCCCGCCTGCCAGCCAGCGGCGCTGGGCCGCGAGGGCGTCCGGGGCGTCCGTCTTCGGTCTTGCCGAAGGCCGAATGCCCAGAGAGAACAGGGCCACAAACCCGATCATCACCGGGAGGAACCGCCCGACGCCCCAAGCCGGCGACCATTTCTGCACGAGCACGTCGAAACACGCGTAAGTGATCGCCGCCGATACCGCCAGGAGAATGGTCATTCCCACCCGATGATGCGGATGGCGCCCGGTGGTGTTGAGCAGGGCCACGGCGACGCTGCTCAGGAACGCCGCCGCCCACAGGGCGGGTCCCAGCCGCTCCCCGAGAACAACCGCGGTGAGCAGCGCGACAAGCAGAACCTTGATCCCGAGGACCGGGGTGGCCACGGAAACATCGCCAAGGTTCAACGCGAGCAGGTTGAGGATTTGGCCGCCAATGAAGAGCAGCGCCACGACCGCAGGTTGCCAGGCGAGCTGCCACGAAGGGATCGTCCCGCCAAGAAATGCCAAAGGGGCGAACACCAGGGCGGCCGTGAAGTTGCATGCCTTCGTCGTCCGCCAGATGTCTGCGCCCAGGTCAGCGGCCCGTTTCAAGGCCAGCGCTCCAGCGACATAGACGAGGCTGCTCACCAAAGGCAACATAAGGTGAAGTGGCAGCCCTTCGGTCGCGAGGATGTTCATGTTGTGCTTCGTCGGGCCCGGAACAGGCCGTTCCGCCTATGACGGACGTATTCGAAGGGCTTGTTCAAACCCAGGCCCGGGCGAAAGTCAATGCCGGTGTGCGAAGGCAGGCCGCAGGGCCGCAGGGTGCGCATCTCAGCTTTTTCTGAGGGGCCAGGGTGTGAAGGATCATCGGAGAGG
>CAZODO010000004.1:1081-104158 GCA_964578605.1 uncultured Verrucomicrobiota bacterium | reverse complement strand
AGATCCTCTGCGCGGAGCCTTAACCCTCCACACAGGGTTCGCCGAATACTTACCCAGAATGCACGTGGCATTTAATGTAAGCCTTTGGGGAACAGCATCTAATAGATGGGAACAATTTGCGCCGTTTTTCCTCCCCCGGCGCTGCCCGAAGAAATTTACCAGAGCCGGATTCGGGCGTAGCTGATCGTATTCGGCTTGCCTGACTGATGCCCAAGGAGTTCAAGGGTCCGCGACGCCGGTGAGCCAGCCCGAAGGGTGGCGGTAAAGGCTCCGGTGAACGGGGCTTGGAGCGCGATCCGGACCGGCACCGTCAATTGGCGATCGGCGCCAATTTCCAGTAACCGGTTCTCGGAAATGCGGTCACCCGCGGCATCCCGTCCGCTCACGTAGTAAAAGACCACGAGACGGTTTTCGGGCGTGATCTGGAAACGGCCGGCCGAGGGGATCTCGCGTCCGTCACGGCTTTCTACCAGGGACTGCCGCGAGATCACCGTGCCGTCCCGCACGACAGCATAGTTCAGCGCATAGGATTGCTGGGCTTCGGGGAAGAACTTCTCGCGCAGACGCTCGTCGATGGCGCGTTCGGTCCAGAGGATATGGACCAAACCATCGGGGGCGACCCAAAGGTCGCAAGGGGAGATCCAGCCCGCGGTTTTGTCGCGGCTGGCAATCTCGACCCAGGGCTTGAAGGTGCCCGTGCGAATGTCCGGGGTCCAGGTGTAGAACAGGCGCCGGAAATCGTAATCCCACTCGCGGCCCGTCAACTCTTTCTTGAGGGCGCGCCACTCTTGATACGGCTCGACGATATCGCTGACGCCGCAGAAATGAACGGCTCGGTCTTTGAGCGCCACGCTGGGATAGCAGATCCGGATGCGCTGCGGCTTGTAATATTCCGCGCCCCAGGGCCAGACCAGCCGGCCTTGGGCGGACCATTGGCCTTCGCGATCCATAAAGGTCCATTCGGCGTGGTTGTACTCGATGTTCTGGAAAAGGATGAGTTCGCGGTTTGCGCTATCCGCCGCGAAGCTGCGGTAGGAGTGCTCGGTGAATTTCGGGTGGCCAAGCCAAGCGGGCAGATGCGTCCGCGACGGCAGGCTCTTCTCCTGCGAAGAGAACTCGATCACTTGCGGCTGGGCCGGCCCGCCGCCCGGGGCCCGGTTTGTCACCAAGGTGGGATTGGCTGAAAGGAAAAGGCGGCCGTCGGGAAAGCCCGCAAGGGGACTGGGCTCGCGGGTCCGGCCAATTTCGTCTGCGCGCTCGAGTTGCCAGCCGTGCGCGGTGCGGCGGAACAGCGTCCATCGGCAGTTGTTCAGGGGCGGGCAGTCCTTGAGCGTCTCGAGACCACTGGCGAACAAGTTGGTGCCCGCGCGAACCAGGCAGGTGGAACCGCTGCACCAGAGCGGGCCGGCTCCGTTATCGGCGGGGACGAATGAGTATACCTCCTCCTCGATTTCCACCGAGGGATTGAGGGGAGGTGAGGCGGCATGGACGGCCCAGAGAGACAGGAGCACAGGCCATAACCAAGCCAAGGGAACGCCTCGGCAGAGGCGCCATTCAGTGTTTGGGCAGGCTGGCCCGTTTCGCATGGTGATGTGTCAGGACGCCGCGAGCTTCTGCCGGACGGCCTGGATGAAGAACGGATTGGTCCCGCAACAGCCGCCGACAAAGTTGGCGCCGCCGGCAACGAGGTCCGGAACAAAGCTGGCGAACGTCTCAGGACTTGTCCGGTAAACGGCGCGGCCGTTCACGAGCTCGGGAAGGCCGGCGTTGGCTTTGATCCAGATGGGCGCCTCGGTAGCCGCGCGCATGCGTTTGCAGATCAGGCCGAAACCGGCGATGCCCTGGCCGCAGTTCGCGCCGACGACGTCCGCTCCCGCGGCCAGCAGGGATTTCACGGCCTGCTCGACGGTGGCGCCCATCGAGGTCCGGTCTTTGTCTTTGCCCGAGTCAAACACCATGCAGCCGACGACGGGCAGGCCGGTCTTGCGAGCGGCAGCAACAGCGAGAGACGCTTCCGTAATGTCAGACATGGTTTCCACCACCAGGGCGTCGGCCCCGGCTTCGGCCAGAGCGGCCGCTTGCTCTTCGAAGGCCGCCCTTAGTTCCTCTTCGCTGGTCTCGCCGGTGATCAGCAATTTGCCGGTCGGACCCATGGAGGCAAAAACGAGGGCTCGGCCGCGGGCGGCTTTGGCGGAAATCTCGACTCCGAGACGGTTGATTTCGCGAACCCGGTCAGCCAACCCGTGGCTGGCGAGGCGCAGGCGGTTGGCCCCGAAGGTATTGGTCAGGATGACGCGGCTTCCGGCTTCGACATAGGCTTCGGCGACCTGGGCCACACGCTCGGGATGGAGAAGGTTCCAGGCATCCGGAAACTCGCCGACGCCAAGGCCGCGCTCTTGAAGTTCTGTGCCCCAAGCGCCGTCGGTAACAACGACTCCTTCCTGGGTCAGCTTCTGGATGAGAGGATGCATAATCCTGGATTTCAACCGCAACGCCTCCCCGTCCTAGGGCAGGCCGCGGGATTGTCACCGGCGGACTTGGATGGCGCAATCAGGCCGCGACGGACTTCTTCGCCAGGGCCACGGCGCCCACCGCATTGTCGCTAAAGCCATCCGCGCCGATTTCTTCGGCGTACTTTTGGGTGATCGGGGCGCCGCCAATGAGGACCTTGACCTTTTCGCGCACTCCGGCCTGTTTGAGGGCGTCGATGGTCGTCTTCATGGCGGGCATGGTGGTCGTCAGGAGCGCCGACATCGCCACGATGTTGGCGTTCTTCTCCTTGACGGTGGCGATGAATTGCTCGGGGGAGACATTGACCCCGAGATCGATCACCTCGAAGCCACCGCCTTCGAGCATGGCGGCAACAAGGTTCTTGCCGATGTCATGCAGATCGCCTTTGACGGTTCCAATGGCTACGCGCCCCACCGGCTCCGTGCCCCGCGCGGCGAGCATCGGCCGGGTGAGCTCCAAGGCGGCTTTCATGGCCCGCGCGGAAAGGAGAAGCTCGGGAACAAAATACTCGCTGCACTCGAACCGGCGCCCGACTTCGTCCATGGCTGGGATCATATATTCATCGACCAGCTTGACGGGGTCCATGCCTTCCTGGAGGGCTTGTTCTGTGAGCGCGCGGGCAGTGGTGGCGTCGCCAGCGATCACCGCGTCGCGGAGTGGCTGTAGGTCACGCATAGGTTTCAGAATGAGACGATGGTCACACGCTATAGAGTCGCTTGTCGGTTGCGTTGACCTTAGTCAACGGAATCGGCCATGGCAAGACACAGCTGCCGCTTATTCTTCAATCCGGTACAGGTGCGTCCGGGTGCGCAGGAACAGCGCCTTCCCTGCAAGAGCCGGCGACGCCATAAAGCCCTCATCCAGGTTGCTTTCGGAGAGCTTGCGGAACTCGCGGCTGGCTTCGATGACGGTCGCCTTGCCTTCCTCGCTGAAACAATAGATGCGGCCCCCGGCGAACACGGGAGATGCGGAGTAATTCCCGCCAATTCGCTCGCGCCAAACGGTTTGGCCGCTCGCGGCTTCATAGCACGTGCCAATCCCATTGTCGTCGAGCGCAAAGAGGAGGTCCTTGATCAGCAGGAGCGACGGCTTTTTCGGCACGCTCCGTTTGGACATCCACGCCACGCGCAGTTGGGTGCCAGCGGGCGGCGTTTTCTGATTGGCATCGATGATTTCGCCTTCCTTCCCCGGCCGGATGGCGAGCAACTCGCCGGTGGACCAGCCCGTGGGGATAAAGACCAGCCCCAGACCGGCCACAGGCCTGGTGCTGGCCGAGTGGCTCGTGCGTTCTTCCACCCGCCAGAGTTCGTGGCCGGTCGCCGGATCGTAAGCGTAATGCGCCTTCGCGCCGCTGCTAAGGAGGACGGCCCTTCCGTCAAGGTGCGCGATGTGCGGTGTGGAAAACGCTTTGCGCAGATCGCCTTCGAGGGTGGGTTTGCCGTCCGGATCGAGGTCCTGAAAATCAATCGACCGATTCACTTGCCAGACGGTCCGCCCTGTGCGCTTGTCCAAGGCGGTCACGAACTGGAGATCGCTCCCGTCGAAATTCATGATCAGCAGGTCGTCATGAAGGATGGGCGAAGAACCCGCACCCCGGTAATGGTTGCATTCGATGTCGCGCCGCTCCCAAATGACGCGTCCGTTGCTCGTATCCAGGCAAGCCGTTCCCGGCGAACCGAACGTGACGTACACTCGCCCCTCCTCGATCACGGGGGTGGGGGAAGCGTACGTGTTGAACTTGTGGGCGAACTGGGGCTTCTCCACTTCAAAGAGCTTGAGGTCATGGACCACCGCGCCGGAGTTGCGATCCACGCACACCGCGTAAAGCCTCGTCCCGTCTTCGGTCGCGGTGGTCAGCCAGATCTGCCCGCCCCAAATCACCGGCGAAGACCAGCCGAGGTCATGAATGGGGGTCTTCCACTTCACGTTGGCCTCCTCGCTCCAACTTGGCGGCAGTCCCTGCGCATCGGAATGGCCGTCGCCATTCGGACCGCGAAATTGCGGCCAGTGCTCTCCAGCGGAGAGGCACCGGATGAAAACCAAGGCGGCAACCACCGTGACATAGGACCGGCTCATAGCCGCGGAAGATAACAGGTCCTTTCGAACCTCGGCAACCCTCGGGCTCAGAATGGGTGCGATCGAGAGCGTCGTGCAGGTCCGTTGCGTCCCGACATTGCCGCGGCCAATGGCTTCTGCAGAACGGCTGTTGGGCCCTTCACGCGACAGCCGCCTCATCGACCCCGTAGCCGAGTTTCAGCCGGATCTGCTGCATCAGCGCCGGCGGGATCTGGACGTTGCTCCAGGCGCACGTTCGGTCCGGCGGGCGCGTGGCGTACCGAGCCACGCAGCTTTCCTCAGCCACTTTTTCGCCCGGGAACTCGCAGAACACGACCATCTCGGGGATCTGCCCGTTCGGCGCGTTGGCGTTCTTCATTGGGGAGACTTCCAGGATGGCGTGCTGGCCGTTGCTAAGGAACAGGTCGATGGCGAGCGTGTCGTTTTCGAACGACCGGAAGTGCCAATCATCAGCGGTGATCTTCATAGGCACACCGTTTGTTGGTGGTTTTGGGTCTGGCTCTGATCGTAGCATCTCATTCCTGGCGGGATTGCGCAAGTGGAGTCCGGCTTTGCGCCAAGCAAGGCAGGGCCGGGCCGCCGGGCCAGCCCTCGTGAAGTGCGGACGCGATGAACTCGCGCCATCCCGAATTCGTCCAGGTTTGGCCCACGCCCGTTTGGCGCCGCAGGACGACGGCGCAAGTCACGGGCTCCGGGGCCGACAAGGCGGGTGCGGTGATTTCGCCGGCGACGAACTCGCCCGGGACGTTGAGCTTGTGCTCCGCGGGCGATTAAGCCTCAGCGAGGCGGGTCTTAAAGGCGTTTGACAAACCGAGCCATCCGCTCCATGGCCGTCTGGATCTGATCGAGCGAGGTCGCGAAACAGCAGCGCAGGTAACCCTCGCCGCTGCGGCCGAACGCGCTGCCAGGCACGCACGCGACCTTCTCCTCCTTCAACAGGCGAAGCGCGAATTCGCTCGAGGTCAGTCCCGTGGACTTGACGCATGGGAAGGCGTAGAACGATCCCCGAGGCAGGTGGCAAGTCAGCCCCATCTCGTTCAGGGCGCTCACGATGTAATTGCGCCGCACCCGGTAATGCTCGCGCATGTCGGCGGTGTCGGATTGGCCATGCTCGATGGCTTCGAGAGCGGCTTCCTGGCTGATGATGCTGGCGCAGAGCATCGAGTACTGATGAATGCGCATCATGGCTTCGATAAGCTCGGCCGGGCCGCACGCGTACCCGATCCGGAAGCCCGTCATGGCGTAAGCCTTGGAAAAGCCATGCAGGAAGATCGTGCGTTCGCGCATCCCGGGCAAGGAGGCAATGCTGACGTGTTCGCCTTCGAAGGTCAGTTCGGAGTAAATCTCGTCGGTGATGACCAGGAGATTGTGGCGGAGGACCACTTCGGCAATTTGAAGCAGCTCCAGCCGGGTCATGGTGCCGCCGGTCGGGTTAGTCGGGAAGTTCAAGACGAGCACCTTGCTGCGCGGGGTGACCGCCTTCTCGATCGCGTCCGCTTTGACCGCAAACCCGTTCTGGGCGGAACACGCAATGGGAACGGCAACCCCGTGCGCCAGCGCAACGCTGGGTGAATACGAAACGTAACAGGGCTCGTGGTAAAGGATTTCGTCGCCCGGATTGATCAGGGCGCGCAGGGCGATGTCCAGGGCTTCGCTCACGCCCACGGCGATGAGGATCTGGGTGTCCGGGTTGTAGGAAACGCCAAAGTTCGACTCCAGATGGCTGCTGATCGCTCGCCGCAGTTTGAGCAGGCCCAAGTTGGAGGTGTAACTCGTCTTGCCATGTTCCAGCGCGTAAATGGCGGCTTCGCGAATGTGCCAGGGCGTGACAAAATCCGGTTCGCCCACGCCCAGCGAAATCACTCCGGCCTGCGTCTGGACAATATCGAAGAACTCGCGGATTCCGGAGCGCGGAATCCCACGGACGTGGTCGGCAATGAAACCTGACAATTGGAGCGGTGACGCCATGGTCCTAGGCAAAAGCAAAACCCGCGGGAGTTCAAAGAAAAAAGCGCCTGCCGAGAGGTGCGGACCGGGTTCGTGGCGGTTGAATGACAAATTGTCATCGGTCACGTCCGGGGGCGCTCAGGACGCCTGGCTCACAGCCTGACCGGGATTCCCCGCGTGGCCAGGTAGCGCTTCACCTCGCCAACAGTCAGTTCGCCAAAGTGAAAGATGCTGGCGGCAAGAACGGCATCGGCTTTGCCTTCGATCAGGACGCCGGCCATATGTTCCCGGGTTCCGGCGCCGCCGCTCGCCACGACCGGGACGCTGACAGCTTCGCTGATCGCGCGCGTGATCGGGATATCGAAGCCGGCCTTGGTGCCGTCGGCATCGATGCTGTTAAGGACGATCTCGCCCGCGCCCAGATCCACGGCGCGCCGCGCCCAGCCGAGGGCGTCGAGTCCGGTGGGTTTGCGCCCGCCTTGCGCGAAGACTTCCCAGCGCCCGGGGACCACCTGCTTGGCATCGATAGAGACGACGATGCATTGACTGCCGAACTTGGCGGCGCCTTGGGCGATGAGTTTCGGATCGTCCAGTGCGGCCGAATTGATGCTCACCTTGTCGGCCCCGGCTTGAAGCATCGCCTGCATGTCGGCAACGGTGCGGACACCCCCGCCGACCGTCAGAGGCATAAAACAACGTTCCGCGACCCGCTTGATCACATCGACCATGGTGGCCCGTCCGTGGGCGCTGGCGGTGATGTCGAAAAAGACCATTTCATCGGCGCCTTGCTCATTGTAACGCATGGCCAGTTCGACGGGGTCGCCGACGTTGCGAAGTTCCCCGGCTTCGGCTTTGCCGAATTGGACGCCCCGAGTGACGTGTCCCGCATGGACATCGAGGCAAGGAATGACGCGTTTAGCGAGCATCGGCCACAGGGTGAAGGGATTGGCGGCGCGGATCAAGGCCGCGATTGCTTCCCTGCCGGAACCATGTGGAAGGGACTGGGAAGTACTCCGCTCGCTGGTCTTACCCGCTGCCCGCGGTGGTGTTTCTCGATATCAAATTGCCCCTCCCCTCCGGATTGAATGCTGAAGGGGTCTTTCAGCGAAGCCGGTGCGGAACTCGTTCGGAACTTCTTCGGAACTTGTTCGGATCTCCTTCGGCTTTGCTTCGAAAACCACCCTTCGAGCAGCGAAGGAAAGACGGAATGGCTTCGAACCATGCCCGTGAGGAGCCCGCATTGCTAAACCCGGCCCTGGCGCTTCATCCCACCCCGGGTTCCGGTGCCCCAAAGCTTGCGGCGGGGGCAGCCAATTGCCGTTGAATTTCCGCCAGCCGGTAGCCAAAACCGGGCCCGCGGATCGTCGCAAGATCAACCTTGCCCCCGCGCCGCTGGTAGACGCCAGGATGGACGGCTTGCTCGGGAAGAGACGCTTCGGGGTAAAACTGCATGCCGTTGGTCTCGACGCCCATGATCGTGCCCGTGTGCGACGCGAGGAGCAGGTGCGGGATTTGGGCCAGCATCGGGTTGCTCAGGTCCTGGACCATGAGCGGCATCCCGTGCGCGTTGGCCCAGCAAGCGCTAAGGACGGCTTCGGTCTGGGTCTTGCACGTCTTTAGGGCCACGCCAGACCAGCCCAGTTCGCGGCCCAAAGCAATCAGCCGCCAGTCATGCGCGCTTTCGTCAAGAAAGAGCGGTTTGCGTGCGGACACGGAATGGGTGTCGATACGAAGACGCTCCAGGTCGTAAGGGAACGGTTGCTCGACGTAGAGGATCATGCCGTAAACCCGGGGATGTTCGTCCCGCAGCCGGTCGAGCAGCGACGCCACCCAAGCGGGATCGGTCACGGTGCAATTGAAGTCGGCCGAGAGCCACTCGACCTCATGCGCGACCGCCATGCGCCCGACGCGCACCAGGCGGTTGTAATCCCAGTCCCAATCGTTGCCGCGCAGCTTGACTTTGAGGCAGGTCAGGCCGTCGCGGCGGATCCAGTCGCTGAGGAGCACCGGATAACCATCGCTGGGCTCGTTGCCCTGCAGATCCCCGGGTTCCAGAGGATCGAGTCCGCCCACCAAGTGCCAGGCGCGCAGTTGGTCCTGGCGGGGTTGGCGCAGAAAGTCGGACGGGAACTTGCCTGAGAAGGAAACGTCCGAGCCTTTGACCGGCGTAAGGAAATGCGCCAGGTCATGGTTCATGTGCGCCGGACCGTAAGTGGCATAGACGTCGCAGCCCAAGAGTTGTCCGTAAGCATCGTGCAGGGCAATATCGAAGGCCGAACAGCACACAAGGGCTGCCAGCCACGGGATCGGCTCCGCGCCGGCCGGAAGATTCGCGTTGGCAAGAGCCAGGCGTTTGGGCAGGACCTGCTCTTTGAACGCGTGGCCCACTTCGATCGGGTGCCCGGCTTCGGTGAATGTGGCCCAGGCTTGCGCGATGTCGCGACAGAAGCTCATGAGCGCCTCGTGCCGGGCCTGGTAGGGTTTGCTGCTCGGCCAGACCCATTGGACGCTTAGCGGCGTTTCGCCCCAGCCTTCGGCAATCTTGCCCTGCCGATCGACCACTCGGAGGCTGACCCGGGCGCACGTGACTTCGGTCAGCGTTTCGGGGCCGAACTTGAGCGGCACGCGCGTGCGCACCGGAAGAAAGTAGAGGGTGGCGCCTGCGGGTTGGATGTCGGTGGGGTGTTTCATGGATCGAATGCCGCGCCGGACCCGCGCGCCTGGCGGGGCGCTGGGGCTCAGTCGGGCAACGGCTTGCCTTTTGTTTCCGGGGCGAACCAGATCAGGGCCATGCCAAACAGGTAAACCAGCGTCACGATAGCCCCTGCCTGCGCGTAACTGCCCCCGAAATGGGCCACCAACTGGCCTTGGGTAATGGCGCCGCCAGCCGCCAGGATTCGGCCGGTGTTGAAGCTGACTCCCTGACCCGTGGCACGCACCCGGGTCGGGAACAGTTCCGGAAAGTAGAGCGGGAACCATCCGTAGAACGACGCGGTGGCAAGGCTCATGAGCAGAGCCATCCCCAGGAAAAGCATCCCGTAGCTCGTGAGCCCGCGGAAGGTCACGGCGGAGACGACCACGGACGCCAGGCACAAGAGGAAGTAGGCCGGACGCCTCCCCAGTCGCGCGCCTATCAGGGGCGCCAGCAACGTGCCGATAATGGCGCCGATCCCCTGGATCATCTGGATATTGGCCGTGGCGGTCCCTGCCGCCCGCTGGACGGTGGTCTCGGCTGCGGTTTTGGCGGCGGTCAGTTCAGCCGTGACGGCGTCTGCGTACCATTCAGGGTGCTGGGTTTTCAGATCGGCGAACCCTTGCTCGGAAACCAGTTGATTTGCCCACAAGGGAATCCATTGCACCGATCCCCAAGTGCCGATCAACGCCACCGACGCGAACACAATGGCAAGCAACGTGCGGTTTCGCAGACCCGGGCCGAAGACCTCGCGGAGCGGATGCGAAACTCGCGCGACCACAGCGCGCTTCCAGCGCTCGGATTCGGGCACGGCCAGCATGATAAACACCACGAGAAACGCAGGCACCGCGGCCACGAGAAGCATCCAGCGCCACGATTCCGGCGTGACGGGGCTGGCCCACGCCGTGAGCCCCACCAGGAAGAACCCAACATTGGACGCCGCACCGATCGCGCCCGCGAGCAACGGCCGCCATTTCTCCGGCCAGCATTCCATGACAAGCGCCACGCCGAGCGACCATTGCCCGCCCATGCCCAGGGCCGAGACGAACCGCACGATCATCAGGTGGACCGGGCTCGTGGCCCAATAAGCACACCCCGTCACCAGCGAGTAGACGAGGATGCTCAAGGCCATGGCCTTCACCCGGCCGATGCGATCGCCTAACCAGCCAAAGACAAGGCCACCGAACGCGGCGCCCACCAGGAACCCGGCCGTAATGATGGCCATCCAGGGCCCCACTTTGTCATCGCCCACGCCGCCCAGAAGATCCTTCAAGGCCGGCCGGGCGATCACAGGGAACAGGCCCATTTCGTAGCCGTCGAAAAGCCAGCCAAGGAACGCCGCGAGCAGCACCATCCATTGGCCGCGGGTCAGGGCGGAGCCTTGGCTTGGAACATTGGGAACTGCGGGTGGAGGCGTCTCGAAAGCGGGCGCATCTGAGGAATTCTTGCTCATGCGCGAAGAGGTTAGGCAGTCCACCAGTCCTTGGTCACCCGCAGGTCGCGGCGCAAGGCGGCGGCAAGCGCCGCGGGAGTCTTGTTGCGGCCCCCGTCGGTCCAGTCGTATTCGGTATGCAGGGAGATGGGCGCGCCCACCTGCACTGTTTTGAAGCGCTTGAAGAAGCCGCTGGCGGCGATTTCTCCTTCTCCGAAGGGCACGAAGCCCACGCCGCGCTTCCAATCCTTCACGTAGGCGACGCGGCAATGCGACTTGAGCCGGTCGAACTCCGGTTGCCAGGTCTGCGGCAGCTCGTTCAGCGCGTGCCCGATATCGAAAGCAACGGCCACTTCGTCCGGCGAAAATCCGCTGGCAAGCTCCCAGAAGTCCCTCACCTTCGCGCCGACAAGATCGGTTCCGGCGTGGTTCTGGAGAAGGGCGCATGTGCCAAGCTCCTTGTTCATGGCCGCGAGGTCCTTGAGCTGAGCCTTGGCCTCGTCCAGGACTTTCCGGGGCGAGGTGCCCGGGCGGTAGCTCCAATACCCGAGCCGGTAGTACTTCACGCCAAGGGCGCGAGCCGTTCTCAGGGTGGTTTCCGCTGCCGGCGAGTCTGTTCCCTTGATGGCGGTGGTTAGAAGCAGCAAACGAACGCGGTGCCGTTCAAGCGCCTGGGCGAAGCGCGGCAAGTCGTCCGCCACACGCGCAGGCGACACTTGGCCGCCCGGACGCACGGGGCAATCGATCCCATCGAGACCCGCCTGGGCGATAACTTCCGCGGTCTGTTCAAAGCCAAGGTTCAGTTCCTGGCAGATCTTGCTGAACAAGGCGACAGGAGGGAATTCCGGCTCGGCTGCCATGCCGGGAAGTTCCGCACCCCTGCCCATAACCGCTGCGGCAGCACCGACGCTGAGGCTGGCAAGAAACTGCCTGCGTGAACAGAGGCTTGTGGCTTGCATGGGAACGATTGTGTTCGCCACGCGCTTCTTTGTCGATGGGGGAATCAGGAATGGACGCGAATCCGTCCCACGGGCTTCGGCCTGGAGCTGCGTCAGATGAGGGGCACGCCTTTGGGCATTCTCACGACCAGCGTTCCGGCAATCTTGTCATGCCAAGCCTGCCGCTCCTTATCCCAGCCTGCCCAGAAGAACCCGGCAAACAGAGCCGCCGCCGAGAATACGCTGGAAAGACAGCGCACCAGGGCGACTCCGAAGTCAACCGGACACCCGTCAAGCCGAACGATCTTGATACCCATGACGATGCCGCCAATGGTCGTGCCTTTCCATGCCCACATCCCAACGTGGTAGGCAGCCCAGAGGATCAGAAACCAACTGTCCGCCATCCGAAGCAGCAGCATCAATAACACAAAGTCCAGAAGCGTCGCCGTGAACCGTCGCCAAAATCCCACCCTCGGCAGCAACGCATAATCTGCGCTCGGCATGACGGCGGGGGGCAGTTGAGCCGCCCTGCCGGTTCCGGCCGCTTCAACCACCGCTGCCACCGCGGGTGTCCCTGTTCCGGCTCCGACAAGCGCCGGTTGTGCCTCCTGAGAGAACGGGGCAAACGCCGCCAGCAGAACAGCCCCGACCCCTAGCAGCGTTACCATGCCCCAAACCGCGAACCCCAGCACCGGCACCATGTAGATCAGGTAAAAGAGCACCGCGCCCAATAGCAGCAATGCGGGCAAGCTCAGATCGGTGCCATTGAATTGGCGCCCCAACTGCTGGCCGGTGTAGGTATAGACCGCGATCTTGCCGAAAATCATGGCGGCAATCACGGCACAGATCAGGAACGGAATTACCAGCAGGCCCGCCACCGACACTACCAGGAGAAACAGCAACGGCCCAAGCAAGACGCATAGCGACAATCCGACGAAGAACGACGCCACCGGCTGCTGTTCGAGCGTTCTGACACACGCTCGCACCGGCGCGGGAAATACCAAAGCCACCGCGAGGTAAAGAAGCAAGCAGGTCGCTGCCACGACCCAGACCCACCGCACCCCGGGCGGAAACGGCCGGGCGAGGAAGACGCCTTTCGACAGCCAATTCTGGAGCCATGTGAAGTCCGGCAGCATCGGACCCAATGCAACGGCCGTTTGCTGGCCGCCCACGAAAGCGCCCTCCGCCAGTTTCAGGGCCCCGCCAACCGTCACCGCGTCCCGGCCAACGCTCGCGTTGGGTCCCAGGGTTGCCGAACCCAGGACCGTAACCAGATCGTGTCCCACGCTGCCGTTGATCCGAGCCGAACCAGAGACCACGACCAGGCTGCCTTCGATCGTCCCGTCTACTTGCGCATCCCCGGCGATCACGACGAGTTCACGCACCACCTCGTTCGCGGCGATGACGACGTCCTTCCCAATCTCGACTCGCTCGCTTTCGGGACCACGAAACGTCATCTCACGCTGACGCGGGCGCTTCCTTCGCGGTTCGGCCTGTGGCCGCTCCTGGTCGCGTCGAATCGTTATGGAAGCCTCGTCGTCGGTGATGGCGGAAGACTCTCCCTGCTCGGGCACAGCGGCCGGAGCGGGCTCTTCCGGGGACGCCTGCACTGTGTCTTCGTTCGCCGGGGCGCTGGGTTGCGCCTGGTCCTCGACTTGAACGGCCAAAGGTTGAACTTCCTGCTCCGCAGCGATTCCTTGCGGCACGAGGATCCTGGGCACGAGCAGGGCCGCGAGGGTTATCGAAAGCGGATACGACAATCTCATGGCGCCCTACTTTCTTTGAACGGCCATTCGGTAGCAGAGCGTTCCCAGCCCCACGCAGACGAGATACATGGTGAGCGGCAAGAACAGGCCGAGCAAGAGCCATTCGTGAGTGACAGCCCTGCTCAACACCAGCAAGGCGTTCCCCATCGCGGTGACCACCTCCCAGGCGGCCGCGAAAAGCGTAAATAATCCCGGCGCCATCTGGAGGTTTGGCTCGCCGAGCAACGCCAGCCAGATCACCCTGAACCCGGCGACCGCACCCACCGCGAGCGCGAACATGATGGGCAGCGAGGCCATCTGGATCCGGATTGGCCACTCGGTCCACGGCTTCTGCCACCAATGTTTGTGTTGCCGGGCGTGAAGGCGCGCCAACACGCGCGGAATGAGCGTTTGAGGCGCCTGACGTTCCGGCAGCTTGGAGAGTTCCCGGTGGATCATCTGTTCCAAAGTCTCTTGGGGAGTGTTGTCCATGCAAATACGTCAGCCTCGAGCCAGACCCAGCGCGAGAAAGCTCTGAGGGTTATGGAAGCGGTTCTGCTGGTGGGCGGTGCCGCTGTCCGGGTTGGCTTTGGGGTGGGGCTTGAAGTCGCTCCACTCATCGGTCCCGGTGGACTGCAGGGTCAGCTTCTTCCGCAAGGCTTCGCGGCCGCGAAAGATGTCCGTTTTCACCTTGCTCAACGAGATGCGGAGCTTCGCCGCGATCTCTTCGTAAGTGAGGTTCTCGAAATGGAAAAGCACCAGCGGCACTCTTTGGGCCGCCGGAAGTTTCTGCAAGGCTTGTTCGAGGAGCCGCCGATGGTCGGCGCCATCGAGCGCGTCGTTGATTCGGTCGGGCGCCGGGATGTCGAGCATGGTGTCTTTGTCATCGTCCCGGGACACCAACTCGGAAAAGAACCGCCAGCGTGCGCGGTATCGTGAGAGGTGGTTCAGACAGAGGTTGGTGGTCACGGTTTTGAGCCAACCGCCCACCGTGGGGCTCTGGGAGAGGTCGCTGAAACGCTCGTAAGCCTTCAGGAAGACGTCCTGTGCGATATCCTGGGCTTCGGCATCGTTGCCCAGCAGACGCACGGCGGTGCTGAATACCATGTTCTGGTATGCTCGCATGAACGTCTCAAACTCCGGTTGCTCTGTCATTGTTGTGCCGGGTGTTTCCGGCTCAGTCTAGGCCTAGAACACGGCCGTGCCCCAACCGGTTGCAGGAATCTGGCGTGGCTGCGAACCGGCCAAAGGTCCGTGCCTCCGTCCGGGTGGGGCCGTCCTCAGACCGAGTTCCTGGTTCACTCGAAAATCCGCGCATGTTCTTTGGCCACATAGCGATCGGTCATTCCTGCCAGGTAATCGCAAACCGTCCGATGCCAGCCGAGCTTCCGCGCGCGCCGGCGCGCCTGGTCACCAAGGGCCTTGCGATGCTCAAGGTAATACCCAAACAGGTCCTCGAGCATCCGGACCGCCCGGCTATTGGGTCCATGGACCTTCGGATTGTGGTAAAGGTTGGCGTATAAGTACTTGCGCAATGCCTGGTTCTGTTTCTGGCGGGTGGCGCTATACGCTGCCAACCGTCCCGCCCACGCCCGGGCGTCGTCCGCCGACTTGATCGCGGCCTTCCGAATCCGCGCTTCGGTTGTCGTCACCACATCGTGCACCTGGCCATCAATAATGCACCGTATAATGAAGTATCTCCGGCACTCGTCCGGCAAATCCCCATGCTCGCGGCGAATCCGTTCCGCGGCTTCGCGCCAAACGGGGGCCTCGCGTCCCAGGGTCTGTTCGTCGAGGAGCCCGGCCTCAAGGCCGTCATCGAGGTCGTGGCTGTAATAGGCGATCTCGTCCGCGAGGTTGGCCACCTGGGCTTCGAGCGAAGGCGCCCGGGATCCAAACCGGGCATGCTTGCCAGGCTGATCATAGGTGGTCACATGCCGCGCCAACCCTTCCCGGACTTCCCACGTCAGGTTCAGGCCCGGGAACAGGGGGTACTTCTGTTCCAACTCCTCCACCAGCCGCAAGCTATGGCAATTGTGCTCGAATCCGCCATGGTCCCGCATGAGCGCGTCGAGGCAACGCTCGCCTTTGTGGCCGAAAGGCGGATGCCCCAGGTCGTGCGCCAGCGCGATCGCCTCGGCCAAGTCTTCGTTCAAACGCAGCGCCCGGGCGATATTGCGGGCGATGGCCGCAACCTCGATCGTGTGCGTCAGCCGGGTTCGCAAATGGTCGCCGGTGCCGTTCAGGAAGACCTGCGTCTTGTACTCCAGCCGGCGAAACGCCCTGGAATGGATCACCCGGTCCCTGTCTCGCTGGTAATGGGTCCGCCAATCCGGCGGCGGCTCATCGTAAACACGCCCGCGCGTGTCGGCGCTGAGCTGGGCGTAAGGCGCCAGGTCAGCCCGCTCGCGAGCTTCAAGTTCTGCGCGTGTGCAAGGCATGCTGTCACGGGGCGCGTCGGGTGTGGCGTGCTGCCTGATGCGCCTGTGCATGTCCGTTTCATACCATAAGCGCGGGCAAATGGCGATTCTCGGGCAGGCTGGCAGGGCTGGCCCGCCGGGCCGGCCATGGGGCATAGGCTATTTCCCAGTCCCAATGGCGCTTGGCGCGACCGACTGCCAGGCGTAAGATCCCGGCACGATGCCTGAGCCCCCAGCGTTTGATGCACCTCTCGTCATCCAGGCTCACGCGGGGGAAGTGCCGCCTGTCCTTCCAGCGACCCCGCCTGCGCCCCCGCCGGCCGAGACGTTTTTCCAAGGGTTCTTCAGGCCCGTTCGCCTGGCGAACTGCCCCAGGAAACGGTCGTTCATCTTCCGCATCCTGCTTCAGCAATTCGCGATCAAAATCCTCCTGACCATTCCTTTCGCGTTGTTCTTGAATGAAGCGCCCTCCAAGGCACAGATGGAGCTGTTCCGCAATCCGGTGATGGCATTCATCGTGGCAATCCTCTTGGCGCCCCCGCTCGAGACCCTCCTCCTGCAATCCGCTCCCATCGAGCTGTTGCGCGCGCTGCGCCGATCGCGGACCGCCCAATTCCTTTTCGGCGCCGTCCCATTCGCCGCGCTCCATTTCCTGGACGGCGTGATTTCGGGCGTGTCAGCCGGAATTGTCGGGGGCCTTTTCTTCAGCCATGCGTACCTCGAAGCCCGGGTTCAATCCTGGTGGACCGCCCTCTGGGTGACGACGGCGATCCACGCCCTTCACAACCTGATCGTCCTTCCCTTGGCCATCGCCGCCGCTCAATAGCTTGGCGGGAAGGCGGCACTCTCCGACATCTTACGGTTTGGCGGACTGCGGGCTCTACGGCTTCACCAGGTAATGGTGGTAAACGATCTGCCAGGTGAATTCCTCCCCGGGCTCGATGGCAAAGTCGATGAACGGTTCGGGCGACAGCGGCGCGCGGATGGCCCACAACGCGGCGCGGGATAGAGGCCGGTTGGACGTAATCCTTAAGGCCGCCCCGGACCGACGGTCTTCAATCCGGAGATCGTAGTCTTTGGACTCGCCGCCAAAACCCTGGATCCCCATGTAAACACTTTCTTCGCCCGAGAGCGTCTTGAGGAAGCGAATGGCGTTCCCGCGGATCTCGACCAGGTTCTTGTTCGGCGCGGGCTGGGCCTGAATAGTGAACGGCAACGTGATCGTCACGCCCGGACCCGGCGGTTGCCGGTCGATATAAAGGAAGTTGTGGTTATAAACGCTGGCTTTGATGGCGCGTTTGCCGGTATTGCGAATGCTATGGTCAAAGACCAGGCGCGGAGCGTCTTTGGCGAGGGCCACCTTCTTGCGGTAATCGTAACTGAACCCGCTTGAGGGATCGGCCAATTCCTGCCGGAAATCCACCGAATCCGGCGCCGTGCGGACGGTCCATTTCCCGCCGTCCACAATCGGGTAAAGGCGGTAATTGTCGTAGGCGCCCGCGTCAGGCTTGCGCAACACGCCAACCCCAATCTTGATGAACGTCCCGCCCGCGGCCGCTTCGTCGTATCCCAGGTTGTTGGCGAACTCCTCCGTTGGCCCGGTCACGGCGGTGCAGGGGCCGGCGACAATATCGGCGCCATCGTAGATGAAATCGTGCACCGCCTGGTCCGTGCGCTGAAACCATTGGGGATAATAATTGTGCCCGGCGAACTCCAAGCCGCCAATCACGCCGGACCAGTCAAACCGGGTGCCCCGGTAAAAGCCCGCCTGGGCATCGGGCAGGTAAATCCGGGCCCGAACCTGGGTGTTGGCAATCTCCGTTTGGGGAGGCGGGCTGGCGGCGGATCCGTCGGCAGGCATGAGCGCGAGGCAAACGGCCATTTTGGCAGTTTTCATCATAGCCCATGTCATAGCACCGGGCGGCGCCGGTTCCAACCAAACAAAGTGGCGCCGGGATGGGAAGGAGGTGGGGCGGAAGGACGGTTCCGGGCTCGGGGCTTTCCGGCGCGATTGAGGGCGTCACGCGCCGCTGCCTTCGGATATAACACGTATATAACACGTATTTAACAGGTATTTAACTCGATTGGCGAACGAGTTAAATACGGGTCAAATACCTGTCTGAATCGAGTTAAATAGGGCAGGACCAGCCCAGCGCTCCAGCCCCACTCAAGCGGCCAGCCCTGCCCAAACGGTTGCGCGCAGCCTTTCCTCGGAATACTTGTTTGGGGTGAATCGGGATTACTCGAATGCCACGCTGCTCCTGATCGGACACGGTTCGACGGTGAACCGGGATTCGGCTGGCCCGGTCTTGCAGCACGCGGCGGAATTGAGGCGCCGGGGGCTGTTCGCGGAGGTGCGTGGCGCGTTTTTCAAACAGGAGCCTTCCCTGTCCTCCACGCTGGCCGGCGCCAGGGGGTCCCGGGTGTTCATCGTGCCGTTGTTCATTAGCGAAGGCTATTTCACGGAGGAGATCATCCCGCTTGAACTCGGGCTTCGCGAGGAGGGGCAACCCGTGTTTGCCCGGGTGCAACAGCGGGGCGAACGCACTTTGATCTACTGCGCACCGGTGGGAACTCACGAGAGCATGGCGGGGGTCATCCTGGCTCGCGCCTGCGAGGTGCTCGAGACGTATCCTTTTCCCTGCGTGCCACGGCGGGAGGAAACGGCCCTCTTTATCGCGGGACATGGAACGGGCCGGAACGGGAACTCGCGCCGGTCCATTGAGCGGCAGGTGGCCTTGATTCAGGCGCGGAACGCCTTTCCCGAGGTGCATGCGGTGTTCATGGAGGAGGCCCCGCGGATTTCAGATTGCCGGGAGCTGACGGGCAAGAAGAACCTGGTGGTTGTGCCGTTCTTTATCAGCGATGGACTGCACGGTGCCGAGGATATCCCGGTGCTGCTCGGAGAGCCCGAACGCGTCGTGCGCGAGCGGTTGAACCGGGGGCAGCCAGGATGGCGAAACCCGACGGAGAAAGAGGGCAAACGGATTTGGTATGCACGCGCTGTGGGGACGGATCCTCACTTGGCTGACGTGATTTTGGATCGGGTCCGGCAGGCCGCCGAGCCTACTTGATCTCGACCCTCAGGTTGTGCCGCTCGAACGTGCTGCCCTCCTGAAAGGCAAGCTGCGCCAGCGAGTTGTTATACTCGGCCAGCGCTTGGATTTCCTGGAACCGGGCCGCCGTCAGGTCGCGCTGGAATTGCAGGACGAAAAAGCTGGTGCTCTTGCCATTCTCGAGCTTCTTCTGTTCGGCGTCCAACGCGGCTTCGGCAAATAACCGGGCTTCGCGTGTGGCTTCGACACGGGCGAAGTCGGTCTGGACCCGCTTGACGGCATCGTCAACCGAGATGAGAACCCCTTGCTCGCGCTGTTTCATGATGAGGTCCACCTGCTCCCGTTCGGCTTTGGACGCGCGGTAATTATTGCGGGCGGCGCGGTTGCCGATGGGGTAATTGAGGGACGCCCCGTAGTACCAGTAAGGATTGTCCCGGTCTTTGATCTGGCCGAAAGCGCCGCTGTATTCGACTTCGCGCCCGGCGTAGCCGTACTGGCCCACGAGGTCGAGCTGAGGAAAGAGCTGGTTGCGATCGTAGCGGACGTTGATCTCGCTGCGCTGGAGATCAAGGCGCGCCTGGATGAGGTCCGGTCGAAGCCGGAGCGCGCGATCCCAGCTGGCGTGCAGATCGAGCAGGGGAGGGACGGCCACGAGGTTTTCGGCCGGGATCAAGCGGACGCTATGCAAACCGGCGTACTGGTCGGTGATCAGGCTCTTGAGGACGTTCTCCTGGGAATCAAGCGCGCGCTGGCCAACGAGCAGGTCCGCACGGCTGGCCGCCACTTGAGATTCCGCCTGTTTTTCGTCGAGGGGCGCGAGCTGGCCAACCTCCACTTTCTTGCGGTTTTCCCAGAGCAGGCGTTCGGCAAGCTGGAGGGCGGACTCCTGCACTTTGACGTTCTCGCGGGCAAAGATCAGGTTGTAGTAGGCCTGTTCGACCGCGGCCACAGTCGTCATCATCTGCAATCGGAGCGATTGCTCGGAGAACTTCACCCGGTTGCGCGAGATCTGGATGGTCGCCCGGGTGGCGTCGATCCAGAAATTCTTTAACAATGGCTGGCGCAGTTCGGAGATCGCCGCGTTGGCGGTCGCCACTTCGACGGGGGCGTTGGGCGGCGTTTCACTGGTGGAATCCCGGGCAGTGCCGGTCAGACGGTACTGGAGGCCCCATGGCAGCAATCCCCCCAGCCCGGCCGAAAACGTGTCTCCTTCCGTCTCCGGCCCGGGATAAAGGGCATTGGTGAATGGATTCAGGCCGCCCGGCGACCGGGTATACTCGTGTTGGCCACTGGCGGAAATGACGGGATCGTAACCCCCGTAAGCGGCGCCGAGATTGAAACGGGCCAGTTCCGGCAGAAACCGCGAGATCTGGACGTCGAAATTGTGCTGCAGCGCCTCGTCGAGCGCCTCTTGCAGCGAGATCGACCGGGTCTGAACGGCGGCTGCGGTCCGGACGGCGGAGGAGGGGGCAGGGACTGGAGCGGCCTGAACCGCAGTCGAGCCGGCCGGTGCCGCCGCCGGCGCGGGCAGCGGTTGCGGCGTGACGGAAGGGGCGGCGGGTGGGGTGGCCGGCGAGACGGGACGCCAACCGGTCGCAGGAAGGGGTTCCGGAACAGCGGCTGGCGTCTGGGAGAAGGCCGTGACGGCGGCGCTAAAAAAGAGTGTGCTGCAAACGATTCGCGACAGTTGCATGGGAGGCCGAGCTTGCTTCATTTGGGCGGCTTCGTCAAATCAGCGATTGAACAGTGATTGAACAGGGGCGCCTTTCTGTGACACAGCAGCGGCCGCCGGAGTTGCGGTGCTTTTAACGGGAAACCATCGTTCCCACCTTCTCGCCCTGGACCACCCGGGTCAGATTGCCGGGCGTGAACATGTTGAAGACCACGATGGGCATCCGGTTGTCCATGCACATGGAGAAGGCGGTCGAATCCATGACTTTCAACTGCTTTTGCAGGGCCGTCAGGTAGCCGATCTCGGCGTACAGCTTGGCGTCGGGGTTCTTGACAGGGTCGCTGTCGTAAACGCCTTCGACCTTGGTGGCTTTCAAGATCACGTCGCAGGCCATTTCGTTGGCGCGGAGCGCAGCCGCGGTGTCTGTGGAGAAATAGGGGTTGCCGGTGCCTCCGCCGAAGATCACCACGCGGCCCTTCTCGAGGTGCCGCATGGCCCGGCGTCGAATGAACGGCTCGGCGACTTGCGCCATGGTAATGGCGCTCTGGACGCGGGTGGCCACGCCCAGCTTTTCCAGGGCGTCCTGCAACGCCAGCGCGTTGATCACCGTGGCAAGCATCCCCATGTGATCGCCTGTGGCCCGGTCGATGCCTTTCTCGCTGCCCTGCAAGCCTCGAAAGATGTTGCCTCCTCCCACCACCACCACCACGCTGACCTCCAAAGCACGCACCTGTTGGATCTGCTGCGCGATGCTGTGGACCGCAGCAGGGCATATGCCCACCCCCGCTTCTCCGCCGAGCGCCTCGCCGCTGAGTTTGAGGAGAATCCGACGGTATCGAACCTGGCCAGGCGTAATCATCGGGTTCTTGTAGCAACGCCGGCCCCCGGCGTCAATCCAGCCAGCGGCCTCTGAGGCGGGCAGGGCCGGTCCGCCGGGGCCGGCTCTTGAGGCTTCCGCTAGCTTTTGCCTTCACCCCTGGCTCGTGAACTGCTACAAACCGCCAATGGCCTCCGACTTGAGAATCGGTTTCCTGGGTGCGGGCAAGATGGCTTCGGCTCTGGCGAAAGGATTCGCCCAGGCCGGCTTGGCCCAGGCGGTCAACATCTTGGCCAGCGATGTGGCGGAGGGCGCCCGCGCCCGTTTCTCTGAGGTTGTCGGCGCCAGAACGACGGCGTTGAATCCGGAGGTGGTGCAGTTTGCCGACGTCCTTATTCTGGCGGTGAAGCCGGACCAGGTGCGGGGCGTTTTGGCAGAGGTTCGCCCGGAAGTGACGCCACGGCATCGGCTGATCTCGATTGCCGCCGGGGTGACTCTTGAGCGGCTCGAATCGGGTCTCAACCCGGGGGCGCGCGTCATCCGGGTGATGCCGAACACCCCCGCGCTGGTGGGGGCGTCGGCGACGGCTTTTGCCCTGGGCGGATCAGCCAGGCCCGAGGACGCGCAGTTGGCGGAAAAGCTCTTCGGCTCGGTCGGTCTCGCCTGCCAGGTTAAAGAGAGCCTGCTCGATGCGGTCACGGGATTGAGCGGCAGCGGCCCGGCTTTCATATTCCTGGTGATCGAGGCCCTTAGCGATGGCGCCGTCGCGGCGGGGCTTCCACGGGACCTTGCCACCCGATTGGCGGCCCAGACGGTGTTCGGCAGTGCCAAGATGGTTTTGGAAACCGGCCTGCATCCCGGCGCGCTCAAAGACATGGTGACCAGCCCGGGCGGCACAACGATCGAAGGCATTCACGAACTGGAGCGCGGCGGGGTGCGGGCCGCGATGATCCAGGCCGTCCGCGCCGCCGCAGAGAAATCGCGTCTCCTGGGCCAGCGGTGATGCCGCATGAATTTCCCCCCTCCAACGCCGACCCAAGCGCGCTTGTTATGGGCGTCGTTGACCGCGCTGGCCCTTGGCGTCCTGGTAGCGCTGATCGTGGTGCTGTTGTGGGCTGTGGGCCTCGTGCTGCAACAGCTGTCGTCTGTCCTTCTGCCGCTGGCCATCGCGGGCATTGTCGCTTACCTGCTGGATCCCCTGGTCGACCGCCTGGAGCGCCGCGGTTTGCCGCGGGCGCGTGCGATCATCTGTGTGTTCGCGCTTTTCACGGTGACGGTGGGGGCTCTGATCGGGAGCGTGGTGCCTCAGATCGTGAACGAAACCCGGCAGTTGACCTTGCGCATCCCGGACTACGTCAGGAATGTGCAACAGAAGGTCGAAACCTGGATTAATCACCCTTCACCGCGGGTCTCGAAATGGTTTGACTTGTCCATCCTTACCGGGAAGACCAACGCCCCTCCGGTGGAGACAGGCGATCGACAAGCGAACGAGATTCCGCCGCCTTCCCAGACGAACAGTGTCTCCAACGCTTCCGAGCGAATTCCTATCTTCAAGGCCTTCGATCCCGCCGCCTTGCAATCGGCGACGGCTTGGCTGGCGAGCACGCTTCCCAAGGTTGGCTCCTGGATCTTTGGCCAGGTGACACGTGTGGCCTCGTGGTTTGGCGTCCTGGCGGGGTTAATATTGATCCCGGTTTACGCCTTTTACCTCTTGCTCGAGAAGCGGGGCATCGAACGCAACTGGACCGATTACTTGCCGGTGGCCAACTCGAAATTGAAGAACGAGATCGTCTTTGTGCTCGGCTCCATGAACGACTGCCTGATCACCTTCTTTCGTGGCCAGGTGCTCGTGGCGATCTGCGACGGAGTCCTTTATACGATCGGCTTTTTCTCCATTGGGTTGCCTTACGCGTTCCTGCTCGGGGCGATGGCGACCATATTGACGATGGTGCCGTTCCTGGGCGCGATCATCACGTGCATCACGGCGTTGATCATCGCCTTTGTTCAGTTCGGGGATTGGCTTCACCCGGCCTTGGTTCTCGGCGTGTTCGCCGTGGTCCAAACTCTGGAAGGCCTGGTCATCTCGCCCAAGATTATGGGAGACCGCGTGGGATTGCACCCGCTCACGATTATCCTGGCCGTGATGATCGGCACGACTCTGATGGGCGGCATTGTGGGCGGCATTTTGGCCATCCCGCTTACGGCGGCGCTGCGGGCCGTGATGTTCCGATATATCTGGCGGGTGCGCGAGACACCGCTCTTTAGCAGCGACCACGATTCGCTGACGGCCGATTTCTGACGACGGGGCTGCCGGGCGATTCCAGCAGGCTGATCCAGGGGGCGCCCGCCCCAGGCGATCACCTGTAGACCGGCCCGTTAAAGATCTCGTTCGGGACAGGCGCTTTGTTCACCAGCACCCAGGAGCGGTACCATTTCACGTTCTGAGCGCTGCCTGAAAAAGTCCCGACCACGGCGCCGCCGGGAAGATTGGTAATGCTGCCACTGGCCTGGTTTGGATTGCTCAGATTGTACCAGGCGGCGAGGCCCGCATGCCGGATGGAAATCCCGTTGCCCGCCCAAGGCGGCACGTTGCCGGCGTCGTTGAAATTCCCGGCATCCAGCTCGTTGATTTCCCACATCTGCCAGTCGTCGCCTTGATAATCGCTGATCTTGTAGGTCTTCCCGTCGGGAGTCAGGGAGGGTTTGCCGATGTTGTTGTAGCCGCCGATGGTGCCGTTCCAGCAATAGGAAGTGAGCTTGAGGGGACGAGCCAGCCAGAGTTGCTTGAGTTTCCCGGTTCCGCGTGTGGCAACATCTTTAGGGCACCAGCAAATCTTGTAATCGCTAAGGAAAGGACCCAGTTGGCTGATCTTGAAAAAGGCCACCTGGTTGCTGAACTGGATCGAGTTCACATCCCTGCCTGCCGCCGATCCGGGCGCCGCCGGTCCGCCAGGAATCCGGCCGCCATTGCTCGTCGCGTAAGCCCAACCGTCGGGGCCGGTAAGATTGCCGCCCCAAGTCGGGTGCGCCAGGTAATCGCTGTTGTCGGTGGCATACAGATGGCTGGCCAGCAGGATCTGCTTGACGTTGTTCAGGTCGAGCGTCATTTGCGCCCGGTCCTTGGCCCGGCTCAGGGCTGGCAGAAGCATCCCCGCCAGAATCGCGATGATCGCGATGACCACCAGCAGTTCGATAAGCGTAAACGCGGAAATTTGAGCCTCGGAAGCCGCGACCGGGGACGCACCTTGGGAATGACGGGAACGATTCATAGATGGTAGTGATTTTGACGTGTTGGGGGCGTTCCTTCCGGGGCCGAGGGTATGCCGACCGAAAGGGGTTTGGGAAAGGACGCGAGCTCCAACCGCGGTCGAATACCCGCTGCCCGGCTATCCCGAATGCCCACCCATTGTGACATCTCCCCAAAGTGTTAGCGGATGCGCCGTGAGAGAAAAGCTTAATGTGAACGCACGGCGTCCCCTGTTTCCCGCCGGCCATGAACATGGCTTTACCTGCCCAGGCCAGCCGATTAACGTCGGCCCACGCCATGGCGTTCAATTTCCAGACCCGGCGGGCGACCCTTGACGACCTGACCCCACTGCGCAGTCTTTGGCGCCAAGCGGGACATCCCGTGCCGCTCTTCGAAAAGGCGCTCACCGATTTCCAAGTGGTCGAAACTGCCGACGGCACCATTCTGGGCACCTTGGGCCTCCAGATCGAAGCCCAACAAGGGCGCATCTACGGCCAGGCTTGGGGCGACTCGGAGCTTGTCCCCGAATTGCTTCCGCGCCTCTGGCAGCGTGTCTTGACGCTGGCGCGCCAGCATCGACTCACCCGTCTCTGGGTGGAGAGCGGTGCTGGTATGTTTTGGCTGGACCAAGGTTTTGAACTGGCCGGAACGGAAGCGCTCGAGAGTTTGCCTCCCGCATTCCCCAGGCGAGAAGGACATCCCTGGCTGATGCTCCGGACTCGGGAGGAATCGCCTTCGCGCGTCCAGGCTGAGCTGGAACTGGAGCTCCTCCATCAATCGCAAGTGGCGCACCGCGAGCAAGCCATCCGCCGGGCACGTTTGCTGCGAGGTTTGGCGATCGTGGTGGCGGCGTTGGTGCTTCTGATCATGGTCGGTGCTGGTTGGTATGTGCTCAGCCTTCTTTCGCCCCGCCGATAAGGTTCAAAGCGGGACTTCTTCCGCTCATGCCACAATCAAGACCCGAACAAAACACGATAGACACTCATTCGTGATTGAGTGTCAATTGTGTATAGATCGAGTGTCGATTGCGTTATCTCTGGAAGCAATAGGGTGGGGTTCCGCGATAAACCGCCAATCGCAGCACCCGTGCCGGGCTGCTGTCCGCGTTGGGCATCCTCCGGAACTCGGGCTACGCGCTGATCACGGCCACCTCGTGATCGACCACAACTGGGAGGTTGAACTCCACCCAACCCTTCTGAACCGCCGCGGGAAAGGCGCGTTCGTTTACCAGGAATTGCACTCGGCCCGGATTGAACCCGGCAGGAAGTCGCACCCGGACCTGGAGCGGCCCGACGGCGATAAGTTCACCGACCGGATGAGCGCCACCGGTTCCTGTGAGATTCACCAGGTGCAAAACGACGGCCTCGGGTTGGCGGTAGAGATGGCAATCGATCAGCCCAGGGCCATTCACGACGAGCGGGAGATCGTCCTTCGCTGCCCAGCGAACGCAATTCGCAAGCAGAGCGGCGTGGTCGGGAAGGTGATCGCGCGCGAAGCGGCGGTCCAAGTCGGCGGGGAGAAAGACGGTGCGGCCTTCTTTGCCGCTCGGATCTCGAATCACGAGGCCGGGCAGGGTGGTGTTCGGTTCACGCATCCAGGATGTTTCCGGCGGGTAGACCGGGAAATCGGGCACAAGCGTCAGCGCGGTTGTTGCGCCGTTGGCGATCGTCAGTTCGTCGAGCATGCCGCCATACGCCAGAATGTTGGTGGCTTCGAAGCCGCGCAGGACGGGAGGGCGCTCCTTCACGGTCTCAGGCATCCGCAAGTAGGTGTGCCACGTGGCTGACGCGCGCTCCGCTCGCGCCGCTTCATCCAACGGCTTGCGGCCGGCCGGCAGATGCGCCCCGAACAGTTCTCCCAGGGCGAAGTCCGGCCTCGGATCGCCCCACTCGTTGCACACGGACGATTCGCCGGTGGCGACCAGCCCTCCTCCGTTCTGCACATACTTCTTTACGCTGGCGATCTGCGCATCCGACATCGCGGCGAAATTCGGCAGAATGAGCACCCGGAGCCCCGGCGTGTCGCGGGCGATATGGTCCGCATGCACCGGCAAATACGGGATGCGCGCGCGCATCAGGGCTTCCGTCACTCCGCGGAAGGGCAACTCAACGAGCTCAGTGGCGTGGTCGCGTCCGAAGTAATCTGTGTTCTGCTGGGACCAAAGGACGCCCACGGTGGCGATGGGTGTGCGATTGACGAGCGATTGCTCGTGGGCCTGGTGCCACAGGTTGAGCGGCGCGATCGTGTCGAACTGGCGCCTGTCCTCCTGCGTGCCGCCGATATGATGCCACCAAGGCTGGATAGTGCCGGCGATCCCTTCGACCACCCAAAGGCGCGCTTCCGCCTCCGGTTTGGCGGCTTTGCGGAAGGTGGGTCTTCCGGCCTGGTACATGGCCATGCTTTCCGGGATGAGCTTTTCCCACCCCAGCAATCCATGGATCAGCTTGCCGATCTCGCCGTTTTGGTAGAAGCCGGCCTCGCCCCGCGCCTGGTGATCCAGCATGATGATCTCCGCACGTTCGCAAATCTCCTTGTAAGGCCGGAAGCTCTGGCATTGGCCGGAGATCGAGCCGCTATTCATGCCCACCCAAAGGCAGTCGGGGCCCCCAGCGGCGCGCGTTACGGCGTTGTTCAAGTCCCAAACCGCCAGGCGCCGGGCATAATTCCATTCGATCCAGGCGCGGTAACCCGGGTCCTCCCAATCCTTGCGCGGCGGGATTGATTTGCCGGTCGCTTCGCGAAAGAGCCGGACGCAATTGGCGCAAAAACAGATCGCCCCCCGGTTGAGCCCGCTCCAGCTATTGTCGGTGACGCCTTCCGGGTGAGCGCGTTCGACGATCTCGCGGAGGACGCTCGGGATCCATTCCTCGTAATAGGGACCGTTAATGCAAGTCACGTAAAGGCCGCCGGTGCGAAACGGGTTGCCGCTGGCGTCGCGCGCGAACCAGTCCGGGTGGGCGCGGTAAACGTCCTCGTGGGCGCGGTTGGAGTCCATGCGCGCCAGGACGGCGAGGCCATCGGCGTGGGCTGCCTTCACCAGCTCCCCGTAAAGATCGCGGTTCCCGAGCTTCTCCGCCCGATAATGAAGCGGCACGTCGCTGGGGTAATAGGCCACGATGCCGCCGGCGTTGATAATCACGCCTTGGATACGGGTCCGTTTCCAATGACCGCGCCACCACTCGACATCGTAAGTCGCGGGGTCCTCCTCGGTGAGATTCGTCTGCGCCCAGCGGAACGTGCGGCGGAACCACGGCAGCGTGCCCGGGATCGGGCGCGTGCCGCCGGCAGGTTGAGCGGCGCCCGCCTCGGCCAGGAGTCGCGCGGACAGATTGAGTTCCAGCGCTGCCGCGGCAGTTGTGGCAATAAAGGTGCGACGCGAAAAACCTTGGGCCGTGTTCATGCGGCAAGGCTATCGCAAACCCGCTAGCGCGTCAGCCCTTCCAGTGTGAAACTTGTAAACGAAATCTTCCGCGTGCCGTCGCGTTCGAACAGGCATCCCACCGCGCCGTCCGGCAGCGGCGCGAGGCAACTGTAAGCGAAACTGCCCGAGTAAATCTGGCGCGCGACCGGCCAGGTCTTTCCTTCGTCGCGGCTGAGACGCACGGTCCCATTCACTCGCCCGGTTTGGCTGGCGGGATTGCTGAAGAGCAGGACGGGGTTGCCAGACGCGGCGTCGTGATGGCGAAGCAGGCTGGCCTGGCAGACCGGTTCGATCAACACCGGGTCGTCCTGGGTGGACGACCAGGTTTCCCCGCCATCGCGGCTCAAGGCGATCTTGCGCAACTTGCTTCCCCCTTGGTTGCGGGCGTTCAGCAGGATCGACCCGTCGGCCAATTCAGCAAACTGGACTTCATTGGCAAAGCCCGGGGTGCCGTCCGGGGCGGCTTGGCCATAGCGCCACGTTTTCCCGGCATCATCGCTGATCACCGCGTAGACGCTCCATTGGTTGTACGGACCCTGGTTGAACGGGATCAGGATGCGCCCGGCGTGTTGGCCCTTCGACAGCTCAATGCCGATACCCGGGCCAGCCGCAGTGCTGGTCACGACCGTGGGGCGTTTGACCTGCGATGTGATATCGACCGGCGTTGACCACGCGGCTCCTTCGTCATCGCTGGTCGCGATGAAAGTGCGGCAAATGCGAGGGCCGGAATGGCCTGGCTCTGCGTTGTGCTCGTCATATCCCTTCGCGTAACGCTGGAACATGAGCAGAACCCGGCCAGATTCGCGCAGCACAACCGCGGTGGGATTGTTCAACGCATTCGCGCCGTCCTCGTAAACCAACTGCAACGGGCCCCAGGTGCGGCCGTTATCCCGGCTCCGCTTCAACACAATGTCATTCTCGGAATGGTCATGGAGGGTGGCCCGCCCCTCAGCAAACGCCAGGAGCCAACCTCCCTTTGTCGTGACGATCGCTGGAATCCGAAAGGCGGGGTAGCCATCCTGCCCGCCGACGAAGACGTCCACGAGCGGCAGTGCGTCCTTTCCTGCGGCGAAACAAACCCCGGACATGGAATTCAGCAACAACAGAGCGGCGAGCGCACGAGTCAGTTTCGAATGGTTCATGCGTTCATTTTCACCGCATTTGCCTGTTGCACGCAATGCCTCTTCACCTTTCCCGCAGAGCACAAAACTGTTGAACTTCTCAAACCACTCCCCATCCGGGATATCAGGGGCAGCATCGAGCCAACCGGTCAGCCTCGGTCGGGTCGTTTGCGTCGACCATCCGTTGCGCCAAGCGACCCAGCTCACAGCCAAGACTAGCCACATGACGTTTTGTCATCGCCAGCGGCCTTCAAGCTTCGGTCTTCACCCGTAGATCACCCGTAGATCACCCGTAGATGACTCGTTCGGCAACGGGTGAACCACGGGTGATCTACGGGTGAACTACGGGTGATCTACGGGTGATCCCCGAACGGACTGCCTGCGGACTGCCCGTGCGGCGCCTGGAAAGCCCGACCTTCAAGGGCCGCCGGTGGCTATATGGAGCTTGTCCCAGCGCTATACTTTACCGCGAACTTTGACGCCAACTTCACCGGAATTGGCCAATTTCCACACGAGTTCGTGGTAAAATCATAAAAACTCCGGATTGGAAGCAGCCCGCTATTTATGGCGGAAGAATTGGACGTTATCGGGCGTGATCACCACGGCGCCGGTATCGACCGATGCCGGGAGGGGGCACGTTTGGGCTTTTCGCCAGTCGGGAACCATCTTGATACGGCCGTGATTCAGGTCATAGAGCATTTTGAGGCCGAGGTAAGCCATGGAATAGGAGCGCTGGGCCAGTGAAACCTGGATATATCCCTGCTCAATGAAGTCGAGGGTGGCTTCGTTGCGGTCCATGGCCACGATCTTGAGCCTGCCCTTCTTGCCTGCGTCTCGAACCGCAACGGCCGCGCCGGCGCCGCCTGCGGCATCCACACAACCAAAGCCCGCGAGATTGGGATGCGCCTGGAGGATGGATTTGGCTTGGGCGGCGGCCTGGCTCTCCTCTACCTGGTCATTGCCAACGGCCACGATTTTGATCTCGGGGAAATTGGCCAGCGCCGCTTCATAGCCGCGCCGGCGCTCTTCAAGATTCCACTGCCCGGGGACCGTCAGGAACGCGACTTCGCCTTTGCCACCGATCGCCTTGGCCAGAAGTTCGCCGCCGAGACGGCCGGCTTCGAAGTTTCCAGTGCCAATAAATGTGTAACGCTGGCTCTTGGGTGAATCGGTGTCCTGCGTGATCACGGGAATACCGGCAGCAATGGCACGATTAATGACCGGGATGACGGCTTCCGGTTCGGCCGGCACGACAATGAGCCCTTTCACGCCGCGAGTGATGGCCGTTTCAATGATATCGACTTGCTGTTTCACATCGCTGCCTTGGGGGCCGGTAAAGACGCCGCGAACGCCCAGTTCGCGGGCGGCATCGTTAAAGCCGTCACGGGCGTCGATCCAATAGGCGTTGCCGACAGAGACGGCGACCAGGACGTACTCGTTGTTGGCGGAACTCGACGCGGCCGAAGGAGCGCCTGGGCCGGCGGCAGCAGGGGGGGCCTGGTCCGCGGGTTTTCTGGCGGACATGCAGAGGACCACCAGGACGGCAACGGCGATTGCCAGGAGGATATTCAGTGCTTTGGACATGGCGTGGGTCAGAGGTGATGGCGGGGAGGGGAGGTCATGTGCGGAACCAGCGTCGCAGGCGTTTCCACATGTTCTTGTCGATGCGGTCGAAGGTCACGGCGAGAATGAGAATGGTTCCCAGCACGACATTCTTCATATAGATATTCACGCCGCGGATTTCCATTCCGTTTTCGATCACGCCGACCAGGAGCAGGCCGAGGAACGCGCCGAGAACAGTGCCGGTGCCTCCGGCCAGGCTCGCCCCGCCAATGACGACCGCTGAAATGACGCGCAATTCGGCCCGCTCACCGGCGTTGGCAGAGGCGCTGATCAACCGCGACGCATTGACGATGCCCGCCAGCGCTGCCAATACACCCGTAAGCATGTAAGTGAACATGCGGACACGATCCACGTGGATACCCGAGAACCGGGCGGCCTCTTCATTGCCGCCGACGTAGTACACCTGGCGAAGGAAGCGCGAGTGTCGCAGCAACAGATCCCCTGCGAGGACGACGATAATCATCAATAGCACGGAGTAGGGGAGCGCAAAACCCTCGCCCAAATGCAGGGCGTCGCCAAGCTTCGCGAAAGCGGGGGGCAACCCGGTGACCGGGCTGGCTTGAACCGCAACAAGGCAAAGGCCGCGCACGATGATCATGGTTCCCAGCGTCGCGATCAGCGGGTTCACGCCCACTTTGGCAATGATGAAGCCGTTCACCGCGCCCACTGCCGCACCGCCGAGCAGCCCAGCCGTGATGGCCACCGGGATCGGCGTGTCACCCACCATCAGCTTGCACGCGATAATGCCACCCAGGGCAACCGTGGAACCGACCGAAAGGTCGAAGCCGCCGGCGATGATGATTAGCGTCATCCCAACCACCATGAGGGCGTCGGTCGAGATGTTCACGGCGATCACGCGCCAGTTGTCGATGGTGAAGAACCGGTTGACCTCTCCCGGTTGGATGAAATAGAACGCGGCGCAGACCACGCCGAGGACCAGGAGGATCACCACTTCGCGATAAGCCTGGGTGAATTCGCTGATCCTTTTGGCAAAAGGGCTCATGGCGCTGCCAGGCCTCCCACTCCCTGCCCCGTGGCCAGGCGCATGATGCGTTCCTCGGTGGCGCTTTCGCCCGGCAGTTCGCCTGCGACCCGCCCTTCGCAAAGCACCAGAACCCGATCGCACAAGCCCAGGATTTCGGGCAGTTCAGAGGAGATCACGATGACCCCCACGCCTTCCTCGCACAACCGCCGCAGCAAGGCATGGATTTCCGCCTTCGCACCGACGTCGATGCCGCGGGTCGGTTCGTCGGCAATCAGGACGCGCGGCTTGACCTCGAGCCAGCGGGCCATCAGGACCTTTTGCTGGTTGCCGCCGCTCAACAGCGAGATCTGCCGGTCGATCGACGGCGTGCGGATGTCCAGTTCGCGCACCCAGGCATGCGCCGCTTTCCGGGCGCGGTCGTGCCGAATGAAGCCGCCTTGCGACTGCTTCTTCAGGCTGGCCGCAAACAGGTTCTCCTGCACGGTCATCTGCCGGAAAAGACCGGATGTCTTGCGGTCTTCGGGGAGGTAAGCGATCCCGTGGCGGACGGCGTCGGCTGGCGATGGGAGGGCGACCTCTTTGCCGAGGACCCGGATTCGTCCGGCGTCCGCGGCGCGGTATCCGAAGAGCGTTTGCGCGACTTCGGACCGCCCGGCGCCGACCAGTCCCGCAAGGCCGAGGATCTCGCCCTTGAACAAGCTGAAGGTGACGTCTTGAAAAGCGCCTTCGAGACCCAGTCCTTCGACGCGCAGCAACTCGGGTCCGTGACCCTTGCTTTTGGTTGGATAGAACTGGTTCAGTTCGCGCCCGACCATCAAACGCACCACTTCGTCAGCGCACGTGTCCTCGATGCGCTTTGTGGCAACCCATTTGCCGTCGCGCAGAATGGTGACGGTGTCCGCGAGGTTGAAGACCTCCTGCAGCTTGTGCGTGACGTAAAGAATGCCGATGCCGCGCGCCGCCAGCTCGCGCAGGAGACAAGACAGGCGCTGCACTTCGTGGCTTTCGAGAGAGGAAGTCGGCTCGTCCAACATCAGGATCTTCGGCTCATGCGAAAGCGCCCGGGCGATCTCGACAATCTGCCGCAAGGCCACGCTTAACCCGCCAGTGCGCGCTCCCGGGTCCAGACGCACATTGAAGGGCCGCAGGATTTCGGCCGTTCGTTGCCGAAGCAATTTCCATTGGATGAAGTCGAACCGAGTGGGTTCCCGTCCCGCGAAGACGTTTTCCGCCACGGTAAGATTGGGCACCAGGCTGATCTCCTGGTGGACGCAGCTGATGCCGAGCCGGAGGGCTTCGGCAGGCGTTCTTGGGTCGATGACTTGTCCGTCCAGCCGAAGGGTGCCGGAATCCTTCGGTTGAATCCCGGCAAGCACCTTCATCAGGGTGCTTTTGCCAGCGCCGTTCTCACCTACCAGCGCATGAATCTCGCCTTTGCCAACGCTGAGCGAAACGCCGTCCAGAGCCTGGACTCCTGGGAAGGCCTTGCTCAGAGCGTCGACTTCAAGCAGTGGCATGGGGTGATCGAGGGCAACGACGGGCGCGGAGGGCGCCGGGGCGCGCAGCAGCCCTCAGCGGTAGACCCCGAATTCCTGGAGCGTTTCCCACATGGCCATGATGTTCTCCGGCGGGACGTCCGCCTGCATATTATGCACCGTGTTGAAGATGAACCCTCCGCCCGGCGCCAGGTCATCAATGCGCCTGCGGACCTCGTCGCGCACTTCGGCTGGAGTCCCGCGGGGAAGGACGCGCTGCGTATCCACTCCGCCGCCGTAGAAAGTGATATCCTTCCCGAACAGACGCTTAAGCTCCTTCGTATCCATGCCCGCCGCACTCACCTGGACAGGGTTGAGGATATCGATGCCGGACTCGATCAGGTCAGGGATCAACGGCTGGATTGCGCCGCACGAGTGGTAAAAGATCCGCACCTTGGTCGCGGCGTGCTTCTTGATGAACGCAAAGAGCTTCGTGTGCCGTGGCTTGATCAACTTGCGATAGAGCGCAGGCGAAACAAGCGCGCATTTCTGGCTCGCCAGGTCGTCCGCTTCGGAGACCATCATGACGTTCTTGCCCACGAGCGACAGCGCCCGCTCCCAATACTTCATCTTCACTTCGCAGATCGCATCCAGGAGCGCTTCGGCAAAAGCCTGGTTGCTGATCATGTCGCAGAAGAAGTTCTCGAACCCGCGCATCCACAGCGCAATCTCGAACACACCTGGCGCGTTGCGCCCAAGGACGTAAGCGACCTGGCGGCGGTTCATCAATTCGTCCGCGCGCTCTGCCATGCGATCGTACCGCGCCGGATCGAGCGGATCGGGAAAGCGGTATTTGCGCAGCCCTTCGACGGTATCAATTTCAGCGAGCGGATGCCGCCGCATATCGTAGTAAAAACCGCCATCTTGCGGCTTCCACCATTCGATGCCCCATTCGTCCACAAGCTTGTCATAGCCGCCTTCGCTCCAGGCGGGCGTCGAGATGCCGCGCGGCTTGCCCGGGTTGATCCCGAACACGTCTACTTTCAGGCGCTGTTTGACATCCTCGTGCACACGGCCGAGTTGCTGGATAGGGTCCTCAATCTCGATCTGGACCTCCGGCAGGCCTAGGTGCTGCCGCAGTCGGCGATAAGCCATTTCGTGAATCCCGGTCAGGATCGTGCCGCCGAGATCGTAAGGCACCCGGTCGGGTTCCTGGTGGTCAAGGCTGATCTCGACGCGGCGCCGGCTGGTCCATGGCTGCTCGGTCATGGTGGTCTCCAGGTTTAGGCCAGTTCCCGCAGGGCGCGGTTGATCCGTTCGATCGCTTCGTCAATCTCCGCCGGGCTCTTGAACCCAATCACCACGGCATCGATCTCGCGTTGCGCCATGGCGAACCGAACCGCCCTTTCGCGGTCTTCCGCCTTGGTGAACTCGCCGTTGCCGCAGAGCTTCATTCCGATAATCCCGTGACCGTTGTCGTGCGCCACTTTGATCTGCTTGAGCACGGGGTCGATGCTATCGCCGGATTCGTTCCAGCTCTCCTTTGGACCGTCCACCCAGACGCATTGGGGGTTGACGCGGACGAGGTTCACGTTCACCCAGCTGGATTCGGCGGCGGGAGCGAGGGCGGGCAAGCTATGGCACGAAACGCCTTTGACCCGGATCAGCTTCCGTTCCTGGGCTTCGGCAAGGCCGTCCATCGTCCGCTTCTGATCGTCGCACCAGGTCTTGTTGACCATGCAATGGACGAGCAAGCTGTCGATGTAATCGACGTCAAGTTCCTTGCGGAACCGGTCGATCCGTTCCAGGGGTTTCTCGGTATTGCCAGGCATCTTCGTTTGGATGAAAAACTTCTCGCGAGGCAGACCCTTGATGGCGTCGCGGACCCATTCGTGCGTCTGGTAGCTCTGGGCGGTATCGATGTAAGTGATGCCCTGGTCATAAGCGTACCGGACCAGGCGATTGAAACCTTCCCGCCCCAAGGCACGCTGCACCTCGCCGCTGTTGGTTCCCACGCCCATTCCGAGGCGGCTGAGCTGAACACCGGTTCTGCCAAGGAAGACCTGGTCCGCGGCCGTTCGTTTTACCGCCGTTTCAGCGGCTTGAGTTGAGAGGGGAGTCAGGATAGCGGCACCGGCTAATGCCGCCGATTGCAGGAACTCGCGCCGGCTGATTCTTTCGTTCATAGCGTCTTCTGTCGTGTTGGTTGAGGAAGGCGGTCAGCGTTGCACCGTTCCGTTGTACCGGGTCCCCGCGCCGACCGGCTTTGACACAAATCAATCTCTTGGAACCTGCTTCGAACCGCAAGCCTGCATTCGACCAGCCATTCCCATTTCAGCAGGGCAGGTCGCTCCGTCGACCGGCGTTGGGGATCCCGGATCCGGAAAGCGGAAGCCAGTTTCGGCGCGCGACGGAGCGCGCTGCCCTGCCCACATTGAAATTGCATCTCGCGAACGAAGCCGCCATAACCAAGGTTCTCATGAGCACACCAACCAGATCGGGCGTTACGCGCCGGCAGTTCCTTTGCCGAACGGGCCTTGCCGCGGCTACCTTTGCCCTGGCCACTCCCTGGAAGGGGTCGGCTGCCCCTGCCATCGAAGTCCTCGAAACCAAGGTCATCAGCCATGACCCCCGCCTGTATTACGGCTGGCCCACCGTCGCTCGCCGGCGCAATGGCCATCTATGCGTGGTGTGTTCAGGCGGACGCGAGGGGCACGTTTGCCCATTTGGACGGGTCGAGCTGATGGTGTCTTCGGATGAAGGACGGACCTGGGGCTGGCCGCAGGTGCTGCTCGATAGCGCCATCGATGACCGGGATGCAGGCGTGCTCGAAACGGCCAACGGCTCGTTGCTCGTGACCTCGTTCACGTCGCTGGCGTATGAATCGATTCTCGAGAAAGCCCAGGGGGGCGGGTGGCCTGCGGACCGGCTCAAAGCGTGGCAGGCCGCTCACAACCGCCTCTCCCCGGAACAGCGGCGCGCCGAGTTGGGCCAATGGATGATCCGCTCCACGGACGGCGGGGTTACTTGGTCGGCACGATACCCCAGCATTGTGAACAGCCCGCACGGCCCAATCCAGCTTTCAGGCGGCCGTTTGCTGTACCCGGGCGTGGAATTGTGGACGCCAGGGCGGCGGGTGGGAGTTTGCGAGTCGGTGGATGATGGCCAGACCTGGCGCTGGCTTGCGGCAATCCCAGCGCGGCCGGGCGACGATCCCGAGAACTACCACGAGCTCCACGGCATCGAAACGGCCGATGGCCGGATCCTGGTTCAGATCCGGAACCACAACCAGGCTAATGCCAACGAGACGCTCCAAACCGAATCTTCCGACGGCGGCAAAACGTGGGCGTTGCCGCGCGCGATTGGCGTCTGGGGATTGCCATCGTTCCTCACGCGCTTGCGGAACGGCCATTTGCTCATGACGTATGGATACCGCCGCGCGCCGCTCGGCAACCAGGCCAGGCTTAGCACCGATCATGGCCGGACCTGGTCGGAGCCTCTCATCATTTCCGGCGACGGCCCATCCGGTGATCTCGGTTATCCCAGCACCGTCGAGCTGGAAGATGGCTCGTTGCTCACAGTTTGGTACGAGGTCATGAAAGGTTCACCTCGCTCCGTTTTGCGCCAGGCGCACTGGCGCTTGACGGGCGAACGGTCCTGATCGTTTGGGGCGGGTCGGCTCGGCCCGCCGATTGGCTTGCCAACGGTTTTTTGGGTGGGCTACGGTGGCGGTCTATGAGCCTCCGCGCGTTCTTCGATCTGCTGCGGGACATGACCGGCGGCAACTGAATCGCGCGATCCACGAATTGAGCTGACCGACGGGCGAAGACGGGCGCCGGGCGGCACAGTGTCGGCACAGTGTCGGCACAGTGTGTCGAGGCGCGCCCTAACGCAACATAAGATTACAAAATGGTAACCATATACTTGTCATATGTTCGCATCTGCCAAGCATATAGCAACCATATAGCAACTCTATGTTATCACCGTATCAACCTGCCAGGCATCGGCGGTGCAGAGGGGAACACGGGCAAGTCAAAATCCTGAAAACCTCGAAGGAATGAGACAAAATTGCGCAGTGAGTCAACCGGTGTGACAAAATGGCACTTATGCCTCACAGAATGGATCGGGCAGGCAGGACGGCGCTTTTCGTAACTCTCTGGAAATTAACATATTGCATTTCTTGTTGAGCCTTTGGGGGAGTGGCATGCCGTCCGCTTTTCACTCTCGCAACGTTTAAAGAGCAGATCAAAACAGAAAGGAGAAAACAATATGAGACTGATGCGATGGCAGCGACCTGATGCGGGCAATTGGGGATTGGATCAATGGACCAATTTGCGCGACGAGATCAATCGGTTGTTCGACATGCCGTTTGGGGATTTGAATCGCGATTCCGAGTTCTTCGGATGGGCTCCGGCCGTCGACGTTTACGAGGACAAGGACAGCCTGGTGGTTCAGGCGGAACTCCCTGGAATGAAGAAAGAGGAGATCGAACTCTCGTTCCATGAGGGGTGCCTGATCCTTTCCGGAGAACGGAAACTGGAGTCGGAAAACGGCGACGGTGAATCGTCCCGGTCCGAGCGCTTCTTCGGACGCTTCCAGAGGTCGATCGAGCTGCCGAAACGGGTGGATGCAGGCGCCGCAAGCGCCGCCTACC
Source organism: uncultured Verrucomicrobiota bacterium (assembly GCA_964578605.1). Classification (GTDB taxonomy): domain Bacteria; phylum Verrucomicrobiota; class Verrucomicrobiia; order Limisphaerales; family SIBE01; genus JAXMHN01. The sequence goes on along the minus strand of CAZODO010000004.1, from coordinate 66,326 downwards.
GGGATGGCATTCTGACCATTCGACTGCCCAAGGCGGAAGAAGCCAAGCCGAAGCAGATCACTGTGAAGGCCTCGTAAACTGGAACCGAAAAGAAAGGAACGGAAGGACTATGAAATCGATGACCAAAGTTGAAGACCGGGCCGCAAACCAGCCAACGCAACCGGTCGAGAGGGAGCGCCTTTATGTCTCTCCACGAGTGAACATCACGGAGAGCAATGATGGATACCTCTTGGAGGCCGAGATGCCCGGCGTGGACAAGAACGGCCTGGAGATTTCCCTCGAAGGCAATGAGCTCACGTTGACCGGGCGACGGCAAGGTCCGCCTCAAGGGCTGGAGCTGGTCTACCGGGAATCGACCCCGAGGGATTATCGCCGCGTGTTCGTCCTGGATCCCACGATCGACAGCGCAAAGATCGAGGCCAGGATGGATAATGGCGTGCTCAAACTGCACCTCCCGAAAGCCGAACAGGTGAAGCCGAGGCGGATAACCGTGAGCGGTTAACGGGGAGCAAGAGGCGGACAGCCTCGAGGAAGCGGGCGGGCCGAGATGGTCTCGCCCGCTTTGTGTTAAGCAGCCTGCTGCTGATCCTGCTTCCGCCGAACGAGCGGCTTTTCCTCTTCGAAAACGACGGGCGCGGTAATCTTGACCGACAGGATTTCGTCGTTGCCGGGGATCTCGTACATGATGTCGAGCATCAGCTTCTCAAGGAGCCCCCGGAGCGCGCGAGCGCCGGTGCCCTTCTTCATCGCCAGCGAGGCGAGCGCTTCGAGCGCGTCGGGCACGAATTCAAGCTGGACGCCTTCCATGGCGAGGAGCTTGGCGTACTGCTTGGTGAGCGCGTTTTTCGGCTCGGTCAGGATGGAGACCAGCTGAGATTCGTTGAGTTCCTCGAGGACGGTCACCATGGGCAGACGGCCGACAAACTCGGGGATATACCCGTAGGTCAGCAGGTCTTCCGGCTCGACATGCTGCATGATGGCCGAACGGCCGAGCGAGGCGACAGTGTGATCCTTGCCAACGGCGCCAAAGCCCATGACGCGGTTGCCAAGGCGCCGCTGAATGATGCGCTCGAGCCCGACGAATGCGCCGCCGCAAAGGAAGAGAATGCCCGAGGTGTCGACGCGAATGTATTCCTGCTGGGGATGCTTGCGGCCGCCTTGCGGCGGGACGTTGCAGAGAGTTCCCTCCAGGATCTTTAAGAGCGCTTGCTGGACGCCTTCGCCGGACACGTCGCGCGTGATGGAAACGTTCTCGGTCTTGCGCGCGATTTTGTCGATCTCGTCGATGTAAACGATGCCCATCTGCGCGCGCTTCACGTCGTAATCGGCGTTTTGCAGGAGGCGGAGGATGATGTTTTCGACGTCTTCGCCCACGTAACCGGCTTCGGTCAGGGTGGTGGCGTCCGCGATGGCGAAGGGGACATCGAGGATGCGCGCCAGCGTGCGGGCAAGGAGCGTTTTGCCTGAGCCCGTGGGACCGATCAGGAGGATGTTGCTCTTCTCCAGTTCAACGTCCGCGTGACGTTCCCCGGAGAAATCGAGTTGGGCATCGCGCGGCGGGGAGAAAGTGGCGCCCTGCTGAATACGCTTGTAGTGATTGTGCACCGCGACGGCGAGGGTCTTCTTGGCCTGCTCCTGGCCGATGCAATGCAGATCGAGCTGCCGCTTGATGTCGGAAGGCTTGGGAACCTTCAGCCGCATCACGCTCTTCTTGCTCTCGACGCGGAGTTCCTTGTCGAGAACACTCTTGCAGACCGCGATGCAGCTGTCGCAGATGTAAACGCCGGGGCCTTGAATGAGCTTCCTCACCTCGGCATGGGATTTGCCGCAGAAGCTGCAGAGGGTCAGCTGGGTCGGACGGGCCATGCTATTCCTTCGCAACGGCCGCCCCTTTATCCGCAAGGCCGGGGATCTCTTTGCGCGACTGCACCACTTCGTCGACAAGCCCGTAAGTCTTGGCTTCATCGGCCGTCATGAAGTTGTCGCGGTCGCAATCCTTTTCGACCTGCTCGATGGCACGGCCGGTATGCTTGGAGATGATGGCGTTAAGGCGCTGTTTGAGGCGGAGCATGTAGCGGACGCGGATTTCGACGTCGCTCGCCGGGCCCTCGGCGCCCCCAAGGACCTGGTGAATCATAATGTTGGAATTGGGCAGGGCGTACCGCTTGCCTTTGGTCCCGCCGCAGAGCAGGACCGCTCCCATGCTCGCGGCCTGGCCGATGCAGTACGTATTCACGTCGCACGTCAGGAACTGCATGGTGTCGTAAATCGCCAAACCCGCCGTGACGCTGCCTCCAGGCGAATTGATATAAAGGTGAATGTCCTTCTTGGGGTCGGCCATTTGCAGAAAGAGAAGCTGCGCGATGATGACGTTCGCAACCATGTCATCCACCGGCGTCCCGAGAAAAACGATCCGGTCGACAAGCAGGCGCGAGTAAATATCGTAACCGCGCTCGCCGCGTCCCGTCTGCTCGACGACCATGGGAACCAGGAAATTTTGCATGATGTTCAGTTCGATGCCGCTACCACGTGACGCAAGCTAACGAACCAATACTGGAGCGTCAAGCGAACCCGCCGCTGGGGCGCTCCGCCGAAGAGGGCCCTGCCTAAAATGAGACTTGCTGGGCATAGGCGCGTTCGTTGACACTGCCTATCGCGGCTGATAGGTTGCTCGCTCTTGTGTCGCATCAGGCTGTGAAGGATTACAAAGACTCTCTCAATCTGCCCAAGACCGCGTTCCCAATGAAGGCGGACCTCGTGGCACGCGAACCCTTGCGCCTGGGGCAATGGCAATCCCGCCGGCTCTACGAACGCATCCAGGCGAGCCGCGAGGGGGCCGAGAAGTTCGTGCTCCATGATGGTCCGCCGTTCACCAATGGCGACGTCCACATTGGCACCGCGCTCAACAAGATTCTCAAAGATATCATCATCAAGTTCCAGACGCTCCGCGGCAAGAGCGCGCCCTACATCCCCGGCTGGGACACCCACGGGCTGCCGATCGAGTTCAAGGTGACCCAGGAATTGCGCAAGTCCGGCGGCGCCGAAACAAGCGTGGCTGGCATCCGAAAAGCATGCGAAGCGTATGCCCGGAAGTACATGGCCATCCAGACGGCGCAATTCCAGCGCTTGGGCGTGCTGGGCGATTGGGAACATCCCTACATGACGCTCGATCCCAAGTACGAGGCGGACGAGTTGCGACTTTTTGCCGACCTAGTGGAGAAGGGGTTCGTTTACCGGGGCAAAAAACCGGTTTACTGGAGCATTCCGTGCCGCACCGCGCTGGCCGAAGCGGAGGTGGAGTATCGCGATCACGTCAGCCAGAGCATCTATGTGAAGTTCCCGCTGGTGGGCCATCCCGGGTTTTACGTCCTGATCTGGACGACCACGCCTTGGACGCTGCCCGCCAATTTGGCCGTCGCTTACAATTCGACGTTCAACTACTCGATGGTCCGCGTCGGCGATGAGCATTACATCGTGTCGACCATGCTCCTATCCAAGGTCTCGGAGGCCTGCCAATGGGACGGATACGAAATCGTGCGGAGCTTGTATGGCGATCACCTCGGACAGCTCGAGGTGCAACACCCTTTCATCAACCGCACCGGGCGGCTCTTTCCTGGCGACGCGTTTGTTGAAAGCTCCACCGGGACCGGCTTTGTCCATATTGCGCCTGGGCACGGGTTGGAGGATTACAGCCTCGGGTTGCAGCAGGGGCTTCCCATCTACTCGCCCGTGGATGATGAGGGCCGGTTTGCCTACACGGCGGATTTGCCCGTCGAGAAGCAAATGCCGGCGGACCTGATCGGCAAGTCCATCCTGGAAAAGCAGGGCAAGAGCGAAGCGAACGAAGCGGTTCTGGCCGTGCTCCGCGAACGCGGCATGCTCGCGCACCAGGAGGCTTACACGCACAGTTACCCGTTTTGCTGGCGCAGCAAGACCCCCGTCATCTTCCGGGCCATGGACCAGTGGTTCGTCGCCATCGATCACCGGCCTTCTCAACCGAACGCCGTCTCGGGCGAGCCGCCCACTTTCCGCGAACTGGCGCTCGAGGAGATCAACCGCGTCCGGTGGGTTCCTGAGTGGGGCAAGAGCCGCATTGAAGCCGCGGTGAAATCGCGGCCGGACTGGTGCATCTCGCGACAGCGGGCCTGGGGCGTCCCCATCCCGGCGTTTTACACAGCCGAGGGCACCCCCATCCTGGACCCGCAGATTGTGCGGAACACGGCGGCGCTGGTCGAAAAGCACGGGTCCAACATCTGGTTCGAACTGCCGCTGGAAAAGCTATGGGCTGCGGTCAAACCCGAGCACTGGACGGCTCCTGATCCCGTCGCCAAGGGACCGGACACGCTCGACGTCTGGATTGATTCCGGTTCGTCTGCGCGCACGGTTATTAGCCGCCGCCCGGAATTGCAGCGCGCTGCGGGCAGCGGGGTGCCCGCCTGGCAGGCAGACATGTACCTCGAGGGCAGCGACCAGCATCGCGGCTGGTTCCAATCCTCCCTGCTGCTTTCGCTTGCCGGCAATGGCTCCGCCCCGTTTCGAACGGTCTTGACCCACGGCTTCATGGTCGACGCTGACCGCGAGAAGATCTCCAAGAGCAAGCAAGGCCAAGGCGGATACGAAAAGCCCCAAACCGCCGAGGCTTACGTGAAGAAGTATGGCGCGGACGTGGTGCGCCTCTGGGTGGCATCGCAGGATTTCCGCAACGACATCGTCGTGAGCGAGGAGCGTATCAACAAGGTTTCGGAGACGTATCGGATGCTGCGGAACACGCTCCGATACCAGCTTTCGAACCTGTACGACTTCGACCCGGCGAAGCATCGTGTGCCGGACCAGGACCTTACGCCCTTAGACCGCTGGATTCTTGGCGAATTCGCCGACCTGGAGGCCCAGGTGTTGGCGGCCTACGAGGCCTCCGAATTTCACGTCGTTTATCAGAAGATCAGCCAATTCACGGCTGTCGAATTGTCCGCCATTTACCACGATGCCGTGAAGGATCGGCTTTACACGGATCCGGCTGGCTCAGCGCGCCGCCGCTCGACCCAGACCGCTCTGCATCGGCTTGTGACCGGCTTGTGCAAGATGCTTTCGCCGATCCTGGCGTTCACCGCGGACGAAGCCTGGGAGCAGCTGGCTTCCAACCCGGACGATTCCGTGCATCTCGCCCGGTGGGAAGTGCGGCCCTTGGCGCTTTCGCAAGAGGAACGCCTTGCCTGGAAGGGGCTGTTTGACATCCGCACCGTGGCTCTGGCCGAGTTGGAGAAGGCGCGCCAAGCAAAGCTGATCGGCAAAGGCCTCGACGCGCAGGTTGAGATCCAGGTCCCGCAAACTGCCCGTGCTGCCCTGGAACAGCAGACGGCCACGCTCCGCGAACTGCTGAACGTCTCTCAGCTCCGGATTGTGGATCTGCCCATGGCCGGGGACGCTCCCGTTGCCCTCAAGGTCCTTGTGCTCAAGGCGGACGGGGCCAAATGCGGCCGCTGCTGGCATTGGGAAACGGACGTCGGGGTGAACCCGAATCATCCGTCCATTTGCGGCCGCTGCGCGGAAGCGGTGGCCAGCTAGCCGGTTAGGCCCGCCAAGGGGCACGCATCGCCCGGGCGCGCAGCCGATTGGCGGCGTCGTTCCCGGGAAACTCTTCCTTGACCGGATCCCAGGTCAGAGACTGGCCGGTCCAGAAGGCGACATTCGCCAGGTGCCCCAGCGACGCGGTCCGGTGGCCCAATTCCTCGTCGCAATACGGACGCTTTCGTGTCCGGATGCACTCGAGCCAATTGCCGTGGTGATCGTTCGCACCGATATTGACCTCCCGGTTGGGAAGGTCCACGGCTTTCAGCACCTCTTCCGGCCCGCCTTCCACGGGTCCGCCGGTGGACATGGAGGTGATCCAGCCGTGCTCGCCGATGAACACGCCCCCGAAATTGCCGGCCAACCGGGCGTTGGCGGGGAGCGCGTGGTAAACGTCTTTCACCATGCCCCAGTGGTCCACGAAATGGAGCAAGGTGCCATTGCCATACCGGCAGGTAAGTGTCGGGAATTCGCCTTTCGCCGGATGGATAATTTCTACCGGGCCGCTGCTTTCCACCCCGAGGGCGTACTGGATCACATCCGCCGCGTGGGAAAGGAACCAGGTGGATGACGTCACGCCGAACGCGTCGCAGAAGGACCACGGCACCACGCCAGGGGACGGGTTGGTATGGTAAGCATGGCAGAACGGCCGCCAAGGCGCCGGGCCCACCCAGAGCTCCCAATCGAGCCCTTTGGGCACCGGTTCCGCCGGCAGTTCGAAGTCCATTGGCACATACGATTTGCCGCAACGTTCCAGGTTGAGGACATCCGCGTAAGGCTTGTATCGCGGAGCTCCGATGAAGCTCGACAAGGGCGCCAGCAAGGTGAATACGGACTTCACTTTTCCAAGGCCGCCTTCGCGCACGAACTGGCAGACTTTGCGAATCGCGGGGATGGAGCGGTACTGAGTGCCCGTCTGGAACACGCGGCCGTACCGCTGCACGATCTTGGCCATGGCGCGTCCTTCTTCGAGCGTGACGGACACCGGCTTCTCCAGGTAAACGTCTTTGCCCGCTTTGGCGGCGTCGATGGCCTGGAGCGCGTGCCAATGGTCCGGGGTGGCGATGACCACGGCATCGATGTCGGGCCGGGCCAGCAGCTCGCGGTAATCGTTGTAAGCGGCGCAGCCGCTATACCGCCCGCTCTCGCGCGCGGCGGCATATTGCGCGTCCACAAATTGTTTGCCGGCTTCGCGGCGCTCCGAGTCGACATCGCAAACGGCCATCACCTGGAACGCCGGATCGCGCGCGAGCCGATGCAGGTGCCCCGATCCCATGGCGCCTCGGCCGATCAACCCGGCGTTGACGCGTTCGCTGGGAGGCAGCGCTCCCTCCGCCCCCAGCGCCCTGCCGGGAACCACCCAGGGGATCGAAAGCGCCCCCGCGCCCATGGCAGCTCGCTTGAGGAATTCCCGCCGGTGGATCGTATGCATGCGGTCCGGGTTACTAACTAATCGCCGCCGCGTCAAGCTTCTCGGGCGCAGACGCCGCCGCGGGCAGGATGATGCGGAAAGTGCTCCCTTTGCCGAGCTTGGACCGAACCTCCAGCCCATAACCCAGTTCGCTGGCCACCTGGTAAACCATGGATAGCCCCAGCCCGGTCCCGCGGCGGGCCGAGAGCGCTTTGGTCGTGAAGAACGGCTCGAAGATTCGCGGCACGATGGCGGGGTCGATCCCCGTCCCGTTGTCCTGCACCTGCACATAAACATGGTTGGCCGCGCGGGCAGGGGACAACGCCAGGTCGGGCGGCAATTGAAAGAGATGATCGGTGCTGACGACGATCGTTCCCCGGTGGTCCATGGCATCGGCCGCATTCAAGATCAGGTTGATTAACATCTGTTGGACCAACTCCGGCACCACCCGAACCGGAGGCAGCCCTTCCGCCGGAACAAACTCGATCGTCACCTCCGGAAGGAACCGGTCCCCGAGGAGTTTCAAAGCGGCCTCCACCACGGCGTTCACGTCCGACTGCACAACGTCCTGCTCCTTGACCCGGCTCACGCCCATGATCGATTTCACGATCCCCGATCCCTGTTCCACCACCGCCTGGATCCGTTGCAGTCGAGTGAGGACTTTTTGCTCGTCATCGAGGTTATTCTGAATGATCTGGGCCGAGCCTTTGATGATGGAGAGGATGTTGTTGAAATCATGCGCAATGCTTGCCGCGAGCGTCCCCAAGGCCGTCATCTTCTGGCTCTGCAAGAGCGCCTCGTTGGCGCGCGCCAATTGGCGGGTGCGAAGGTTCACGATCCGCTCCACTTCCGCGTAGCTTCGCACTAGGCGCCAGTGGCGGTTGATGGCGAGCGCCACGGAGAGCGACACCAGGACCGCGGCGGAGAGGACGGCAGCCGTCAAGCGCGGGTCCCGGTACCACGGAAGCACCACCGAGAAATCGAGAGTGGCGAACCCGGGGTCCTGGTTCCAATTGCGGTCCATGGCGCGGATATCCAGCTGGTGCTCGCCCGCTCCCAGGCGTTCGAAGCTGACCGCCATGACATTGGTGAAGGGCGTCCATTGCTGCTCGTCCAGCCGGGTCGAAAAGAGCAGCCTTTCCGGCGGGGTATCATGCCATTTGTCGACGGCATTCAAGAGAATGGTCGTCCGGGTGCCGGTTCCCCGTCCCGGGCTGATTTCCAGCATCGGCGGCAGGGTCTTTGGTGGCGCGAGATCCGCGTCCATGTGGAACCGGCTCAAGCCGCGGGTGGTTCCCGCCCAGAGCTCTCCCAGGCGTCCCACGAGGACTTCGGAAATCCCCATGCTGGGCAGGCCTTCCTCCACGCCGTGAAGCATCCAGAAATTGCCGGACTGACAGAACAGGCCTGCCGCCGTCGCGACCCACACCTTGTCGCCTTCGCCCTTCACCATCGCACTGATCCGGTCGAACCCGGAGCCGGCCAGCGTCCATGATTTTCCCGAGAATTCGAAGATCCTGCCCGGTCCGCTGCACCAGAGTCTTCCGCCGCCAAGATCGGCAAAGCAAAGCGCCCGTGTTTCGCGAAAACCCTCCCCAGGCCCGAACATCTCAAAGACGCCATTCCGGAGCCGGGCCACGCCGCCGCTTGCCCCCAGCCAGAGATCGCCATTGGCCAGCGGCGCCGCAAAGAACAGGTCCGGGCCAAAGCGCCAGTCCCGCGGCGCCTGGGTGAGCGGCTCGAATTCAGTGCCGTCGAAGCGTTCCAGTTCGAACGCAGGCGATGGAACGCTGCTGACCGGGGCAAGACCCACCACCAACGTCCCGTCCGGGTATTGCCCCAGCACCTGCAACCGGCGCCCCGCCGGATGGCTCAGGATCTCGAACCGTTCTGAATCCGGCTCAAACAACCAGGAACGGGCACTGGTCCCAATCACCAACCGGCCATCAGGAAGCACGTAGAGCGGGTCGCGCGTCCTGAAATTGTTCTCGATGCTTTCCGGCCACCGGATCTGGCGTATCACGCCTTTGGCATAGCCAATGAGCGAATCACTGCTGGCCGCCCAAAGCCGGTCTTGCTTGTCCTCCACGAGCGCGTGGACATGGGAATAGACATCTTCCAGGGCCACGGGGATGCGCCACAAACTCGGGGCATACCGGAGCAGACCCTCGGAAGTGGCGAGCCAGAAGGCAGCCCCCGGTTCCGCCGCCACGTCGTTGTACTGTCCCGCCCAGAGCCGTTCGCGGGTCGTGCCTCGCATCGAGCCGGGTTCGAACCGCAGCAGGTTGTTCACCGTGCAAGCCCAGCTCACCTCGTCCCAGGCCGTCCAGGCCTGGCGAATACCGGATCTCTCACTCGGGCGGGCGGTCCAGCGCTGTCCATCAAAGTGCACGGCCAAATGCCGGGTTCTGGAAACCGTGTCCACGGCGGCGGCTGTGATCGATCCCGGGCTGCTTTCGAACGGACGCTGCAAGTCCATGGCGTTCAGGGATGGATCAATCAGAAACTCCTGAAAGGCCACTCCGGGTCGCACCTGCCTTAATGTCCCCGGGAATTTGATCAACCCTTTCTGCCCGGAAACCCAGAGCCCGCCGTCGCGCGCTTCCGTCATTTCGTTGAATCGGCCCAAGCCTGTGTCGGAGACCGCCAACAAACCCACCGTTTTCCGTCCGGCCGCGTCGTACTCCATTAGCCGGTCCGGGAGCAAGAACAGGACCCGGTCCCATTCGGCAGGGAGCAGGGGGATTTCGCGGCGCTGCCGCAACGGGTCCGGGCCGAGCCGGGAGCGGATTTCCGGCACCGGGTGTTCAACCCATTGCCCGCCCATGTAAACGACGAGCCCCGACGCGTAAAGGCTCCAGAGTTGGCCCGACCGGCTTTCGTAAATCCGGAACTTGTCCGGGCCGGGGCCGGGAATCCCATGGATTTTGTACCCGTCATAGACGCTGACCTGGGTGGGATCATCATGCCGCACCCAGAGGTTCCCGCGGGGACTGCTGGAGAGGAACGTCGTGTGAGTCTCGTGCAATCCGTCGGCCGCCTTGAACATCCGCCAGTTCGAGGCCCGGTCCGCCATGGCACTGGAGGCGATGAAAAGCGAGCCTGCCAAAAGGAACCGATCCAGCCGCCAGCAGTTCGGCGCGCGGCGACACACCGGCGGGGGGCTATCCTCCGGAGCCGGGCGGTCGCCCGCGGTCAGCGAGCTGCGTCGAGCTGGGGTCAGGAGGGGCTTTTCGACAGGACGTTCCACGTGATGGTTCGATGCCATGAAAGGCTGCCGCCACCCCGCCGGTTCCCTTAGTGCGGGCGAGGCTGGGTGGGAAGGTGCGGTTCCTGGGGATCAGTAGCCGGATCAAAAAACAACCGTTCCAGGTCCGAAGGTGAAAGCGCCGTCGTTCCGCGCGTCACGGCTACTGCGGAAAAGACCTCGCCTTCGTGCATGAACGGCTTGGAAAGGACGACCCATTGGAGAGATTCCGTGCGTTTTCCCACGCGCCGGGCCAAGTGAAACTCGCGGGTATCCGGTTTGCCGGCAAGACTGTTCAAAATGGACTGCACCCAGCCGCATTTGCGGCAATCCTGGGTCGTGCCACATCCAGCGGGGGGTTCCTTCGCATGGATGCAGTTCACGAGCTCACCCACACGCAGCCCGAGAACGGACTGGCGCCGCTTGCCAGGGGTCAATTCACGCACGTTGGGGGTGGCAAAGACGATCTGGCGCTGGGCGTTCAGGACAAAGATGTAGGTGCCAGGCGCATCGAACAAAGGCTTGGGGAGCGGCGGTGAGCTGAGGGCGGCTGCCTGACGATGGACGACCTCAATCGAAACGCGCTCGGCCGGGGCGAAATACGTGATGGGCACCCGTCTCGGGTTCGACATGTCCCAATTATGAGCGGATGGCCCAGGCGCACAATGCAAAAAGGGGAGAATTCGACTTTGACAGGGGCGGAGCGCCTTTGGCATCGTTTCTGACCGACTCAGAGTGAGTTGGACGGAAACCTTAGAGCGTTGAGTATCTTTTGATTTTATGGCGCAACTTTGTGGCAACCTGCTCGTGGCACAATCGGGCGGTCCTACGGCAGTGATCAATGCCAGCGTGGCTGGTGTGATTCAGGAAGCTGGGAAACACCCCGATGCAATTGAGGAGATCTACGGGGGATGCAACGGCATTCTTGGGATACTCAACGAAAGGCTCATTGACCTCCAGGAAGAGAAAAGCAGCGTGATCGAAGGCTTGAAACACACGCCTGCCGCTGGCCTGGGGACCTGCCGTTACAAGCTCGATTTCAAGAAGAAACCCGAACGCGCCGCGCGCGACATGGACCGCTTGTTCCAGGTATTCGAGGCGCATAACATCCGGTATTTCTTTTACGCGGGCGGGAATGACTCGCAGGACACGTCCCACAAGATTCACGAGCAGGCAATCCAGCGCGGATACGATCTTCGCGTGATCGGCGTGCCCAAGACCATCGATAACGACCTTCCGCATACCGACAGTTGTCCCGGATACGGTTCGGTCATCAAGTTCAACTCGACGGCCGTGATGGAGATCGGGCTCGACGTCGCCAGCATGGCGACCGATGACGGGTCCTGCTGCATCATTGAAGTCATGGGCCGCGCCGCGGGATGGATTGCCGCCGGCACCGTTCTTGCCAAACGAGGCGACCCCGCCGCCCCTCCGCACATCATCCTGCTCCCCGAAATCCAGTATAATATCGACGCCCTCCTGGCGAAGGTGAAGGAGACGGTCGACGCGTATAAATATTGCGTCATCGTCGTCGGGGAAGGTATCAGGAATGAGAAGGGCGAGGAACTCGGCGCCGATAAGACGCGTTTGGACGCCTTCGGTCACCCGGTCCTGGCCGGCGCCGCCGAAAAGCTCAAGGAATTCGTCCAGGGCAAGCTTAATACCAAGACCCGCACCGTGCTGCTCGGCTATTCGCAGCGTGCGGCCGCGCATTGGGCCAGCTTGACCGACGTGAATAACGCCTTTGCCTGCGGCGAAACGGCCGTTCGGGCCGCCGTGGACGGCAAGAGCGGATACATGGTGAAGATCACCCGCAACGTCCAGCCAGACGGCTCCATCCAGTGGGGGACAGACCTTCAGCCGCTCGAGGACATCGCCAACGTGGAACATATGATCCCCAGCGATTGGATCCAGGAGGATGGCTATTTGCCCAACCAGAAGTTCGTCGATTACGCCCTTCCGCTCATCCAGGGCGAATCCTACCCGCCGATGGAAGCCGGCTTGCCCAAGTTCATCACGCTGCAGAAGGTCATGGTGGAGCAAAAACTCCCGCCGTTCGCCTAGAGGCGGGCTAACGCCCCAGCGGCAGCAGCAATTGGCGGCCGGGTTCGGTCAGGTGACTGACCCCCAGGCCCAGGAGCCGCAGCGGTCGGCGCACGAGCTCGTGCCGTGCGAGCAGATGACATCCCAGGCGGTAAAGGCTGCCTGGGTCGTCCACCGTCTCGATGCCGGCCTGTCTCAGTTGGCCCGCGGTCACTTTGCCCACGCCATGCAGGACGGAAACGGGCAGGGGACGCAGCATTTGGACTTTGGCGGATTCCAGGATCAGCGTGAGGCCGTCTGGCTTGTGCTGATCGCTCGCGAGCTTGGCCAGCAGTTTGTTCGAAGCCAGCCCGATGCTGGCCGTCAGTTGCCGCTCGGCCCGGATGGCGTCCTTGACCTCGCGGGCGATGGGCAAAGCGCGCCGGAGACTGTCGTCGGCGGTCGCATCCTGGCAGAAAGCCGAAAGGTCAAGGTAGGCTTCATGAACATGCGCCAGGACTGTCACTCAAACCGCATCACACATGCCATCCGGCCAGGAGCGCCAGCCGGACCAGAACGTAGGCTAAAAGCCCCGTCGCCGGGAGCGTCAGGAACCACGCCCAGAGGATCTGTTCCACCACCGTCGTGTTGAGGGCGCGCCAGTTTTTCGCCGCGCCGACCCCCATGATCGAGGTCGTGACCGCGTGCGTGGTGGAAACGGGCATCCCGAGTTCTGCCGTTACCAGCAGGATGGTGGCCCCGGTGGTTTCCGCTGCGAACCCATGCACCGGCTGAAGCTTGATCATCTTGTGGCCGAGGGTCCGGATGATGCGCCAGCCACCCGCCGCCGTCCCAATGGCCATGGTAATCCCGCAGAGGAGTTGAATCCAAAGGGCGATCTCGAACTTCGGCGTGTGAAGAAAGTGCAACCAGGAAGGCAGGTGGTCGAGATGCCCCGCTTGGGTGCCCGAGAAAAGGGCCAGAGCGAGAATGCCCATGCTCTTCTGCGCGTCGTTGGTTCCATGGCTGAACCCCATGTAAGCTGCGCTGACCAATTGGGCTTTTCCAAAGATCAACTTCACCGCCCGGGGCGTCCAGTTGCGAAGCGCGAAGTAAAGGATACCCATGAGCAGGGCGCCCATCACGAAGCCGCAAATGGGTGAGGTAATCATCGGCAGAATGACCTTGTAAATCACGCCGTCCTTGGTCCACCAGTGCTCTCCGCCCGGCACGGACCAAATGACCACGCTCCAGCGGTTGTGGGCGGACGCGACAGCGGCTCCGACCAATCCGCCAAGCAATCCCTGGCTCGAGCTGGACGGGATGCCGTAGTACCAGGTGAGGAGATTCCAGACGATGGCGCTCAGCAAGGCGCAGAAGATCGTCGAGACGGTGACGAAGCTGGGGTCGACCATGCCCTTGCCAATCGTCGTGGCCACGGCAGTGCCGGCCAGCGCTCCCAGCAGGTTGAAGGTGGTCGCGAGCAGGATGGCTTGCCTGGGCGTCAGAACCTTGGTCGAAACGACCGTGGCGATCGAGTTCGCCGTATCGTGAAAGCCGTTTGTATAAGTAAACAGCAGGACAGCGAAGATGACGCAGATCAGGAAAACCATAGAGCGGCTTTCCTACGAGTTCTTCAGCACAATGTGGTTGATCACGTTCCCTGCGTCCCGGCAACGATCGGTGACCTTTTCGAGCAGTTCGACAACATCCTTCAGGAAGACCACCTTGAGCGGCTCGTGTTTGCCCGAATAGAGTTCACGCAGCAATTCCAGCACAAGCTTGTCTCCTTCGCCCTCGACCTTTTGAAGATGGTCATTGTGCTCGCGGATCAGGTCGAGGTTTACCCCATGCCGCAGCTCTTTGATCATCGTCACTACGGTCCTGGCTGCTTCCCCGATCAGTTCCAGTTGGCGGGTCAAGGACACCCCATGGATTGCATGGGGCGCGAGCAGGATGCGCTCGCCGATCTTCTCGACGGTCTTGGGGATTTTATAGAGCGCCACGGACAGGGCCTCGATATCTTCGCGCTCGAGCGCCGTGACGAATGACCGGCACAGTTCTTCGCTAATCTGCGAGGTGATCCGCTTTTCATTGCGCCGGGATTGGATGAACCCGTCGAGGGACTTGACTTCATCCGGCTTGCTCATGAAGCCGATCAGCGCCTGCACGCTGGTGCAAGCCTCCGCGGCGCTCGCTTCCAAAAGGTCAAAAAACCGGTCCTCTTTGCCGAGGAATCGTTGTAAGGAGAACATAACTTGCGCTGGCGGGCGGCCAAGGGGTTTGGGATGCTGACACCTCGGTCCGCGCTCGCCTTGCCAGTGTTTCCTAAATCCAACGACGGGTCAATTCCCGATCCGAGGCGCTCCGCAGGCCCAAAAAGCCGGCTGCAAACCGGCGCTCCAAAGGCGCAGCATGCCGACGCTCCGAAGACCTTAAGGCTTGACTAGTGCCTTTCCCAGAACGGCGCGCTGGCGAAGCGCCGCGAACGCGGCCGGGGTCTCCGGCAGCGGCACCACCCGGTCGATCACGGGTTTGAGTTTGCCGGCGCCAATCCAGTCGAGGGTCGCTTTCATGTCCGTCCGGGTCCGGCCATAGCTGCCCACGATCTTCTGCTGCTTGACGAAGAACGGCCAAAGATTGAAGCGAACATCGCGTCCGGCGGTGGCGCCGCACGTGACGATGGAGCCGCCCCGGGCCAGGCAGTCCAGCGCCTGTTCGAACACAGGCCCCCCGACGTGTTCCACGACCAAGTCGACCCCGCGCTTCTTGGTCAGGTGCCGGACTTCGCGCGGCCAATCTTCCTGGGTTGAATCGACGGCGGAATGCGCGCCAAGCGATAGCGCCAGGTCGCGCTTGGCCTGCGTCGACCCGGTGGCGATCACGCAGCCTCCCAATTGGCGGGCGATCTGAATCGCGGCCGACCCGACTCCGCTCGCCCCGGCGATGACCAAGACCCTTTTGCCCGCCGGCACACGCACCCGGTCGGTCAACATGTGCATGGCGGTGCTTCCGGCCAGCGTCAGCGCGGCGGACGCTTCGAACTCCACCGCATCCGGCAGAGGCACCAGGGCCCGGGCCGGGACGACCACCTTCTCGGCAAACCCTCCATCGCGCTGCACCCCGAGCAATTGCCCGCGCAAGCAGAGCGATTCATCTCCCGCCAGGCAAAACTCGCACTCGCCGCAAAACAAGTTGGACTGCACCGCCACCCGGTCGCCCGGCTTCCAGGAGCGGCTGGCGACGTTGGCGCCGACCTCCGCAATCACACCGGCAATTTCACCCCCGGGCGTGCGCGGCAGTTGCAGCGGGATGGGCAGGGCGCCTTCTTCCAGCCAGAGATCCAGCCGGTTCAACCCGCAAGCGCGAACGTCCACCACCACCTCGTCGGGCCCCGGATGAGGGTCAGGAAGTTCCGTGACCCGGAATTGCCCCGGGGCGCCATGAGAAATGAGTTGGACCGCTCGCATGGGGCTATTGAACACCCGGTTCAGGCAGTTCACAAGGCTCGCTGTGTCTTCGGATATAACACGTATATAACACGTATTTAACACGTATTTCACTCGATGGATGATCGAGTTATATGCCTGTTAAATACGGGTCAAATACGTGTTATTTACGGAGGCAGCTCCCTTCCGGCGGCCAGGTCGGGCCCGCCCCAGTGCCCAAGCCCGGCCCGGCGGTGGATAGGGTGCGAACAGGTGTCGGTAAGTTGTCGCAAGTCCTGATTGCACCCGCCGCACGTTTGCGTTTTCCTTGAGCACCATGATCGATTCCGTGTCGTCCGATGCCGGGAAACGGGCGGTGGATCTGCGCAAATCGGGCGGCCCGAGAGCGCATACCGGCCCGCCTGCCACGGACCGTTTGCCGCCGCACTCGATTGAGGCGGAGCGGGGTGTTCTTGGCTGTATTCTTCTGTCGCCGGCCGAGAACATGGGCGTTTGCATCGAGAAGTTCAGAGGGGGCAGCCAGGCTTTCTACGACCTGCGGCACCAATCGCTTTTCGAGCTGCTGGCGGAGATGTATGACCGGAAAGAAGCGATCGACCTGATCACGCTCCAGCAAAAGCTCAAGGATCGGAAGCAGTTGGATGCCCTGGGCGGCATTAGCTACCTGGCGTCGCTGGTGGATGAGGTGCCTTCGGCGGCGAACCTCGAGTATTACCTGGAGATCGTTCGGGAGAAGCATCTCTTGCGCAAGATGATCCAGGCGTGCACCTCGGTGGTGGGCCGGGTGTACGAATATGAAGGGGAGGTGGAGGGTCTCCTGGACGAGATCGAGCGGGACATCCTGCGGATCAGCGAGGATCGGGCGGAAACCAGTTCGCGGACCATCAAAGAGCTGGTGCACAAGGCGATCAACACCATCGAGGAATTCCACCAGCGTCAGGGCAGGCTGACCGGCGTGGGGACGGGTTTCCCGGACCTGGACAAGATGACGAGCGGGCTGCATGGGGGCGAAATGATCGTCATTGCCGCGCGGCCGAGCATGGGCAAAACGTCGCTGGCGATGAACATCGCGGAGTACGTGGCGATTGAGCAGCGGCTGCCGGTGGGTGTCTTCAGCCTGGAAATGACAGCGGAATCGCTCGTCTTGCGCATGCTATGCTCGCGGTCGCGGGTGAACCTGCGGAGCATCCGGGAAGGTTTTCTTGCCGAGCGTGATTTTCCGAAGCTGACGGGTTCGGCCAGCAAGCTGGCGAGCGCGCCGCTGTTTATCGACGACAGCTCGGGGTTGTCCATTTTGCAGCTGCGGGCGAAAGCCCGGCGGATGTTCCAGCAGTTTGGGATCAAACTCTTTGTGATTGACTACTTGCAGCTCCTCAACTCTACTTCGCGACGAGCCGAGAACCGGCAGCAGGAAATTGCGGATATTTCCAATGGGATCAAGGCGTTGGCTAAAGAGTTAAGCGTTCCAGTCATCGTGTTGAGTCAGTTGAATCGCGAGTTGGAAAAGGACAAAAGTCGCAAACCGCGGCTTTCGGATCTGCGCGAGTCTGGAGCGATTGAGCAGGATGCGGACCTGGTCGGGTTGTTGTATAAGCCCAATAGCGGCGATGACGAGGAAGCGAGCGGGCCGGACCAGGAGGCTGCCCCGATCAATCTTTTCATTGCCAAGCAGCGCAATGGGCCAACCGGGGATGTGCCGCTTACCTTCCTGAAGGGTTACACTCGGTTCGAGAGTGCTGCGAAAGTCAGCCCCGATGACATCCCGTCGGAATCCTAGCCCATGAAACTGCTGTTTGCCCGAAACTGGCCTCTTTGGCTGCTTGTTTTCTTGTTCACACCGGCGCTCTTTGCCCAGCAGAGAGTCGAGAGCATCGAAGTCCGCCATGTTGGCCCCGCCGCCGCCAGTGACGAGCTGATCCGCGCCAATATCCGCGTCAAGGTCGGCGATACCTACACCCGAACCGGCGTCGATGACGACGTCCGCACCCTTTACGCCACCGGTCTCTTCCGCAATATCCGGGTGCTGGAGGAACGAACGGCCGACGGCATCAAGCTGGCTTACGAGGTGCAGGGCAAGCCCGTGCTCACGGACATCTCGTTCGAAGGCAACAAGAAGTACAAGAACAAAAAACTCCTTAAGAAGGTTACCTCCAAAATTGGCGAGCCCCTGGACGACCGGAAGCTGTTCACGGACAGCCAGGAAATTCAGAAGTTGTACGAAAAGGCCGGGCACCAGAAAACCACCGCCAAAGCCCGCACCCAGATCGATGAACAAGCCGGCCGCGGCAAGGTCGTCTTCGAGATCCACGAAACCCCCAAGATCAAAATCGAACGCGTCGATTTCGCCGGCGCGGACGCGTTCACGCAGAAGAAGCTGCGCAAGGTGATCAAAACTCGGCGGCGCTGGATGTTCTCGTGGCTGACCGGCTCGGGCGTGCTCAAAGAGGACCAGTTCGAGGAGGACAAGGAGAAGTTGGCCGAGTTCTACCGGAACGAAGGCTATATCGATTTCGAGATCAAAGATGTCCAATTCGAGTATCCGGATCCGGAGCACATGATCATTCGGTTCCTGATCTCCGAGGGCCAGCAGTACAAGGTCGGTTCCGTCCAGTTCAAGGGGAACGAGGAATTCCCGACGGAGCAGATCATGAAGGGGGACAAGAGCAGCAAAGGCGTCGAGATGGGCATCGGCTCGACCTTCAGCCCCAAGAGCCTGGATGCCGATATCCAGAACATCCGCGATTTCTACGGCAGCCGCGGCTACATCGACGCCGGGGTCAAGGCGGTGACCATCCCGAATACCGAGCGCGGCACTGTCGATATGGTCTACGAAATTGAAGGCGAGGACCAGGGCATCTCCCGAATCGAGAAGATCGAGATCAAGGGGAATACCAAAACCAAGGACAAGGTCATCCGGCGCGAATTGGCCGTCGCCCCGGGCGAGGTCTTCGACATGGTCCGGGTGCGGCGAAGCAAGAGCCGCCTCGAACAAATGCGTTACTTCGACAAGGTGGAGACCGAGATCGAGCCCACCGGCGTGCCCAACGCCAAGAACCTGATCATCGACGTGGAAGAGGGGCCAACGGGCAATTTCGAATTCGGGGCTGGGTTCAGTTCGGTGGATAACCTCGTGGGGTTGATCGGCTATCGCGAAGGCAATTTCGACCTTTTCAACCCGCCCTTCTTCCGCGGCGGCGGCCAGAAATTCCGGATCACGGCCCAGATCGGGACCCGGCGCCGGGATTTCCAGATCTCGTTCACGGAACCGTGGTTCTTGAACCGCCGGCTTTCGTTCGGGACAGACCTTTACTGGCGCGAGTTCAGTTATTACAGCGACCTTTATGACCTGTCGCAGATTGGCGGACGCCTCAGCTTGACGAAGGCCTTGGGGAGCGAGTTTCTCATTGGCGGCATCAGTTACACGATGGAAGAGATCGGGATTGATGATGTGGATGACGATGCGCCGCTGGTCATCAAGGAAGAGCCCAGCAGCCAGTGGATCTCAAAGTTCGGGACTTCCCTGGCCTGGGATACCAGCAACAGCGTCGAACTTCCCAACCGCGGGCAGCGCACCGAGCTCTTGAGTGAATTGGCTGGTCCCTTTGGCGGCGAAGCGGACTTCTACAAGCTCGAGCTCCGGTCGTTCTGGTACTTCCCGGGTTTCTGGGAGAAGCATGTGCTCGAAGTGGGCGGCCAGATCGGCACGGTGGAAGAATGGGGCCGGTCCGATCGCGTGCCGCTCTTCGACCGGTTCTTCCTGGGGGGCATCAGTTCGTTGCGCGGCTACAAGTACCACGGGGTTGGACCGCATGTGGGTGACGAGCCCGTTGGCGGCAACACCATGTGGTACGGCACGGTGGAATACAGCCTGCCGGTTGCTCCTGCGCTTGAACGATTGCGCTTTGCGGTGTTCTATGACATCGGTATGGTCTATCAAGATGCCTACAGCTTTGACACATTGCCCGGTCAACGGACCTACAATGACAACTGGGGCGTCGGACTTCGTCTTAATATCCCGCGGCTCGGGCCGCTGCGCTTGGACTACGGCATTCCGATCACCCATGATCGTGACGCCAGCGGCTCTGGCCGCTTCCAGTTCAGCGTCGGTTTCAGCCGGAAATACTGAGTGCCCACTATGACATACTTCCCTTCCTTCACCCGGAGCGTTCGCGCCACGTTCCTTCTGCTGGCGAGCTCCGTGGTGTTCGCCGGCGTTTTGACCGCTCAGGCCCAAGCCCAGCCCAAGATTGCCACCGCCGATCTCAAGAAGATTTTCGAAGGCTATTTCAAAACGCAGCAGGCCGACGCCCAGTTGCGCGACCGAGGGGCCGAGGCCGAAAAGCAGTACAAGGTCATGCTCGACGATTATCAAAAGGCCAGCGACGAGTACAAAAAGCTGGTCGAAAGCGCCAATGACCAGGCCGTCTCTAGCGAAGAACGCGACCGCCGCAAGAAATCCGCCGAGACGAAAGTGCTCGAGCTGAACGAGATCGAGAAAACCTTGACCCAGTTCAAACGGCAGAAACAGCAGGCCTTCGATGAACAGAAAGCCCGCATGCGCGACCAGATCGTCCGCGAAATCCGCGAACAGATTAACGACAAGGCGCGCCGGGGCGGGTTCACCCTGGTCCTGGATGCGTCGGCCGAGAGCATCAACGCGGCTCCTTTCATCCTTTACAGCGCCGGTCAGAATGATCTCACCCAAGAGGTTTTGAGCCAATTGAACCTCGCCGCGCCGGCAGGGTTTTTCGATAACAAGGCAACTAGCCCCCGCAGCGACATCAAGCTGAACGTTCCAGATCAGGACAAGAACCCCGTCCAACCGGCGAAACGAAAATAACAGCTTAACCACCACCCCTCTTCGCGAACAGGTCGGGAAGGAATGGCCCGCCTGTTCGCCTTTCCATTCCGCCTGACCGCGGCTCTTTTAATTCATGGACGCGACATCCCACTCGCCGGTGTCCCGGACGGCGTGGTTGATTGTGGCGCTCCTTGTGCCGGTCGCTCTGCTCAATTACCTCGATCGGCAGATGCTGGCGGCCATGAAGTTCTCCGTTATGCGCGATATTCCCGATATCGCGATGGAGGCGAACTGGGGGAAGATTCTTGCGCTGTTTAAGTGGGTTTACGCGTTCCTGAGCCCGATTGGCGGGTATTTGGCGGACCGGTACAGCCGGCGCTACGTCATCACTGCTAGCCTGTTCGTCTGGTCTGCCGTGACGTGGGCCACGGGCCACGTCACCACCTACGAACAGCTCCTTGCAACCCGGGCCATCATGGGAGTCAGCGAAGCCTTCTATATCCCGGCGGCCCTGGCGCTCATCGCCGATTTCCACCTTGGCCCCACACGCTCCCGGGCAGTCGGGTTGCACCAGATGGGCATCTATCTCGGCGTCATCCTTGGAGGGTTTAGCGGATACGCAGCGGATCATCCCTCCCTCGGTTGGCGTTGGGCCTTCGATCTTTGCGGGATCGTGGGCCTCATGTACGCCGTCCCGCTCTTTTTCCTCCTCCGGGAACCGGTGCGACCGGACGGCGCCGCTTTCCGGAAGGAACTTGCTTCTCCAGGCAGCGCTCTTCGCGAACTGCTTGGGAACCGTTCATTCATTCTCCTGGTCCTCTACTTCACCCTGCCAGCCCTGGCCGGGTGGGTCGTCCGCGATTGGATGCCGGCAATTCTGAAGGCTGAATTCAACATCGGCCAGGGAAAAGCCGGCGTTTCCGCGACGCTCTATTGGCAAGTGGCGGCCATTTTCGGCGCCATCGTTGGCGGCTGGCTCGCGGATCGCTGGATGCGCCGTAACGAGCGCGGGCGTATTTATGTCAGCGCCATCGGGATGTCGTTTATCGTTCCCGCCATGTTCGGTGTCGGATACGCTCCCCAAACCGGTCTGCTCTGGGTCGCTGTGGCTTTTCTCATTCTCTTTGGGCTCGGCTGGGGTTTCTTTGACTCCAACAACATGCCCATCCTCTGCCAGATTGCCCGACCCGAACTGCGCGCCACCGGCTACGGGATCATGAACCTGGTCAGCATTAGCTGTGGCGGATTCGCCGATTGGGGATTCGGCATCCTTCGCGACCGGCAGGTTCCCCTCTTTGGCATCTTCGGGATCTTTGCCAGCGCCGCCATCATTTCGATTTTCCTGGTCCTCCTTATCCGCCCGCGCCAACTCGACCCTCAACCGGCTTCGGGCTCGCCATAATCATCCGCCTATCACTTCATCGCCATGAATCGTCCGCCTCTACTCGAAGGCCTTGTGGCCGCGGTGTTCACTCCGTTCAAACCCGACGGCTCGCTGAACCTTGGGATTGTCGAAAAGCAGGCGGCCCACCTCCTTCGAACCGGGGTGCGGGGGGCCTTCGTCGGAGGGACAACGGGCGAGAGCAGTTCCTTGACCGTTGAAGAACGCCGCCAACTCGCCGCCGAATGGTGCCAAAGCACGCGCGGAACCGCTTTGAAGGTCGTGGTTCATACGGGCGCAAACTGCCTCGCGGACGCCTGTGCCCTTGCAGCCGATGCCGAGCGCCTCGGAGCAGACGCCATCGCCGCCGTCGCGCCTAGCTACTTCAGGCCCCCGGCCCTCGAGCTCCTGGTGGCCTGTTCCGCGCGGATAGCGGCCGCGGCGCCAAACACCCCCTTTTACTACTACGATATTCCAGGAATGACCGGGATCTCGTTTTCCATGCCGGAGTTTCTGGAAAAAGCCCCGGCGCACGTCCCAACCTTCGCCGGCCTCAAACTCAGCCGCCCGGACCTGGTGACACTTCTCCAATGCCTCGAATCCGGCAATGGACGCTGGGAAATCTCCTGGGGCGTCGATGAATGGTTGCTGGGCGCGCTCGCCACGGGCGTCCGGGGCGCGGTGGGCAGCAGCTATAACTTCGCCGCGCCGCTCTACCGCGGCCTGAGCGAGGCGTTTGCCCGCGGCGATTTTGCCTCTGCCCGCGTTGCGCAGTCCCGCAGCGTCAAACTAATCGCTCTGCTTTCGCGGCACGGTTATATGGGCGCCGCGAAAGCCGTCATGAGCATGTTGGGGATCGACGTCGGCCCAGCGCGCTTGCCCAACGCTTCGCTCGCAGATCGGGAGGTGAACATCCTCCGCCAGGAATTGGAAACGTTGGGCTTCTTCGACTGGATCGCTACAGCCCCTTAACGTCCCAACCTTGCCGATATTTGCGGCGCACGTACTGGTTCGCTTCGTCCAGGTTGCTGAACAGCAGGGCATCCGCTTTCCATTCCAGCGTCGTCTGCGGGAAACGCGTCGCCACGCTCCCCAGCAGCACCGCCTCGGTCAGAGGACCCGAATACCCGAAGCTGGCTGCGGTCTTTGCCTTTCCAAGGCACGCGTCCACAAACTGGCCCCAGTGATCATCCCCGCTGACCTGAGGCATGGGATAATCCTTGAACTGATCGGCCGGAAGCAACACCGGCTTGTCCACATGCGGCAGAACGAGAACGCCTTTGGTCCCGATGAAGATGGATCCCTGGTCCGGGACGCGCGTTTCGCCCAGCAGCGCCAACACATCCTGCGGCGGTTTGGCATCGCCGTCATACCAGGTGACCTTAACCGTTTCCCCCTCGGAATACTTGGTGCCCGGGAACACGTATTGGATCACGGCGTCAATGGCCCAACTATGGCTGTTCGGAGCCGGGCCTTCCGATCGCACGGAGAGCGGCGCGGTGAGATCCAGGGCTTTGAAGACCGGATCGTAAATGTGGCAGCCCATATCGCCAAATGTGCCCGTCCCGAAATCGAGCCGCTTCCTCCAGTTCCCGGGATGATACCAACCCTCGCCAATGAACGGCCGCTTCTCGCAAACCCCCAGCCACATATCCCAGTTGAACCCCTCCGGCACCGAGTCGGTCCGCGAAGGCATCGGACCGGGATCGCCCCACTTCTTGTTGCTCCAGGTATGGACTTCCCTGACCTTGCCGATCGCCAGGTCCTGGATCAATCGCACGCCCAGCCGGTACACCCAGCTGCTATGGATCTGGATGCCCATCTGCGTCACGAGGTTCCTCTCCCGGGCCACCGTCGTCAGTCGGCGGCACTCGTAAATGTCGTGCGCGAGCGGTTTCTGGCCGTAGACGTGGTATCCCAGTTGCATGGCCGACATGGCCATCGGCGCGTGCATATGGTCCGGGGTCGAGACGTTCACCGAATCAAGCCCCTTTTCCTTCTCCATCATGTCCCGCCAATCCTGATAAATTCTGACCTCTGGAAAACGTTCTTTGAGTTGCGTCGCCCGCTTCAAGTCCACCTCGGCAACTGCCGCAAGGCGGAAGCTCGGGTGCTTGCTGAGTTCGGTGATATCCGCCCAGGCCATGCCGTTGGCGCCAAAACTGGCATGGTTTAGTTTACCGTTCGGAGACGCCGCCATGAGCCCGCGCGCCACGAACGGTGCGGCCATGGCCGTTACGCTCAGATGCTTGAGAAACGAGCGCCGGCTAAGGGAATGACAATTTTGCATGCCGCATGTCCTATCAGGAAACCGCGTCTGAGCAAATGGCAAAAGCACACAACGGCCGCCCCGGCCCCCGCCATCCGCGCAGGCCTGCCAAGCCTGGAGCATTTAAAGCTCTTAACTTGTCCACACCCGCCGCAACACCTGAAAAGTGTTTACAGATGTGTACACTTTCGCAAAATGCTCATGGTAAACATCTTGCAGCTTAAAATGTCACGCCTCCACTCCGAAGCAGCTTCGGAAAATTAGAATGGCTAAATTTGCAAGGTCGATTTTGCGCCCTTCCGATAAGGCAGCCAGCGAGATGCCGCGGCTGTGTTGGGCATGGGAACCAGGCCGGCAGTCAGCCACCAAATCGCCAAGTGGCAGGAGGTCGTGAGCCAGCAACAGCCCTGGCGCGTGCTCAACGGCGAACTGGACCGAAGGCCGCGGCATCCTCGAATGCTATTGCAAGGCTGACCCCCGGGTGACGACCGTGTTTAGGCCGGGAACAGCGCGACTCTGCCTGAGATCGGCTTGCGGCTCGCGGCGACGACGTTTTCAGGATGGTGGCTCCGGGCCGGGTTCCACCCTGTGATCCGTCCGCGCCGCACGTCATAGCGATAGGTGAGGCCCAGTTTAAGGCCGAGCACAGCCGGCATAAGCCCGACGGAGAACACGGCGCGACTAAACCGCCACAGGATCCGGTCGAGCCGATAGAATTGCGCCAGCAGCCAATCCGCGCCGCCCTGCAGCTCGGCTGCCGTCATCCGGGCAGGTTGAAACACAACATGCCGGTAGTCGTAATGGCTCCAGTCGGCGTCGGTGACGCGTCCGGCGGCATTGTATTCGCCGTGAAGAGGCGTTCCTGGGAGAGGAGTCAGGATGTTCAACTGCAAGGCATCGACCTGGTTCTGGTCGAGGAACCTGAGGATCTGCTCGAAGACGGCCCGGTCATCGGCGTCCAGGCCCACGATCATTCCGGCGATCACACCGATGCCTGCACGACGGATTCGGGCCAGGCGTTTGGCGTAATCCTGGGGATGATTGAACTGCTTTCCGAGCGCGGCGAGGTTGGCCTGGCTGGCGGTTTCGATGCCGATAAAGAGGCCGCGGCAGCCCGCGGCGCGGGCGCGGCTGAGCAATTCGGGGTCGTCGGCGATCAAAACCGAGCACTGACTGACCCAGCGTTTGCGCAAGGGAACCATCGCTTCGAACAGTTCCATGGCGAAATCGCGATTGGCGATGATGTTGTCGTCGACAAAGATGAAATCGCCCTGGAGCGTGCGCAGCTCCGAAATCACGTCGGCCACAGGCCGGTGCCGGTATGTTCGCTGATGGAACACGGTCACGGAGCAGTATCGGCAGGCATGGCGGCAGCCGCGGCCGGCCTGGACGGCGTTGATGGTGGCGTAGTGTTGGGCGGTGCGGGCGAGCAGGTCGCGGCGGGGCGGCCGGACTCGCAGTTCCTCTCCGGAGCCGGGAACCGCTGCGGCGCAAGGAGGCGCTTGGCGGTAAACGCCACGCAACGTGCCCTGTTGGGCATCGGCAAGAACGCGTTCCCAGCTGCCTTCGGCGTCGCCGACAACCAGGGCGTCGAAGTGAGGCTTGGCGTCCTCTGGACAGAGCGTGGGATGGTACCCTCCGCCGACCACGAGTTTGCCCCGCTTGCGAAACGCACGGGCTATTTCGTAGGCGCGCGGGGCCAGGGCGGTCATGAACGAGATGCCCACGAGATCGCACTCGGCGTCGAGATCGAGCGGTGCAACGTTCTCGTCGATGACACGCACCGCGTGTTCTGGAGGAGTCAAGGCCGCCACCGTGGTCAGCGGCAGGACGCTAAAGCGGAGCATGGCGCGTTTGGGAACATCCGGATGGTTGCGCGTCACGCGCACGTGATCGGCGGCAGGGAGGACCAGCAGGATTTTCATGGGGTCAAGCTCGGCCCGCGGCTCGAAGAAATCATGGGAATACGTCCATAGAAACGGTCTATGGACGCGCTGGAAGGGCTTGACTCTGTCGTCCAGCAGCTTGAAAGATCGGGCGATTGGAGCGCATGAACGTTCATCAACTGGAGCTGTTCTATCACGTGGTGCGCCACCAGGGGGTGAGTCCCGCGGCGCGCGCCCTGCAGCGGGAACAGCCCACCCTGAGCCGCCAGATTAACGACCTTGAACAGAACCTCCACGTCAAGCTGTACCACCGCCGCCCGTTCAGATTGACCGAAAAGGGCGAATTGCTCTATCGCAGGATCGAGCCGTTCTTCAGGGAATTGCCCCGGCTGGAGGAGCTGGTAAGAGGCGGCGATATCCTGCGGATCGGTGCGTCGCCCATCGTCCTCGCGCATCATCTCCCGGCGGTGGAAAGAGAGGTTCGCAAGACGGTGCCCAACCTGCATCTTCTGTTGCGGGAAGCCAATCAACCGCAATTGCTCCAGTGGCTGGAGCGGAGCGAGATCGATCTTGCGATCACGCTGCTGCCGCGCGAATTGCCGCCCAAGGTGTTTACGCAACCGTTGCTCGAGCTGCCCTTGATCCTGCTGGTGCCGAAAGCGAGCCCGTACGCCTCGGCAGACGAGCTTTTTGCGGGCCTCTCGGGCCGCCTGCCCGGGCTGATCTGCTTGCCGCCGGATGAAATGGTCTGCCGCGAGTTTCAGCAATGGCTCCAGAACAAAGGGGTGGAGTGGCGCCCGCGCATCGAGGTCGGGTCCTTGCACTTGGTCGAACATTACGTGCAGGAGGGATACGGCATTGGGCTATCCGTTCAAGTTCCCGGGATTCGCCTGTCGCCAAGCCTCCAGGCGCTCCCGCTCCGGCAATGCCCGCCCATCCCGCTCGGGATGCTTTGGCGCGATCATACGGACCGGCTTCTGAGGGCTTTTCGGTGCGAGGTCGAGCGCAGGGCGGGTAAGCTGCGAATTATCAACGGCTAGCAGACGCAATCAGGGTTGAATTCCTCCGCGTTTCGTCCAAAGATCTCGCCCCGTCCGATAACGAACCAGACGTATGCGCACGCCACAGATGGAACCGCCCCCCGGCGAGAGTGTTTTACTCTTTGTCGGAGACCGGGTTCGGTTCGCATTGAAAACCGAACCGCCGGGCGGGCTGCCCCAGGGATGCTGCGCCTTTGTGCGATCGAACCTGGGCCGGGCGGAGCGTGTCCGGAGCGAAATCATCGATTCCTACACGCGCAAGCTCCCGTCGGCCGGGGCTTGCTGGCGAGACATCCCGATGCGCGAAGCGGGGGGCGAATGGATGCTTGAGCTGCCCGTTGTTGAGGTCGGCTATTTCCAAGCCAAGGCCTATTTTATCGATGCCGCAGGACGGCAACACTGGCCTGAGGGGCGGAACGTTGGGATCACGGTGCATCCGGATCATTATCGGACCGCCAACACGATCTACTGCGCTTTCGTTCGCATGTTCGGACCGGGTCAAACGGCGGTCGAAACGGTAAACCCGCCCTTGGAAGCCCAGTTAGCCAGGCTGGATAAGCAGGGCTACGCGGTCATACCACCCTCCGGCAAGCTCCGGGGACTTTGCCGCCAGCTGGATCATATTATCGGGACCCTTGGCTGCCGAATTCTGCATCTCCTTCCTGTCAACCCCGTCCCCGTGACCTGCGCCAGGTTTGGACGTTTTGGCAGCCCGTATGCCGCGCAGGACCTGATGGCCATCGACCCGGCCCTGGTTGAATTTGACCGGCGCACCACCGGGGTGGACCAGTTTCGCGAGCTCACCTACGGAGCGCATCTCCGCGGCGCGCGCGTCTTCCTGGATATCACCACCAATCACACCGGGTGGGGTTCGACGCTGCAGGAGAACCATCCCGAATGGTTCCTGCGCGAACCCAACGGACAATTCGCCAGCCCGGGCGCATGGGGCACGGTATGGGAGGACCTTGTCGAACTCGACCATCGCAACCCGGCCTCCTGGGAACACCTCGCGGAAGTGTTCCTGACCTGGTGCCGCCGCGGTGTAGACGGATTCCGGTGCGACGCCGGATACAAAGTGCCGATGCCCGCCTGGCGTTACATCACTGCTTGCGTGCGCCAGGAGTACCCGGAAACGCTCTTCCTTCTGGAAGGGCTGGGCGGATCTTGGGAAGCGACCGAAACGCTGCTTACCGACGGAGGAATGCAATGGGCCTATTCGGAGCTGTTCCAGAACTACACAGGCGCCCAGGTCGGCAGCTACCTTGACTATGCGCTTCGCCAATCCAATCGGGTCGGGATCTATGTCCATTACAGCGAAACCCACGACAACCCGCGGTTGGCGCAAAACGGCCGGTCATGGTCTCTCCTGCGCAACCGGCTCTCGGCCCTGACAAGCGTCAGCGGGGCGTATGGATTCACCTGCGGCGTCGAGTGGCTTGCACCAGAGAGGATCAACGTGCATTCGAGCCGGGGGCTAAACTGGGGCGGCGAACCCAACCTGGTCGATGAACTGGGGCGCTTGAATCAGTTGCTCGCGGGCCACCCGTGCTTCTACGACAACGCCCGGCTCTCGCGCGTCAGCCCGCCGGATTCCGCCGTCTATGCGTTGCGGCGCGACTCGGAGGAAGGCGCTGATTCCGTCCTCGTGCTGGTCAATACCGACGTGGAAGGCGCCCACGATTTCGCGATGGACGCCTCCCTGTTCACCGAACTCGGCAGGCCAGGAATCGATCTTCTGACCCACATGCCGCCCCCGGCAAAGCAGAATCCGGACGGCCTCATCGTTTTCACCCTCGCCCCGGGCGCCTGCCATTGCCTGTCGGCTCGCGCCAGACCCGCCGGCCTGGCCGGAGACGCTTACCGGCAGGCGCGCGCGGCTGCGGCATTCGCTTTGCAGGCCCTTGGCCACGTCCTGCCGGCCGAAGCCGTGGGACCGTTTTCCTGGCGCGAATTGGCCGCCCGATTCGAGCGCGACCCGGCAGGGTGCCTCTCGGCCTTGTTGCGTCTCGACCCCGCAGAGGTGCAGCAAAACCTGACTTCCGCTCTCGACGCTGCCCTGGCCAAGCCGCAGCTAAGACAGACCGTCCATTGGAGCGTGGCCGATGCCCGCCGCATCTTGCTGATCCCGCCGGATCATTGGTTGCTTGTCCGGCAGGAGTGTCCTTTTCGAGTGACGCTGGCCGCAGGTTTAGCCGCTAATCCGGTCCATGTGCAATCGATCCAAACGCTGTCGGATCACGTTGCATGCCTGCCGCCGCGGCGGTTCGGGGGCGGTGGCAGGCTGCTGCTTGAACGCTACGCGCCCCAGCAGCAGGGGCATGTCGAAGGAACGCTTCGGTTTCTGGAGAACCAGCCTCGGGTGGGAAGTGGTTCGTGCTATATCCACGAAGGCACCAGCAACGAGACCGATTCTCCCGTCGTTCTGCTCACCAACGGACGGGGCGGCATGGCCCGGCTTCGCTGTGACTTTGGCCGTGTGCAATCGAAGTATGATTGCCTCCTGGCCGCCAATCTCCACCCCGAGGTGCCCGTCGACCGCCATGTCTTTGTGAAACGCTGCCGCGCCTGGCTCATTGCCGACCGGTTTCTCACCGGCCTGGACGGCTTCAACCTGCGACTTTGCGACCCCGGTCCGCCGGCCGTCTGGAAGTTCCTGGCCAATGCCGGAGACGGGCGGACACTGGAGGTCCGCTTGGAGTTGGACATGCTCGAAGACCGCAACACCGTGGTCATGCGCTGGAGCCGCGAAGAAGTCACCCTGGCCTCGGGCGAAACCCAGGATTGCGGCGTCAATCTCGTGCTGCGCTTCGACCTGGAAGATCGCAATTTCCACTGGGAGACCAAGCGCAACCCGGGCGCGGACCATCATTTCTCAAGCCACAGCCGGCCCTTGCGGGAACGGCCCGGCTTCGAATTCACGCCGGCCGAGGACCGCAAACTCCGGGTGTACGCGGACGCGGGCGAATACAGCCATTCCGGCGAGTGGTCGGAGAATATTCCCCATCCCGTCGAGCAGTCGCGCGGGCTCGTGGCTTCGGGCGACGCGTTCAGCCCGGGCTGGTTCAACCTGCCGCTCCGGATTGGCGAACCCGTCACTGTGGTGCTCTGCGCCGATTCCGACGATCCCTCGCCCGAGGAAGTCCAGCGCTTCAACACGCGCCGCCGAGCCCGGAACGAACGCCAGGTGGCGCGCGCGGGCTTGCCCGAGACCGACGCGTTTGGACGGCGGCTGGCTCTCGCTGCAAGCCAGTTCGTCGTGCGCCGCGGCTCCGGCAAAACCGTGATCGCGGGCTATCCCTGGTTCCTGGATTGGGGGCGCGACACGCTGATCTGCGGGCGCGGCCTTCTCGCGGCCGGAATGACGTCCGAAGTGCGCGAAATGCTCGTGACGTTTGCGCGTTTCGAGGAAAACGGCACGCTTCCTAACAGCATTTTCGGCCTGGACGCCTCGAACCGGGACACATCCGACGCCTCGCTCTGGTTCGGAATCCTATGCGAAGAAGCCGCCGCTCTGAGCGCCGAAGCGCTCTATGATCTGCCGGTCAACGCAGACGCCCGCCCCCTTCGGCAGGTGCTCCAAAGCATCGGCGAACATTATCTTCTCGGAACCCCCAACGGGATTCATGCCGACCCGGACACGGCGCTGATCTGGAGCCCGAGCCATTTCACGTGGATGGACACGAACTACCCTGCCGGGACGCCGCGCGAAGGATATCCGGTGGAAATCCAGGTCCTGTGGATTCGTTTGCTTCGCCAATTGGCACGGATTGACGCGCCCCAGCGCGCCCGATGGACGGCACTCGCCGCCCGCGCGGAAGCCGCCTTCACGCGCCTGTTCTGGCTTGAGGAAAGAGGTTTCTTCTCCGATTGCCTCCTCGCCACGCCTGGGCAAAGTGCCGCCGCAGCCACGCCTGACCATTCGCTTCGGAGCAATTACCTCTTCGCGATCTCGCTTGGGCTCGTTTCCGGGGAACAGGCTCGCCGTTCCGTGGACGCCGCGCTCCGACACCTGGTTGTCCCGGGAGCGCTGCGTTCTCTCGCCCCGCTCCCCGTGCATCCGCCGCTCCCGATCCACACCGCGGACGGACGGCTGCTGAACAACCCGCAAGAGCCTTACTGGGGCCAGTACGAGGGCGACGAAGACACCCGGCGCAAACCGGCCTATCACAACGGCACCGCCTGGACTTGGACCTTCCCCTCTTTCTGCGAAGCCCTGGTTCGGGCGTGGGACGGCGCTCCCCAAGCTGTCGCCGCCGCCAAAGCGTATTTATCAAGTTTCGATGACCTCCTTGGCCATGGCTGCCTGGGCCATCTTCCGGAGATTGTCGATGGCGACGCCCCGCACCCGCAACGCGGCTGTGACGCGCAGGCGTGGGGCGTCACCGAAGCCCTCCGGGTTTGGAAATGGCTCCAAGTGCTTGATGCTCAGGGTTCAAAAGGGCGCTGAGACACGGATAGCCTCCTTTGCTTAAGGACGCTGAATCCTGGCGCGCTCATGCTGGCCAATGCTGGACCCGTTGCGGCCCAACCTGAACAATCGACCTTAAATTGCGGGTTCTGATTCCGGTATTCCCCAGCGTCTTTCCTGACACCGACGACGGCAAAATCGGTGCAGGATTGAACAACGTGAGTGTAGTCCCGGCCTCAGGACGCTCTACCGTCGATGCACCAATCCATGAAACTCAATCCGCAGCGAACAAGCGGTTCCCCGCCTGGGGTGAGGCAGTGGGAAGTTCGGGTGGCGGCCAGCCTCTTGCTCCTGGCGGCCTCTCTGGCGTCCCTTCAGGCGGCGCAAATCTCACGGAAAATCGTTCGCGCTCCGGGCGGCATCAGCCCGAAACCCGTGGTCACGTCGGTATCGAAAGCCTCCGACGGGACGTCGAGCGTCAATGTCGAATGGCAGGGTTTCGGAGGTCCCTACAGCGTGATGAAGTGCCCCGGCATCACCGGTGGCAAGGCCGAATGGCAAACGGTTGCGACGCTCACAAATGAGACCCGTGCCACATTCGCCATGGACAGCGAAATCGGCTTGTTCGCGATTCAGGCGCCGGATCCGGCATTTGCGGGGGCGGAAAAGTGCAGCCTTTGCCATCTGGACACCCACGAGACGTGGATGAACACGCGCCATTCGAAGGCCCTCGAGACTCTCAAGGCCATCAAGCAGGATTCGAACGCAACCTGTCTGCCGTGCCATACCGTCGGCTATAAGACTTCCGCTGGCTTTATCGACGAGGTGACCACCCCGGGGCTGGCTGGCGTTCAGTGCGAGAATTGCCACGGCCCGGCCGCGGAGCACGCCAGGCGCCCGCGTGACAAGCAAACTCGCCCGATCGCCACCGTCGCCGCCGAGATGTGCGGCGGGTGCCATTCGGATGCGCATCACCCGACCTATGACGAGTGGGCCAGGTCGGGCCATGCCAGCCTCGAAATCCCCGAGGAGGAATTTGCCGATCCCACCACCGGCCCGGGCCGGATGCCGACCTGCGGCGCCTGCCATTCCGGAGCCACCCGGTTGGCCATGCTCACGGCCCTGGAGTACCACGAAGACATGCCGGTCATGCCGTCCACCCATGAAGCAGCGTCCACCGGCATTACCTGCGCGGTTTGCCATGATGCCCATGCCAAGACCGGCCACCCCGCCCAGTTGCGGTTCCCCGTGCATTCGGAGAAGCCTTATAGCTACTCCACCGCGAAGAGTTTCGCGGAGAATTTCGATCCTGAGATCCAGACCTGTGCGCAATGCCACAACTCGCGTGGTGCGACCTGGAGAGGGACAGCCCGACCGCCTCACCACTCGCCGCAGTACAACGTGCTGATTGGCGATGGCGGATGGGTCGGCGACGCGAAGGACGTCCCGCAATCCGGGCACAGGAAGATCCAGGAACAGTGTGCCCAATGCCACACGCATGCCCATGAGGCAGACCCGGTCACCGACGAAACCCCGAATTACACCGGGCACGAGTTCCGGCCCAGGATGCACGGTTGCGCTCCGTGCCACGACGAAATCGGGGGCGAATTGCTGGCCGCGGCCGTCCAGGCAAACACCAAGGAGCAGATTGCTGAAATCAAGGGGCTGCTCGACCAGTGGGCACTCACGAAAGCGCCGGAAGCCCTGCGCCAGAAATTCGGAGCTCTGGCATGGGAATTCCAGAATATCGGCCAACTGTCAACGCCCACGCCCGAGGTGCCACGCGGTCCCTCAACCGATGAGCAAGCCGCGGTTTCGGACGCCATCAAGCAAGCGAGGCACAACCTCTACCTCGTTGAGCACGATGGCAGTTATGGAGTGCACAATGGCAACTACGCCCGGTTCCTCCTGAAAGTCGCCCGCGACCAAGTCACAGCGGAATTGGGGCGCTAACCACGACCTTGCGCGTAACTAGGTGAGGCTGCGAACAACTCGTTCGCAGCCTTTTCTATTGAGTTTCGATCCGCCCTATCGCTGTCATCCGCGGTCTTTACGCTGACTGGTCACGCTTCAAGCATCTGTTTCGCTTGTTCCTCGAGGAAGGCCACGTTGCGGGCCATGTCCTCCTCCAAAGCCGGAGTGTCATGCTCGAAGTCGATCGTCGTCAGGCCGCGATAGCCCAGCCGCTTGAGTTCCTTAAGCACCGTGGCGAATTCGCCTTCGCCCTCGCCGAACACCGTGTTGCGCGAATCCGGATCGTTCCTCTTCGCGATATCCTTGAGATGGAAACTGATCAACCTGTCTTTGACTTTGCCGAGCGATTCCACCGGGTCCAACCCTGAGCGCGCCCATTGCCCGGCATCCGCGCAAGCGCCCATGCGCACCGTCCGGTTCTCGCAGGCGGCAAGCACTTGCTCGGGCTTCCAGTAGGGCGATTGGCCCCGGGCATGATTATGAAAAGCCACGTTGATGCGGTATTCGTCGCAAAGCCTCTCTATCATGTCCAAGGCCTCGGCTGGCGGTTCCGCGAGGATGGTGCCCGTGCCCATTTCCTGGCAAAGATCAAAGAGCCGCCTGGCCTGGTCCGGCTTGCCGTTGAAGTTCCCAAAGAGGCTCGAAAGGAACATCCCGCGATCGGAAAGCCGCGCTTTGAGTTCCTTCCGCACATCGGCAGGCATGTTTTCGTCCGCGAGGACGTCGGGTCGGCGGCCATCTACTTTGAGGGCCGTGAGCGGTTCGATATGGCGAATGCCCAAGGCAGCCACCTTGTCCAAGGCTTCAAATAGCGGGAACCGCCGGAAAGTGTAGAGCTGGACGCTCACTTGCCAGCCCAGCTTTTCCATGTGGGGCGTGCTGAGTTTGACGGGAGCGGCGGAGGCCGGGAGGATCCTGCAAACGGCCAAACCCGCCGCCAGCATGCCACCGCGTTTTAAGAAGAGCCGCCGATTCATGGGGAAGTTCGGTGTCATAGTTCCCTGCTCTTTACCGGAGGGGAAAGGCTTTTGCAGCGAAAAAGCGACGCGAAAAAGCGACGCGCAGCGATCAGCCCCAGATCCAGTAAACGCCGATCTGGACCACGCAAATGGCCGACGCCCAGAACCGCACGTTCTTCCACCACACCGGCCGTGTACTTTCCTGGCCCAGCATCCGGCCCGGCAAGAGCAACAGGCCAATCATGGTCAGGAGGAACACGCCCATGAACGCCGTCTGTCCCAGGCTGATCGCGAAGAAAGCCGGATCGGGCGATAGGATGAAGAGGTTCATGGTGATGCTTTCTCCTGCGCGGGCAGCCAGCAGACCAAACCGCGCAGCCGCTCTTCCGCGTGCGGCTTGGTTACCAGACTCACCAGGACGGCGACCACGATCGCAGCGACAAAGGACCACCAGGCCGTCCACAGGAACGGAACTCCGCCTTTAACCCCCAAAAGCGGTTCGGCTGAGTTAAGCACCGCAGCCATGAGCACGCCGGTGAGCATGCCGGCCATTCCCCCGGCCGCCGTCGTGCGCCGTGTCAGCATTCCGAGCAACAACAACGCCAACAGAGGCCCCTGGAAAAAGGTGAGAAACGTTTGAAATGCCTCAAAAACGGAGCCGAATTTCGTCTTGATCGGATAGCTAAGAGCGCCGCCGCCCACCAACAGGACCACCACAATCCAGCGGCCAAGACGAAGGCATTGTTCGTCCGTCGCTGCCGGGTTGACGTAAGGCCGGTAAAGGTCCGTGACCAACAAGGTGCTCGCCGAGTTCACATAGGAATCAAGATTCGACAGCACCCCGGCCAGGAACGCGCCAATCACAATCCCAAGCACGCCGGTGGGCAAAAGCCGAACCACAAGCATCGGAAGCACGCGATTCCCATCCCAACCCTCGCCAGGCTTCCCAAGCTCGTTATGGAACAACGCCAATCCAATCAAGCCAGGCAGCACCAGGAGCACCGGGAAAACCAGCTTGATGGCCGCACAAAATACGTAAGAGGCCCGCGCTTCATTCTGGCTGCGGGTCCCTAGCGTGCGCTGCACGATGGCCTGGTTGCCAATCCAATAGGCAGGACCAAGGACGAAGCCCAGCCCAAGCAAAACCGCCGGCCACGGATAGACCGGATGATCCGCGGGCGGAAGCAATTTGAAGTGGTGCTGCGTCCAGTCGAGGCTTGTCACCGTCTCTTTCAAACCGCCCAGACCACCGGCGGCTGACAAGCCCAGCAAACAAATCAGCGCGGCGCCCGCAACCAGCACAACGCACGAGAGCGCGTCTGTGAAAACCACCGCCTTCAATCCGCCCGCCGTTGTGAAGAAACCAACCCCCACGACCGACACGGCAATCGAAAACCAGAAAGACCATCCTAGCAGCACTTCAAACATGGCCGCGGCGCTGACGAAGATCGTCCCGAGCGTCGCGGTCATGAAGAGCACCCAGACCAGGGCGAAGAACGTGCGCACGCCAGGATTGTACCGGCGCCCAAGGTATTCGGGCACCGTATAAACGCCCGCCATCCAGAAGAACGGCATGAACAGGAAAGCCGCAATCAGGACCGGGAAGATGCACCCGATGAAATCGAAGTTCATCATGACCAGCCCATACCGGTACCCGTCGCCGGCCAAGCCGATCATGTCCTTTGCCCCGATATCGGAAACGACCAACGACAATCCCGCTGCCCACCACGGCAACGATTTGCCCGCAAGAAAGAAGTCGTGGCTCGATCGAATCCCGCGGCTGTACCAAAGTCCCACGAGGACGACCGTGAGGAGGTAACCCAGCACGATCAGGGCATCGATAGTCTGCAGGCGAACGGGAATCATGCAGATCGCAAGTTAATGCCGCCAAACCGAGCGCTCATATCGCGCGCGACTCTACCAACAGCCGGCGCAATCTGCACCTCATAAATGACATCCCCGAACAACGTGACCGTCGTTGCGTCCAAGCCCTGCATGAACCACTCTTGCCTCAGGCGTTCGTCTCGGTCATCTTTTCTGAAGACAGATCGCGACCGCCTCCGGGTTCCGGACGGGAATGCCCGACAGAGAGGAGTCATTGGCCACTATCGGGGTCCGAAACGGAACGCCTGGACGTCGCTCAGGTTTGCCTTGCGCCATGAAAATCCGGAAGACCCATACCAGCCAGGCTGCAGACAGCGGAGGCCAATCCACTCGCAGCGGCTTCACTCTTATCGAACTGCTGGTCGTCATTGCCATCATCGCGATCCTGGCGGGTATGCTCCTGCCCGCGCTGGCCAAAGCGAAATCCAAGGCCAAACAGATCGCGTGCCTGAACAATCAACGGCAGCTTGGCATCGCGACCGCGATGTACGTGACCACCAACGGGAAGTATCCTGGCTGCCTGTCAGTGGTGAACGGTTTCTACTACGTGTGGCCGGTCCGGCTTTTCAGTGAGATGGGCACGAATAGGGCGGTCTTCTCCTGTCCGGCGGCCATCCCGACAAGCCGTTGGGATACCAATGTCAACAAGACCCTGGGCGGCCGCCCAGGATTGGACGGGCGGCTTGATCCGTGGGCCATCAAAGAAACCTCCCTCTTCTCGCTCGGCTACAACGACTGGGGGCTGAACGATCCCGGCCGCCTGCCACACCTGGGTTTGGGCGGGGACATCGATGGCCCCGTCGCAGCCGGAGTGGAAGTCCGCGATTCGATGGTCAAATCGCCCAGCGAAATGATCATGCTGGGCGATAGCAAACCCGGCAACGGCAGCCCAAAACCGGCCCTCGGTTCCTTCGACGCGAATATCGATCCCAAAAGCCGCGATGACGGACCCGCCAACCGCCATAGTTTCCGAACGGTCCTGATGTTTGCCGACGGGCACGCGGATGCCGTCCGGCGCCAGGATCTGGTCGATCCAAGGAACGAGATATGGCGCGCCCGCTGGAACAACGATAACCGGCCCCATTCGCCCCGCAGCGGCGACGTCCCGGTGATCCCCGACTGGGCGGTCAACGCAGCCGACGAAAGGCGCCTGGATCCGTAGAAGCGGTGCTTCGAACTCGGTGACGCCGCGTTGGTGACCCGGTGATCACCCATGGATCACCCGTTGCCGAACGGGTCATCTACGGGTCATCTACGGGTCATCTACGGGTGAACTACGGGTGAACTACGGGTGAACACCGGCGCGAGTGCCTTTGCCCGCTGGCCCCGGTAAACATGCAACGCTCGAAAAAGTTCGGGTGGCTTGAATGTCCTGGTCTTGATCGGCTGACGACGGGCGAATGGCAGAGGCGCTCCTTACGAAGACAGAACCCGTGACCAACACCAGCATCAAGATGAACCCAGCGCCAGCCGGTCCCGAGGCCACGACAGAAGCGTCGGCCGTTGAAAGCGACCGGAGAGACTCCCAGGGGCCGGAACACGGAAGTTCCTTCACGCCCGTAGGTTCAACTGGGGGTCCTCCGTCCGACTCGCGAAGCCGTGATCGCAGGGGGGTGGCAAGCGTTTGTGGAAGTCGGACTTGCCATGACTCGAATCCGTGACGCCCGCCTGTACCGGGTCGAGTACGACAACTTCCAAGCTTACTGCAAAGCCAAATTGGAAAACGGGGCCCGCTATGTCTATCGGTTAATTTCTGCGGCCCAGTTGTTTACGCATTTGCGAACAATTTGGTCGCATCGTCCCCCCGGTCACGAATCCCAGGTGAGACCCCTGATGGGCGTCACACCCGAGGATGCCCAACTCGCCTGGACGTGCGCGGTGGAAGCCGCCGGGCCCGCAAGATCACCGCCCGCCTGGACACCATCGGCCAAGTGTTGCTGCTCATCGGCCAAGTGTTGCTGCTCATCGGCCAAAAAGCCGCCTACGAAACCATCCTCCAGAAGGTCGGAGCCCTCCAGCGCCACATCCAGCCGCTACTGGAAGACCAGCGCCGTGCCGCAATCCCAGCCCGCTGAATGACGGCAGCCTGCAATCCCGCAGTGTGCGTGCCCCACGAAAGACACCAAACACACGAATCAGATCATTGAATCAGAGACTGGGAGGAGCGTGGCCTGTTCGCGCAGCCGCTGCCATGAACTCCTTGAGGTGACTTTTCCTGTTAAGGAACCGTCGCCTCCTCGACCTCGGAGGCCTGAGGTCCGAGCTCGAGTCACACTGTTGGACCAGCGGACGGTGTTTGAGGGTGTCATGGGGGAGTTCGGGCCAGGGGTTTCTAACGGGGGGTGGTCAACCGATAGATATAGGCTCTCGCTTGGCAGCGGGGTGGCGATTGGCCACATCCATTCAGTCGTCGTCTGGATCGGTACCGAGGAATATGTGTTCTATCCGTTCTAACCATCGCCTGGAGGGAACGCCGAGTGAGCGCTTCTGTTCCAAGTGATTGCCACTGGCTCGGCGTCCCTCAGCCGGGTCGTTATCCGCAGAATTGACACGGTCTCGGCGTCGCGGGAGAGTTCGATGTATGCCAAAGACACTTGACCAAGTGGCACGGGATGCGGCCGAGCTTCCGCATTCAGATCGTCTGAAGCTTGCCCGGCTCATGCTTGATCTGACCGAGGTGGAGCCGGTTTCACCCGATCTGGTCCAGAGCGAATGGGATGAGGAGATTCAGAAGCGGCTGAAGGAACTGCGTTCAGGACAGGTTACTGGTGTGCCGCTGGAGGAAGTCATGAAACGAATTGAAGCCCGTTTAGGGTCTTGAGAATCGAGCTGCATCCCCGTGCGGATGAGGAATTCGCAGCGCAGGTCGCCTACTATGAGGATCGGGAGCAGGGATTAGGACGTCGGTTTTACGACGAGGTGATCGCGCACTTGGGCTGGATCGCCGCCAACCCGGAGGTGCCGAGGTTACGGAAAGGCTACCGTCGCGTGAATCTGAAAGTCTTTCGCTTTTACGTCGCTTACGTGCTCGAGAGCGATCGAGTTTGGATCCTTGCCGTTGCCCATGGGAGCACCAGACCAGGATATTGGATGAAACGCATGAGGAGCAGATAACAATCGGGTGCAGGCGACGCCGGGGAGCGCGCTCGGCGAGTTCGTGACCCCTTGGCGACGCGCCTGACCCTTATCGTTCGCCGCGAGATCCTGCGCTTGCTCGTGCTTGGCGCGTTTTGTATCTTGTTCTCATGACACAAGCGGTGGTGCGCATTCTAGGCGAGGTGGAGCGGCTCTCAGAACCGGAGCGCAGAGAATTGCGCCGGGCCATTGTCGAGAGCGTCCCTATGTCGGACGACATGACGGATGAGGACTTCGCTTCCCTAGCGGCAGCATCCTTCCGGGCGCTGGACGAGGAGGAAGATGCTCCACGTGCCTAAACGTGGTGAGGTATGGCAGGTTGATTTCGGCATCACCCAAAAGGTTCGACCGGCTCTGGTCATCAGCATTCCTTTCGGAGATGCGGAACGGGCGCTCATCGGAGTGATTCCGCACACCACTGCTGTCCGAGGCTCTCAATTTGAGGTCCACATTCCAGCGCCATTTCTGTCCCAAGGCGCATTCCTGGTTCAGGGCATCCAGGCGATTCCTCCGAAGTATTTCCTGCGCCGCCTGGGGGTCCTCACGGTCGAGCAACTTGGCAGAATCGAACGAGTGTTGTTGCGCTGGCAAGGATTCGAAAAAGATGAAGCGAGCGGCTAACAACGTCCGTGCAGGCAACGGCACGAGCGCGACCTTGTTTCATGTCGGACGCCTTGGGTGCGACGTGCCTGACCCTTATCGTTCGGCACAGCATCGATTATGAAGAACGCCACTGTCCCTTCTATTGTCGCAGCTCTGCTGGGCCTGATGTGCGTCAGCCTCATTGTCGGTTGTGCTACGGAGAAGGAGCATCGGTCAGAGACGATCTCGGAGCAGCAGTTCCGAACCCTCTATCCGCGCCGATATCTCCAATCTCTGGATCCGTACGAGCGGGAATACGTCGAGCGCAGGATGGCGGAGGAGGAGCGACGGACTGAGCGGGAGGGAAAGGGAAAGCGATGACCATCTCGCCGAACAAGCTGGCTGCAGGCAAGGCGGGGATTGCGCTGCGGTTCCAATTTGAACGCCATTGCCCCGGTCTGCCTGAGCCGGATCGTTTGCCGCAGACCGGGGGCTTGCTCTTTGACGGGTTTTGGGCTTAGGGTCACCCTATGACGGCACAGGAGTTTCGGAGCGTGTTTGAGGCGATGCCTTTCCGGCCCTTCACAGTTCACTTGGCGGATGGTCGGGCAGTGCCCGTTCCTCATCAAGAGTACGCGCTTCTCTCACCGACGGGGCGAACGCTCATCGTTTATCAAGACGACGAGTCGTTCCAGGTCCTTGATCTTATGCTCGCTACGGGCGTTGAGGTGAACGGCAAGCGAACCAGAAAGACTGCGAAAAGGAAGATGTGATCGGACGGCGAACAAATCGGTGCAGGCGACGGCTGGAGAGCGCTGCGATTCAAGAAGCCCGGCCTGCCCGCGCGCGCGGCGTTCGACGAGAATCTGACGCGGTACAGGCAGCAACCCCCGGGGTTGTTCTGCTTCGACGCGCTGCTCATCGCCTCGAACGGGATGGAGAAGCGCGTTTGAACCTCAGCGGAATTTGGCGCAAGCTGCGCGCACGATGCAAGCCGTGCCCACTCCACGATTGCGACTGCGCATCACCGCGACCGCGGAAACCGTCATCCGCTCCGGTCATCCCTGGCTGTTCGCCGACAGCATCCGCGCGGAGAACCGCCCCGGCCGACTTGGCGAACTTGCAGTCATATTCGATCGTAACGACAAGTTCCTCGCCATCGGCCTGTTTGATCCCGAGTCACCCCTCCGCGTCCGCGTGCTGCACACGGGCAAGCCGGCAACGATCGACACGGCCTGGTGGCGGGGGCGGCTGAAGCAAGCGTTGGCGCGCCGGGAGGGATTTTTCGACGCGCAGACCAACGGCTATCGCTGCGTCAACGGCGAAAGCGACGGTTGGCCGGGGCTCGTGCTCGATCGTTACGATCGGACGTTCGTGCTGAAGCTCTACACCGCCGCGTGGTTGCCGTGCCTGGATGAAGTCGTGGGCGGCATTCGGGCCGCACTCCATCCGCAGCGGCTCGTGCTCCGTCTCAGCCGGAATATTCAATCCCTCGCCAAAGAACAGGGTCACCGCGACGACGGCGAGCTGCTTCTCGGCGAGAAGCCGGACGGCCCGGTGGTTTTTCTCGAATCCGGCCTGCGCTTCGAATCCGACGTGCGGCGAGGACAGAAAACCGGCTTCTTCCTCGATCAACGCGAGAACCGCCGGCGCGTCGAGTCGCTGGCGCGCGGCCGCGACGTGTTGAACGCCTTCAGTTTCTCCGGTGGGTTTTCGCTCTACGCCGCACGCGGTGGGGCAAAGTCAGTCATGGATCTCGATCTCAGCGAGCACGCCCTCGCTGCAGCGCGGCGGAATTTCGCGTTGAATCAAGCGGATCCCGGCGTGGCGGCCTGCCGCCATGATTGTGTCCGGGCCGACGCCTTTGAATGGCTGGCAGCAAGAGCGGCGCGGAAGTTCGACCTGATCGTGCTCGATCCTCCCTCGCTCGCCCAACGCGAAGCCGAGCGCGCGCGCGCCATCGGCGCCTATCGGCAACTCAACGCCGACGGACTCCGCTGGCTCGCCCCGGGTGGCGTGCTCGTGGCGGCGTCATGTTCAGCCCACGTATCGGCGGAGGAATTCTTCGGCGCCGTGCGTCAGGCAGCGCGCGAAAGCGCCCGGCCGTTCACCGAATGGCAGACGACCGGCCACGCCCTGGATCATCCAGCGACGTTCCCCGAAGCCCAGTATTTGAAGGCGATCTATTTGAGGCTTGCGTGAGCGCGTGGTGGGAAGCCCCGCGGGCTAGACCGCCTGCCCCGCGGCGTGGCCGCTGGCCCAGGCCCACTGGAAGTTGTAGCCGCCGAGCCAGCCGGTCACGTCCACCACTTCGCCGACAAAGAACAGGCCGGGCACATTCCGGCATTCGAGCGTCTTCGAGGAGAGTTCGCGGGTGTCCACGCCGCCAACCGTCACTTCGGCCTTCGGATAGCCTTCGTCGCCGGCCGGCATGATCTCCCAGGCATGAAGGTTCCGCGACAGGGCATCGAGTTCGGCACGGGAGAGCTGCGCAATGGGCCGGGACGGCGCGTGTCGCGCGCACCATGCGTCCACGAAGCGTTCCGGAAGCAACTGGCGCAGGACACTCTTCGCGTCGCGGCCGCCGGCCCGGTTCGCAGCGAGCAAATCCGCCGCGGAATGGCCGGGCAGCAGGTTGAGCCGCACCGTCTCCCCCGCGCGCCAGTGGCTGGAAATCTGGAGGATCGCCGGACCGCTTAGGCCGCGGTGGGTGAAGAGCACTGCCTCGCGAAACGAAGGCACGTCTGGCCGGAGGCTGGCGACGCAGTCGAACGCGATGCCGCTGAGGTCGGCGAACTGTTCGCGGTCCGCCGGCGACCACGTGAGCGGCACCAGGCCGGGTCGCACCGGGACGACCTTCACGCCAAACTGCCCGGCGATCTCGTAGCCGAACGGCGTCGCTCCGAGCTTGGGAAAGGACAGCCCGCCGGTGGCGACGACGAGCGAGCGGGCGGTGAACGTGCCAGCCGTGGTGGACACTTGATATTGGCGGGAAGCCGGGTTCGCCCGGTCGGCAATCATTTCCACGGCCCACGATCCCCCGTCCGCCACCTGCAAGACGCGGCAGTTCAACCGCACTTCCACGCCCGCGCTGGCGCATTCGTCTTCGAGCAGTTGGAGGATCTGCTTCGAGCTGTGGTCGCAGAA
Organism: uncultured Verrucomicrobiota bacterium; assembly: GCA_964578605.1. GTDB lineage: Bacteria > Verrucomicrobiota > Verrucomicrobiia > Limisphaerales > SIBE01 > JAXMHN01. The sequence continues at coordinate 23,166 of CAZODO010000004.1, read as the reverse complement.
GAGTTGCCGGTGTTTCCGCTCGTGCCACGGGATGCCATATCGCTCGACCAACGCGAGGAAGTCCTGCGGCGTGCAGCGCGCGAGGGCGGACTTCAGGAAGTGGGGACTGCCGCTGGTGGCGTAGTTCGAGGCCGTGGCGCCGAGGTTGGTGAAATTGCAGCGTCCGCCGCCGGAGATGAGAATCTTGTTGCCGAGCCGCGCCTCGTGTTCGAGCACGAGCACGCGCCGTCCACGCCAGCCGGCGACACGGGCACAGAAAAGCCCTGCGGCGCCCCCGCCAATGATGATGACATCGTACTTCAACCGGCATGACCGTTCCGCAAGAGCATCGGAAAGGCCAGCCATGAATTGGTTGGTCCCGGGCCGCGCCCAAGCGGTTCTGGCCGTCAGTCGCCAAGACCCTGGCTCGCCGACAGCAATCTCAACAGCGCCTTGCGTTCGAACGGATCTGACGCCAGAGGAAGCAATGCTGCCACCTCCGGCCCGGTGCGATCGCTGGCATCGAGATCGGGGACGTAAACGCGAAGGGATCCGCGACGCCAATCTGTACCGCGCCATTTACGACAACTTTCAGGCCTACTGCAAAGCCAAATGGGAGTACGGCCGCAACTATGTCGACCGGTTAATATCTGCAGCGCAAGTGCTTAGGCGCCTGATGACAATTTGTCATCAACACCCCAACACGAATCCCAAATCCAACCCCTGATCGATCTGAAGCCCGAAGAGGCCCAACTCGCCCGGGCCTGTGCCGTGGAAACCGCCGGTGGCCGAAAGAACACCGCCCGCCGGGTCAAAAGGGCCATGGAGGACCTGGGCTTTGCCGCGGCGCCCAAGCCCGGTTCCAGAATAGACCGCAACGCGAAAGCCGAGCGCCGCAAACTGATCAACGACACCACTCTGGAGCAGAACTGTTTACGCATCTGTGCGCAATTTGCGCACACTGCAGGCCCGATCACGAATCGCAACTTCGGCCGCTCGTGGGCCTCACCCCGGAACAAGCGCAACTGGTGCAGATGCCTGAAATCCCGTTGCGCTCTACAGCCGGTCAGTAGTAAAAGACATTGGCGGCCGTTGGACGGTCGTGTTCGCGGTCACCGGGTCGAAGGGAGGGAAGCCCATAAAGTGGCGATGCGCTGCCGGCCACGTTTTCGCGATATCGTCGCGTCCCGCGGAGCAGCGCGGAAGACGTAGAAAATGAATGAAGCTGAACCCAAACCGGCGGCACGGAGCTTCCGACCCCGGGACGAGGCACCGTTTTGCTGGTTTGCCCGGGCGGCATTGGACCGCATCGAACAGAGTCCTCATATCTCCAACCAGACGCGCGCGAAACTTGTTTACCTGGCGGGTCATGTCGTCGAGGCCAGTCGCCAGGGGAAACCCACCTACACGGCACCGAGGGCGCTCATCGCCCGTCATGCCGGGGTGAGCGTCCGAACTCTCACAGAAGCCAACGCGGAACTGGAAGCGGCCGGGTTGATTTTGATCGAACATCACTTTGACTCCGAACGCAAAAGGCACCACCCCAGCACCTACACGCTCTGCAGCTTCCGAAGGAAAGGGTCAGGCAAGGTTTGCCCGACCCCTTCGGCAGAACACGCGGCCGATAATCAGCCCGCAATTAAAGAACATGATACTACTCTCCAAAAAGAGAGTAGTATCAGTAAAATGGAAATGAACGCGCCGGGCTTGCAGCCCGCCGCTAGCCGCGGCGGCTGCAGCCCCGGCGCTCACTCCATTCCTGAAAAGCCGCAGCGGCAAATCCTCAACAACTGGTAAGCCCTCCACGAAATGGACCAAGATCAGCCGGAACCCACAGGCGAATGCCACTTTTGCCTAGAACCCATCCAGGCCCGTTGGGACGCCTCCGGCAGTCTGGCCCATGAATGGTTCTGTTCCCGTCAGTGCCTCTTCGACAGCTGGCTCGATTGGCAGGATGTGCCCGAGACCTTCTGGAGGTTCGATCCGCATCGGCCAAGCTGCGGTCCGGACCGGATTCGAATGGCGGAGGAATGGTTAAAGGCGCCGCATGGCAGCGGCCAGGAGGATCAACCCCCAGGGCTGCTCCTCCACTCGGTCCGCTCAGGAACTGGCAAAACACGCGTGGCTACCCACCTCGCATGCCTGGCCATGTTCCGCCGTTGGAAGGGCAACGCGGTGCGCCAAGATTACGAAAGTCGCCGCATCTACGCGCCTTTGGGGCTCTGGCTTAATGCGCGACGTTTCCGGCAAGGGTACCAGGAAACGATGCACTTCGCCAAAGCGGCGGACCGCGTGGCTTGGCTCGATGTTCTGTGTCGTTGCGGCGTGTTGGTCCTGGATGAACCTGACAAACTCAAGCCGTCCGAAGGGCTGGTCGAGACGCTCTACGGCATCCTGGATGAGCGGTTGTCCAATTGCCGGCTCACGATCATTACGGCCAATGCCAGCAGGCGGGAATTGGAACGAAGATGGGGCGAGGAGTACGGACCTTACCTCGTCCGCCGGCTCCGGGAGTTCTGCCTGGCCATCGATTTCGATCCCTGACCGGCCCTCGCGGAAACCATGACTCACCGGTAGCGGCTGAGTTGCGCGATCATTGGGGGAGAGCCCCTGGGTTTTGCGGAAGCATCTCGAGGCTTAGAAGCAATTGTGACCGGGTGAAAATCGTCCGCAAGCCCATCCCGAAACTCGTGGACCGGACTCAGGCGCCTCAATCGCAACACATCGCTCAGGTCCGGCCCCGAATCCCTGATTCGTTGGTTCAAGCCTCGTACGCGTGCCTCCTCCCTCACGGCCGAGCAATGGGCTGCCCTCCCCGAGTATTTAGATCTGCGCTTGGTCCGCTGCCGCATGGGATTGCCCGGCTTCCGCACCCGCCAGGTCATCCTTGTCACGACTCTCCTGGATCCCATCAAGTATACGGCCCAAGCCCTCGGCCAACTCTATTTGCGGCGCTGGGCCATGGAATTGACGCTGCGTCACCTTAAAACCACTCTCCAGATGGAACACTTAAGCTGCAAGAATCCCGAGAATATTGACCGGGAGTTACGCATGCATTTGCTCGTCCACAACCTCGGCCGTCGGCTCATGTTGGAAGCCGCCCGTCGCGCGCGCGTGCCTCTGGAGAGGGTCAGCTTCGCCGGGGCTTTAGCCCGGATGCGCCGCTACAGTGAGGCTCTGCTGCGCGCTCGCAGCAAACGACAGCGCCAGCAACTTATGGATGAGCTCTATCGTGTCTTAGCCGTCGATCTGAATCCCGACCGACCGGGACGGAGGGAACCCCGCGCCATTAAACGGCGCCCCAAACCATTCCCCTTCCTCAGAAATCATCGCTCTCGCTTTTTGGAGACTCCTCACAAGAGCTATTACCGGCAGCGTCGCCAGTCAAAAGCCGCCTTCAGAAAATCGCGTTCTTAACTAACTGACATTCTGGTCCGACCACGCCAGACCGGACAGGTTCTTCAACAGTGCGCCAACAATGTTCAGAACGCGATCCGTTTCCGCCGCATGAAGAGAACCAGCCCAGCCACGCCGGCACCCAACAAGACAACGGACGACGGTTCGGGCACGATGAATGAAATGCTGTCCAGCCCCGAAAAGAGTGGCGCCACGTCCTTCGGCAATGTGGCAAGCGAGAGTCCCACAGTCTGTCCTGAAAACCCCGAGATGTCTGCGAACACGTCGTAGACTTCGCTCACAGCGTCGCCGGGATACCCGATCGACCGGGGCACATAGACTGTTGGCACCTCCTCTCCGTTGATACTCAGACGCACGTGCACACCAGAACTCAGGAAGTGGATCGCCCGGGCTCCGTCCGGAACATCGCCGGATTGACTCAAAGTGTAAGACGTCCCCGGAGGCGGCAGCAATCCGACTGAGAACCGCCCCTCGACCGGCAGATCCGCGATCACCCCGGGCTCGTACAGGCTGATGAAGTCCAGTCCAGCGGGTTTGGCGTTAACACCCACTACTTTTTGAGCGATCTCCCAGCCAGGGAGCAAGTCTTCTGGTGTGCCCCAAAACCAGCCGAGGTCAATAATCGCGACAGGATTATTTGTATTCGCCTCATCAAACCCGAGATTCCGGAAGGGAGCTCCCTGCGCCGCGACAATTCCAAATGCCAGCAGCAATAGTAAGCACAGCGATCTATTCATGTCCACCTTAGTTTGCCACGGCGAACGCGCCTTGGCTTAGATTCGTGTACGATCCGCTCCCTGTCGAGATCAGCTTCGCCGCGCGGACCTGGTAGGTTTTGGTCCCAGGAGGCGCACTTGCGTTGGTGTAGCTGTTCCCGTCAATGACGCCGCTCGTAGTAAGCTTCACCCAGGGCCCATCCAGACCGTTCGTCGACCGATAAACGAAATACTGAGTCGTTTCGGCGGAATGAGTCCAATTGAGAATGACCGTGGTTGTCCCAGTTGCGGTCACGTTCTTTGCCGGAGCCAGCACTTGCCACCGGAGAGTAGGATCCCCGAGCACAGTCATAAATGAATTCATGTTGAAGCTCGGCGTCTGATTGATCGAGCGCTGAACCGCGGCGCCGAAGGTATCGCCCAGCCCAAGCCTCTCAAACGACAGATCCGTCCCAGCTGTGGCGCTGGACGGAACCTCGAAGCCTGAGAACCACATGGCGCCCAACGTGTGCTTTGATGTGCCAAGCAGGGCGCGCATCAGGTTGTTCGTGTATTCGAAATCCAGGAAATATGAGCCGAACAGACTCACGAACGTGGCTTGAGGTTCCGTGTTCGTGTTGGCGAAATCCGATGACACGTGAAACGCGCGGTTCGTACCCTGAACGTGATTTGGTTGACCGTTGCCACATAGCAGGCCCCAAAGGCATGGATTATTGGGAACCAGACAATCACCCGAAACAATCACCTCGGGTGCCCAGCCGAAAAGCCGACTGCCATTCTTGACGGCCTCCTCAAACATCTTCTTGTAGTAGTGGTCATTGTCACCGTCAACAAAGCTTCCGACCAGGACGCGATTCGTGGCCACCATCGATCTTTGCCTGTAATCGTTGTTCTTGTTCAAATAGCGGCGCAACAGGTCCACTTGCGTTAGTGGACCAAACGCCGGCAGCTTCACGAAATCGGCACGACCAATGGCCATCTTCAGCTCGCCTGGAAAATAATGCTCGCTAGGCTTTCCGTCACCGGGGAAGTTGTAATGGCGCGGTTCGTCGAAGGGGTCAGTCCCGCACATTCTAATGACTATTTCTCAGGAACACAACTGTGCCTCTGTACGGTGCTGCCGCTCTAAGCGCGAGCTAATCTAGCACCGGGCTTGCGTTTGCGCAGAACGTCTATGGCAGCAAAGCCCAGAGTTCCCAGCCAGCCAGGTCCATGCTGATGGCTCTGGTACTGAGGAAACCATACATTTCGACGGGAATTGCTCCGGAAACTATCTCTCTGAAGAATTCCGTCATGCGCCCCTTTCTCAATTCCCGGACAACCAGCGATGTTACTGAACCATGGACGCGTAAAGCCGCTTCCATAGAACCCCAGAGAAAGCTGGCGGGGTGAAGCGGGTGGCAGAGGTCACTGCGGGCTTTCCAAAACATCGCACTGCTGGCTCAGCCCACGGGCACACAGCTTTTGGTTTCGGGTCGGACCTGGAGAACTGGTTAAGTGAGTGCTGCTTAGGCTGGCAGCGACCGGTGCCGGAGCTGCTTCCAGCTCGTTTTTACCCCCAAGTTATTCCCTCTAGGAAAGCGGCAGCGCTGGCATCACGGGGAATTCCTCTTCACGTCTGCCCGCGATCACCGGCCGGTTCTTCAAGGACACCATGGCACGCGGGCTGCGGTGGACCGAAAGCAGCGCAGTCGGCTCAGGCGCGATGTCCCGCAATCGCGGATACCATGACTCACCGGTAGCGGCTGAGTTGCGCGATCATTAGGGGAGAGCCCCTGGGTTTTGCGGGAGCATCTCACTCCGGTTTCGGCGAAGCAAGCAAGCAGGCTCAGAAGCAATTGTGACCGGGTGAAAATCGTCCGCAAGCCCATCCCGAGACTCCTGGACCGGACTCAAGCGCCTCAATCGCAACACATCGCTCAGGTCCGACCCCGAATCCGGTCCGACCCCGAATCCCCCGAATCCCCTGAGTGAGCCTCGTCAAACGTGACGGTCCCAAGATGCGGGAGCAGTACGAGATGTGACGATTTCAGCGCGAACTGAAAAAGGTCTGCTTCGTCGCCGCCAGCCAGTAACATGCACCTGCCAGCTATCTCCGCGACCATTTCTCCGAGAATGGCTCGGGCGGTCACTTCCGGCATCGGGCGAAAGAACGAAGCGCCTTGATTGAGCCGCCCCGGCCATGTTTACCTCGCGGTGTGGAACGCGCCGCTCAAAGCAGTGTGCCGGAAGACATCTTCGTGGATCTGTTCCGCGAAGTGTTCGGTCTGGAAAAGGCACAGATGCTTGTGCACGAGTTCCCGTATCGGGACTTCCTCGGGAATCCCCGATTTATCGATTACGCCCTCAGAACCATCGACAGCCAGGTTGCGTTCGAGATTGATGGGCCGGACCATTACAATGGCGCCTTGCACCAGGAGCTTGGAGCTTTTCTCGCCAAGCTGTTGAAAGAATGAAGCTAAATTACAGAAATCATGGACTACCAGAGAATCATTACAATGGAACCGGGAAAGCGCGGCGGCCGGCCGTGCATTCGGAACATGCGGATTTCCGTAGCGGATGTCCTGGGCTGGCTTGCGGCCGGCATGTCGCACGCGGAAATCATGGATGACTTCCCCGAGTTGACCGAGGAGGACATCCGCGCCTGTCTGGAATATGCGGCAGATCGTGAACGCCGGTTGGTCACAGTGACTTCGTGAAACTGCTGTTCGACCAGAACCTCAGTTACAGGCTGGCGAGGAAACTCGACGATATTTTCCCAGACTCGAGCCAGGTGAAGTTGCTCGGGATGGAGGAAGCAGACGACTCAGTCATCTGGGATTACTCCCGGGAGAGCGGCTTCACGCTGGTTTCAAAAGACTCGGACTACTTCGAGCGGAGCGCGCTCCTCGGGCATCCGCCGAAAGTGATTTGGCTCCGGTGTGGCAACAAACGAACCAGCTATATCGAGCAGCTGATTCGCTCGCATGTGGAGCAGATTCGTGCCTTCGAAACCGACACGACCAAGGGATGTCTGGAGATCTACTGAGGCGAGATCTAACGCCGAATCACCAAGTTTGCGGAGACCGGCGCGAACGGTTCGATCCGAATCTCATTGAGGCCCGCCTTGAGGTGGCGCGCGACGGGCAACCGGAGAGGCAGCCCGATCAACCCTCCAGCATCGTGACCGTTGATGGTCACTCGGGCGGCTGCTTCCGGAGCGACACCTTCCATGACAAGGTCCACGCCCCGCGTCAGGTCGACATCCGCCGGAATGTTGCACGTTCCGACGAACGGGTCCGCCTTGACCGGGCTGAGCGTCAGCCGGCCCGCCCCGACGGCAGACCAGGGCCCGCTTCCGTAAGGGGCTGCCTCGGCGGCCATCGTCCAGCCAGCGTCGTTGAAGGAGCGTTTCGTCCAACCGTCGCCTGTTTCCCGGGAGACTTTCCAGGTGGCGTCCACGGGCACGATGAGCGGCTCGCCGGTCTCGAACTCGGCGCGGAAACAGCCAAGGAGCCCGGCCGGGCTGGGCTGGTCAGTGGCGTTGACCGCCTGAATGGCGAGCAGGTTCACTCCGGTTCTGACGTGGGATCCCACATCCAACCGCACCGGGTTGCGCCATCCTTCACCGTCGGCGTCGCTCCGCCCCGCTTCAACTCCGTTTAGGTAAAGAACGAAGCTGTTGTCCGCAGTCCCGACAAATTGCGCCCCGGTGAGTTTGCGTCCCGCAGGCACGGCAATCTCTTTCCGGAAATAGCACGCGCCCGGAGGAGCGGCCTGGGCTGGATTACCTTCCGGATACCACACCCAGGATCGGCCGTGGAAGAAGGGATGGAATGGCGACTCCGCTTGAATTGCCGGTTGGGGCGGAAGCGCCACGGCCAGCCGAGCCACAGGAAGGGTCCGCGCGTCCCTGGAGGACTCGACACTGCCTCGCAAAGGCAGGGACCGCTTCGCGGGCTGGAACACCAGCAGAACGCTTTCGTTCGGCTGAAACGTGAGGGTGAGTTCCGTATCCTTGCCCGACCGCTTGTATGGCACAGCCGTGATCTCGTTGCGCATCGCATCCCAGCACTCAGGTTCACCCTCCGCCACGACCCGAAACTTGAAGGTTCGGGCAGGGCCAAGATGATTCTGGTTCGCGATAAAGAAAATGTCGCGTCCGGCCCGGACACGGTGAAGCACATGCAGCCAGTGGTCCGTCTTGCCTTCCAGAACTTCCAGCGTCGGGTGGACGCCGGCGTCGTCAGCAAGGACTTCCTGCAGCATCTCCGGGGTTGGTTTTTCGGGCAGAAAATAGGAGCGCCCAGCTTGGGCACTGGTCTTGCAGACGCCCAGCCCGGGACGGGCGTTTCCCCAAATGGCCTCGCGCAACGCGGAAATCTCGGCCGAACTCTTGCCTAACGTGGCGGAACGCGCCGGCAACGAGCCGTAGCCGGCAACGACCCCGCCGGCCTCGAAGAACTCCTTTGCTTTGGCCAGAACCCCGCAGGGCACGACTTCGACCGCGGGAACGACGAGGACCCGGTAGGACTCGTCTCGCAGTTGCAGCTCTTTCCCGGCGACTTTCATGTCGCGCTCGAACACTTCATAGGGAAGCCAATCGCAATCGTACAGGGCGTCCTGGAGAACTTCGCTCATGTCGTCAACAGGAACGCCCTTGCCCGCGTGCAGGCTTTGGCCGGGCGAAAGCAGCGCTACCGGACAGACGTGCCGGCCGCCGCTCAACATCAGGGTCAAGCGGCTGGTGTAATCCGCAAACACACGGTAGAGCGGCCAGCGAGGTTCAAATCCTCCGTTGTAGAAATAGGGGGGACAATCCGTGTCTCGTGGCGCGCGCGGATTGAACGAGTGCGGAATCAGGAAATTGACGCCTGAGACCTGCATGTGATCGGTCCACCACTTCATCTCTGGATAGGTGAGGTCCTGGCCGCGCGCGCCGAAGATTTCCACCATGCTGAGGTCATCGGGCTTGCCGTAGGCATGCGTGATGGAACTGCCCAGTTTCGGGGTCTGCCAGGAGGGCGCATCGTAGGCTGCCCTCTGGCCCATCTTGAACTGCGAGAACACAGCATCGATCCCGCCCATGCTGCTGTATTTCTGCACGCGCATGAGGTCGCCGGCGCAAAAGTCCTGGAGTCGGTACATCCCGGCGTGCTCCATGAAATGGCCGATGGACGCCACCCCGCGCTCCTGGCACCAGCGGGTAATGCCCCCATACATGGTGCGTCCCCAAGCTTCAGCCCGGGCTTCAAGATACTGATAGCGCGCGGCAGCCTGCGCCTCACCCGCGAGTTTGAATTTGTATCCCACATACGCCTGCTTCCAATCGACGCCCAACTCGGCCAGAACGGTGTCCAGGGCGGTCCCCCAGTCTCCGCGGGTTTCTGGTTCGTCATAAAAGAAGCCCACAATCGTCTTTCCGAAGTCGTCCTTGAACCGCTTGTAATGCGGGGCATAGACGGTTTCAAGGTACCAGTCCACACATTCCGGGCTCATGCCGTCGACGCTCAATTCCGTGCCGCCGCCCTGACCCAGTCCCGGGGCCAGCTTGTAAGTGAACTTCATGACGCGCCACACACCTTCGGGCGCGTTCCAGGACAATTGACCGTTCCGGATGAACGGCCGCAGATCGATCAGGCTGCCGCCGTCTATGGCGCCCTCGCTCGTTTCCAGTCCGGCAATGGCCGAGATGAACTGTTCGCCCGAATAACCGTCGGCCTCAAAACGACGCGGCCCCGTCACCGCAATGGCGGATGCCTCCAACTGCTTGGCCGCGTATCGCGGGGGCACTTGGCCGGCGACACCCTGGCTGGGCCACCATTTTTCATCAAAGATCCAAAGCTTGAGATCGTGCTTCTTCGCTTCCTCCAGGCAAATCGCCACATCCCGAAACCAGCCCTCCCCCAGCCAGTCGTTGTGCGGACGCGATTCCGTTGTGAAACTGCCGTTGCCGCCTTCGGCAACCTTGCTGACAACCCTTCTCAAACGTTCCGGCGACTCGTCCCCGTGCAACCAGAAGAGCGGGCCGGTCCACCGCCTAGCCTCCATCGGCAACTCACGAAACTGCCGCTCGAGCTCGGGTAATGTTGGTTCGCCCGCAACCAGCGGAAACGCGAATATTGGCGTCAGCAGCAGACAGGCGAGCGATAGCAGGGTTCTCATGGTCGTTCTGATCGTGAACAAGTGAATCAGAGCAGAGGTGAACCGAACGTCAAGCGTCCGATTCCTGGGAAGTCTCAGTTTGACTTGCCTCTTTCGGGTGCTCCGGTCCGTCTCGCACTTCGTCCGGTTCTCGCCGTGCCCTGCCTGGAGCAAGGGTGGTCGGTCACGCCAGCCTCAACTCCGCGGCAAGTATTCAATGCGGTCGGACCAATCCCAAGCGCTGGCTTCGATCCAGAATTCGACCATCAGCCGGGATTGTCTCCCGTAATCCATGGGCGAGACACTTCTCCGAAACAAGATCACGCCGGCGTGACCACCCCCGCTGCGCGTGAGTTGTCCCGCATGCATGGCCATGGTCCGACGGTCAAACGTGATCAGGATCAATCGGTGCTGCCGAAGCACCTCCAGTAGGACAGGGTCCTTGGAGATTCGATGCTTGCCCACCATCCAGTCCGCCAGGTGGACGATGGGCAATTCCTTGTCCAAACGCCGACAGGCCTCTACAAATCGTCGCGACAGGTTAGCGTCTGCAACCAGGCGGATCACTCGCCAACCTCCGCGGCCCGCTCCGCGGCGATTTCCTCTGGGTATTCTTTGGCGTAGGCGAGCGCGCATTTGACGAGGTACTCCGGCCAGGCAAAATGGTCCGCAGTCCGCGCAATGGTTTTTGCGTCACGATGCACGTCCGTCACCTCCCAGACCGCGACACGTTGGCCGAGAACATACGCTTCCCGTCCACCCGCGGCATCGCGAAAGCCAATCCCCGGAAATTCCTCTTCGAGAGCCTTCTCTTTCAAATAGAGGCTGCTCAACGTGGAGACCTCAAGATGACGGCGCTTGGCTTGGCGGAACAACAAGGCTGCATGATCTTCTTCAATTCGACACGACTGCACTCTACTCGGCATGAGGCAAGGGTCGTTTACAGTGTAAACGACGTCAAGCCCCATGAGTCCCATGATCAAATTCTGCTGCAGAACGGTTTGTTCAGGTCCAACGGCGCAAAGCGGGCAACTCCGTTGATGTTCGGTGATCGACATCCGGCCGCGATGGTCTAACCTCGCTCCCATGGGCGACGTCACGCGCATCCTGGATCGCGTGCGAGAGGGCGAGCCGAAGGCGGCGGAGGAATTGCTCCCGCTACGGCAGCAATGCCGGAGTGACGCGGCAGTGGAGCTGGGGCGTCTGCCAAACGCCGCCCTCCGTCTATCGCGTGGCTTATGCCCCCGACGGGAAAACGCTGGCCGTATCCGGTTTTGTGCGCCAAGGGGAACTCGTGCGGCTCTGGGATGTGCCGAGCGGAAGAGGATGGCGACCTGGACTTTTCTCCGGATGGCAAACGATTGGCGGTTGGGCACGGCGACGGCTCGCTGTGCGCCATTGACCTGGCCACGGGCAAGGCGTTGTGGAGCATCCCCGCCCACGATCAGATGGTGACGGCCGTGGCATGGATCTCCCAGCAAGCAAGCGATAGCGATCCACCGTTAAAAGACCCGCTACGCCGCAGTTCCCCCTTCTCTCGATGCCCTGATGCCGCCGTATCTCCGTGACCGGCCAACGGATTGGACACGCGCCTTCTTCAGCCTCAGCACCTTGTCCAGGGAGTCACTGCCCGGCTCTGACGATCACGAATTCCTGGTCGAACCGTTCCCGGAGCGTGCCAGCCTTCGCGTTAATTGTCTCCGGCGCGTCTGGCCGGGGAACGATGGCCATTTGGATGGTTTGCTCGTCCAGCAAGCGCTCGTATTCGGAGCGAAAAGACGAAACCACCACGGTCTTGGCCTTATACTGTTTGAGTCTGTCGAGATCTGAATCCGCGAGTTGCGGGAACGCGAAGAAGAGAACGAGGGCCGTCACGTCGGGGTGCTTTTCCAGAGCGTTGAAGAGTGTCTCCGGGGGGACGCTTCCGCCGGTCGCCATCATATCCATGGGTGCAACCTGGACTTTATCCGTGATCACGCTGATGCCGGAATGCTTCTTGAGCGTCCGGGCGAAGGCCTCGAGTTCGGCTTCGGTCGAGGTGTTTTCGCCGAGGTCACGGGCCATCACCAGCACGCGGCCGCGATTGTTGATGAGCTTCGCTGTTTCTTCGGCCGTGACCGCTCCCAGAACTTCGTAGGTGCCGAGGTTCACGCGCTGCGAGCGGTTGCCAAAAATGAAATAGAGGGAAACCACCACGGCCAGAACCGCCAGGCTTCCCAGGAGGATGTCTCTGCCTTTGTTCATACGGGAGCACCGTCAGGGCGCCGCAAACGACCACATCCAGCGGTCATCATAAATGCCATTGCCGCCGAGGAAAGGCGCCCCGGTGGCATTTCTGCCGTCTGGCGCTTTCCCGGGATAGAACTGCAGCCCGATTTTGCTGACCTTGAGCGCGTCCGCATGGCCGTCGGCAAATCCGGCCACACAACGTTTGAGATGGCGGCCGACTGGCCGCTGTGGATCGTCGTTGTAGTAGCCCTGGTTGGTCGGGACGCGCCAGTAAAGCGATTGCTGCTTCGATACCTCCGTCCAGGCGTCTGGATCTTTGGAAAGTGGATTCGCGATCAGGCCGGAATCGACAAACGGCAGCTTTTTGGAAGGACTTGGCATTGAGGCCATCTTGGGACGCCACTCGGTTGACCACGCCGAAAGCTCCGGATGACTTAAAGCCACCCCCAGACCGCCAGGGCCGCCCGCGGTGGATTTGACGCCTCCCATGACGGTGGGGCACCCGATGATGTTCGTTCCCTGCAAATACGGCCGCAGCAGGTCCACCCACCAAGTCACCGAACCCGGGTAGAGCGCGTTGGTCGGGGCAGCCTGCATTAGGTAGAGCGTGACCACCTCGTCGGTATGGTCATCGGCGTACAGATAATAACTCAAGGCCATCTGGCGGATGTTGCTTATGCACTTGATACTTTTCGCCTTCTCCTTGGCACGCGCCAGGGCGGGCAGCAGCATGCCGGCAAGAATGGCAATGATGGCAATAACGACCAGCAATTCGATCAAGGTAAAGCCCGAGGGGCAATCGCGGTGAGACGCTTGCTTTGGTCCTTCAAGCAGATGTCGTTTCATAATGAACCCTCCACACCGGACCCGGCGTTGTGAACGAGCGTAGTGTGGCCCAGCAGCCGCGGAAAGGCAAGGCTCTCATCGAATGCCCTTGATCTGTCCCACTCTCCCTTGCCGGCCTTGGCCGCCTCGATGGCCATATGAGCGTGCCAGTGGTCCGGCGTGGAAATCATAACGGCGTCCACGTTTTTCCGGGCGAGCAACTCGCGGAAATCGTGGTGCGCGGCGCAGCCCTTGTAGGCGCCGCTGGGTGCCTTGGCGGCGCAGGCTTCATCGACCTTCGCCTTGGCTTTCTCCATCCGCCAGGAATCAACGTCGCAAACCGCGACGACTTGGACTTCCTCTGCCTGGAGGTGCCAAGGCAAGTTGGCATGAAACACCTGGCGGCCCGTGCCGATGAAACCCATGTTGATGCGGTTGCTGGGCGCGACCGTGCCGTCAGTGCCGAGCAGCCGCGCAGGCACCACGAAGGGTAACAGATGAATCGCTCATAGGAATGGTTCCCCTGGGCTGTCGGAGGCTTGGGACAGCTCCGCCATCCTGGCCGGAGGTGGGTCAACAATAACGCGAGCCATTTGACAGGCGCAGGTGACTCATTCACGCACGACCACGCGAAACGCCAGCACGGGCTGGCCGTGCGCCCCGCAATCGGCACGCACTATCACCGAGCCGTCCTGCGTCTCGGCGTTGTTGGGCACTTTCAGGGTTCCAGCAAGCTCTCCACGGCCCATCGGAGGGAGCTGGAAGCTGGCCGTTGTCAGATTCAGCTCCCAGCTTTTTGGGAGGCGCGCAACCAACAGGCGACCCTGCGCTGCGTTCGTGGCGAAGTTGTAGAGGTGCAGCTTAAAGTCCAGAGACCGACCGGGGGGCGTATAATACGCATAGCCTTCCGACCACGGGGCATCCTCCACCTTGCGCACGGCCGAGCGCGGGAGCAGCAACTGCATGACGACCGGCGAGGGCTCGCCGGCGCGGCGTGCGGCCAGGGCAGGGGGTGGGTCAAGGGGTAAGCTTGCAGCCTGGCCCGGCGGAAGAAACACAAACGTCGGAGCAGAGGTCAACGGTGTGGGAAAAGCCGTCCCACGCGAGCGCCCGAGGTAATCCACGACGCCGGTTAGGGTCAAGTGCGACGGCAGCTTCCAGTCTGCGGTAGTGGTCCCGCGACCATCCCAGCCCACCTCTTTCTCTGCCCAAACCACCAGGACATCCCGCTCTTGGCCGTCTGGCTTGGCCCGAAAAGCATACACTTGAACGTCTTGTCCGGGTCGCCAGCGTCCCAGGATTTTCGCCCCAGCGAGGCATCTACCCACCGCCGCCAGCGCGACATAGGCGGGGCGGGGCGTCAGATCGAGACGGAGCAGGCCGAATTGCACGCCGTTAGGCTCTTGATAGTTGCCCAAAATGAAATGGAAGTGGCGTTGGGCGCCTGCGAAGAGACTGCTGGAATAAGCCTGAGCCATCCACTCGGCTTTGAGTCTCTCCAGCCGGGGATCCTGGTCGTACCACGGCGCGTTCTTGAGATGGGGCGTGCCGCGATCGGCCTCGGTGATCCAAATGGGACGCCCGGCGGCGGCCTCGCGTGCTGGTTTCCAGAGGTCCGCGTAGGCGTGCGACCAATCGTAAGTGTGGATGTTGTAAGTATCGAAGTACGGCCAAGTCTCGTTGGCGAGCACGCCTTCGGTGTGCGGAATGGTCGGAACCGCGGCGGTGGCATTCCAACCCACCAGGACATCCGGATCCCCTGACTTGAATCCGAGCCACGCTGCTTTTTGCCAAGAGCACATCTGGTCAACGGTATGCGCGCCGAACGTGGCCACATTCGCTTCGTTCCATGGTTCCCAGGCAGCAACACGTCCCTTGAACCGTTTTGCCAAGCGTTGTCCAAGTTCGTAAACGCGGCGCAGGTCGGGTGCAAACTGGCCGCCGCTGCTTCCTCCCTCCCGTGCCCAAGGCGGCGTGTCGTGGAAGACCTGGAGCACAGCCAGCCCGGCCGCCCGATGCGCATCGGCTGAGGTGTCGTAGGTCGTTGGCGGCGCCGCCAGTTCGCCCGGCTGGGGTTGAATGTCTCGCCACCGCAGACGATCGCGAATCCAACCGACCCCCCCCAGAGCGGCGAGACTCGCCAATTGCTGCTGTTGAGCTGCATTCTCGCGCGCAAACCAGGCAGCGGCCGAGTCCACGGCGATCGGTGAGTCTGCTGGCGGAGGAGTTCGCACCCGCCCCAGCACTGCCAGGGAAGTCCAGGTCTGGTCGGATCCGTCGGTGGAACTGAACTCGAGCCGATACCAGCCGATGCTCAGAGGCCCAAGATCGAGAACCGCGCCAGCATCTGTCGCTCGGGCGGGCAGGACGCCGGTGCGCAGGACTTCGCGGTCATCGGACAGGCGCCAGCGTGTGGGCACCAATCGCACCTTCTCCGGCACAGGAATGCTGACCTCTTCTCCCTCGAGAAACACATTCCCGGGATGATCCGGCAGGGGCGCAGGCACGCCCGGACCGGTGCTGACGCCAGGTCTTGCGTCACGCCCGGAGGGTTGACTTCCGGTGAGCGCCGCCGCGCTGCCGACCGACGTCAAGGCTGTCAACAGCAGGCAAAGAGCGGAGGTCCTGATGGTCCATCCTTCGGGACGGCTTCGGCTAAGTCTACGGGTCAATCTTTTCATAAGAGATCAAGATCGCGCTGGGGCGATCGTTCAACACGACAGGCAGACCGATTTCCATCAGCTGTCGGCCCTTGATAACGTCGGCCTCCGGTGAGTCCAGATTCCGCACCCGGTAGCGGGCTTCGGGGTCCAGGCCGTGGAGTCGCAGGTCAGCCGACTTATAGATGCTCTCGCCCCGCCGGAAGACCTGCACCAAACCCGTGCCGCGTTCTGGCCGGTCGAACTGCCAGCCTATCCACGAGGTGTTCTCGAGGCTGTACGGTGTCAGCGGATAGTAGTCCCCGAGATAGCAGTCGGCCACGCGACGGAACTGTTCGCACATCCGTCGCATCAGTTCGTAGTCGGCGTCCTTGACACGCACGTCCCAGATGCAGTTCAAGAGGGGGACCAGGTTGCTGCGAAAGTCGTAGGCGGCGAAGTTCCCCGTCCCGGTCCCGCTCAACGGGAGCCAGAACGAAACCCCGTAGCTATGACATTGGGTGCCGACGGGATCGAGCCGGAAATCGGTCCGCCACAGCGGCACTGAGCGGCGCATCGTCTCCAGGTCGTTGCGCCGGCCGCCGCTCGCGCAGGAGTCGATCAACAACCCGGGGTGCCTGCGGAGCAACTCGTCCCAATAGGCCAGGTAGCCCGTGATGTGGTGAATCTCGGTGATGCCCTGGCGATCCGGGGCATCGTTCTTCCGCCATGACTCCAGCGGATCCATGTTGAAGTCCTGGCGGTACAGATCGATACCCTGGGCGGTGATCAGATCGCTGACGTGGTCCGTCAGCCATTGGCGAGCCTGGGGGTTGCCCAGGTTCAGCAGGCCGCCGTTCTTACCGCCCAGGATCCATTCCGGGTGTTCTTCGGCAAGCCATGTGCCCGGGTGAACCCGCTCGGGCTCGAACCAGACGATGGTCTTGATGTTCTTGGAATGCGCATGGTCGCTGATGGCCCGGAGTCCTCGAGGGAACCGCTTGGTATCGACTTCCCACGTGCCGGTCTTGCCCCAGTTGCCGTCGCAGAAGTACCACCCGGCGTCCATCCACCAGTAGTCGATTCTCAACCGCTCCTCCAGGTAGCGGTTGATGAACTGCATCTGATTCGCTTCGTTCGCATCGACCATCTCACTTGTAAAGTGCGAACTGCAGCCGAACAGCATCGGCTGGATGGGTTGACCGCCCGGCTTGGGGACGTTGTGGGCCAGCATCCAGCGGCGAAAGGTGTTCTGCGAACGGATCCGGTCGCCTTTCCAAAACTGCAAGACAACCAGCGGGGTGCGGACTTCCTCGCCGGGCAGCAGTTTGAAGTGCGTCTGCTCCTGCCCCGCTCGCACCTGCAACCCGTTGGCCTTGTCCCTGGTGAAGCTCGCCGCCCACTGACCGGGCCAGCCGATCACGGCGACAACGCCTTCACCCGGCCACTCGATGTTGAAATAGGGCCAGTCGCTGTTCGAGCCGCGGCCGCCCGTGGTGGCGATGCGCTTGGTCGTCTCACGGGGCAGAGCGGTCCGCAGTGGCTGGTAATCATTGGGGGCACACGGGCTCCCGACGTGGTGGTTTAAGACGAACTCGCCGGGCGAGGCGAATCGGGCATAGACCTCGTCTTTCTTCCGCACGAAACGAGCGTCCAAGGCTTGGATGTCCTCGATGATGGGCGTATTCGTTGCGCCGCCGTTCTTGAAGTACAAGATCCATTCGACCGTCGGGAAATCGTGGTACTCGATCGCAACCCAGCGGAGAATCAATTGGGTCCTGGGATCGGTCCAGGTGAACGTTCGCTCCGTTCGTTGCGCGTCGAGCTCCTTGACCTTGCGACCGAGCTTCCATTGTTCGAGCAGTGCGGCTGAGGACTGGCCATCGTAGCTGAACGAGAAGGGCGGATCCGTGGAAATCGCCGGGGCCTCCGGTCCCCCAAGGATCGGGAGATCCCCCAGCCACAGGATACGATTGTCGGCCAACATGATCTTCGCCTCCGCCCAGTCCGCCTGATCGCAAGCGATGCCGTCGCCGGCGTCCCCAACTTCCAGCAGAAATTCCTTCGCGCCCCCGAGGTCGATGTTGACTCGCTCGGCCGGCATTCCCTCACGCATGATCTTTGAACGGAACAGCTCCTTTTCTGCGACCGTCACCCCGAACACGATGCTGCCGCGCCCTCCGCGCGTCTGTGAGTTGCTGTCCACCCCGACGCAGGCGGAGAAGGTCTTGCCCGGAGCCGGCAACCGCACGGCCAGCTTGCTGGCGGCATGGCAGAAGACCCCACGCGCGTACTCCGTCTTGCCGATCGCCAGC
This sequence comes from uncultured Verrucomicrobiota bacterium, assembly GCA_964578605.1. Classification (GTDB taxonomy): domain Bacteria; phylum Verrucomicrobiota; class Verrucomicrobiia; order Limisphaerales; family SIBE01; genus JAXMHN01. The sequence continues at coordinate 4,923 of CAZODO010000004.1, read as the reverse complement.
GGCTGTCCCATCCGAGTGTTCAGGCACAACTCGTCAAAATTGGCCAGCACGGCCAGCCCCCATTGGGCTGGGGCCGCGCGCTTATCGCCGTCAAACTTCGCGGCCAGCCAGCGCTGGAGTTGCTGCATTTCGGCGGAGCCCTCCGCAGCCGGTGAAACCTCTGCCGCCCAACCCAGTCGAGCCAGCATCACCACCGTGATCAGTCGACTCATGGTCTGACGAATTGGACTTTGCTTTTCGGCCACGCTGGGAGGGTGCCTGAATCGACGGAGTTGGCCAAGGCCAACCGACGTCTCGACCGCCTCACGACGCGATCCAGCTCCGGACATATTCGGTTCTTTCAGGAAGGGGGCTCAAAGAGGACGGCATCTTCTCCCATCGTCCGCAGAGGCCCAACTCCCTGGCCGTCAGTTCGAAGTGGCTCATGGCGATGCCCATGTCGATGCGCTGGAGGTCCACGGCCTTGATGAGCCTGTCGTACCCCCTCGAGCGGCCCAGGTAGAAGTGAAAGATGTCCATCCCCGACTCCTTGACCACGCGCCAGGGCTGCCGGTTGGAGGCGGAGGGGCCCAACCTGAGTATCTCCAGGGGATCGGCGTAGCGCGTCGCCGCGCCGGTGATGCGCGCGAAACCCATGCTGAGCCTTTGTGCCGCAAAGGGCTCGAACCCGTTGCCGTCGCCGTAAGCGCCGTAGATAGCATCGTCCTCAGCCCAAGTCAGCGGCCAGTTATCACTGCCGGGGGCTTGGCGGATAAGGGTGTTCGTCGGCGCCCACCCCAGTCGCGCAATGACAGGACTCGGCGGGTAAGGCGCAGCCAGAGCGGACGGTTTAGGACCCGCCGCAGCTTCCGCCGGTTTGTCGGCAATAGCCTCGATCAAAGGCTCAAACAAATAAAGTCGATACGGTTCATGGTAAGCCTTCGGTTGGTGATCAGTCTCTGCGAGCACTGCCCCAAAACGCACCACAATCACGTTCAAGCTCGGGATGACCAGCAGAATCTGGTGTCCGGCGCCCGAGCCGAAGAACGCGTCGCGTGGCAGCTTTGCGCAGTCGCCTTGATTGTTGCTCCACCACCCGATACCGCACGGCCCGGGTGTGGCGGCATCCGAAGTGGTGAACCGCACGGCCTCCGCACTGAGGATTCGCTTCCCGTCCCAGTCGCCGCCACGCAACATCAGCCGCCCGACTCGTGCCGCCGCACGGGCGGTAAAGGCGGCGCCGCCCCACGAACCGACCAACGGCAGACCGTCCACAACCGAAGTCTTGCCATAGCCTACCGACCACTCGGCGTCGGGAACGCCGATAGGCCGCAAGACCCGCTCGGCCAGGAGCGAACGGATGTCCTTTTGCGGCGCGTCCCCGAGCGAGGCGGTGACGCAGTACGTCAGCAAAGCGATGCCGGGATTGGAGTACCGCATCTCGGCGCCCGGCTCGAAGACCAATGGCGCGTGGTCCCGCGAGATGGTAAACGGATCATCCGGGACGGGTAAATGCTTCCAGAAATCCCCTTTCCAGCCAGTGAGTTGGTCGTGCGGTTTGTTGTCGGCCTCGGCATCTTCGATACCCGATGTATGCGACCCCAATTGACGGAGCGTAATCCGCGTTTTGCGCGGGTCATCACGCCACTGCGGAACGAACCTGGCGGCCGGAACATCCAGGCCGATCCGGCCATCACTCATCGCCACGGCAAAGGAGACGCCGCCCACAAGCGCTTTGGCCAGCGATGCCGTGCCAAATCTGGTTTTGGCCTCTTGTCCCGGCGCGTACCACTCGCAGACAATTGTTTCGTTGCGAATAACCAGGAGCGCCTTGGTGCTCCTGGCTGCCAATCCTTCCCGCAAGGCCTCGAGTCTCGCGGCGGAGAAGCCCTGACTTTCGGGCGCGCCGTGGTGCCAGAGGTCACCGGCGTTAAGAGCCGTCTGGACCGCCAGTTGGAGAACGAGAGCGAAGAGAGGCGTGAGCGGCCGGTTCCTTGTTTGGCAGTGTTTCATTGTGGCTTTAAGGCCGCAGCGCAGGCACGGCGCAAGTATTCCTCAAAAGCCCAGTCGCCGCTGCCGCCGGTTTGGCGGCTGACGACCAAATCCAGACTTGGCACAAAGGCGATCAGTTGGCCACCGGAACCCGGCTTCTCCCGTGCGTCAGCCGGGATGCCCTCGCCGCTGCGGCCGCTTTGTGGCCAGTGCCGGGCCGGCAACTCCCAGCCGAGCGAAAAGACTTGGGGATTAAGTTTCCAGCGCAGTTCGGGAGTTTTGACGTCGCTGGTTGGTTCGGCGGTCTGGTCCACGAACCACTTGGGAATGATCTGCTGGTCGCAGGCACGGATGACGCTTTCGACCCGCGAAAGATAAGAGGGCCGCAAGCTGCCGTCCGGCTCGAAAGCGGAGTTCACTGCGCCTTCGTAGCCGGGCATTCCACCCTGCAAGCAAATCGTAAACGCATTCACGCCGTGCGCGGCATAATCGGGAATGCGTGTGATAAATCGGGCGGTGTTGGCCTCGGGGTCAAACTCCGGATGTCTTTTCCGGTCCTCGAACACCGCATTGACCATGCGCACATTCATGAGCAGCCCTTCGGCGGCGCTGCCGGGATTGGTTGGCCGGTCATTGACTAGCCATGGTCCGTGATCCAGCGTGATACGCGTGTGCGGAACGGCTTCAGCAGCGGCTAAAGACCAGGTGACAAGCAGGATCAGACGGGGCAATGAATGACACATTCTGTTCACGAGGATGGCTTGGTGGTGGGCCGTACTCTAACAACCGCGCGGCGGTAACGCGTCAGCGGCGGCGAACCTGAATCGGTGGCCGCCACAATCACATGAATCGTTTTGCCGGCAGCCTCCTTGGGCACGTTCAGCCTGGCGGTATGGCCTTTGAATAAAAGGGTGGGCGAACCGGAGCAGGTGCCGGCTTCAGGATAGGCGAAACAATCGAAGCTCAGATTGTCTGAATCCGGATCAGATGAGCCGGAGAAGTCGAAGTCTGCGAACGCTTCAGGTGTTGCTTCAACGCGCAGGACCGGCATCCCGTCGGCCCCGTTCAAGACGACATAAGGTGGATGGTTCGCCTTCTTGAAAGGCTGTACACACCAGTCGAGGCGGGCTTTGAAATCGTTCTGAAGCGCAATGGCCCAACGCAGGAGAGTATTGTCGCGATTAGTGGTACCGTTCCACACGTCTGACTGGTTGGCCCAATAATATTGTTGCCCAGAGGAATCCCGCAGGCCATATCGTCCCGCCCAACTCCCCCACATGGGTTCCTCCGGATCTCCGAGTCCTGTCGGAATCAGGTACATGAACGTCATGGTGTCGCCCTCCTTCTGCGGATGAGTCGTGTTGGTTGGGTAAAGCGCACCCAGCGGGCCATGATTGAGGCGGACATCTTTGTCGATGTCGAATCCGCCCGCGCGCGCGGTCAGGGCCGAAAATCGGTGATACCAGCGCCGGCCGGAAAGTTCGGGGTTGAAGGTATCGACCCAAAGAGGCCACGGCGGGGCAATTCTCCAGGTGTGGTCGCCAAACGCATCCGCCGAACTGAGCCGAATTCTCGCTTTGAGAGTGGCGTAGGCCTGCTGACCGCGCCTCTCCAGAATCTGATCCAGTGCACGTTTGAGGCAACTGGGACTGGATCCGTGATCCGTACCCCAGTTCAAAAACCAAAGCGGACGACGATCTTCACTCTGCAAAGCGTTCACGACGAGCCGGACACCCTCTTCGGAGTCCGAATAGCCTGAAACGGTTCGCCGCAGCAGAGTTTTGGGCAGAGGGTATCGCGGATCGTGCCGGACCAGGTTCGTGTAGCAAGCCGCGTACGCCTCGATCATTTGTCGCACGATGGCCAGGCCC
>CAZODO010000004.1:0-1071 GCA_964578605.1 uncultured Verrucomicrobiota bacterium | reverse complement strand
TTCGCGGTTCAGTTTTTCGCCCTCCCGGGCTTGCGCACGGTTGGCGATGATGCCTTCAATGTCCCACTCGTTGGCGTAGAGCAGAAATCTAACCAGGGACTGCTCGTCATCGGGATCACCCCCCGCATCAGTCTCGATCATCAACCGCAGGCGCTCTGGGCTTTGTTCGCCGGGCGCCGCGCTCGGAGTCCCGGCGGCAATGGCACACAGGGCGGCCAGTAAGATTCGCTTCAAAGTACGCACGGCCAAGGACTTCATCGAAGTGCGATCCTGAAGGGCTGCCGTCATGGCTTACCAATCAAACGGATCAGGGGCGAGAATAAACTGATGCTGGGCTGTATGCATTTCGGCCCCAGCGACGCCCGCGGCTCGTAAGGTAAAAACGCCAGGTCTCAGCTGAGCAGTCTCAAACTCACCCTGGAGCAACTCTGCTTCGGGCTTGTTTTGCACTTCAAAAACGACCCCATTGCCCTGCAGCAACTGGATTTTTACGGGATTATTCCCCGGTGCAGCGCTGAGTCTCCAAGCGATCTTCTCCCCAATGTAATATTCATCGAGTGCCGTCGAGATCGACCGCGGTGGTTCCTCCATGACTTGCAGTGAGATGTCGTCGATATAATAAAAGGACTTCCTCGCCAGCTCGGCTTCGGGAACGGCGCACCAGGTGTGAATGTCCATGCTCTGGAGCTCAGGACTCAGGCGCCCTTCGACTTCGAAGTGGTTCCACGCCGCAGGGTCAGTAACGCCCCCGCGATAGTAAAACCCATCCCCAGGGACTTCTTTGAGCGTCTGGCGCAGGCCAAGGCCTGGCACGGTTTGGCCGTCGCCAAGTCTCATCCAGTAAGCGACTTTAACCCGTTTTCTGCGCAAGCTCCTCACCATCTCGGGCTCAAATCCCACGTTGCCAACCGGTTTGCATCCGGCTTTAGGGGCATTGTTCCATGGACGGCGCGTTCAGGTGGGTAGGGCAGCGCGCTCCGTCGCGCGCCGTGGTTTCCTTCCGCTTTCCGGAACTGCAATCTCAACGGCACCAAACAGCAAGGATATCGGCCAAGAGGAAGCAAGCAACGG
>CAZODO010000003.1:0-119298 GCA_964578605.1 uncultured Verrucomicrobiota bacterium | reverse complement strand
ATAACCATGAAACAATCTCTTGACAGAATTCCTCAGAAGTCTGGGCTGACGAGTTCTGGCGCCTTCGGCGCGATCACTCGGAAGTCTCTGCGGGGTATAGAAACCTAGATACTTTTCGACGGGAATCGCTCCTGAAACCAACTCTCTGAAGAATTCCGTCATGCGCCTTGTTCAGCCCACACAAATCGCGACGCCCGTCACATCGGGTCGTTTGTTCCATTGAACCTGGCGGGGAAGGTCTGGAGGAGCGTGGCGAAATCGCGATCGTTAACGACCAGGCTTGCGGCCGGTTTCCAGAGTCCTTTTTGGGCTGCAAGCAGCGGGCGAGCGTCCGCGAGTTTGAACGTGCCAAGGGAAATCGCTATGGAGGCAGCATTCCGAATTCTAAACGTGACCACCTCGTCTGCCAACGTTTGAGAAATGGTTACAAATGTGTACACTTCTGCAACAAGCTCGTGTCAAGCATGTTGGAAGCGAAAATGTCACGCTCTCAATCGGGAGCGTGGCTTTGGTAAATAAGAATGCCTACATCTTCCCTATAACAGTGTCCGAGAGATCGCCATCGGGCCAAGTCAGTCTTCGCGCGAACCGAACCACAACTGCACAAACCGGACGTCATACGGCTGCAGGGTGATCGACTCGACGCCATCACGGATGGTTTCGCCAAGCGCGTTCAATTCCGCCGCGGATGTCAGGTCGGCCCACGTGTTGACGTTGCTGGTATCGAGCGTGGCCGTCTCGCCGGCCACTTCGCGCACGTGCAGAACGACGCTGCCCGCCGGCCCAGGCCGGGTGTCGACCACAACCACCCCCGGGACATCGATGCTGATGAACGAGCGGGCGGGTGGCGCGGAGGATCTTCCCGTCTTTAGCGGAGGCAACACGCGGGTGGCCAACGGCACACGCGAAGCCCAGCCAAAGCGGGTTGCGGCCGCGGGGCCTTTGTCGCGCATGGAGGTGAGGAAGTAATTCCAGGTGAAGTCGCCTTCCTGCGTGGGGCGGAAGTTCGTGAACCAGTAGTTGTTCATCACCCACGAATAGACATGGGGCTGGTCGACGCGCGTGACTCGCTGCCACTTGCCCAGGTTGATCTCGCCCAATTGGAGCAGCGGTGCGCCGGGACTGCCCCAAACGATCTGTCCCCGATCATGCCGCACGGTGAGAAAGTTCTGCATCGTTTGCCAGTCCGAGGACGAACCAGGGATCTGGTCGAGTCCTGGACGGACGAGGCCGCCTTGGGCTTCATACGCGATTTGACCTGTGCGCGGCGCGAAAGGAAAAGCGACGTAAACGGCTTCCGCTTGCGGCACAGGCAGTTTCCTGATGGTCCAGTGAAACTCGACGCGCTTCTCGGGTTCGTACAGGCGAATCTCAACGCGCGCACCGTTCTTCTCCGCGCACCCTGCCAGTTGCCCGCTCAGAACGATGCTTTTCCAAACCGGTCCCGGGGCGCCTGCTTGCCCCTGGATATTGGTCCACGCGGCCCGGCGAAAGCGCTCGGCCACGAAGTCGCGCTTCTCGGTGAGGGTTTCACGGAATAATTGGCCGAAGCCCCAGGGCGCTTGCGGATCGACGAGATTGAGGCCGGACTCTTTATCGACGAGCCGGGTAACGGCCCCTTTTTGCGCATCCACCTCGAGCTGGTAATAGCGGTTCTCGAGCTTTGACACGGCCACGCTGGGTTCAGCGGTTCGCGGCCGGTCGCTGGTTTCGATCCGAAAGAGCCGGTATCCAAAGGCGGGGATGTTCCGGGTCCAGATCGCCCAATAAGCGCCTTCCGAACGGCGGCTTAACGCCTGCGCGGGGGCGGTTTCGCCGGTGGCGGCATCCACGATCTTGAATTCCCGATCCGGCGGCAGGATTTGGCTGTCGATAAACACCGTCGCCAGCCCGGAGCGGGGCCAGTTCAGACTGTTAACGACGGCGAGCGTGGGAACTTCGCTGCGCGGCAGGAACTCCTGGAAAACGCCAAAGGCGTCTTCGCGCAGAAGGTTGGCGTCCTTCACGGCCGTCCAGAGGTAAGCCGATTTCTCGCTCCATTGGGCCTGGCTATTCTGGGCGAGCGGATCATCGATGCTCTCCGCGGCGCCATAGGTATGTTCGTCGTAGAACATGAGGTTTTCCTGCACATCGGCCACCCGGCGCAAGATCGGCTCCGGGATGCTCCGGCCGCGCAGCGCGGACATGGCCAGCAGCCCTTCGGTGACCTGCATCGCAGAATGCGTTTCGCGCGACGCCGCCGTCTCCCGCGCCGAAGAGCCAAACCCGTCAGTCCACCAATCCGGCCACGCTTGCCGATGCACGGACAGTTCTTTCCCGTGCTCACGCTCGACATACCCCAGGAATTCGCGCGCGACCGAGACACGGAGCTTGGGCCAGGCATATTGCTCGTTCCAGCGGCGGACGAGGTCGCTGGCGATCATCGAGGGTGGCGAGTTGTCAGTGTGATATCCGGAGAATTGAACAGCCGCGCGGTCGAAGGGATACTTCCGATCCTCGAGCGACCGCAGGTATTTGCTCAGCCCGGCGCCGAATCGCTCCGAGTCGCCTGTGTGAATCCCCCAGAAGTTCCCCAGGTGATAGTGATCGGCGCGATAGGCCAGAATCCGGCGCCCGGAAGGCGCTTCCCACCAGAACGCGGTCGGTTGATTGAAGGGGAGGATGGACCGGGTTTCGTTGATGCCCATGGTAAGGTAACGAATTCCTATCCCAGGCAGGTAATCCGGAAGGCACCAGGCAGCGCCATTGACGTCATTCTGCATGGCCGTGATCACCGGCAGATCCAGGGCTTTCAGGGCACGCAAGCTTTGCAGGGACGTCCAGAGTGAGCTTTCCGTCGCGATTTCGGAAAGATTGAGCAGCAAGCCGGCAATCTCGACTCGCCCTTCGCTCACCCGGCGTTTCAGCCGCTCCAATTGGGCAGGTGGACGCGATTTCAGGAACTCGCGCACTGCCCAGAAGGTTTCGCAGGTCCAACGGAACTTCGCGTCGTCAGGGTAATCGTCGGTGAGATCGCAATAATCCAGCGCAAAATCAAGGAAGCGCAAACTCTCGGGCAGGATTTCCGTTTGCGGCCGGGTGTAGCCGATATCTGTGTGAGTGTGCTGCGTGAGGTAAACCGTCCAGTGCTTGGGCGGAGTCAGGTTGGCTGCTTCGAATTCCTGCACCCCGGCATCGGATCGAATTTGGACGCGAAGCGCTTCCCCGGCTTTCACGGGCGGCACCTCGAATTCCAAGTCCGCCTTGCCAGGGGCGACGTTCCCCCTCGGTTGGGGCAGCGATTGGCCCCAGGAAGCTGCCGAAGCCGTCACGACCACGTTGGTGAGCCCGGCGCTGTCCAGGTTCGCCGTGATAGTCCAGCGTTCGCCGCCAGCCGAACGCCGGACTTTGGGCGACGTGGCAAAGGTGGCCGAGCGAATCGGTTCCGCGGCTCGGGCCGAAGAAAGGATGACAAGCGCGCCGACGGCGGCGATCAGCCACGCGTGGAAAGGGCGCAGGGCGAGGGGATAGGCCGGGTGAGGGTTGGTGCCGGTGTTCATGGCTTGGGATTGTGGCGGATTTCGGGCCCGGAACAAGTCTTGGTTGCGCGGTCCGGCGCCCTGCCCTGATGCCGATCAGCTTGCGTGAATAGCCGGTTTCCCTGTAGAAGTGATCCCCATGCCTGTATCCAACGCGAAACGGGGCCTGTTGTTCGCCTTCATCATGGTGGCCTCGCTGTTTTTTATCTGGGGCTTTTGCCACGCCATGCTGGACGTGCTGAACAAGCATTTTCAGAACATCCTGCACGTGAGCAAAACCCAGTCGGGGTTCATTCAAACCTCGGTGTTCGGCGCTTATTTCCTCCTGGCCTTCCCTTCCGCGCTGCTGATCCGGCGGATTGGCTACCAGAAGGGGATTTTGCTGGGGCTGGTGGTGGTGGCGACGGGGGCCTTCCTGTTTGTGCCGGCGGGCCTTGTTTTCAAGACGTTTTGGGCCTTTCTGTTCGCGCTGTTCGTCCTTTCGAGCGGCCTGGCCTGCATCGAAACGGCGGCCAATCCTTATGTGACGGTTCTCGGTCCCAAAGACGGGGCAGCGGCCCGGCTTTCGGTTGCGCAAGCCTTCAACTCGGTCGCTTACATTATTGCGCCGACGATTGGCGGATTGCTGATCTTCGGGAAGCGGCATGAAGCGGGGACGCCGGTGGATTTCAGCGGTTTGATGGCGCCTTACGTCGTTTTGGGGTGCGTCGTTCTGCTGGTTTTCGGGATTTTCTGGTTTATCAAACTTCCCGCTATTGCCGAAGGTTCGGATAGCGAAGGGGCGGCCGATGACCCCTCGGTCCACCGGGCGCCTCTCATCCGCCAACCTCATTTCACGTGGGGAATCGTCACGCAATTCCTCTACATTGCCGCCCAAGTCGGAGTGAACGCGTTTGCGGTGAATTACATCCTCGAGAATGCCATGATCCACGACGCCGCCGGCGCCACGGTGACCGATCCGTTGTTCGCCTGGTATGGGTCCCTCACCGGCGCGATGACCCCGGAGGCTACGGCGGCTTATGTCATCACGATCGCGATGATTCTTTACGCCTTGGGACGGTTCACCGGCGCCGCGATCACGAAGGTCATCAAACCGAATGTCCTGCTGGCCCTGTACGGCATTGTTAATTGCATCATCGTTCTGCTGGTCATGGCCGATCTTAAGTTCGTTTCCTGGCGCGTGCTGCCATTCTGCTGGCTGTTCATGTCCATCATGTTCCCCTTCATCTTTGCCATGAGCCTTCGAAATCTGGGTGAAAAGACCAAGCTCGCCGCCTCGTTCCAGATCATGTCGATTGTCGGTGGAGCCATCGCGCCGCCCTTGATGGGCTGGCTGGCCGATACCTACCACAGCATGGCCATCTGCTTTATCCTTCCGCTCATTGGGTTTATTGCACCGACGCTCTATGGGTTTGCCTACCCGCGCTTGCTGGAGAAATCGCGGCTGGCCGAGCCCGCCCCGGTTCCGCAATCGGCCGCGTTGAGCTAGTCGCGTATCTCACCCCAGTCCCTTCGTCGCGGAGCAGTTTCGCGAATGGGATTCTGCTGTCCCCAAGCGGCTTTGGGACAATGCTCGTTTCGAGGGCGCACTGGGGACGTTGATAAACCGGTCAACCTACGATGTAAACACAGGCTAAACGCACGATAAACGCACGTTAAACTCATGTTTTTGTGCGTTTACAATGCGTTTACCATGTGTGTATCATGCGTTTAGATCGAATTCGCCCCGGTTGCAGCCGATCTCATGCGCGTCCCGCCCTGCGCCCCAGCAGTGTCAAGGGCATGGCCGGCCTTGAAAACCCCTGGAACGCCCTGTACAAACTGCGGCTGATGATTCCCCGGGAACGTGTTCTCATGGCCCTGGCGCACCAGCAGCCAGACCGAACCCCGCGCGATTTCTGGGCGGAAGATCCGGCCTGGAACCGTTTGCTCGCCCATTCCGGCTGCGAGAACCGCGAAACGCTCCTGCGCAAGCTCCAGATCGATGTGCGGCACCTCGACGCCCTGACGCCGCCCGAGCGCGCGATCGACGGCGTCTTCCAGAATTTCTGGGGCGAGCGTTACGTCTACCAGCAAACACCTTGGGGTCCCATGCGGGAAGATGTCAGCGGCGCATTAACCGGTGCGCGGAGCTTCTCGGACCTGGAGGCGTTTCCCTGGCCGAAGCCGGACGATTTCAGCTACGCGGAACTGTCCGCTGCCGCTCGGCAACACGAGGAGTTCGCGCTGGTTTACGGATTTGCCGATGTCTGGCAGCGCCCGGCCCTGGTTCGCGGTTGGGAAGGGATGTTTCTGGACATGGTGGAGCGTCCTGATTGGGCGCATTACCTTTCGCGCACGTTCACCGACTTTTACCTGGAGGATTATACGCGGGCGGCCGAAGCAACCCACGGGAGAATCGACCTTTACCTGTTGATCTCCGATTTGGGAAGCCAGCGAGGGCCTCTCATCTCGGCTGCCATGTTCGAGCAGTTCGTTGCGCCTTACCTCCGGGAAATGATCACCCGAATCCACCAGCTTGGAGCCAAAGTGCTCTTTCACAGTTGCGGCCGGATTTTTCCCCTGATCCCGAGGTTGATCGAACTAGGTGTGGACGTTCTCGATCCCATCCAGCCGGTCGGACCGGACATGACGCCCGAGCGCCTGAAAGCGGAGTTTGGCGAGCGTTTGTGCTTCCATGGCGGGATCGATATGCAACAACTGCTGCCGTTTGGCGCCCCGGACGAAGTGCGCAAAACCGCGCGCCACTATTGCGAAATGCTGGGGCGGGGCGGGGGTTACATCCTCAGCCCGGCGCACCTGTTCCAGCCGGACGTTCCACCGGAGAACGTGTTCGCCGTGTATCAGGCCTGAGCGCAGGCCGTTCGCGGATGCAGGCGGTGGGGATTTCGATGAAGTTCGCCCGCTGCGTCCAAACGGTGTTCTTCCAGAACTGCGTCATGACTTCGTCTGAACACGCGAACTCGCCAACGAGCGGAGTGTCATTGTGCAACACGAGCCCCGTGATCGCGTCGAGCCCCGGCATCTCTGGCAATCCAGTGATCTCCACGAATTGGAACCCGTGATAGGTCGCAGGAAAGGGGTGGCACAACCTGGCCTTGAGGCGGGTCCGGGCGCCTGGGTTGGGTCAGCCCCCATCGGGTCCTGATTGCTTTCGGACGTGACCCGGGCCTGGTTCGCTGACACATTGGCGGCGTGACGTCGACAGAAGCATTGGCTCTCCTGGAACGGTTTCGGAAGGGGAAGATTGGCCGCGACAAGGTGTTGCAGGCCTTTCAAGCCGCGCCGGTGGCGGATCTTGGGTTTGCCCAGGTCGACACGCACCGCAGCCTTCGGAAGGGCTTTCCCGAAGTCATCTTTGGGGCGGGGAAAACACCTCGACACGTCGCGGCGATCGCCGAAAAAATCTTTGAGCGGGATCACCGGGTCCTGGTAACGCGCGCCACGCCGGAACATGCCAAAGCCGTGCGCAAGCTGTTTAAACAAACGGTGCATCACGAGGTGGCCCGCTGCCTGGTGATTGAGGATCGTCCCTTGCCCAAGCGGCCTGGGACCATCGCCGTCGTTTGCGCCGGAACGAGTGATCTGCCGGTGGCGGAGGAAGCTGCCGTGACGGCGGAGGTCATGGGCAACACGGTTGCACGGGTGCACGATGTGGGAGTCGCTGGCTTGCATCGGCTGCTGCCCAGGCTGGAAGAAATCCAATCCTCGAACGTGCTGGTCGTGGTGGCCGGAATGGAAGGCGCCTTGCCGAGCGTGGTGGCCGGATTGACGCGTCGGCCGTTGATCGCCGTGCCCACCAGCATTGGGTACGGGGCAAGCTTTGGCGGGCTGGCCGCGCTTCTCGGGATGCTCAATAGTTGCGGGAGCGGGGTGACGGTGGTGAATATCGATGCCGGCTTCAATGCCGGATACGCTGCCAGCCAGATTAATGCCCTGGCAGCCGGGGAGTGAATGATGGGGAAGGAAGTTGCCTGTTCATCGATGAAGACGCTTTACCTGGACATATTCAGCGGGATCAGCGGCGACATGTTTCTCGGGGCCATGATCGATCTGGGTGTGGGGTTGCCGCAATTGGAACGGGAATTGGCCAAGCTGGGGGTGGGGGGCTATCACCTGCATGCCGAACGGCGCCAAAACGCTTTCATCTGCGGGGTGAAGTTTGATGTGCATTTGGATGGGGATCCGGGGCACGAGGACGCGCCCAGCCATTCCCACACGCACGATCACGGGCATTCCCACGGCGATGATCCGCATCACCACCACCCTCATCATCATCATCATCACCAGCACCAGCACCATCACGAGGACGCACAGGGCGGGCACGCGCATGGCCACGCGCATCCACAAATCGAGGCGGCGCGAACCTTTGCCGGCATTCGGCAGAGCATCCAGTCGAGCGCCCTTTCCGAATGGGTGAAAGAGCGCGCCATTTCGGTGTTTCACCGGGTCGCCATGGCGGAAGGAAAGGTGCACGGACAGGCTGTTGACCAGGTTCATTTCCATGAGGTGGGAGCGATTGACTCCATTGTGGACATCGTAGGCGCCTGCATTGCGCTGGAGTTGTTGGATCGCCCGCGAGTGATCGCCGCGCCGGTGGTGGAGGGCACCGGATGGGTGGATTGCGCCCATGGGCGGTTCCCGGTGCCGACCACAGCCACGCTGGAAATCCTGGGCGCGCGTGGCATTGCCGTGACCCAATGCGATGAACCCCACGAACTGGTGACGCCCACCGGGGCGGCGTTGCTGGCGGAGTTCGCCGAGACGTTTGAACCGATGCGCGGCCTGGTGGCCACCCGGATCGGGTACGGACTGGGTTCTCGAGTCAACCAGACCAGGCCGAATGTGCTCCGGGCGGTTTTGGGTGAGGTCCTTCAGGCGGGCGCGTCCGGTGGTCTCGATTGGGAGTGCGACACCGTCAGCGTGATTGAGACGAACCTCGACGATTGCAGCGGCGAAGTTCTGGGGCACTTCGTCGAGCGGGCCTTGGCGGCGCGGGCCTTGGACGTCTTTCACACGCCCATCCAGATGAAAAAGAACCGCCCCGGCGTCCTCCTGACCATCCTGTGCCCGGTCGAGGAGGCGGACCGGTTCAGTGAAATGCTCCTGCGCGAAACGAGCGCGTTCGGGGTGCGCCGCTTTGCCGTTGAGCGGCGGAAGTTGCGGCGGGAGTCAGTAACGGTCTCGACGCCTTACGGCCGTGTGGCGGTGAAGTTGGGCAAGCTGGGGGGCAACGTCATTCGGTCGGCGCCGGAGTTTGAGTCGTGCAAGAGCGTTGCTGGGCAGGCGCATGTTGCTTTGACGGCCGTTTACGAGGCGGCGTTGGAAGCCGCCCGACCGTTGCTGGGCCGGCCAGGGCCGATCGAGCCGTTGCCAGGTGAGTCTAAATAGACCGGATCTTCTGAAATCGATGAATACCCAAGAACTCCTTGAAATCCTTTGCTGTCCCGAATCCCACCAGAACCTGGCCGTCGCGGAACCCGCGTTGGTGGCGAAGCTGAATGCGCAGATCGCCGCCGGCCAATTGACCAACCGCGGCGGAGCCGCCATTCGCGAGCAGATCGACGGTGGGTTTGTGCGTGCCGATGGCAAGGTTCTTTATCCGATCCGCGGCGGGATTCCGGTGCTCTTGATCGGAGAAGGCATTCCTCTTGAAGCGTGCTGATCTGCCATGAAACGAACGGAGAAACCTCGTTGGACGGCTGAGAGTCTCTTGGAACTCGGCCGGAGCTACCAGGCGGCGGCCGTATTTGCTGCCGCCGCAGACCTGGAGTTGTTTGACGCCGTGGCCGGTCGGCCGAAGACGGCGCCGGAATTGGCGCGGGCTCGTCGAGCCGATGCGCGCGGTTTAGCGGTGCTTCTTGACGCGCTCGTTGCCATCGGTTTGCTTCGGAAACGGGAGGTGCGATATGGATTGGCGCCAGGGGTGGAGACCTGGCTCACCTCAGATTCGCCCAAGAGCATTCTTCCCATGGCGCAGCACCAGGCGAATTGCATGCGCAACTGGGTGCAGCTGGCACGGGTGGCCCAGTCGGGCAGCCCGGCAGAGCGCCTGCCAAGCGTCCGGGGCGAAGATGGGGACCATGAGGCGTTTATCGGGGCCATGCATAGCATTTCGGCGCCGGCTGCCGACGGGATAATCGCGGCGTTGCGGCCGTTCCGGTTCACCCACTTGCTCGATGTCGGCGGGGCGTCGGGAACATGGACGATGGCCTTTCTCCGGAAGCGCTCGTCGGCACGCGCGACGCTGTTCGACTTGCCTGAGGTCATTCCGATGGCCCGGTGCCGGTTGAAAGCGGACGGTTCCCTGAACCGCGTGACCCTCGCGGCCGGGGATTACAACAAGGACGCTCTCCCAACCGGGGCGGATCTGGCCTGGGTGAGCGCGATTGTCCACCAGAATTCCCGGGCGCAAAACCGGGCGCTTTTCGGCCGCGTGTTCCGCGCGCTTGAACCGGGCGGCTCCATTGCCATTCGCGATATTCTCATGGAAGCGGATCGGACCCAGCCGGTAGCGGGGGCGTTATTCGCCGTGAATATGCTCGTGGCTACGGAAGGCGGCGGCACGTTCACCTTCGACGAGTTGCGCGAGGATCTGGAGTCGGAAGGGTTTGGAAAGGTGAGATTAGCGCGAGGTGATCAGGGCATGAACTCGATCGTCGTGGCGTCCAAGCCGGAGTGAGTCAGGGTGCTAAGCCCGCTTGGCACGGCCCAGGACCGTGAACAGAGTGGGAAGCACGATCAGAGTGAGCAGCGTGTTGGTCAGGATGCCGCCGATCACCACGGTCGCCAGCGGGCGCTGGACTTCGCCGCCGATCCCAACATTGATGGCCATCGGGATGAACCCCGCCGCCGCCACCAGGGCGGTCATGAGCACCGGGCGCAACCGGACCAGGCACCCTTCTTCCACCGCCGCCTCAAGGGGCGCGCCGGCGTTGAGTCTCTCCCGGATGAACGTGACCAGCACGAGTCCGTTCAGGATTGCCACCCCGCTCAATGCGATGAATCCAACCGCGGCACTGACCGTGAAGGGCATAGCGCGCGCCCAAAGCGCCAGCACCCCTCCGACAGCGCCCAACGGAATCCCGGTTGCGACCACCAGGACATCGCGAACCGACTTGAGGCTGAACCAGAGCAACGCGAGGATCAGGCCGAGCGTCAGCGGCACAACAAAGCGCAGCTTCCGGTTTGCGCGCTCCATGTTCTCGAATTGCCCGCCCCATTCGAGCGCGTAGCCCTCCGGGAGGGCGACATTGGCGGCGATCTTCTCTCGCGCTTCCGCGACAAAGCTTCCGACGTCCCGCCCGGCGACGTTGCACTGCACGGTGATGCGCCGCCGTCCCCATTCGCGGTTGATCGTGGAAGGCCCCTCGGATTCCACGACCTGGGCGACCTGCCTGAGTGGCAGCATTGAACCGGTGGCGCTCGGGATGAGCGTCGCGGCCAGGGCGTTCGGATCCGTGCGCAACCGGTCGGGCATGCGCACCACCAAGGGAAACCGGCGCTGGCCTTCCCGCACTTCTCCGACCCTGAGTGCGCCGATGGCTTCGACCACGTTGAGGATGTTGCGGGACGCCACGCCGTGCCGTGCGACCGCGTAGGCATCGATCTTCACCTGCAGGAAGGGCTGGCCCGTGAGTTGTTCGCCACTGATCTCCCCGGCGCCTTCGATGCCATGGAGCACTTGTTGCACGGCGTCGGAGA
The DNA here is from genome assembly GCA_964578605.1 of uncultured Verrucomicrobiota bacterium. Lineage (GTDB taxonomy): Bacteria > Verrucomicrobiota > Verrucomicrobiia > Limisphaerales > SIBE01 > JAXMHN01. The sequence continues at coordinate 108,076 of CAZODO010000003.1, read as the reverse complement.
TCTGGCGGAGTTGCTCAAGATCGTCGCCGTAGATCTTGATGCCGATGTCGGAGCGGATTCCCGCGAGGAGTTCGTTCAGGCGCATTTCAATCGGTTGACTGAAAGCGACCGTCATTCCAGGCAGCTTCGCGAACACGGCGCGCATCTTCCCGACCAACTCCGCTTGGGTGCGGGCCTGGGTCCATTCGCGGCGCGGCGCAAGCGCGAGGAAGAAATCGGAGAGCTCAATACCCATCGGGTCGGTGGCGATCTCCGCACTGCCCAGCCGCGTCCAGATGGTGGCGATTTCGTCCGGAAACTCGGCGAGAAGCAGCTTTTCGATCCGGTCGTTATAGGCGACGGCTTCGTCGACGGAGATGCCAGCCAGCCGAACGGTGGTGCCCACAATGGCTCCTTCGCCCAGCCTGGGCAGAAATTCCGCCCCCAAGCGCGACGTGATGATCCCTGCCAGCACCACCAAACTCAGCGCGCTTAGCAGAACCGTGGCACGGAAGCGCATCGCCCAACGCAGGAGCGGCCCATACCCACGCTTGGTTTGGCGGACCAGCCACGGCTCGGCATGGCTGACCTCTCTCGGAAGGAGCAGGCTGGTCAAGGCCGGGATGAGCGTCAGCGCCACGAGCAGGGACCCCGCCAAAGCGAAGATCATGGTGAGCGCCATGGGCCTGAACAGCTTGCCTTCGACCCCCTCGAGCGCCAGCAGTGGCAGAAAGACGATCAGGATGATGCCTACTCCGAACACCACGGGGCGGGCCACCTCAAGCGGAGCGCTGGCCAGGGTTTCGTCGCGTTCCGCCGCCGTTAAGGGCCGCCCCAGCTCCAGTTGACGCGCCGCCACTTTGCGCAAGGCGTTTTCGACCATGACCACCGAGCCATCGACGATCAACCCGAAATCCACCGCCCCCAGGCTGAGCAGGCTCGCGGAGATTCCCGCTTGCAGCATTAAATTGCCCGCGAACAGGGCGGAGAGCGGGATGGCCAGCGCGACGATCAGTCCCGCCCGCAAGTTCCCCAGGAAAGCGAACAGGACCGCGATGACGAGTAGAGCGCCCGCAAACAGGTTGTGCCGCACGGTCGTAATGACCTTGTCGACCAACTCCGAGCGGTCGTAGAGCACTTCCACGGTCACGTCCGGTGGGAGCGTCTTCTGGATCTCGGCGAGTTTGTCTTTCAGCGCCTGCGTCACCACCGCGCTGTTTTCGCCCATCAGCATAAAACCGAGGCCCAGGACGATCTCGCCCTGCCCCTGACTGGTCACGGCGCCGCGCCGGATCTCATGGTCCACCTTCACTTGGGCGACGTCTCCGACTCGCACCGGGACGCCGTCCCGCGCGGTGATGACGATGCCGGCGATCTGGAGAACGTTGGTGGTCAGGCCCAGGCCATGCACGAGCAAGGATTCTCCGCCGCGAACGATCTGGCCTCCGCCCACGTTTTGGTTGTTGGTTTCGAGGGCTTCGACAAGTTGTTCCAGCGTGAGGCCGTACTTGACGAGGCGCTCCGGTTCCGCCACCACGTGGAACTGCTTTTCGAACCCGCCCCAGCTGTTCACCTCGGCCACGCCGGGCACCTTGCGCAATTCCGGCTTGATGACCCAATCCTGGATCTCGCGCAGTTCCGTGAGGGAACGGTTTGGGTCTTCGGAGCGGACGACGTAATGCAAGACCTCTCCAAGTCCCGTCGAGATGGGGCCAAGTTGAGGGCGTCCGATGGCGTCCGGCAGTTCCACGGTCTGGAGCCGCTCCATGATCAATTGGCGCGCGAGGTAGAGGCTGGTGCCGTCCGCGAATGTCGCGACGACCTGCGAAAGGCCGAACTTGGAAATCGACCGGAGGTTGTTCAGGCCGGGCAGGCCGCCCAAGGCCAGTTCCACAGGAATCGTAATCTGCGCCTCCGTTTCCTCTGCGTTCAATGACGGCGCGGTCGTGTTGACCTGCACCTGGACGGGGGTCGTGTCGGGAAAGGCGTCGATGGGCAAGTTCAGCAGCGATCGCCCGCCCACAAAGACAAGCACAACCCCGAGCAGGAACACCAGCGCCCGGTTGCGCAGCGAGGTTCGAATGAGCCAGTTCACGTTAATCGTCCGCGCATCCTGCCCCCAAACGCGAGATCAAGAAGGCGGATTTGAGGGGGAAACTGTGTTCGACAACGACCTGGTCCGCGGGTTTGAGGCCCTCGGCGACCTTCACCAGGCCATTCGCTTCCGGTCCGAGGCGCACGGCCCGAGCTTCAAACAGGTCTTGGCCAACCTGGACGAAAACCAGGGTTTGACCCGCGACTCTTTGCACCGCGGCCGCCGGCACCAACACCGCATCCTGGGCGTTCTCGGTCAGCACGCGAGCGCGGGCGAACATCCGGGCCTTGAGCACGCCGTCCGGGTTCGGCACCTCGGCCCGAGCTTTCGCCATGCGGCTCCTTTCGTCCACTTCCGCCGCGATCCACGTGAGCTTGCCGTGAAAAGTGCGCCCGGGCATGGCTTCAACCTGCAACTCCACAGCCTGGCCCGTCTCCACCTGTCCCAGGGCCGCTTCCGGGATATTGAGCATCGCCCACATGCGGGTGCGATCCGCCAAGGTGAATAGAGGGGTCCCCGCTTCCACCAAGGCGCCTCGGACGGCAAAGCGTTCCACGATCTCCCCCGCGAAGGGCGCGCGCACATCCATGAGGACCTGGTCCTGCGGTTCGGCGCCCAAGGCGTCAATTTGCTCTTCGGTAAATCCCAGGGTGCGCAATTGCTGGCAGGCGCCCCGATGCTCCGCTTCGGCTCGCTGCAGCTCTTGCTCTGAGGTCACCCGCCCGGCACGCAGTTTCCGTTCCCGCTCCAGGGTTTGATGGCTCAGCACAGCTTTCGCGACGGCTTCGGCAATGGATGCCGACCAGATCCGAACCACGGTTTGCTTCTCCTCAACTTTGGTGCCGAGGTCCACCTCGACCGATTGGACAATGCCTTCCACGGGCGCCGCAATCCGGGCTAGCTGGTTCTGATTGAAGGCGAGTTCCGCATAGCACTCGACGCCGCTCGCCATGGCTCCGATCGCCGGCGCCTCCGCGCGGATCCCTGCCAGTCCGGCCGACTCCGCCGAAGGCAATCGGATCTTGACGGACTCGCCGGGCGCCAGCTTCGCTGCCAGTTCAGGATGGCAAACGCCGCACTCGCTCCCTTCCAAGTCATGTTCCTGGCAGGTCAACCCCGGGGCGGCGCTGGAAGCGTGGCCATGGGCATCTGCATGGGTCGCGTTGGCGGTGCCGTGGTCATGTGCGTCGTGAACGTCGTGATCAGGCTGTCGTTCGCATGCCGCCGCAAAGGCGAGGAGGGCAAGGGCCGTCAAAACGGAGCCATAGCGGTGCATTGGACTGCGTGTGGTGAGAATGGTCATGGTTCGTGCGATTGTTTTTGGGACTGTTCTTGTGCGCCGCCCAGGAGCGCCTCCAACTCCGCTCGCGCGACATTCAGATCGAGGAGTTTTCTTTGGAAGGCCAGGCGCGCTTCCGCCGCGGTTCGCTGCGTATCGAGCAGGTCAATAAAGCTGAATTTGCCTTCCTGGAATCCGGTCTGGACGAGCCGCAAAGCCGCATCGGCCTTGGGCAAGATCCGGTCCCGGTAATTGGCGACCTGCTGGGCGGCCGTCCGAAACCGGCGGGCTGCGTCGGCCCAGGCACGCCACAGCGATTGCTCCACGGTTTCCAGGTCCGCCGCTGCAATTGCCGCGCTGGCCCGCGCTTCCTGCTTGCGCCCTTTGGACCGGTCAATGATCGGCACCGGAATGGACACTCGGAATTCCACGAGTGAAGCGCTATCCGAGCCCCCCTCGCGCCCCCCCGCCAAACCCAAGGTGACGTCGGGATACGGTTCCAGTCGCGCCCGGCGCCATGCGTACTCGGCGCGCGCTCGCTGCTTCCGGGCTGCAAGAGCTTGAGGATGGTTCTTCAACCAGTCGGCGGGCGGTTCTTCCAGGGCGGGGAAATCGGCATCGGCGCGTAGACGCCCGGCGAGCGGAACCTCTTTCAGCTCAGGCCGGCCCAGCCATGCGGCCAGCGAATGCCGCGCGTGTGCCAAATCCCGCTCGAGCTCCGCGAGTTCGGAACGGGCTTGTTCGAGGGGAATCTCCGCTCGCAATTGCTCCTGGTCCGGCGCCGCGCCGGCCTCGACGCGTTTTTGGGCTGCCTCGGCCGATTTCGCGGCGACCTCGACAAGCTCCCGCTGAACGTGCACAAGTTGCTCGGCTGCGAGGACCTGGAAAAACGAGGTCTTAACATCGCGAACCAGGGCCAGCCGGTGGGCGACGCTTTGGGCTTCCGCCAAACCGGTTTCCGCTGCCCCGATGCTCCTTTCCAGCCCCTTTTTTCCGGGGAAAGGCACCGTTTGGGCCACGCCCACCATCTGTTTCGAGCTTGAAAATCCACTGCCGCTGCCTCGCACCCGCCAATCCTCCGTGCTGAACTCAAGGTCAGGATTGGCCCAGAGCCCAGCTTGGGCCGCCCGCCCGGCAGCCGCGTCCACTTGGAGCCGGGCCGCCCGAAGTTCGGGGTTCGACTCCAGCGCGATCTGGACAGCTTGTTCCAGTGTCAAGGGCGCCCCGTCCCGGTGAGACAAGGCATTGGCTGGTCCCGGTTCACCCGCCACGGCAAGAGAACCTGCCGCGGCAATGGAGAGCATCCATGCGGCTCCGGAAAGAGCTCCGGCGCAAACGAATTCATTTCTTCTTAAAATCACAGGCGTAATGCAAGTGGACACGGTTCTATGGACTCAAACGCAGCTTCCCGGAAAACGGGATGCCGTCACGGACAGAGGAAAGGTTCCGATCCGGCGGATCAGAACTCCAAGACGGAAGGGGCGCGCGCGGGCGTCGCCGCACGTTGCGAGAAACGCCAGCGCGTTACGAGGTCCGGCGGTGCGGCATCCAAAAGAAGCCGGCAGATTTGCGAAACCGGCCGCGCATCCGAGCAGGAGTGAGCGACCTTGCAGAGCCCGAGGACAGGTGCCGTCGACACGGCGAGCGATCCGGGAAGAGTATATACGCCCGATTCGACAATCCTGCATTCGTCGTCGGCGCAGTGGCCCTGGCCCGAAGCGGCGCTCGATTGAGATTCGCTGCAATGGAGGAACTCGAGGCCTGGAACAGCTTCCAAAGTGCAATGGAATCCCACGGCGATCCAGAAGATCGCCAAAGCCATTCCAAAAATGGACCGCATCTTGGTCACGGGACTTCTTATTTACCGCAACCGGCGCCCGAATTCAAACTCCAGTTCACGCACAGGTGTGATTCCAAGTGCGGGTCAGCGGAGCGGCCTGCTTCCTGACAGCAATTCATATTTTAGGCAGGGCGGGTCCGGCCCTGCCTTTTCTGAGCAAAATGAGAAGGGCTGGCTTCCTGAAAGGAACGCTTGACCCCCGCGGCCAAAAACGGCATCAACAGGCGCTTGCCAACTCCCAATCCATCTACAGAATCGGGCCTGCGCGCCGCCCAAATCCGGGTTTTCTGGCTGCTTTGGGGCGCCTACGCTTCCTACTACCTTTGCCGGGTCAATTTCGCGGTCGCCCAGCCGGCGATCCTGAATGAGTTCCCGGAATGGACAAGCGCCCAGATCGGGACGATCCCGTCCACGTATGCGGCCGTTTACGCCATTGGACAGATCGTGAACGGCACCCTGGGACAGCGTTATGGCGCGCGCCGGATGATGACAGTTGCCCTGCTGGGCGCCGCGGCGACCAACTTCCTTTTCGCCTTTGCGACGTCCTTCCAGGTGATGCGGTTGCTGTGGGCCGTCAACGGTTGGGTGCAATCTGCAGGTTGGTCCCTCATGGTGCATACCATCTCCAATTGGAACACCTCCGAACGGCGAGGATTTCTGATTGGGCGGCTCTCCACCTGTTATACGGTGGGGAACGTTCTTTCCTGGGTGCTTGCGGGGTATCTGACGGACGCGTTCGGGTGGCGTTCCGCGTTCCTCGTTCCCAGCCTGTTTTTGCTCCCGATGGCGGCTGTCTTTTACCTGGTGCTTCGAGATTCACCGGTTGAAGCCGGCTTCGCACCGGTCCGCGATGATGTGGAGCACGAGCCAACCCAAGCTTCGGATGCCAAAGTGAAGTCGGCCACGAGCGACACGGATTGGGGGTCCACGTGGAGCATTCTGCGCATCACGCTGTCGAACCGCATTCTTTGGATCCTGGCCATCGGTTTCTTCGTCATGAACGCCGTCCGCTACAGCTTTATGAATTGGACGGTTCAGTACATGGCCGATTTCCATTCCCGCAGCATCAAGAACAGCGCGCTCACGGCGATCATGGTTCCGCTGGTCGGGTCGCTTGGCGCCATCGCCGCCGGATGGGCCTCGGACACGCTCTTCGGCAAACGCCGGGCGCCCGTATGTGTGATCATGATGGCCGGCTTGTCCGTGGTCTGTGTGGGCATGACCTTTGTGCCTCAGGGGGAGTGGGTCTGGGCCGGCGTGCTTCTCGGTTGCGCCGGGTTCATGATTTACGGTCCGGATATGCTTATGAGCGGCGCTGCCACCGTGGATCTTAGCCACCCCAAGGCCGCCTCCATGGCGACCGGCCTGACCATGTGCCTGGGGGCCTTGGGCGCAATCTTCTCCGGAGCGGGCATCGGTTATCTCAAAGACCTGGCGCATGGCGATTGGAATCTTGTCTTTTGGGTGCTGGCCGCGATGCCTCTTATTCCTTCGCTGCTGATGATCTCGATCTGGAACGCCCGTCCCAAGAGCGCCAAATGAACCGAACTGGCTCCGCACCATCCAAAGGCCGCCGGCTGGCCCGGTCCTCACGAGTCCTGCAAGCCCCGGGGTGGACGGAAGAGGTCCGTGAAGCGCTGGAATCGCTCCTTCGCGAAGGCTCCGGAAAAGGGTTGCCGGTGGTGTTCGATTTCGACAACACGCTCGTTTGCGGCGATATCGGCGAAGCAACGTTAGCGGTGCTGGTGAAGTCCGGCGTCGTCGATGCCGCAAAGCTGCCCGGGACCTTTTTCCCTGCGTTCAATTCCCCGGCCCGGGGATTGGTCACGCTCGCGGACTGCGCCGATGTCGCTGACTATTACGAGGCGTTCCTCGCCCCCACCGTCCATGGGGAGCAGGACCCGGCTCCAAACGCCAGTGGGTATGCCTTGGCCGTGGAGGTCATGACCGGCCTGAGCCCGTTCGAGATCGTGCAAGCCGCGAAGCAGGCTTACCAGATGGCCCGGCCAGGGGAGGTCCGCCTCATGGAGGTTACTCCAGGGAAAACGGCTTACCCGGCGCCCTATTTCTATCCGGAGATGGTTGAGTTCCTCGCGCGTTTGCTTAAGCACGGCTTTGATGTCTGGATCGTTTCCGCAAGCAACGTTTGGAGTGTGCGCTGGATGATTCTGAAAGCTTTGCCGCCCTTGCTGCGGCGGCACGGCGTGAACCGGACGATCCCGGCTGACCGGGTCGTGGGAATTTCGACCTTGCTCTCCGACGCGCAACACCGCCTGTTCAAGGACCGCTTGCTCGTGCGTCAAAAGCGCGCCTACGCTTCCCTGGACAAGGCTGCGTTAACCGGCCTTCGACTCACGAGCCGCTTCGACTTCCCGGTGCCCACCTACTCAGGGAAGATCGCCTGCATCATGGACCAGATCGGCCGGCCGCCCCACCTCTGCGCGGGCGACAGCCCGGGGGATGTGCCCATGATGAAGTTCAGTGAGCATCAGCTTTGGGTGGCCCGCCTCGAGAAGCCGGATTATCAGCGCGCGGCCATCAACGCTGCAGACCAAGCTAACCCGGGCTGGCTGGTCCAACCGACGCTCACCAAGAACACTCCGGGTTTCCTGGCGCATAGCGATCAACTCGGAACCCGCTTAAAGCTCCCGCCTGAATCGGTGAAAACCTCGCTCGCGCTTTGGCGGAAACAGGGCGTGGCGCTGTGAACGGGAGAGCCCGCCGGCGATTCCTTACTGCAAACCGGCGGGTGCATGCTGCTCGACGATCCGATGCAGTTCAGTCAGTTCCACTGCTTTTTACCCTTTGTTCAGCGCCAACTCGATCTGCGGTTTCAGCCAAAACTTCGCCTGTGCGCATCTCAGATTTTTCTCTCTGACATTAATTACGATAGGGGAAAACGGCGGAAAAATCTGAGATGCGCACCAAGGGCTTTTCGCCCGATATTGGATGTTGTCCTAAGGGACGGGTTCGACGAAGAGTTGTTGGTGACAAATTGTCATCGTCGATGTAAAGCGTTGCGCAGCAAATCATAATCTACCCATGATGCCTCAAACACCTGCCCGCCTGGTGCTGGTGGCGGCTCTTGCCATCGCCTTTGCGCAGACGGCCCGCATAATGGCTGCCCCAGCCGCCGGGCCGCTGCGGTTCCACCCCGATAACCCCCGTTACTTCACCGACGGCACCCAACTGCCGGACGGCTCCTTGCGCGCGGTCTACCTGACCGGGGCGCATACTTGGAATAACCTCATTGATATGGGGCGGTCCGATCCACCGGAGCCGTTTGATTGGGATGCTTACCTCCACTTTCTTGAAAAGCATCACCACAACTTCGTCCGGTTGTGGGCTTGGGATTCCACAACGTGGGACACCCGCGCGAATGGCGCGCTAGGCAAGGACTTCATCCACCGAGTGGCGCCGCTCCCCTGGGCCCGGACCGGTCCCGGCAACGCTCTTGATGGCAAACCGAAGTTCGATCTGTCGAAGTTCAATCCCGAATACTTCGAGCGGCTTCGCTCGCGGGTAAAGGCCGCGGGAGACCGCGGAATTTACGTGAGTGTGATGCTATTCGAAGGGTGGGGCTTGTTTCACGGCAACCGGCGTCGCGGCACGGACGATGGCTGGGCCTGGCGCACCCACCCGTTCAATCCTGCAAACAACGTCCAGGCCCTGAAGGTCGAAGGAGCGGACGCTTTCGGCGGCAAGATCCACACCATGCGCAACCCGGACGCGAACCAATTCCAGGCCGCTTACGTGCGGAAGGTGGTGGATTCGCTTAACGACCTCCACAATGTGCTTTACGAAGTCATCAACGAAGGCGGCGAAAAGGAATGGAACGTGTGGATTATTCAGACGATTCACGATCACGAGCGCACCCAGCCGCTCCAACATCCCGTCGGCAACACCGGCCACGGCGCCGAACGGCTTCCAACCATGCTGGCCAGCCCGGCGGAATGGCTTTCCCCAGGGCGCGCCGATGGTTACGCGGAAGATCCTCCCGCCTGGAACGAGAACAAGGTCAGCCTGCTCGATACCGATCACATCTGGGGCGTCGGCGGCAATGCCGGGTGGGTCTGGAAAAGCTTCCTCCGCGGGCACAATCCGATCTTTATGGATCCCTACGATGGTTCGGTGCTGGGCCAGGACCGCGGTTGGGAGCCGATCCGTTCTGCCATGGGCCGGACCCGCCGTGTGGCCGAGAAACTCAACCTGGCGGCCATGAAACCGCTAAATGAACTTGCGTCGACTGGATACTGTCTCGCCGATCCCGGTCGGGTGTATCTGGCCTATCAACCGGCCGGTGGGACGGAGTTTTCGCTCCAGGTGAAACCCGGGAAGTACGAGGTTCTATGGATCGATCCAACGCAGGACCGCGAGGTGCGGAAAGAGCCGATCGACGCTGGAAAAGGCGCGTGCCAGTTCAAAGCTCCCTTTGAAGGCGCCGCGGTGCTTTATCTCAAAGCCGTTGATTCAAGGTAAACGCTGCAGGCACGGGGGCCCGCCTTTGCTCAGGACAGCGGCAGATCCCGCATGTCTTTCAATGCCGGGAATTCCGCGCGCCACTTCTCAAGCGACGCCAGATCCAGGGTCGTGTCGGCGATGCCTTCGTCCTGGCCAAGGTCCAGGCGAATGATCCCATGGGGATCGACGACCACGCTGCGGCCAGGATAGCGGCTTCTGGGGTCGCTGCCGCAGCGGTTGACCCCAACGACGCAGGCCTGGTTTTCGATGGCCCGCGCTCGCAGCAGTGTGAGCCAATGGTCCATCCGCCGCATCGGCCAATTCGCAATGACCGCGAAAAGCTGCACCCCTCGTTTCACCGCCGCTCGGAACAGTTCCGGAAAGCGCAGGTCGTAACAGACGAACGGGGCGACTTTGCACCCTTGCCAGTCGAAGTCGACGATCTCCGCGCCGGCGGCGTACTGCTCGGCCTCGCCGGCCAGGGTGAAGGGTTGGATCTTGCTGTATCGTGCGAGCAACGCCCCTTTGGGCGAGAACCCGGCCGCCTGGTTGCGCACGCGTCCGTCCGCGCCGGCTAGGGCCAAGCCGCCCAGCACATAGATTCCGTGTTCCACCGCGAGCCTGGCCATAAACGATTCGGTGCTCGAGGGGTTATCCTCCTGTGTGGCAGCCAGGTTCATGCTGAACCCAGTGGCAAACATCTCGGGCAGAACCAGGAGCGTGCCGGGAGCCAATCGGGCGTCTCCAACTATCTGGCGCACTTTGGCGAAATTGGCCGGCTTATCTTCCCACGCGATATCAAGCTGACAACAGGCGACTTTCATGGCGGGTTGCGAGTCTATTGCGCGGACGCTCCGGCGCCGAGCCAAATACCGGCGATAACCCACGCGGCCCCAAGCACAATGCAGACTGCCCCATTCAGCATCCCAAACCGGCCGTGCAGATACGCCCAGAACTGCGGGCAATCTCACGTTATCCGCCTTGGCAAATGCCCCGTAACCCTAGCCAAACGGATTTGAAATTCCTTTGGTCTTTCGGGATCGCGCCAATGGCGCAGTGAAAATCTCAACGCGGCGCTCCGAAACGGGGTCGGGCGGTCATGAAGCGCACGTTCCTGGGCGCACGCCTGGAACCGCTTCCGCCGTCGGTCCGCCCTAAACACGGTCATCACCCGGTGATCACCCGATCACGAACGGGTGATCTACGGGTGAACTACGGGTGAACTACGGGTGAACTACGGGTGAACTACGGGTGAACTACGGGTGATCTACGGGTGAACCCCGAATGAGGATGCCATCAGCGGCGGAGGCAGCGGAGGCAGCGGAGGCAGCGGAGGCTCTTGAGCCGTGGAAAACCCAGCGTTGCCTGGAATTAAGGGGAACGCGCTGTCATTCAGGGGTTAAACCTGAGAAATACCGTCTAAGAAAGTGCGGGTTTGTGTGTCAATAGCTCTGGAATAGCAGAACATCCGTGAAAAATGCGTGCCGGCGGAACGGAATTGAGCCTGGAAAGCATGGCGGTGGCGCAATTTGAGGACAGCGGCCTGAGAAGGCCCGAGGTGGAGTCGATCGAACAGCTGTTTATAGCTCTCGAATCGCGCTTGTTAACCTATGCCTGGCGTTTGGTGGGGCACCGGTCGGCGGCGGAAGATGTCGTGCAAGATGCATTCATGAAACTGCACGCCAATTTTGGCGAAGTGCGAGATCCCCGCCGCTGGCTGTACCGCACCGTCCATAACCTGAGTTTGAACCATCAGCGGCGCGCGGCGAAGCTGGTTTCGCTTGAACCGCTGCCCGGGCGCGAATTGGCCGCGCAAGAAGAGCCCGATCCGCAGCCGCTGCCCGATGAACAGATTGCCCGGTGGGAAGGCATTGGTCTGGTGCGGCTCAGCCTGGCGGCGCTGGACGTCCGAGACCAGGAGCTCATGCGAATGAAGTTTGCCGACGGGCTGAGCTATAAAGAGATGAGCGCCAAAACGGGCTTAAGCGTGAGTAACGTGGGTTACCTGCTGCACCACGCCCTTAAAAGAATCGCGGCCGAACTGGCCGAGAGCGGGATCATTTGAGATGGGGGCGTGCGTGAAGGCGGGTGACAAATCGCAGCAGAGTATGGATCCGAATCCTTCAATACAACCGGAGCAGGCCGCGGAGGCCAATTTGACTGCGCTGCTCCTAGGCCAGTTGCTGGCCGAGGAAGCGGAAGCGGTCCGCCGTGAACTGGCCGCGAAACCCGAATGGGCCGGGCTACACGCGCGCCTTGAGCGAACGGTTGGCCTGGTATCGGAAGCGGTGCGGAGTCCGGTCCAGCAGGAACCCCAAGCCGAAGGAATTCAATCGCCGCAGTTGTCATCTCCCCGCCGCGAAGAGCTGCTGCGGGTCTTGCGATCGAAGCCCGGGGCTAACCCGGCCGTCGTGCCCATGAACCGGGGATTGCCATGGTTCATCCCGATGAGTCTGGCGGCAATGCTCGTGGCCTTGATCGGTGGGGTGGCATTGTTGCCCGAGTTCTGGTTGAGCGCCACAAAGAGCCGACAGGCCGCCCTGTCAGCGCCGCCAGGTGAGGTGTCCAGCGTGGCGCAGGCGAGTCCCCGGTCGTCAAGGATCGCCGGCGAATCCTCCGCGAAAGGCGCTGTGGTCGAGGCAGAGAAAGCCTGGAACCGTCCGGGTTCACGCGAGAACCTCCGGGCCCGATCCGATGCGCCCGCGCAATCCATAGCCGGCACGAGCTTGGGTGTGCTCTCGGTTGAGGGGGTCGGTTGGGCCGATAAGAAGAGCGTCGCTGATCTTGGGGCGATGGCAAATGCGGGTAATGAAGCGCTCGCGGAGGCAAAACCCGCGGAAACCGGGGGCCGCGCGCCGGTCCTGGGAGATGTGCCAATGCTCGGCAAGTTGTTTCGCGAACAAGCTGTCCCGGCCGAACCGGCCAAGCCCGCTGCCGACGATGAACTAGCGAGTGTGGAAGAGCAATTGGAACGAAGGCGCGGAATACCAGGACCCCCTCCGGCAAACACGCCCGCAGACCTTTGGTCGAGCGTGGCCAAGACGACGCCGGGCCAAGCCGGGGCGATACCCGGCCAGGGATACGGCGGGTACGGTGGTGTGGCGGTCCTCACGCCCACGGTTACAACGGCCGCGCCGGTTCCCGAGCTCAAGCAGCAGGGCGAGTCGGCCCGTCGACTTGACCGCCAACCGGCGGTGGTGGCGCTTTCCACCGGGAACGCAGATGATCTTTCGCCCGAAGCCTCGCCGCAGCTTAACTCTGACGGGTTGCTGCCCGAAGGCCAAGCGGTAGTCGGCCAGGTTTTGGCGGGCGCGGTCGCTGTCGACCATGCCGTCGAAAGTTCTGCGGAAGGGAGTGCCTCGGTGGAGATGGCGCGGAAGGGCACGGACACGGCCTCGCTCAACTTCGGTTCGGCGGCCGCCCAATCATACGATCCGTATTTCATCCAGACGGAGTTTGAGAAGGTGAAATCGAAGAAGGTCCTGAACCAGGTGATCGACCACCTGAACTTGAATGAGAGTTGGGGATACCTCGACAGTTCTCAACCGCTGAGCAGAGAGGAAGCCTATCGAAAGCTCGCCGAGAAGATTGATGTCCGGCAGAACGCGAACACGTCCGAGATGGAGATCACCGTCAAGGCGGCCAAACCGGATGAAGCCGCGCTGATCGCGAACACGGTGGCGAAGGCGTATGCGGGGCTTCAAACGAATGCGTTGGGGAGAACGGGTGGCAAGGACCAGGCTGGCGCTGGGGAAGCCGAGAACGGCGTCCGCCTTGCCGAGAAGCGCACAAGAGAGCCGGCGGACCAACCCGACGGTCGGCCCGCCTCTGCCATCCCCGCTCCCGCACCGCAGCCGCAACCGGAGATCCAGACGGCATCCAATGCCTTCTCGACCTTTTCGCTCAACGTGACGGATGTCTCGTTCCGCCTCGCGGCGGCCAGCCTGGAGCAGGGGACGTCGCCGGACCCGGCAAGCATTCGCAGTGAGGAATTCCTGAACGCGTTCGATTACCGGGATCCGGAGCCCAAGCAGGGCGCGCCGGTGGCGTTCGCCTGGGAACGAGCGCAATGCCCGTTTGCGCAGAACCGGGATCTGCTCCGGTTTTCGATCAAGACAGCGGCCCAGGGGCGGCAGGCGGGACGGGCCTTGAATCTGGTGGTGCTGCTCGACCGGTCGGGATCGATGGAACGAGCGGACCGGGTCCAAATCGTGCAGGAAGCGCTGAGTGTGCTGGCGGGGCAACTGAGGAAAGACGACAAGCTCAGCGTCATCACCTTTGCGCGCACGCCGCGGTTGTGGGTGGACGGCGTGCCGGGAGACCAGGCTGGACAAGCCCTTGAAGACGCGGGAGCCATCACCCCCGAGGGCGGCACCAACCTCGAAGCGGCGCTGGACCTCGCTTACGAAACGGCGAGGGAGCATTACGCCCAAGCCGGGGTGAACCGCGTGGTGATGCTCACCGATGGCGCGGCCAATCTGGGCGACGTCAACCCCGACGCGCTCCAGCGCAAGGTCGAGACACATCGGCGGCAAGGGATTGCCCTGGACTGCTTCGGCGTGGGTTGGGAAGGCTTCGCCGATGAGTTGCTCCAGGTGCTTTCGAGCAGCGGGGACGGCCGATACGGCTTTCTCAATTCGCCAGACGAGGCCGCGATGGGTTTCGCGGCGCAGTTGGCCGGGGCGCTTCAAGTCGCGGCGGCGAACGTCAAGGTGCAGGTTGAGTTCAATCCCAGGCGGGTCGTGGCTTATCGGCAGATCGGATACGCCAAACATCAGTTGACCAAGCAACAGTTTCGGGACAACACGGTCGATGCCGCGGAAATCGGGGCGGCCGAATCCGGCAACGGACTTTATGTGGTCCAGGTGGATCCCAATGGCGAAGGCGACCTGGGCATCGTGCGTGTCCGGTTCCAGGTCCCCGCGACCGGCGAGTTCCAGGAGCGCGAATGGTCCGTGCCGTATACGGGCGGCGCGGTGCCGCTGGAACAAGCGAGCCCGGCGTTGCGGCTGGCGGCGGTGTCCACCGGATTGGCGGAGTGGTTGGCGCGCACCGTTTACGGATCGGAGATCACGCCTGACCGGCTGCTGGCCTTGATGCAAGGCGTGCCCCAAACCTACGGCAGCGATTCCCGTCCGCGGCTGCTCGAAACCATGATCCGCGAAGCCATGCGTTTGAAGTAAATAGGCAGGGCGACGCGCTCCGTCGCGCGCCGTTTCTAACTGCCGCTTAACCGTGATTTACTCAGCATTCATCCATTCCGCCCAGGCTGGAGGATGTTTGAAGAAAGAGAAAGCAAACCAACGGCGGTCGACGGAGCGACCTGCCCTACCTAAGATTCAGACGGGTAGGACGGGCCAGCCCTGCCCGATGTGAATGACTTTTCCGTCTAATACCAAGACCATGAAGATGCATACCTCGTCCTCACCCCAGGCGCTTCTCGTCGCGCTGCTCGCCGCTGGCTCTTTGCTGGTTCCCCGGATCCAAGCCGCAGAGACCCAAGCCAGTCTTAAAGATCTCACGCTCCAGGGCGGCTTGGGCGACGGCAAAGCGCGGCTGGTGATCGAAGCGCATCTCGATCCGTCGGTAGCCGGTCGCCAACCATTGATCTATGCCACCCGCCTGGAACAGGCCATGCAAGTCAACCGCACCCAACTCGTCCATGCGGTTACTGCGAAGTTCGATATTCTGCAGGGCGATCCCAAGGAACTGGTTCTGACCGTCGTGGGCGACGGAGAAATCCGCGACGTGGCGGGCGAAGCGCTCCAGGACTGGAGCATTCGCAAGACGCCGGAAGGCGCCCGCTTGCTCGTGCTCCGTCCGCGCCAGAAAGAGAACGAACCCAAACCCGGAGCCATCGAGGTGAAGATCAAGGCCGCACAACAGGTGCCCGATGCTTTCGGGCGCGTCGATGCCCTGACGTTCACGCCGCCTCAACCAGCGTTGTTCCATGGCGACATCGTCGTGCGGTCGGCCGAGGAGCTTGCCGTGAAGCCGGGAGACGTGTCTGGGCTGATGCCGCTGGAGCCGCGGTACTTGCCGGAATCTTTACGGCCGGCAGGCAAGGCGGATAACGAGCCGCTCGCCTTTCGCTTCCAAGGCGGCGCTTACGCCTTGCCGCTGAATGTCACCGTGGCCGATCCGGAAGCGCGCACCGTGGCGCTGCGGGATTTCAAACTGACCGGCCGCATCGATGGGCTTGTCGCGTCTTTCGAACTGAGCGCCACGGCCCGCGTCAGAAACCCGAAGGGAGGGACGCTCGACCTGCTTTCCGGACGGGTGGGGTTGACCGAACTCCAATCGGGGGAGAACTGGCGGGTTAAGTTCGAGAACGGCCGGTTTGTCTTGGGCTTCGATGCGCCGGGGGATTATCCGATCCAGGTGCGGTTCCGAGCGGCCGTGCAACAAAGCGATGGCTGGCGACGGCTGGATTTCCAGGTGGCCCCGAGCACCTTGCTGCCCATCTTGCTGAGCGGGCTGCCCGAAGACACGCGCTTTCAGTTCACCGGCGCAGCCCGGCCGGAACGGCGCGGCGCCGACTTCGTCAGCTTTCTCCCTCCCAGTGGGGTCGTGGATCTCGCGTGGAAAGAAGCGCAGGCGGATGCCGAAGGCAAGCTGTTCTTTGCCGTTGAAATGCTGTCCCAAATCACGATCAGCCCGGGGCTCATGAGCCAGGCCGCGTTGCTCGATTTTAAAGTCATGCAAGGCGAACTGATCCGGGTGGCGCTCGAATTGCAGGGGCCAGGGGAAGTGACCCGGGTCCAAGGCGACCGTGTCCTGGCCTGGAACACCGAGGCGATCCCGGACTCCGCGAACCGTCGCCTGATCGTGCAGCTCAATCAGCCGCAAAAGGATCAATTTTCACTCCAAGTGCACCTGCAGGCCGCCCTGGGCGCGTTCCCGCAGACGGTGGAAACGCCCCGCCTCCGGCCGGAGGGCGCGACGCGGTTTTCGGGATATTGCCGGGTGGTGAATGAAGGAGCGGTGCGCCTGGAGGTCACGCAGGCCAGCGGCTTGTCGCAGATTTCTCCGGAACAATTCCCAGAGACGGACGCTAGCAAGGCGCTGTTCCGCGTGGGGGGCGGGCAGCGTTTTGCCTACCGGTTTTCGGGGGCAGACTTCGCCCTGCGCATCGAGGCGGGCCAAATCCTGCCGGAACTGAGCGTATCGCAAGTGCTCGCTTACCATCTGGCGGAGACGGAGCAATCCATTGATGCGGAAGTCGAGCTGGACATTCGGGAAGCGGCTTTGCGCGACCTGGTGCTAACGATGCCTCGTGGTTGGGCGCTCGCGCGGCTGAACGTGCCTGGGCTGGGCGATTACTTTACGCGCGAACCCCCGGAGCGCACCGACGCCGAGTTGCGCCTGGTCTATGCCGCGCCGGTGATGGGCCGCCAGGTCTTTCAACTTCGACTCGAACGGAACCAGTCGTTGACCGGCACCAATTGGCTGCTCCCGCGCCTGGAGGTCACCCAAGCGAAATCGGTGCGAGGGCATCTTGGGATCTCGGCCGACGCGGGCATTCGGTTGACACCCGAAGGGGCCACGGGGCTGACGGAGATTGCCACGGCTTACTTCCCGCGAAAGACCAGCGGGCTGCAAATGGCTTACCGGATCAGTGAACCGGCCTGGGAAGCCTCGGTGCGAGTCGAGCGCCTGCCTCAGACCGTGCAGGCGGATGCGCTGCACTTGTTCTCGGTGGGGGAGGGTGTCGCCTACGGCAGCAGCGTCATCAATTACCTGGTTTCGAGCGCGCCGGTTTCGAGTTTCCGCCTGGAGTTGTCCAGCGAGTATTTCAACGTCGAGTTTACGGGCAAAGACATTCGCGGCTGGCAAAAGCTCACGAACGGATACCTGGTCCAACTGCACACGCCGGTGTCGGGCCCTTTCACCCTGCTCGCCACCTATGAACGGCCGTTCAGGTCCCAGGGTGAAACCCTGACTTTCACCGGGGCGCGGCCGGCGGACGCGCAACCGGAGCAGGGCTACACGCTCGTGGTGAGCGGACACCAGTTCCAGGTGCAGCCCGTGGAGGTCTCGCCGGGCTTGTTGCCGCTCGAGGCGGGCGAGGTTCCGGCGGAGTACCGGGTCTTTATCGACAGCCCCATTCTGGCGGCCTATCGCTACACCTCCCGTCCGTTTAGTTTACGCTTGGCCCTCAGCCCGATCGCGCAAGGCGAATCTCTCAGCCAAGTGGTCGATCGCGCTTCCCTGACCACGCGCATCTCGAAAGCCGGGCAAGTCCTGACGGACGTCCGCTATTTCGTGAAGAACCGCGGCAACACGCACTTCCGGTTGGCTCTGCCGGACGGGACCTATCTCTGGTCCGCCATGGTCAACGGCACGGCGGTCGTGCCCGTGATTGACGCGGCCGAGAACTTGCTTCCGTTGCCGCAGCGGCTTGATCCCAATGCGCCCATCACGGTGGACGTGCAGGTGGCGTCGCCTTCCAACCACACGCGCCGGGTCAAAATCGCCGCTCCGGTGGTTGCTGCGCCCGTGATGCTGGCCGAGTGGAATCTGCAGGCCGACACCGGCCAGCGCCTTGTTTACCGCGGCGGCTCACTCACCCCGGTGCTCGGGACCTGGGACGCCTCGGGCTTTGCCCAACTCGCCCGGATGTTTACCCGGGAAGATCGCGGCCGGGCCTGGCAGCAACTGGGAGCCGCCGTTCTGCTGACGATCCTCGGCCTGGTCATTATTCGGTCGACCGTGCGTTCGGGCGTCTTTCGCGGGAGCCTGCGCCACATGACCGGCGCCATTCTCGGAACCCTGGCGCTGGTCTTGGCGTTGGCGGCATTGGCCAGCTTGTTTGGGGTGGCCCAAAGTCACCGGACGGCGCCGCCGCGGGACCTGGCGTTTGTGGCGCCGGTGCAATCGGCGCATCAAGCGTTGACCGTGGAAGTGGCGACGGTGGAAGCGAAGCCCTCCTTCTTGCGAGCGGTGGGCTACGCCTGGCCGGCAGTCGTGGCGCTCGCGGTGTGGTGTTGCGGGGCGCTCCTGTTCCCTGAATGGCATCGGGCCGTGGGGTGGGTGCTAGGCTGGGGATTCCTGGCTTGGGCGGCGTTGCGCTGGCCGAACGGTGTTCCGGGCCTGCTGGTCATCCTGATCTGCTTCGTTCTCTTGCATGTCGCGTTTCCTCTCGTTCGGCGCCTGGCCCGTGCACCACGCGCTCCCGTGCCCGACGCGGCGCCAGCCCCCGCGAACGGCGTGAGCCCGTCCGCGGCGGTCATCGGCCTTTTGGCGGCGCTCCTGTGGTTGTCGGCGCCCCGTGTCGCTCACGCCGAGATTCAAGCCGCCACCGCCCCGCAACAGGTCCAGCTCGCGGCTCCTTGCGAACCGCGTGCGCCTCAGACGGGGACGGTGCCGGAATCCGTCCAGCACCAGGTGCGGATCGAAGAGGCGTTCGTTATGGGAACGCTCAAGATCCGTTGGCGCGCGACCGCGGGGGAAACCCTCCCGCTGCTCTCGGGAGCCGCCGTTCTTACAGAGGCGGAGTTTCCCACGAATCTCGTCAAGTTATTCGCCCGTCCGATCGCCAGCGGGGGCGGTCAATGGCTGGTGGCGCAGACCAACGGGGTGGCGGAGATCACGGCCCGGTATCAGATCGCGGTGACCAAAGGCCCGAATGGAAGCGGGTTTATCGTGCCGAGCCCGTTTGGCCTGGTGAACCAAGTCGACCTCGTTCTGGCCGGCTTGGACGTGGACGTGCACTCGACGGCGGCCGTATCTGTTCAGCGCGACTTCAACGGCCAAGACACCACGGCCAAACTCGTGCTCTCACCCACGCCCAATCCGTGGCTTGGCTGGAAGCCGCGCAGCCGGGATCTCGCCCGGGAGAAGCCCGTGTTCTACACGGAACTGGCGCAACTCTACATGCCGTCGGCAGGCGTGATCGAGGGCGTGCACCATGTGGCGGTGCGGCCGGCACAGGGCGAACTGTCAGAGCTGGTCTTCCGGATTCCGGCCGGCGCAACCGTGAGTGACGTGGCGCAGCCTGCGGAAGCGGCGCCGGCCTCCGAGCAGCAGGTCGCCGTTCCGCGTTCGCTGGTGTCCCTCTGGCGATTCGATCCGGACCAGCGCCAGCTTCGCGTCAGCCTGCAATCGCCCCAGAGCCGGCCGTTTGCACTCGTGATTCGCACGCAAGTGCCCACCGCACCTCTGCCCTATGAACAGGTGTTGGGGTTGCTGACGGTAGAAGGCGCGGCGGGCCAAATTGGGCTGTTCGGCATCGCGACCGGGAGTGAAGTCCAGCTGGACACCGTCACGGCGGAGGGCAGCCCGCCCCTGAATATCGAGGACTTTCCCGCCGCGGCATTGGCATCGGCGCGAAAAGAGATCGCGGGCCTGAACCTCCGTCGAGCGTATCGGTCGACCGACCTGGGCGCGACGGCCCGCATCCGTGCCTCGGCGGTGCAGCCGGACGTCCGGGTCGAAAGCCAGCAGACCCTCTCGTTGGGTGAAGACCGCACCGTGCTGGCCATCAATGCCAACCTGACGATCGCCCGGGCCGGGATCTTTCGGTTGGGCTTTGCCCTGCCGGCCGGTTTTGAGGTGGAGTCGATCAGCGGCCAGGCCTTGAGCCATTGGACCGATCTCAGATCCGGCAACGAGCGCGTCGTCACCCTGCACCTGCGCGGCAAGACCGAAGGGGCGACGTCATTCGCCATCAGCCTGGCGGGCGCGGGCCTGAAACCGAGCCAAGGCTGGAGCGTCCCGCGATGGAGCCTGCGGGAAGCGGTCAAGCAGCAGGGCACATTGCTGGTGGCGCCCGAACAGGGCATGCGCCTCCAGGTGGCCGCGCGCGACGGAGTAACGCAACTGGACCCGCAAAAGGCGGGTGTCAAACAGAAAGGCGTCCTGTTGTTCCGGCTCCTTCAAGAGCCCTGGAATCTTGGCCTGGACATCGAGCAGGTCGATCCCTGGATCCAGGTGAACAGCTTGCAGCACGCGCTCGTGAGTGAAGCGCTGATCAAGGTCACCGCCAACCTCCAGTACCAAATCGAGAACACGGGCTTGAAAGCCCTCCGGCTCGCCCTGCCCGCAGATGCCGAGAGCGTGCGGTTTCGGGGCGACCAGGTCGCCGATTTCCGCCAGGTGGCGGATGCGCCGCCCACGAACGGCCTGCGTGTTTGGGAGGTCAAACTGCACCGGCGCGTTTTGGGCCCCTACGCTCTGCAGGTCCATTACCAGTCGCCGATGGCGGAACGCGCCACGCAAACAGCCCTGCGCGGTATCCAAGCCATGGATGTCAGTGTTCAACGTGGCTTCCTGGCGGTGCAGGCTGGAGGACGATTGCAGCTCAGCGCCACCAATGTCCCTCCCACCTTGCAGCCGGCGGAATGGCAAACCATCCCGAGGACCCTGCAGCAGGATTTGCAGACCGCCTCGGCGAATCTGACCTATCGTTTGATCGAGCCCGCCTTCCTGCTGCCCATTGCCATGGAACGCCACACAGCCGCCAGGCTCATGGCTGCCCGTGTCCATGAGGCCACCCTCAGCTCCGTCCTTTCCGACAACGGCGAAATGCTCACCCAGGTGCACCTCCGCCTCACCCCGGGGGATAAGCGCCTCGTCCATCTCACCCTGCCCGAAGGCGCGCGGTTCTGGTTCGCCTTTGCCAATCACGCGGCGATTTCGCCCTGGCGCGAGCAAGACCGCATCTTACTGCCGTTGGAAGCCCAGTCTCAACCGGGGCAACAGATGACCTTGGAATTCTTCTTTAGCAGCCAGGCCGGCCGGGCCAACCCCCGGGCGCTCGATTTGGAATTGCTGGCCCCGAAGTTCGACCTGCCGCTGGAGAACGTAACCTGGCGGGTGTTCCTGAACGAGAAATGGCAGCTCAAGCACTGGTCCGGATCGCTCCAGTTGGCGGAGCAGCAAGTCGCCCCTGCGCCCGCCGCCACCGCCAAGTTGCAGATCTATCTCCAGAACGAAGCGACGGTGCAGCGCGCCAAAACTCAGGAAGCGGAGCAAATGCTGGCTTTCGGCAATAGCGCTCTCCAACAAGGTAATCCCGAGCAGGCCCGGCGGGCGTTCCAGGCCGCCTATGGTCTGAGCCAGGGCGACAACGCCTTCAACGAGGATGCCCGAGTGCAACTGAACAACCTTAAAGTCGAGCAGGCCGTGGTCGGTCTCAATGTCCGGCAAGCCGCCGTTGCCGGTGAAACCGATGCGTTCGCGCGCAGGCTGCGGGAATTGGCCGGCGGCAAGGTCCTCAACTACACCCCGCAGGATGCCAAGGCGATCAGCGAACGCGGTCCGGCGGAGGAAAATGCCGCCTTCAACCGTTTGGCACAACGCCTCATCGATCAGCAGCAGGCCGCTGTCAGTTTTCCGGCGGCGATCCGCGCCAGCATTCCCGAGCAAGGCCGCACCTTGACCTTCAGGCGGGCCGTGGTCGCGGACACCTGGGCGGACCTGCGCATTGGATTGGAGGCGCGCTCGGCCCAGCCCGCCACCTGGCGCGTGCGGCTGCTGGTTCTGCTGGCGCTCGCGCTCGCACTGGGCCTCCTGGGCGGCGCCGCGCGAAAGCTTGGCGCGCCCCTTGATATGGCAGCTCCGCGCTGAATCCCGCCACGCAGGGCTGCGCGCAGGGCAGGGCTGGCTCGCCGAGCCGGCCCTTGATCATCATTCGCAATGGGCGCAGTTGAACGGCGACACGAACCGCTGTCGGACGACTGATCTGCCGCTCACGCTTCGAATTCGAATGTAATACTTCCAATCTATTAGGTAAACATATTCTTGGTATAATAGGCGATATGCCATCCATATAGCAACAATATAGCAACCCTATCTTAACATCGGAAGGACACCGTAATAGCTGCCCTTTTCGCAGCGACGGAGATTGGGATGGCGCGGGAAAGCCCGAAGACCGATGTCCGAAGGTGCCGAAAGAACTCCGAGACGGCTGCGGTGCATGAGGGGCAGTGACGGATAGCTTGGTGCGCGATTGGTCCCGGAGGGACGGTGGAAAATGGCCCGTTTCAACGTCGCGTGCTCCGGAACCGTCTGCGACCGAGAGGTTCAGACTCGCTTTCGCCCGTCCGCGCGCTATAAAGCGGACTGTGAGCCGCCAACGATGCCCTGCGAGTGCGCTGCCGTGTAACTTCTTCCGGCCGTGCATAAAGAGGCTTGCCGTGAGTGTTCTTTGCGCCTGGTGCACTCTGCTGTGGACGGTTAACCCTGCATGGGCGGCAGATTGGCCTCAATGGCGGTTTGATGCCTATCGCAGCGCCGCATCCCCTGAATCCTTGCCCGATCGCCTGGATTTGCGCTGGACGCGAACTTTTTCAGCCCGGAAACCGGCCTGGGAAGATCCTCTCAACCAGGATTTGATGGGCTACGACCGGATATTGGAGCCGGTTGTGATTGGCGCCCAATTGTTTATCGGATTCAACGACTGCGACAAAGTGGTAGCGCTTAAGGTCGAAACTGGGGAAGAGGCCTGGACCTTCTTTACCGACGGTCCGGTCCGGTTGCCTCCGGCGGCCTGGGAAGGTCGGGTCTACTTCGCGTGTGACGACGGTTTCCTTTACTGCGTTGACGCCCAGACCGGGCGCCTTGTCTGGAAGTTACGTGGCGGACCTTCGGCACGCAAGGTGTTGGGCAACAGCCGGCTCATATCCGCCTGGCCGGCCCGGGGCGGGCCCGTCATCCGCGATGGGCGGGTTTATTTCGCCGCGAGCATTTGGCCGTTCATGGGCACGTATATTTACGCCTTGGACGCCCGAAGTGGCGCCGTCCAATGGGTGAACGACAGCACCGGAGCGCAGTACCAACTCCAACCGCACAGTGCGCCGTCGTTTGCCGGCGTGGCTCCGCAAGGCGCCTTGACGGCCACGGACGATTTCCTGCTGGTGCCTGGTGGACGTTCCGTTCCGGCAGTGTTCGACCGGCACACGGGGAAGTTCCTTCATTTCCGATTGAACGACGGCGGCAAAGGAAATGGCGGCTCGCTGGTCCTGGCGAACGACTCCGATTTCTTTGTCCACACGCGCCTGCGCGAAACGCGTGCCTTTGACTTGAAGACGGGGAAAAAGGGCAGCTTCACGATCAATGAACCTGTCCTGACCGCCGACGGCCTGTTCGCTTCGCAGGAACATTCGCACTTAAAGGATGCTGAATTGGAGGCGGAGCAGGCGCGCGCTGCTGCCCGTCAGAGCGAGGCGGACGCCACCACGCGTTTCGAGACCGCCCGCCGGGAGGGGAAACCTGACGCCTATGCCAAAGCCACCAACGATCTGGCCAAAGCTTCCCAGGCCTTGATCCGCGCGGAGCAGAACCTGACGAAAGCCCGCCAGGCGCTGGGAACAAATTGGTCCGGGAGTGTGATCCAGGCCAGGACCCGGAATCGGAGAGTGCGCTGGGAACTGCCGGTGAACGGTGTCGGAGAGATTATCAAGGCGGGGAACCGGCTTTACTGCGCATTGACCAATTCCATTGTCGCGGTGGAACTGTCCGCCGATGGCAAGTCGGCGCGGTTGGCCTGGTCTCGAGAGGTTGAGGGCCCGGTTGCCCGTCTCTTGGCCGCCCAGGGGCACTTGTTCGCGGTGACTTTGGATGGCCGGATTATGGCGTTTGGAGATCGCCCTGCCGCACCACGCCAGAGGGACGAGCGCCGTGTGGCCAGCCTCGCGGGGAGCGAAAGTTCGCGTCGTGCCGCCGCCTTGCTGAGGGGGACCGGCCAATCCCAAGGTTATGCGCTGTGGTATGGGTTGGATGACCCGGCGTTGCTGGAAGCGGTCTTGAGGCAATCCACCCTTCATGTGATTGGCGTGGACCCGGACGAGGGGAAAGTGCACCGGCTCCGCGGCTACTTTGATGGCTTGGGCCTGTATGGCGAGCGCGTAGCCTTCCAAGTTGGGACGGCAGGCGCCTTCGCAGCACCGCCCTATATCGCGTCGCTTGTCGTCGTGAGCGCATCGCAAAGGGCTTGGGCGGCGGACCAGGCAAACCTGGAAACCGTTTATCAATCGGTGCGTCCGTATGGCGGAACCCTCTGGGTGGAAGCGGCCGCCAGGGAATCGGCTCGCCTGAGCCGGCAGCTGAGAGCCGCCAACCTTTCTCAAGCTAAAATCTCGCGTGCTGCGAATGGACTGGCGGTGGTCCGCGAAGGGCCGTTGCCGGGCGCTGCCGATTGGACGCATCAGTATGGGGACGTGGCGAACACGGTGCATTCGCGGGATCAGCTGGTCAAACTGCCGCTCGGGCTGTTGTGGTTCGGCGGGAACAGCAATGAAGATGTGCTCCCGCGTCATGGGCACGGACCTTCGGAACAGATCGTGGGGGGGCGGTTGTTCATTGAAGGCATGGATTGCCTGAGCGCGCGTGATGTTTACACCGGGCGCGTGCTTTGGAAGACCGAGTTTGGCAATCTCGGCACCTTTGACGTCTATTACGACGCCAGTTACACGAACCTGCCGCTCTCGACCATCTATAACCAGAAACATATCCCCGGCGCCAATGCCCGCGGCGCGAATTTCGTGGCGACCAGCGACACCGTTTACATGGTGGTGAGCAACGTTTGCCATCTCTTGGATGCGCGGGACGGCAGACGCATCCGCACCCTGGGCCTGCCCCGCATGGGCATGTCGGAGCCGGCGGAATGGGGTTACCTGGGTCTTCACCAGGAGGTGCTGCTGGCCGGGTCCGGGTTTGCACAATTCAGCCGGCAATGGCCGTTGGCCACGACGAATGATTCTGCGCTGGAGATTGCCCATCCGGTGGACGTGTCCGCGAGCCGCGAATTAGTGGCCTTGAATCGGCGCACGGGGCGGGTCCTGTGGCGCGTTCCGGCCCACTATGGTTTTGTGCACAACGGCATCGTGGTGGGCAACGGCAAGGTCTTCTGCCTGGACAAAGTGCCGCAAACCGTGACGGACAAGTGGAAACGCCGCGGCCGCATCGCCCCGGCCGGCTACCGGCTTGCCGCCTTCGATGTGCGCACTGGACAGTTGCTCTGGCAGACGACCACAAACGTCTTTGGCACCTGGCTGAGTTACTCCGAGGAACACGATGTCTTGCTCCAGGCCGGGGCGAATGCGCCTGACCGGCTTAAGGACGAGGCGGGGAAGGGGATGATCGCTTATCGCGGCACGGACGGTGCCGTGCTCTGGCAGGATCTTGGGCGAAAGTATACCGGCCCGTGCATCCTGCACCACGACACCATTCTCACGACGCCTGCCTCGTTCAAGACCAACGCCGGCGCGTTCAACCTTCTCGATGGCACTCCCAAACTGGTCCGGAACCCGCTGACGGGCCGATCCGAGCCGATGAGCATCTACCGGACGTATGGCTGCAACTACCCGATCGCCAGTGAGCATCTCATGACGTTCCGGTCGGGTGCGGCGGGGTTTTTCGATCTCGAAACTTGCAGCGGCACGGGGAACTTTGGCGGCTTCAAGTCGGGCTGCAGCCCCAATTTGATCGCGGCCAACGGCGTTCTCAATGCTCCCGATTACACGCGCACTTGCACCTGCGCTTACCAAAACCAGACCTCGCTCGCCCTGGTGCACGCGCCTGAGTTCGAGCGGGAGTTGGAAATCTGGACTCTTCACCAGTTTGCGGTCGGGAAAAAGGACCCGGTACCTATCGAGCGGGTCGGGATTAATTTCGGGGCGCCGGGCAATCGCCTGTCCGAACAGGGCACCCTATGGCTGGATTATCCGAACGATAGCGGGAGCCTGTCGAATGTCACCGTATCCGTCCTTGGCACAGGCACGAACTATTTCCGGCGCCACGCCAGCCAGATTACTGGATCGGTCCTGCCTTGGGTGGTCGCTTCAGGCGTCAGCGGCGCCGAGACCATCGTAATCGAACCGGTCCTTTGCCTGCCTCCGCCAAAATCGGCCAGTTCGACCAACGGCAGCCCGAGTGCTGTCGAAGGCGAGCGCGAGCAGTACACGCGGCCTGAGGACATCTCCACCAATGGACTCGCGGCGGCGACAGGGCAAAACCAAACCAACCGTCTTGCGGCCGGTGCACCGGTGCGCTCGCCGCCCCTTGCGTCAGCACCGTACACGGTGCGCCTCTATTTCGCCGAACCCGAAGACTTAGGGCCGGGTGAGCGCGTCTTTGATGTGCATCTGCAGGGCGGGGTGGTTCTGAGTCGCTTTGATGTGGTCGCCAGTGCCGGCCAACGCCTTTGCGGGGTTGTCAGGGAATTTCGCGGGATCATGGTGCACGATCAACTCGCCATCGGCCTGCACGGGCTGCCAAACTCGAAGCAAAAGCCCATCCTGTGCGGCGTCGAGTTGATCCGTGAGACGGGTAGTTTCGGAGCGAGCTCTCAGGCAGGAAATCGGTAGACTCATGATGGCAACCCAAGGAGGCATAGGCAGGCGCCGAGGTTCGATATTCCGAACCCGTGCGACGGCGACGGCAGGTCTCTTGATCCCCTTGCTGGCCATGTTCTACTCCGCGGCGACACGGGGGACGTCGGCCTGCTCCGTGCCTGTCTTTCGCTATGCGTTGGAACGGTGGCCCGCCGCTCCTTACTTGCTGGCAGTGGTCTGCGAAGGCCCGCTCAACGACGCCGACCAGGCGTTGGTTTCCCGCCTTTCGGAGAAGAGCGCCGACGCTTTCCCTAATCTCACCGTGCGCGTCCTGGATCGGCACGGGGCTCCAGCCGGGGAATTGCCCGAAGGTCTGCAAACCCCGGAAACGGTGCCCCTGCCAGCTCTTCTGCTGCAATACCCGGAAGAGAGCGCGCTTCGTGGGGTGGTCTGGTCTGGACCCTTCTCGGAGCTAAACCTGAGGCAATTGATCGACTCGCCCTTGCGGCGTCGAATCGTCCAGCAATTGGTGCTGGGGGATGCCGCTGTCTGGGTGCTGCTGGAGTCCGGAAACGCCGAGCGGGACAACGCCGCAGCCCGCTTGCTCCAGACGCGACTCAAGGCGCACCACCAAACCCTTGCTTTGCCTGTCCTGGAGAGCGCTGCCGGCGCCGAAAACCTCGCGCGCACAAACGAGCTGACGGTGACGTTTTCACTCGTGCGCCTGGCTCGGAACGATCCGGAAGAGGAACTGTTGGTGAGGCTCTTGTTGAATTCCGAGGACGACCTGAATGGGACGCTTGAACCCATGGCCTTCCCGATCTATGGCCGGGGCCGGGTTCTCTACGCACTCGTGGGGGAGGGCATCAATCCGGAGAACATCGACGAGGCTTGCGGGTTTCT
This sequence comes from uncultured Verrucomicrobiota bacterium, assembly GCA_964578605.1. GTDB lineage: Bacteria > Verrucomicrobiota > Verrucomicrobiia > Limisphaerales > SIBE01 > JAXMHN01. The sequence continues at coordinate 80,243 of CAZODO010000003.1, read as the reverse complement.
GACCGGCCCTTGCTCCTGCGTCGTCAAAGAGCTGAATCCCGGCGTTGACCTGCTTATGTCGGCGTCGTGGGACCGTGCCATCCGCCCCATTTGGACTTCGACCGACGAAGTGCTTTCGCTGATCGGTCGTCGAGATCAGGTCAGTGCGGCGCCTGGCTCAGAAGCCTCGGCACAAACCGGCCGGGATGCGTCCGCCGCGCCACTTGTCGCCCCGGGTTCGAGAACGGTCTTCGTTCGCAGCCTGGCCGTGCTCGCGGGGTTAAGTGTGCTGGCGGTGGTGATCGGGTGCTCGATGCTGTTCCGAAAACGGAATTGATCCATCGCGTATCGCGGCACGATGGGGCAGGGCTGGGCCGCTGGCCCGGCCCTTGAGAATAGATTCATTCGCCGTTCGCGATGGTGCCCGATCGCATCCGGACAACCCGATCGGCGTAGGCATCCGCAGCAGAGCCATGGGTGACGACCATGACAGTCCCGCCTCCCCGCTGGAAAGCCTTCAAGTGCTCAAGCACCGCCGTCGAATTCTCCGGATCCAGGTTCCCGGTCGGTTCATCGGCAAGGACTAACTGGGGCTCGTTGACGAGCGCGCGCGCCAAAGCCACGCGTTGACGCTCTCCGGTGCTCAGTTCGGCGGGCTTATGCCGCAGGCGATCCCCGAGTCCCAGGTCCGCCAGCAACTGTTCCGCGGCCGCCTTGCTTGACCCTCCACGGGAAGGGTCTGCTGCCAAAAGGACGTTCTCGAGCACGTCCAGGTAGGAGAGCAGGTGGAACATCTGGAAGACGAACCCGATCTCCCGGGCCCGAACGACCGCGCGTTCGCCGACCGCCATATCGTAGAGATCGCGCCTGTTCAAAATGACCCGGCCTCCGGTGGGGCGCAACATGCCGCCCGCTGTCAGAAGCAGTGTGGTTTTGCCGCAACCGCTCGGGCCGCGGACGACAACGAATTCGCCCTGGGCCAGCCGCAGATCGACGCCATCGAGGGCCTTCACCACGCCATGGTTCGTCCGGTAAACGACGCTGAGCTCTTCGAATTGGACCATGGTTTACTCCTCGCGCAGAACGACGGCGGGATCCTGGGTAACCGCCATCATGGCCGGGACAAAGCTGGCGAGGGCGGCAAACGCAGGAGCGGCGAGAACAACCCAGAGCAGGAGGTGCGGCTGGACCTGAATGGCCTTTGCCGTCACCGGGAAGATCTCCGCGCCGTACCGTAATGAAAGAGCCGACCCGACCGCGTAACCCAGGACGGCTCCGGCGATGCCGATAAGAACCGCTTTGCCCAAGAAGAGCGCGGCCACCTGGACCGACCGGTATCCCAGCGCGCGCAACACCCCGATCTCCGCCCTCCGTTCGCGCACGTTGAGAATCGCCAGAACGCACACCCAGGCCGCGCAGACCACGAGGAGGAAAGGCGTAGCCAGCGCGAAGTATCGGTCCGTCATTTGCCTTTGCTTGGCCCGGGCATCGGCGATGGCCCGGAGTTGCACGACCTTGGCTTCGGGCAACGCACGGGCCAACTCCGCGCGGAGCTTCGATAGCGGATCCTGATCTGTGGTCAGGCAGAGGCAATCGATAGCTTTGATCTCGTTGATCCGTTTGGGCAATTGCAGAACGTGTTGAGCGTCCGCGAGCGCAACGAAGAGGCGGATATCATCCTCGGCGCCGCTTTCGACCAGGCACATCTCGACCGTGAAAGGCCGGCCGACCATCTCGAACGTCTCGCCTTTCTTGAGTCCGAGCCGGTTCCAGACCTGGTATCCGAGCAGGGCATGGCCGCTCTGGATCCTGTAGCCCATCGGCTGTTTCTTCTGCTCGGGCGCGGTGATCGCCGGAGCGAGGCCGGTCAACAGGACTTCCTTGCCCTGGAGAACGTGACGTCTCTGGAGCACGGCGACGAGGTGGTTGTAAGAGAAGAATACGTTTTCGAACTTGGCGAGCCGCTCGACCGTGTCTTCCGGCATCGTTTCTTCCGAATAGCCGCTGGACCAGAACTGATCCATATCGGTCGCGCCGGGAATGATGCGCACATTAAAGCCGATATCCCGTGTGACCCGGGTGGTTTCCCGCCGCGAAGCCTCGGCGCTGGTCAGGTAAGCGACAAAGAGCGCCGCCACCATGAGAATCGCAAGGATGCCAAGGGCGGCATTCAGCTTGCGATAAAGCAGTTCTTTAATGATGAGCCGAACGATGGGCATGATGCTTTTCGAGGCAACGATTTAGCCGTTTTCAAGGCGTTTGGCGAACACTAATTGCCCAGGTTCTCCGTCCGCTCCGCCCGCCCGTGGTCGACGCGCTCTCGGATCTGCCCGTCCTGCAGCAAGAAGACACGGTCCGCCAGCCGCTCCGCTTCCCGCAAACTATGGCTGACATGCAGGACCGTGACACCCGTGCGCTCCCGCACGTTACGTAACACGTCGCACATCTCCGCATGGGTCTCGTCATCGAGCGCGCTCAACGGCTCGTCCAGACAGAGCACTTCCGGGCGAAAAGCCAGCGCCCGCCCCAAAGCGACGCGTTGGGCTTCCCCGCCGCTCAGGCCCTCCGGGGTGCGGTCCAGGAGCGCAGTTAGCCCAAGCAGGGCTGCCAATTCGTCGACCCGTTCGCGGATCGCCTCCTCCGGCCAATGTCGAATGGTGAGCGCAAAGGCCAAATGCCCTCGCACGGACATGGCCGAGAAGAGGGCGCCGTCCTGGGGGACGTAGCCAATGCCGCGCGCCGCCGGTTTGAGCTGGGTGACATCGCGTCCCATCAAGAGAATGCGGCCAGCCAGCGCAGGTTTTAGCCCGCAAACCGCCTCGAGGACGGTCGTTTTGCCGCTGCCAGTCTTGCCCATGAGGAATCCGTACCCTCCGGTTGGAATCGCGAACGAGACATCGCGCAGCGCGAAGCTTCCGACGCGAAGGGTTAAATCCTCAACCTGGATCATTTGCAGGCGACCGCGTCGTTCATAGACGGGCACGTTCCTGGAGAAGGCTCGAGAGTGTTTTCTCCAGGCCAAAAGCACGGATGATCACCAGGACCAGCACGGCGGCGATGACCATCAGGGATGACAATGCGTGCCCGAATCATCGGCTGCAGAATAGGCGAGCGCTCCTATCGGCAGAAGAACGAAATCCGGGAGGGCGTGGAGTAGAGACGCGCTGTACACAAATGTGTACACTTTTGCAAGCGACTCTCCTCGAGCGTCTTGCAACTCAAAATGTCACGCCTTGGTTTTTCTGGGCCCCAATAGCGGCTCGATCAAGCGCTGAATTTCCTGCACCTTGGCGATCAGTTCCGGGCGCTCGGCCGTCCCCAGAAGCAGGGTTAGCAGCTCCTGAAAACCAGTCCGAACCGAATCTCGCAACCGCTTCCGCCTCTGTCTTTCTGCGTCTGGCTCCGCCGCTTGCGCAGGCTGTTCCTTCCTCAAGACCTGCTTGGCGGCGCGTTTGACCAACCGGGCCGGCAGATAGCTCTGCCGCGTCCAGCTCAAAGCGTTCAACCAGGCTTGCACGGCCAGGTCCGGCGACAGCCCAACCAACGGCCGCACCTGCGCCTCGCATTCCGGCATCGGGATACCGGGAACCATCTCGAGCGCCCGATGCACTTCGGCGGCGGAGATGTAAGTTGCGGCCCTGGACCGCCCGAAACCCCAGCGCTCCAGACAGTAAAGATCGAAGGTGTGATACTCGTTTTTGTAGAGCCGCTTGTCTCGGATGCGCGCGAGGGCCTCGCCCACCCGGGCGAAGTGCCCCCAACCTTCCCGGACGATGGCTTCACACTCGTTAAACTCGAGATCCTCGGCTGGGGTCCGGAGATCAAGCGCGCCGAGCGAGCTGTCGAGAGCGAGCGGTTTGTCCGGTTCCCTGGGCGGTGGCTGATTGGTATCGGTTGTTGGAAATGGAAGCAGCGCTTTCGATTTTGAGCTGCTTCCGCCTGCTAAGGTTGATGTTTGCATGTTGTGTCGATGCGTCGTCTTTCGGGGTAAGAACACCGGGCACATGCGGTTTCCTTGCCCTCCTTGTCGGTCGTTCACAGGCTGCCGGCTGCGGATGAAACGGGCGTTGCCGCTGGCAGTTTCTGCAACACTTGTGCTTTTACATCCGTCGGCTCCAGCCGTGCTAGCCTCTTCTTGCCAAAAGCCTTCCCGATCTTGGCAACTGTTTTACCGCTCAGTGAGACCGAACCTGGTCCTGTCGCTTGAAGAGGTTCCTGCTCGACTCTCATGACGGCCATCCCTGCGGCATCGACACTCATGCCCAGTTGTCGGCCCGTGGTGGCGTAAGACACCCTATCCGTTGAACTCGACAGATACCGCTGAGCGCGCTGAAAAGGGCCGCTTTTCCCTCCGCAGCCAGAACGACACTCCAGTGCGTGGTCGTGAACTCCGGGCCACTATTGGGTTCGATCCACCGGGACCGCGTCGGTCATAGACGAGCGCGTTCCTGGAGGGGTCTCGAGAGTGATTTCTCCAGGCCAAAGGCACGGATGATCACCAGGACCAGGACGGCGGCGATCACCATCAACAGCGAAACCGCCACGGCAGCCTCAATGTTTCCAACGCTTAACTCGAGGAACACCGTCGTCGGAAGCACTTCCGTCCGCATTCGCGTCGCGCCGGAAAACACCAGGATAGGGCCGAACTCGCCCAGCGCGCGGGCCCACGCCAGCGTGCCTGCGGTGATCAAGCCGCGGCGCGCCTCAGGAAAGACCACGAGCCAAAAGGCCTGGCTCTTGCGGCATCCCAAGGTCAAGGCCACCTGCTCGCGCCGAGGGTTGATCTGGTCGAAGGTCGCCCGCAATGTCCTCACCGCGAAGGCGCAGGCCACACTGAACTGCGCGATGATGATGCTGGGAATCTCATAGGTGACCGGGACTACACGCTGGATTGCCCGGCCGGGCGGCGTTTGGAACAGGATCAGCAAGCTCAGCCCGATCACGAGTGGCGGGAGGACAATCGGGATGTCCAACATGGCATCCACGACGCTCTTGCCACGAAACTCGTAGTGCGACATCAGGTAACCGATCGGAAGGGCGATCGACACCGACAGGAGCGCCGTCAACGTGCAGGACAGCAGGCTCAAGCGGATGGCGTAACGAATCTCCCGGCTCTGAAACGCGGCCCAGAAATGCTCCGGCGAAGTAAACGATGCGTCGGCCACAAGCATGGCGGCAATGAGCAGCACGTAAACCCCGCCGAGCAATCCAAAGCACAGCAGGAAAGGCGCATCCGATCGCGTCAGCGCGCCGTTGCTTCGGGGCGGAGCAGGGGATGGGGCAGGGATCGGTTGCATGAGGGCTCGTCTTCGGCGCGGGGGGCGTTCATCCCTCCGGCCCGGATGACCACCATTGAAACCCGGACGCTTCGAATTTCGCGCGCGATTCCGGCGCATTGAGAGCGTCCAGCAACCTCTCCGCGAGATAACGATGATTTGAATTGTTGCCCACCGCGAAAGGCTGGACCGCGATGGCTCCTTCGCCAGAGACTGGGACGATCGTGAACGCTTCCCGCACCTGCGAAGTGCTGGCCGAGTAGACCACCACCGCGTCCAGCGATCCCGTCCGCATCTGGTTCACCAGGAGATCGGCCGTGGGCGCCTGAACGCGAACGTTGGCCATGACCTGATCGAAGAGCTGTTCCTTCCTGAGAAGCCTCGCGGTCAAAGCGCCAAGCGCGCTCTGCGCTTCATTCGCCAGACCTATCCGCAATCCGGGCGCAGCCAAATCCGCGAGGTGGCGGATGCCTTTGGGATTCCCTTTTGGCAGCAGGAGCACCATTTGCGTCTGCGAAAGATTCGTCGGCGTGTTGAACAGGCTGGACACGTCGCGCATGAACGAGGTGTCGCACGCGAAGTAGGCATCAGGGCGTTGCCCCGCTTTCATCTGCGAAACGAGGATCCCGCAGCCATTGTACACCCGCGTGATCCGCACCCCTTCGCGTTGTTCAAACCGTTGCAGGGTCTCTTCGATGGCCACGCGGTTCACGCCTCCGCTAAAAAGGACCAGTTCCGGCGTCTCCGCCCAGGCATCGCCTTCGACCGGCTGGTAGCCCAGGCGCGCGAACTCGGGCAGTCCCCCATCCCGGGCGGCGAGATACCGAGCGAAACGCAATGCCGCCGCAGGTCTTTCAGATGCGGTCAGCACGCCCACGCAAACCCTCTGCTGTCCGGTGGCGAAAGCCGGCACTGTGATCATCTCCAACTCAGGGTACTGCCGGGCGGTCGAATCCCAGATGATTCCGGCGTCCACGGTGCCCAGCTTGATGTCGTTGGCGATGTCGTTGACGGTGGGTTTGAACACGCGCGCACCTTTGGCGAGTTCGTCCCATTGCCCCGTCTGGCGCAACAGGTCGCGAGTGATTCTGCCGATCGCTGCCGCCTCCGGGTTCGCCAAGGCGATATCGACGCTCGACAGGTCTGCGATGGAGCGGACGTTCTTCGGGTTGCCCTTCCGGACCGCGATCACCGGCCGCATGGTCGCCAAGGGCAAAATCTCCTGCACCAACCGATTGCTCCGCGCGGTCGCCAGGTAACTCTCGTCGCCGGCGATAAAAAGGTCGCCTTTGTTCGCCACGCGCAGGTTGCCGAGCAACGTTCCCGAACCGCCATACTGCAACTGGACCGAAGCGCCAAACGCGCGCTCGTAAGCCCGCGCGACAAGTTCCACCGGCGGCTTAAGGCCAGCCGCGCAATAGACGGTTAAGGGCGTGGCGCCCTGGTTCACCCGTGACGTTGTCCGCGGCGCTCGCGCGAGCAGCACAATGAGCAGAATCACGGCCCCGACGAACACCGGGATGACAATGCGTGCCCGAATCATCGGCTGCAGAATAGGTGAGTGCGCCTATCGACAGAAGGAAGAAATCCCGGTTCCACGCCTTTCAAGGCACGAAACCGGGGGATTGCCGAACACTTCCGGCAGCGCATTCAATTTTCTACTATGACTCTAATATAGTTCGACTATGGTTCCACTATAATATCTTAGTTAAAACATGATTATATCTTTCTTGAGATATGGTGCAAAAGCGAAAGCAGATCGGTGCTTGGGCTATTTCAGGTCGGCTACGGCGCCACTGGCGCGCGCCCAACCCTTTCATTCTGGCCCGTCGCCCCGCCTGGCCCGCCCTGCCAGATCCGGACCGCCCGTCCCGGCGGAACAAATCTGTAACCTCGATCCCTTGCTTCGGGTTTAGGACGAGTAGATGAAACTTCGCGCACGATCGCTCATCGCCATCGTTGGGGGCGTCCTCTTGCTCGCGGCTCTCGGGGCGTCCGCCTTGCTCAAGAAGCCTAAACCGATTCCCCCCGAGAAAATCGTGACGGCTGAGCGGGGCGACATTGCCCGGTCGGTCGTGGCGCGGGGCAAGATCGAGCCGCTATCCAAGGTGGAGGTGAAGTCCAAGGCCAACGGCATTATCAAAGCGCTGCTGGTGGACGTGGGCGATGGCGTGACTGCCGGCCAGGTCCTGGCGGAACTGGATAAAGAGGATCTGGAAGCCCAGGTGCGCGAGGCTAAAGCGGTCCAGGCTGGCGAGGAAGCCAACGTGGAAGCGGCTCTCGCCGCCGAGGCCAAGGCACGCATCGAGTCCGCCCACCCGGAGCTCGAATTCACGCGCCGTGATCTCGAGCGCCTCAAGGGGTTGTTTGGCGCGAAGATCGCCTCGCAACAGCAGCTTGACGACGCCGACCGGGCTTATGAGGTCGCCAGCAACCGCCAGCAGCTTCTCGAAGCCACCGTTCGCACGGCGGCTGCCCAGGTCGAGCAGGCCCGGGCGCGCGTGGCGGCGGCCAAAGCCGTGGTCGAACGCGCCGAAACCAATCTCCGTTACGCCACCATCCGCGCCCCGATCGATGGCGTGGTTCTGACCCGCCCCACTGAGGTTGGCGATGCGGTCTCGTCCATTCTGAACCTAGGGAGCGCCGCGACGCTCATTATGACGCTGGGCGACATGAGCAGCGTCTACATCAAGGGCGAAGTGGACGAGGCGGACATTGGCAAAGCCGAGTACGGCCAGCGCGTGCGGACCAAGGTCGAGGCCTTTCCCGACGAAACGTTTGAAGGCGGCGTCAAACGGATCGCGCCCATGGGCATCGCGTCAAACAACGTGACCACGTTCGAAGTCCGCGTGACCATCTGCAATCCGGCCGGAAAGCTCCGGGTCAACATGACAGCCAACGCCGAGATCGTTCTGGCGGAGCACAAGGATGTCTTGCTGATTCCCGAAGGCGCTTTGGTGTACGCCAAGGACAAGCAGGTCACGGTGCTGCGGCTCGATCCCTCGGCCAAGGAAGGCTTCCGCTCGGTTCCGGTCAAGGTGGGCATCTCGAACGGGCAACAGGCCGAGATCATCGAAGGTCTGGCCGACGGCGACAAACTGGTCTTGCCGTGAGTGCGCTGTTCGAGATCCTGGCGCAGACCCTGCGCAATATCTGGGGGCACAAGCTGCGGAGCTTGCTCACCATGTTTGGCATCTCGTGGGGGATCGCGTGCATCATCTTCATGGTGGCGATCGGCGAGGGCTTCAAGCTTGGCTACCGCAACATGCTCTACTCCCTCGGCACGGACATTGTTATCCTTTGGTCCGGGCGCACCTCGATGCAGGCGGGCGGGCAGAGAGCCGGACGCGACATTCGCCTGCAGTATGCCGACGTGGCCGCGATCCAGGAGGAATGCTACCTCGTGCGGCACGTGACGGGGGAATTAGCCCGGGGCCTGCCTATCAAGAGCGCCTTTAACTCGGGAATCTTCTCCACCCATGGCATCACCCCTGTTTACCAGCAGATCCGGACCATGAACCTGGCCTTGGGCCGCCTCATTTCCGAATCGGATCTGGAGCACGCGCGGGCAGTGTGCATCGTCGGCGAGGAAGTGAAGAAGCAATTGTTCGCCGAACGGCAGGTGGAAGGAGCGCAAGTGTTCATCCAGAATGTGCCGTTCACTGTCATCGGCGTCCTGGCCAAGAAAGACCAGAACAACTCCTACAACGGGATGGACGACAATAAAGTCCTCATCCCGTACAGCGCCATGGCCAGGCATTTCCCCGACCCGCGCCCCTTTATCGGTCCTGGACGGGTTGACAACATCGTCTTCGCGCCCGTTTCGGCTGATGCCCACCTCGAGGCTTTGCGCCAGGTCCGGGGTGTGCTCGGCCGGCGCCACGAGTTCGATCCGGCGGACGAAACGGCCATCTGGTGCTGGGACACGGTGGAGACGGCGCGGATGGTCGGCAGGATTTACGATTCGATGGAGCTGTTCCTGAGTTGCATGGCTTTGATCACGCTCGGGCTGGGCGGTGTGGGCGTGATGAACATCATGCTCGTTTCCGTGACGGAACGAACGCGCGAGATCGGCGTCAAACAAGCTGTCGGCGCCACCCCCGGCCGCGTCCAATTCGAGTTTTTCCTCGAATCGGTTTCGCTTACCCTATTGAGCGGCCTGGCCGGGTTGATCGCGGCGTTCGCGGTTTGCTGGGCCGTGAACCGTTTGCCGCTCCCGACGCTCTTCGCAGGATTGCCCATCACTGCCCGGGCCGCCTTGACTGCCTTCGGCACCCTGGTCGCGGTGGGCATTCTCTCAGCGGTGTATCCTGCCCGGCGCGCTTCGCTCCTCACACCCGTGGAAGCCCTCCGCTACGAATGATCCGGCACATTTTCTCCGAAGCCCTGAACGCGCTCGGCCATTACCGGTTGCGCTCGGCATTGACGAGGCTGAGCATCGTTTGGGGCGTGACGTCGCTCAGCCTGCTGCTGGCGTACGGCGACGGCTTCGAGCGCGCGCTCACGAGGGCGTTTCTCGAGATTGGCAAAGATCTGATCGTGATCTTTCCCGGTCAAACCAGTATGCAGGCTGGCGGGGAACGTTCCGGGCGCCGGATTCGGCTGGAACTGCGGGACGTCGCGGCAATCAAAGAAGGTGTGCCAACCGTCGAAGCCGTTTCGCCGGAAGTCCGGCGCTATTATCCCCTGAGCTTTAACGACCGGGTGCGCTCCCACGAAGTCAGCGGCGTGTATGCCTGCTACGAACGGATCCGCAACGCCGCCCTCGCCGACGGACGCTACCTCTCGGAGGAGGATGTGCTCCATCGGCGGCGTGTCGTGGTGATCGGCGCGGATATCCGGCGCGAGTTGTTCAATTCCCTGCCCGCCATCGGCAGCGAAATCAAGATTAACGGCGTCCGCTTCACCGTCATTGGCGTGCTGGAAAAGAAAACCCAGATCAGCAATTACGACGATGCGGACGATGTGACCGCGTTCGTCCCTTTCTCCACCCTCGCGGCCATGGCGGACGCCCGGTACCTCAACAACATTGTCCTCCTGCCGACCAGCAACCATTTCCGCGACCGGATCGTGGCGGACGTTCGGGCGGCCCTGGCGCGCGTCCACCATTTCAACGTCAATGACACACGCGCGGTCGAGATCATCGACTGGAGCCAGTTCCTCAGCCTCGTGACCAACCTGAGCCTGGGATTGAAGATTCTCCTGACCATCATCGGCACCTTTACGCTCAGCATCGGGGCGGTGGGGGTGGCCAATATCATGTTGGTGTCTGTTGCCGAACGGACGCGCGAGATCGGCGTCCTGAAGGCGCTGGGAGCCAAACGGCGCCATATCCTTCTGCAAATCCTGCTCGAAGGCCTCACCCTGACCGCGGTGGGCGGATTCGTGGGCTTCCTTCTGGCGGCACTGATCATCCACTTGATCGGCTCGCTGCCCTTCGTGGGCGAAGTTTTCGAGGACACCTCCGGGAAAGGAGATCTGCACCTGAACCTGTCACTGTCCGCCGTGGCGGTCTCGTGTTCGATCCTGGCGGCGGTTGGGGTGATCGCCGGCCTGATCCCCGCCCTTCGCGCCGCCCGCCTCGACCCGGTGCAGGCCATCCGGAGCGAGTGACGCCGCCGCCAGGTGGCCTTCGGGGACAAAGGGGAGTCGGCAAGATGCTTACCCGGAAGGCTGACCAGCCTCGATTGACCGTCAGAGGGCGCGTCCAAGTTCACCTTGCGTAAGCCATTGAAGATCAATAGCTGCGCCTTCGGCGCGGATGCAAGCCAGAGAGAGCGCGTCATCCCATCGGTCCGAAAACTCCAAACAGATGCGCTTCTCGTTCGGCATTCGTTCGGCTTTGCTTCGGCATTTAACTGGCCATGATTCGGACAAGACCGGACTAGTGCAGCATCAATAACGAACCAATAGTGGAGAAAACAGCATTCCTGGCGCTCTAAACCGGGCAGGTAACGGTAGACTTTCATGTTGAAACCAGTGGCGATGGTCGAATCGCCGGTTAGCCTGTCAAGCGGCAATGCCGCCGACGTGGTGGATCTGGGCGAGGTGACCTTGCCGGCCGTGCCGTAGCAGACGGCCTCCGTGTGACCCGCGGTAATCGAGCTGAATTGTTGCGGATCAAAACTTCTCGATCCACGCCCGGTCCTGATGCGTCAGCTCAGGGAAGACTCTCAAACCACAAGCCTGAGCAACCGCACGGCATCCGCTCGCGGAATCGAAGCTGAGAAACCACTGGCAACCAAAACGCCGGGCCGCAGCCACATGGAGAATGTCAAGCGTCCCAACGTTGGAGCGCGGAGCGAATCGGCGGAACAACTCTCGAGACATCGCGACCATCTCGTCGAAGGTATAACCACAATTCAAGTAAACACGCGCTGCGATGTCGGATTCGAGAAGGTGCAGGCGATTTCCCGCCCTCCAAAAATTGCAGCGGCATTCCGCCAGAACCGCCACGCTAATGACGAGGGTGCTCGGCCCTTTGCGCGCCCATGCTTCGACCGCCGGACGGTCCTGAGTCTGATAGTAGAGCGAGAACAGCCAGTTGGTATCAGCAAAGGCTATTCGGGTCTGAGGCATAATTCGTAGGCCGTCTGGCTGGCCGCGGGTGCGGGTCGTTTCAGCACGTCCCGCCAGTCGGGTGGGGGCGCCAACCCGAGTTCGCGCTCGACGAGTTCGTTGAGTTTTTCGCTCACGTTTCCGAACGCGGCCTGCAACTGGCTCTTGGGCCGCTTGGGGCGGAAAGTGATCGTCTCGCGCATGCCAAAAATGGTAAGACAAGAGTTCTACCCGTCAAGTGCGGTCTGCGGAAGCATCGAGGCAGTCTTTAACCCATGGCCGGAGCTCAAGCCGCGAACCACGCGAATCACGCGAACAGCGGCAACCAAATTGGGACATGCCGTAATCACTCCTCCGCCGTCTCGGTTCTGAAATGCCGACCCCATACGAAGGAGAGGATGACGACTTTTTTGAGCTCTCGGTCAGGTCGTCGCTGCTTGCCGAGGGCGGCGAAAGCGTCGTTGATGGTCCTTGGCGTGACGCCGAAAGTAGGCCAGAGCAGATGGTCTTGCGCGGTGGTAAAGCAGGCGCAGAAGGAGATAGGTTGTCAGCCCCACCAAGAGGCTGTTGAGAACCGCGCCAGCCGTGAAGGTCTTGCCCCAGGTCAACGCAGATACGGTCCGCTCAGTCACGTCCTCCAGATCATCAATCACCAGAGCGGGCCGATAGAAAAGGCTGCCTGTCCGTATGTTCAGGTAGAAAAGGAGGGGCCACGCGAAGGTCAGAACCGCACCACCCACAAAACCAGCGACGGGATTCCCGCCCAGGAAACGAGCGAAAACGCCCGAGATGATCACTCCGAAACCAAACGTGGGGAAGAAGTTCACGATCAACCCGAGCGCGAAGCCGCGCGCGACCTTCTCCGTCGCACCGCGAATGCGGAACAAACGGATGACGTAATAGAGAAATCCCCGTTCTACCTTTAACCAAAGTCGATACAGCACAACCGATCCTAATGTCCCGAGTGGGTCGATGCACCTAAGAATGAGGTTTCCGGACGCTCAATGAGCAAGAGCCTCTTTGCCAGGCGCGGTTGCCGGAGGCACCCGCAAGCGGTTCAATCTGAGTTGGCGATCTGGATCGGGCGGATGCGCTGGCCGTCCTGAACGCGGTCGCCAGGGTAGAGAATGACTGCGTCGCCTTCTTTGAGCCCGCCGAGGACCTGGGTCTCGGTGCCGCTGGACCGGCCCGCGTTTACGTTGCGCAACCGAGCCCGGCCGCCTTCCAGAACAAAGGCCGCCCAAGCGTCGCCACGTCGAAACAGCGCTCCGGAAGGGACTTTCAACACCTGGTCCGCCTCCCACACGATAATGCGCGCCTCCACCCGGAACCCGTCGCCTAGGCCAGGACGCTCCCAGGGCGGCGAGACGATATCGGCAATCGTGTTCACGCGTTGCTCTTCCACTCCGAGAGCGGAGACTTTGGTAAAGGCGGCCGGTTCCACCAGGCGCACGCGGGCTTGGAGGGGGGATCCCCCTCCCCACTGCACCATTTCGACCTTCGTTCCCGGGGGGATGGTCGCGCCGTCCCGGGACAAGACTTCGACCACGACTTCGAGGTCCGTGGGGTCGCCGATTTCCATGAGCGGCATGCCGGCCGAAACCACGCGCGCGCTTTCTTCGAAGACGCGCAGGACCCGCCCGCTTGAAGGGGCCCGAATTTCCGTCGGGGATCGCGACGCGGCTGCGGGATTGGGATCGGCTTCAACCTGCGCCAGTTCGGCTTCGGCCCGGCGCAATTCGCTTTCGGCCGCCACGACATCGCGCGCGGCGGCCGTTTCGCGCCATTGGACAGGCTCGAATTCCTGGATGGAAACCGCGCCGTCGGCGAAGAGCTTCTGGAACCGGTCCAGTTCGCTCCTGGCGAAGCGATGGGCAGCGCGGGCTTTTTCCAGGCTGGCACGGGCGGCGTCGCGGGCGGCCTCGGCCTGGGTTCGGGAGCGGACGTCCAGCATTGCAGGTGGCAACGGGTCGATCACCGCGACGACGGTGCAGCCGCGTTCGATTTCGTCCCCGGCTTTGAGCGGGGTGCGCCGCAGTTGGCCGGAGATGGGGGCCGTGACGAGGAACCGTTCTTTGATCCGGGTCTTGCCTTCCTCATTGACGGTAGCGCGCAAGGCGCCGGTATGGGCGCGGGCGGTTTCAACCGGGATCGGCTGCGGCCACAAGCCCGCCACGATCAAGGCGATCAACAGGATCGCGCCGCCGTAAGGGATCCAGCGGCGCCGATGCGGAGCGTTGTTCATGAGTCTTCCCGGAGCGCCGCTTTGCAGGCGGCCTGATTGCGTTCGTTTTCCTCTTCACCGGCAACGACAAATGGCTCTCGCCAACGATTGACGGATGCCTTGAGCCGGTCAAAAAGCCGGCTGCAAACCGGCGCTCCGCCCGATAAACAGAGAAGTTCAAGTGGATTGACCTGATTCATCTTCATTCTGGCGCTTTCAGCACGCCGACAAGGTTCAGTTGGTTCAAGCGGCGCAAGACTACCAACGCGGAAAGGGTCGAGGCCACGGTGACGACCGTGACGGCGAAGGCGTAGTTGTAAGAGGTCAAGACCAGCGGCAGGCGCACCGTCTCCGTATTCACCGCGTCGACGATCACGATCGAGAACCCGGTGCCAACCAGAAGCCCCAAAGGCACCGCCACCAAGGCCAGCAGAACCAACTCCGTGATCAGCACCGCACCCACTTCCCGGCGCGAAAAGCCGATCACGCGCAAAGTGGCCAGTTCGCGGGCGCGCTCTGCCAGCGAGATGCGGGCATTGTTATAGACCACGCCAAACGTGACCACGGTGGCGAACATGAGGTAAAGCGTCTGGAGGACGTTAATGCTCGCGGCTGTGGTTTCGCGGAAGTTGGCGCGCAACGACTCCTTTACCGCCACCCAATCCACGCGCGGGATTCCTTTAAGCTCCCTCAGAAAACGCGCCCAGTGGTTCGGATCGACCCTGAAGCTGGCGCCCGTGATCAGGTCGCCTTCGCTCAGGAGCCGGTTCAGGGCGCCGATCTCCATATGCGCGGCGATGCCGGCGAAGTCTTCCGAAAGGCCGACGAGGCGGACCTTGCGAACGGGACGGCGGCCTTCGAGCACTTCGACGATCAGTTCATCCCCCAGCCTCGCTCCCAGGACTTCGGCCAGCTTGCTCGAGATAACGATGCCCTCGGGCGGCAGCACGACCTGCCGGCCGCTGGCGTCCATGACGCGGTTGTGCAGCCCTTCCGCAGGCAAGCCGTTCACGCCAATCTGCCGGTGCCGAGGACCAAACCGCAACCGGACGGGCGCCCCGCGAAAGGGTTCCGCCCGAATCACGCCGGGCAGGTGCTTGAAAAGGTAGTTGACGCTCGCGCTGGAGGGTTCCACCAGCCCGACCGAGACTTGCTGGCGTTGGAGGACGTCCCATTGGAAATCCAACACCTCCCGCACGCCGTCGCGGAAACAGTTTGGCACGATCAGAATGCCCGTCGCGAGCGCCATTCCCGCAACGGTGAATAACGCCTGGACGGGTTTGCGTTCGAGGTTCCGAACCGCGATCCGAAAGGTGTGCGAAAGAAAATGCGCCACGCCGCTGCGTTCGAGAAATGCCGGACGGTAATTGGCAGGCGGCTCGGGACGCATGGCTTCGGCGGGAGGCAAACGTGCGGCGCGCCTTACCGCTGAAAGGACGCCGAGGACCGCGGCCGCGACGCTCACCAAAAGCGCCAGCGGGAAAGCGGTCTGATCCAGCCGGAATTCGAGGTCGGGAAACCGAAAGAAGCGGTGATACAGAAGCACCAGGCGATTGCCCAGCACGACCCCACCGGCGGCCCCAAGCACCGTCCCTCCAGCCACCATCACCAGGGCGAACTTGAGGTAATGGACCACGATCTGGCGGTTGGTAAACCCGAACGCTTTGAGGATGGCGATCTGTTCGCGCTGCAACGCCAGGAGGCGCGACAACACCGAGTTTGTCATGAACGCTGCCACACACAGAAAGACCACCGGAAACCCGATGGACAGAATCCGCAGCACCCGCATTTCGTCCGAGACCCGGATGTGCGAGGGATGATCCGCCCGGCCGTAAGCGCCTAGTCCGCCATAAGGGAGAAGCAAGCTGTCCAGGGCAGCGATCACCGCCCGCTCCGTGGCTCCTGGCGCCAGAGTCAGGGTAAGGTAGTTGAATGCGCCATCCAGGTTGAACGCCGCGGCCAATTCGTCATACGGCATCCAAAAGGTGCCATAAGTCCGGTTGTCCGGAAGCGCTGTCCCGGGACGCGATTCAAAGATGAACTCGGGCGAAAGCACAATGCCCGCAACCCGGAAATCCCGGCGGCGGCCGTTCAAAAGTATGGCGATGCTGCCGCCCGGCCGCAGTTGGTTCGCGTCGGCGAACGCCTCGCCCACCAGCACCTGGCCGCGGCTTCCAGCCCCGAGCCCTTCACCCGATCGCAGGAAGAGACGGTTTAGATCCGGGTCGCCCGCGTCGGGAACGGACCGCATCAGGCCGCTGGCGGGTTCTTCCAGACCGGGAACATCGAGCGTGACTTTAGCCGAAATGCCCGACTGGGCGGCAGCCACGCCAGGGAGGGTCCGGACCCGGTCCATCAGAGAATTGGGCGCGCGTTTGAGGTGGGCGAAGACTTCGGCGAAACGGTTGGATTGGTAATACTCCTGCCGCGTGCTTTCGAGGGAGTGGATCAGGCTGCGCGCCATGATCATCATCGCCAGCCCACAGCCCATCACCACCGCGACCGCAGCGGCCTGCCCTTTCATCCGTCGCAGGTCGCGGACCAATTTGCGGTCGAGGTGCGAGATCATCACCATTCGAGCGAAGCTGCCGGGGCCCGGTTGGCGTTCTCGCAGATGTGGTGGACCCGGCCGTCGGCGAAGTAGATCACGCGGTCCGCCATGGCGGCCATAACGGCGTTATGAGTGATGACGACCGTGAGAGTGCCAAGCTCGCGGTTCACGCGCTCGATCGCTTCGAGCACGACGATTCCCGTGCGCAAGTCCAAGGCGCCGGTCGGTTCGTCGCAGAGCAACACTTCGGGCCGCTTCGCGATGGCCCGGGCGATGGCAACTCGTTGTTGTTCGCCCCCGGAAAGCTGCGCGGGGAAATGATCCAGGCGCGCGCCGAGGTTGACGAGGTCGAGGGCGGCTTCGGCCGCCATCGGGTCCCGGGCGATTTCGGCAATCAAGGCCACGTTCTCCCGCGCCGTCAGGCTTGGGATGAGGTTATAGAACTGGAAGATGAACCCGATGCGTTCCCGCCGGAACTGGGTCAGGTCGTTTTCGGTCGCGCTGGTGAGATCCAGGTCTCGATAACAGAGTTCGCCTGCGCTGGGCACATCGAGTCCGCCCAAGTTGTTCAACAGAGTGGTCTTGCCGCTTCCGGAGGGCCCCAGGAGGACAATGAATTCGCCCTCATACAAGTCCAGGTCCACGCCCGACAACGCCCGCACTTCGGCTTCGCCTTCCCCGTACACCTTCGTCAAACCGCGCACGCGAAAGATGCGGGCGCGTGGGTCGGTTCGAGAAGGCATCTTTCCCACGGTGATCACCAGAGCGGAATTGCTAGCAGCCCGGCCGGACCGCTTCAAGCAGCAAGGCGCCACGCGGGTCCCGAAACCGACCGTGCTGAGCGGGTGCAGCCCGCTTTAGGCCCTTCCCGGCGGCATCTGGACCGGAAACGAGCCTTTGCCCGCGCGGAAGACGTGAGAGGCGCCCTTCCCGAACCAACCGGGGGAAAGACGGGAAGGTTCAGCCTTGGCGTGACCCGCCGGATCGCGTTAAGGTGGAGTGGGAAGCCTGCAAGGGCTTGAGAAACACCAGAAAGACGACTTGCTAACATGAAAACCGAACAGAACACGGCCGCCACGGCTGCATCCGCCACTTCGCTCAACGCCAGCCTTAACCAGGTGCTTGCCGACACTTATGCCTTGATGGCGTTGACCCATTTGGCCCATTGGAATGTCGAAGGCCCGGGCTTCTTCGCGCTCCACACAGCTTTCCAGACCCAGTATGAGGAACTCTTCACGGCTTCGGATGACATTGCCGAGCGGATCCGCGCCCGCGGGGCGTATGCCATCGGCGGACTGAGCAAGCTCGCCCAAACCGCGCAGATCAAGGAGTTCGCGGCGCCGCTGCCTCAAGAGGAATACGTGAAGATGCTGATCGCGGCCATTGAGAAGCTTGTCGCCGATGCCTCCAAAGCGCGCGACCTCGCGGGCGAAGCCAATGATCCCGAAAGTCAGGACCTGATGATCGAACGGGTCACCTTGCACCAGAAGACAATCTGGATGCTGAAAAGCTTCTTGAAGTGACGCGGTTTCGCGGCTTGATCCCTTGACGCCCTCGCCGTCTTCATGCGAGGTTGCGCCCACTCGGGCGTGGGCTCGGGTCGTCGTTGGCAGCTAAACTTCTCAGGACGATCGCGGAATCACCCGTTGTGCAGGCGCTGGCCGAGCGCATCGGGAAGGGCGGTGCTTTCTCTTTGCCCGGGGTGGAGGAAGCTGCGCAACCGTTCCTCGCCGCGCTGGTGCGCCATCTTCTTCCTGACCGGCCCGTGGTCGTGGTCGCGGCGGGCGTCAAGAAGCAAGAGAGGCTCGACCAGGATATCGCCACCTGGCTCCGACACGCGGACGAAACGCCGCCGGAACAACCGGGCCCGCCCGCGCCCCAGAAGCTCTATTACCCGGCGTGGGAGGTGCTGCCGCATGATTCCAAGCTTCCGCACGCGGACGTCATCAGCGAGCGCCTCGAGACGCTGACCGCCCTGGCGCATCCCGCGCCCGGAAATCCGCAGCCACCCCTGATCGTGACCAGCGTCGCGGCGCTGATGCAACGGACCTTTGCCCGGGAAGAGATTGTTCGGCGCACCCGTCCGGTCCGGCGTGGGGATCGGACGGATCCCTTGGACCTGGTGGAATGGCTTGAAGACCAGGGCTACGAACCGGAAGCCAAGGTCACGCAGAAAGGCGAAATCTCGTTGCGGGGCGGCATTCTCGATATCTACCCGATGACGAGTCCCTGGCCGGTGCGCCTGGAATTCTTTGGGGATGAACTGGAATCGCTCAGGCAATTCGATCCGGCAACCCAGATCTCTCGAGGGGTGATCGATGCCGTGACGCTGCCGCCCGGGGGCGAACTGGCCTTGCTAAGACAGGCGTCCATGAAGGACAAGGTTGAGGCCGTTCAGCTGGCGAGTTTGCTCGATCACCTGCCGCCCTCCACGGTCTTCCTTCTTTGCGATCCCGCGGACTTGGAAACCCAAGCGGAGGCTTACGCCCAGCAGGGGAACGCCGACGATCCATTCTTCCTGCCCTGGAAAGCGTTCCTGGAGCAGCTTGGGAACGCCGGCATGACTCGCATCGCGGTGTCCGGGGCTGGCGAAGAGGCGGGCTGGACCGGCGCCGAGCTTTCCAACTCCGAAACGGACGCCGTCCCGGAGAGGCCGCAAGAACCGGCCTTCCTCTTCAGGGGTTTGGAGGCCTTCCGGCCCCTGGACGCCCGCGCGCCGGAACCGCAAGTCGCCGAAGCCCAGCGCCGCGGCTTTTTCAGCCAGCTCCACCGATGGCTGCGCCAGGGATATGGCGTTCACGTCTTCTGCAATAACGAGGGCGAGCGGCAGCGTTTCCTGGAGATTTGGCGCGATTACGGGTTCGCGACGGAGGCCGAGCCGGAACAGCCAACAGCGCGTTTGGGCTCCGGAGCGAACGGCAAGACTCCCGAAACGGCGCTTGGCGCGATCAGCCGGGGGTTCCTTTTCGAAGCCGCCAAAGTCGTGGTGGTGACGGATGCCGAGGTCTTCGGGCGTTACAAGATCCAGCGGCCGCGCCGGTTGAAATCGCCTCACGCAGCCGCGGCCCGTTCGGCGCTCGATATCGACTTCACCGACCTGGAGGAAGGGGATTTCGTCGTGCACCTGCAACATGGGATCGGACGGTATCTCGGGTTGCAGATTTTGCCCGCGGGGGCGGGACGCAAGGATCCTTCGGGCGCGCTCAGGCCAAGTGCGCCTCCTGGAAAGGAACCCGCCGGCCAGGAATGCCTGGTCATTGAATACGCCGGTGCGGAAGACCAGGCCCCGCCCCGCCTGTACGTTCCCGTGACGGAAGCGCACCTCGTCAGCAAGTATGTCGGCGCCGGAAAAGCCCGCCCAGCCTTGAACACGCTCGGCGGCACTCGCTGGACCAAAGCCAAAGCCCAGGCCGAACGCGCCATCCGCGATCTCGCGGCCGAATTGCTCTCCATCCAGGCCGCCCGTGAGTCCCAGCCCGGGCACGCTTTCCCGCCGGACGCCGCCTGGCAGCGCGAGTTCGAAGCCGCGTTTCTTTACGAGGAAACGCCGGACCAGATGAGGGCGATCCTCGAAACCAAGGCCGATATGGAAGCCGCCCGCCCCATGGACCGGCTGATCTGCGGCGACGTCGGCTACGGCAAGACCGAGGTGGCCATCCGTGCCGCGTTCAAGGCCGTGCTGAATGGGAAGCAGGTGGCGGTGCTGGTGCCGACGACCATTCTCGCGGAACAGCATTTCCACACCTTCCGCGAGCGGATGGCGGACTACCCGATCCGCGTCGAACAACTCTCGCGGTTCTGCGCGCCACGCGAACAGCGTCGTCTTGTGCGGCAGCTGGCGGACGGGTCAGTCGACATTGTCATCGGCACGCACCGCCTGATCCAGGACGACGTTGCCTTCAAGGAACTGGGCCTGGTCATCATCGATGAAGAGCAGCGGTTTGGCGTCATGCACAAGGAGAAATTCAAGCTGCTCCGCAAACTGGTCGATGTCTTGACCCTGAGCGCGACCCCTATCCCCCGCACCCTTTACCTGGCGCTCACCGGCGCGCGGGACATGAGCACCATTGAAACCCCGCCCCAGGACCGGCTCCCCGTCGAAACCGTCGTCGCCCAGTATGACGAACGGATCATTCGGGATGCGATCCAGCGCGAACTCAATCGCCAAGGACAGGTCTTCTACCTCCACAACCGGGTGACGGACATTCACAGCGTGGCGCTCCGGCTTGCTGCCCTGGTTCCCAAGGCCCGGATTGCTGTCGGGCACGGCCAGATGGACAGCAACGAACTCGAAGAGGTGATGGCGCGGTTCGTCGATGGCGATGCGGACATCTTGGTTTCCACCACAATCATCGAAAGCGGCATCGATATCCCGAACGCCAACACCATTATTATCGACCGCGCCGACCGTTTTGGCCTTTCGGACCTGTACCAATTGCGCGGGCGCGTCGGCCGTTACAAGCACCAGGCCTATGCGTACCTGCTCTTGCCACGCCACGCCGCGCTCCTGAGCGACGTCCGGAAGCGGATCAGCGCCATCCGGCAGTACTCCAGCCTGGGCAGCGGGTTCAAAATCGCCATGCGCGACCTGGAGATCCGCGGTGCGGGCAACCTTCTGGGCGCCGAACAAAGCGGGCATATCACCGCCGTCGGGTTTGATCTCTACTGCCAGCTTCTCAAGCAGAGCGTCAGCGCGCTTAAAGGCGAAAAGGTGCGGCCCCGGGTCGAGGTGGAGCTGCGACTCGACTTTCTTGCGCTCCACCCGGGCGACGAAACGCGAAACCAAGGGAACTCGGCGCGGCCTTCAAAACGTCCGCGCTCGAGTCCCGGCGCTTCTGTGCCGCGCGAGGTCGCCACTTACACCGCTTCACCCCAGGATACCGAAGCCGGTTCGCACTGGGAGGAAGAAGCCGCCGTGAAAACAACCGCCGCTTACGTTCCCTTCAGCTACGTCAGGGAATCCCACCAGCGAATCGAGGTTTACCGCAAGCTCGCCCAAGCCACCGACAAGCAGGCGCTGGAACAGTTGCGGGCCGAATTGCGCGACCGGTATGGCAAACTTCCTGAACCCGTCGAACTCTTGATCGCCGTGACCGAGCTGAAGCCGCTTGCGGCAGAATGCGGTGTCACCTCCATCCAGACTCGTGGCGACCGCCTCATGCTAATGCGGAACGGCGACTATTTTACCACGGACGGGAAGTTTCCCAGGCTGGTGAAGCGGGAGGCCAAAAGCCGGGTGCGCGAGATCAAGAGGCTGTTGCTGGCGCTGCGGCCCCTTTCCGCCCCTGAGCACGAAGTTTTACGCATCGCCGCCTTGCCCTGCAGGCAGACTGGGACGCGGCCGATCGAGTGAACCGCACTCGGTACACTGAGGATTCCGCCGCACACGTAGCCGCCGAAAAGTCATGTCGCGGAGATCGCAGGTCAGCAGAATCCCGAAGAGAGGCTTACCGAAGCCAGCCAACACTTTGATCGCTTCCATGGCGGCGAGGCAACCGACCGTGCCGGAAACAGCTCCAAACACGGGGAACCGCCGAGTCCATGTCGCCGAAGGTTCGGGATAGAGGCAGCGCAAGCAGGCTGTCTTGCCAGGCAGAATCGTCGTGATGTAAGCCTCCAACTCCTCAATGGCAGCTTCCACGAGTGGCTTTCGCTGGCGCATTGCCTCGCGGTTGAGGACGTAACGCTCTTCAAATAACGGAGCGGCGTCAACGATCAGATCCGATTCCCCGACGAGTTGCTCCACATTGGCTGGATTGACATTCTCCGGGACGGCGAGGATCTCCAGGTCCGGGTTGAACTCACGCAGCCGGTGGGCGGCGCATTCGACTCGGGCCGTGCCGATTCGGTCGCGGGTCATCAGCAATTGCCGATTGAGATCACTGGGCTTGATGTTCCCCCCATGCGCCAGAATGAGCCGTCCCACACCCGCCGCCGCCAACTCGCAGGCGACCACTCCACCCAATCCACCACACCGGGAAATCAGGACCGATGCTGCCTTGAGCCTCTGCTGACCTTGTTCACCAAAGCCGGATACGGGCAACTGCCACGAGTAAATCTCGCGCTCCGTTTCGGTCAAAGCCGCCTCAGAGACACGGGGTGGCATTTTAGGCGACGCGGTTCATGCGCCGCGTGAAGAAATGAAAGCCGTAATCTGAGGCACATTGTGTGAATAGCACAGAGGTCGGGCGATGCGCCAGTGCTTTGTCGAAGCGGCTGGTCAGTGTGGTCGGAGGGGCACTCCAGGCATGACGATTGATTCGAGGTCGTGGTGGCGAATATCGTCGCTTGCTAACCTGTGAAATTCGGCTTGAATTGGTCTCTCAATGCCCGAGAAGAACGAAAAACCACGTTCAAGGCCAATGAAGCACCACACCGAGCATCACCGGATCCATCGCTCCGGCTGGCTTCGTGCCGCTGTTCTTGGCGCCGACGACGGAATCGTCTCCACCGCAAGCCTGATCGTCGGCGTTGCGGCCGCGAATGCTACTCGCGGCAGCATCGTCCTCGCTGGGACGGCTGGCCTCGTCGCGGGTGCGATGTCCATGGCCGCCGGCGAGTATGTCTCGGTCAAATCCCAGGAAGACACGGAACGCGCCGATCTCCAAATGGAGGCCCAGGCCCTCGCCAATAACCGAGAGGAAGAAGAGCAGGAGTTGGCGGCCATTTACCGTAAACGTGGTTTGGACGAGGATCTCGCTGCCGAGGTCGCCCGGCAGTTAATGAAACGCGACGCCCTCGCGGCGCATGCCCGTGACGAGATTGGAATTACCGATGAACTGAGCGCACGCCCGTTCCAGGCTGCTTTCTACTCCGCTGCCGCCTTCTCAGTGGGGGCTGCGGTCCCACTGCTCACAGCTGCTTTCGGCCCCGCGCGCGCGCTCATCTGGCTTGTCCCAACTCTCGCTATTCTCCTCCTTGGCGCGCTCGGAGCGGTTGCCGCTCACACGGGCGGCGCGCCACCACTTCGCGGGGCGATCCGCGTCTGTTTCTGGGGCAGCTTCGCCATGGCCCTCACCGCTCTGGTTGGGAAGCTCTTCGGAATCGCCGCCTAGGAAAGGCACAAACTGACGGTGAACCTCTCGTCCTGCGGCATCGGGTGGCGGCCGAACAAAGCGCGACCCGAGCCTTGCGACGACGCTAGAGCGTGGATGCCTGCGGGTCAGCGGCCGGCTTCCTCCAGGCATCGGGTGTGCTTTTTCAGTGATCGCAAGACCAGATAAGCTAAGACTCCCAAGGCGGCCAGGACGAGCCAAGGCCAATCGAACCTCAGCCGCTTCTCCGCGATTGAATCACCAGTCACCTCGAGAAGCGGGAAGAGGATGGTCACCAGCGCCAGTCCGGTGTACTCGCGCCGCAACACGCTCCGCCAACTGAACGGCAGCTTGGGGCTCTTCCACAGAGCCAGGTTGGGAATGATTGTGGGCGTGGCGGCAGCCCAGCGTTCGAAATCCTCGCCGAAGCAGATGCGGAGATAGGATTCTTCGGCGTAGATGATCCGCTCGTAATAAATGACGCAGCCGCAGGCGACGAGAGCCGCCACCCACCAGGTACGAAAAAACAGAGCCATCCCCAGCACCATGATGGTATTGCCCAAGTAGAGAGGATGGCGCACGACCGAGTACACGCCAGTGGTGTTCAAGCAGCTCGCTGCCTGGGTCCGCGTATTCCGACCGGAGCTGCGTCGGGGCACATGACCTACCGCGATCACGCGCAACGCAAAACCTAGCAGGGAGACGAGCACGCAGACAACGTTCCACACCTCGGTCCAGGAATGCCGTTGCCCAAAATACGCAAAAGACGCAAAACCGGCGAAGAAGAGAGGCAAGCCAGTAAGACCAAGATAGCTGCGATGACGGAATAACCAGGAACCGCTTGTTTCAAAATCGCGCCGCAAGGACATACGTTATTCTTACCCAATCGTGATCTTTCTGCTTCCTCTCCCGATGTTCCAAGGCTCCAAGCAATGCCAGTTCAAACGATGCAACACAGGAATTGAAGCACCTTGCCGAGAACCGCCAGATTTGACCCCTGCCCTGCGGAAGTGTTCAAAACTCCCCGCACTCTCACGGCCGGGAATCTGGCATGGGACGGCGGAGGTCCGAGAAATGTCGCCAAATTGTAACATTTACAGTTGCTTGGTTCCAAACGGATTACGAAATCAGAAGTGACGTCTCTTCCTGATGTTGTAACATTTGTATAACACCGCGCCGGAAGGCGCCTCAATCGCAAACCATCGCTCAGGCGACCCGAAAGCGCACCGTGAAACGTCCCAACGCCAGGCGGGGGTGTTCCTCCCAGGCGACTCGGTTGCAATTCCAAACGGACCGGCGATGTTATCGGCATATCTGAACTCGCCGAAGCCTTGGGGGGAATGGTGGACTTGATCTCGATTCGATGTGCTCTTCTCCCGGCTTCTGAGCGAAACTCGCTTTAAAATGTTTATGGCTCAAATCGCATGGGGAAGGGTCCGCTGGTCCAACAGTATCTTCCTGATTGGAACATTGGTTCTGGCTCTGACGGGCACGCCAATCTATCTATGGCACTACGGAGTCAGCGCCGCTCAGGCGACGCTCTTCCTTTTCTTCTTTGTGGCGACAGGACTGAGCATCACGCTTGGCTACCACCGGCTCTTTTCTCATCTGACTTTCAAGGCCAGTTGGCCCGTGCGTCTCTTGACGCTTCTTTTCGGCGCCGCCGCGTTCGAGAACTCCGCGTTAATGTGGGCGGCTGATCATCGGCGGCATCACCGGTTCGTGGATCACGACGAAGACCCCTACGACATTTCCAAAGGGTTTTTCCACGCGCACATTGGCTGGATTCTCTTTCGCTATCCTCCCGACACGTCGCTGGTCTGGGCGAAAGACCTGCAAAAGGACCGGCTCGTGGTCTGGCAGCATCGCTCCTATGTTCCCTTGGCCATTTTCGTCGGCTTTTTGCTGCCCACATTTCTCGGTTGGGTGACGGGTGGCGGACCGGGTGCAATGGGGGGCTTTCTCCTGGCCGGGGTCACACGCACCGTGCTTGTGCACCACATGACATTCTTCATCAACTCGCTTTGCCACACTGTAGGCCGACAGCCTTATTCCAGTCGTTGCACGGCCAGAGACAGCGCGCTGATGGCGTGGCTGACATTTGGCGAGGGTTACCACAATTTCCACCACGAATTCCAGCACGACTACCGGAATGGAGTCAGGCCCTGGGATTTTGATCCCACCAAATGGTGTATCTGGCTGTTGGGCCGACTCGGCCTGGCCAAGCAACTGCGCCGCGTCCCGTGCGAAAAGATCCTGCTCACACGTGTTGCGGAACAGGAGCGCCAACTCCTCGCCGCTCTGAGCGCGAAAGGGGTGCCTGTGCCTGCCCACGTCCAGCAAGTGCTGGATGGAGCGCGATTGTTCCTCCGACAAGCCGCGGCGCGTTGGGAGGAGGGGAAGACCGAGTATCAGCGCGTCATGGAGGCTGGAATGGGGGCGTCTCGAGAGAAGCTCCTCCAACTGCGCCATGAAGTCCGGGATGCGGCTGCGCGCTTTCGCGAGGCTGTCCGCAAGTGGCATCATGCCCGGCGGCTTGTCCAGATGCACCTGGAGTAAGGCCGCCCGAGGCCAGTGCCCTGCCGGGGTCCGGCGCCGACGCTGGCAAGCCCCGGCCGAGGACGGATCCCATGGAGGGTGCCGCCCGTTTCAACGGGCAGAAGGCGCTTCTTCCAGCCGCAGCAGGGCGAGACGACAGATCGCGAGAGCGAACGTGCCTGCAAACACCTCCGTCCCGTAAGCCGCTCTTCGCTCGTAGCGCGCGAACCATGTCCGGCCCTCCAGTTCGGTTCGTCCGACGATCACGGTCGTCTGGCCGGTCTTCAACTTCGAGAGCACTCGCTTAGCCGGCTTGTCCTCGGTGGAGTAGGCGGGGCACGCTTGGTTCGAAGCCAACTGGTTCATCAAGCGCACGTGAATGATGGCGTCGAGTTCCGGTCCCGCTTGTGCTTTGTAAGGGTCGTTCTCCATAGCCGTCAATCCCAGCGCGTGGTCGTGATCTTGAGCGTCTCCCCTCTATTCAGGCGTTTGCGTCCCAGGTTAAGGAGAGCGACACGAACAGCGCTATAAAGCTCGCCATCCGTCAAAAGCCGGCGGGCCGTGACCTCGTAGGTCACTTCGTTCGCCTCATCGACAACCACATTCCGCACTTCGCGCGATTTCATAGCATTTCAATGACTCTCGTGGGCCGGTATTTCCTTTTTCGATTCGAAGCCATCGGCCCGGCGATTTCCTTCCGCAAGCTCCGCATCGGTCAGTTGGAGATTGATCATCTCGCACGCGGCCGCGGCTTGGGCATGGCCCTGGGCCGCCGCAAGATGGAACCAGGCGTAGGCTTCAATCCGAGCTTCGCCCCTTCCGGCCGGAGACGACCGCAAACTGGCAGATTGGTACAGGTTGCCGAGGTTGAACTGCGCTTCTGCGTAGCCCTGTTCAGCCGCGCGTCGCAACCATTTGCGAGCCTCCTCGTCACTGCGGAGCAGTCCGCCTCCCACGGTGTGCGTCAAACCGACGCTGTTCTGTGCCACCGGGTCGCCCCTTTCCGCCGCTCTCTCCAGGCGCTCGACGTCGGGTGGAGAGCCCTCGACCGGATCGGCGCGGTTCGGGCGGAGCGCATCGTTCCCTAGGGGCGCGAGCGGCTTTTCCCCAGACTCCTTGGGTGTTCGCGAGAAGAGCCACCCAAATATTCCAACGTTTCTGCTTGTTTTCATGCCTCGGTCGCCTCACTAATCCCGGCGGGATTGATTGGCCAAGGACTATTTGGCGCCGCATCTAAGCCATCCAAGCTCAATAAATCCTCCTCAGGCGGAGTTCGTGCCGAACGGTTCGGGGAGCCTTCCTGAGGCGCAGTGAAATAGCGGCGCAACATTCACACCCTCGCAGGTGGGGGACGCGGAGCAAGCAGAATCGGTCGATTCGTCGACGGAAGAACCAAGGGAACGCCTGCAAAACGACCGGAGCGGCTGAGGCAATGGCACGGAATGGGCCGTGTTTTCCGGGTTTGCGAGCATTTGGCGCTCTCGGTCCGAGCTTCGGCAGAGGTGGGGTAACACCCCATAGTCAGAGGTTCCGCGGGGCGCTTAGCGTCTCCTGTTAAATTCGCGACAAGCCATTTGCCGTCCCCAACGACCCTCCGGGGCGGGCGGCCAACGGTGGTTTGGCGCCAGTCGGCGATTCGGCGGGCGACGCCCGCAAGGCCACCTGTCTCATTGATATTATGCGCATCTTGTTAACCAGCGTTTGCCGCCCGCTTGGACCGAAATATGGCGACGCGCCCTCCGTGGGGTATGAACTCCTTTTCGGCCAGGTCACGCGGGCGCAGGGCCTTTTTAGCCCCCGGACCTTCAACAGCTTCTTTGGCTTGGATTACATCGCGGAGAACCTGGATGCGCCAACGGTGGTTCTGCAATATCCATCCAAGCGCGAACTCATCCGGGAACTGAGGAAAGGTTACGATTTCGTGGGAATCTCTTTCATCATGGCTGTGATGCACAAGATGAAGGAGGCCGTCGCGCTTGTTCGCCGTTACGCGCCCCAAAGCAAAATCGTCCTGGGCGGCTACGGGACCGTGCTGAAAGACGAGGTTCTCCAACCCTACGCGGACTTTATTTGCCGGGAGGAAGGGGTCGGTTATTTCCGGCGGCTTTTGGGCGAGCCCGCGATCCCGATGCCTTACCGGCACCCGATGCTGGTGAGTTGGCTCCGAGTCTTTGGATGGAAGGTCTCGGCGACGGGTAAGATCTTCGCCGGACTCGGCTGCCCGAACGGCTGTGACTTTTGCTGCACGTCGCACTTCTTTTCGCGCAAGCACATCAAGCTGCTGCCGGAGGGCAAAGACATTTACGCGGTCGTCCAACGTTACTTGGAGTCAGACCCCAACCTGGTCTTCCTGATCGTGGACGAAGATTTCCTGCTCAACAAGCAACGCGCCATGGAGTTTCGTGACTGCGTTGTCCAAGGCGGCAAGACCCTTTCGATCTTCGCTTTCTCCAGCGTCAAAGCGATCAGTCAATACACCGTCCAGGAGATTCTCGAGATGGGAATCGATGGCCTCTGGATCGGCTACGAAGGCACGCGGTCCAACTATGCCAAGCAGCAGGGACGTCCGGTGGCTGAAATCCTTCGAGAATTTCGGGAGCACGGCATCACGGTGTTGACCTCGATGATTGTCGGATTTGACTATCAGGATCGGGAGGTGGTCGCCGATGAACTCGACCAATTGCTCAAGCTCAAACCTGCCCTCGCGCAGTTCCTGATTTACGGGCCGGTGCCCGGAACTCCCTTCTATGAGAGGGTGATTCGAGAAAACCTGCTCCACGATGTCTATACCAGCAACAAAGACCTCTTCTACCGCCGGGCCGACGGTTTTTCGACCATGATCAAGCATCCGACGCTTTCGCCGGAAGCGATCCAGGATCTGCAACGCTGGTGCTTCGACCAGGATTATCAACGGCTGGGCCCAAGCATCTTCCGCGTTCTGGAATCGCGACTGCTCGGATACCTGAAGCTGAGAGACTCTCCCGATGCGGCCTTGCGGGGCAAAGCAAGATACTATGCGCAGGAATTGCGGGCCGCCTATCCGGTATTCCTCGCGGGACGACTCCTCGGGCCGAATCGCCGCGTCCGGCGCGACATCGGCGACCTCCAACGAAGCGTGCAGGCCGAACTCGGTCCGCCTCGAATGGCGGAAAGATTCAAAGCTCTGGCCGCAGTCGGCGGGGCGCTCTGGACCGGACTGACCCTCAAACTGGGCCTTTTCCAGCATCCCAGGCTCACGCGCACGAGCTACCGAATGCCCGATCGGCGTTCGACTGCCTTCGAATTGTGGGAAGAGCTTCGGAACAGAGTTTCAAGTCCCAATGTCTCCGTCCACGTGGAATTGGCCCATGCCAGGAAGCAGGTCTGCGTGCGGTTGGAGGGGACGCTTTCGGCCGCTGGCGCCGAAACCCTCGGGCAACGGATCCGCGACTCGATGGCCCGAGCCAAGGGCCGCCTGGTGCTGGACCTGAAGAACCTGAATTGGGACCAGGTCGATGACCTCGGCCCTCTGCGCGATAAACTGAGGACCTACCGCTCGCGGATCCGGTTGATCGTGCCTCAGCTTTCGGCAGCGCATCCCGAACTGCTCTTGCTCAGCCAAGTCTTTCAGATCTACGAGCCCTGAATCGCCAGGATCGCCACGCTTCATCGCGACGAAAGCTCGCGAGTAGAAGCCGAAAGGACGACGGAACGACTTCGTGAGCGCGTGGCGGATCAACCCTGCTCGAATCGACCCATAGGGTGATCACCCCATAACTCTCGGCGCCTTCTTCTCGTAACTTGCTCCATAATTAGTTCGGTAATAATTCGTTAATGATACTGTATTAATTCGGTCGAAATCGTATCATTTCCGGTTGAATACCGAATCAAAGCCGAACGAAAGCCGAACGAAAGCCGAACCAATACCGAAGGAGATACGAAGACTGATGTCGCTGCCCAAGGCCCCGGTCCGAGGGCGCATGATGGAATTCTTCCTTCGCCACCCGAAAGCGCTGCGTTCTGCGGCGTGGCGGAGTAAGAATGGTGAATTGACCTGACGCCTGTCAACCGGCAGTATCTGTCCCGTTGTTTGGGCACGTGTTTCGGATGGTTTAGCCGTGCAAAACACGCCTTGCCTATATCGACAGGTGCATCCGTTATCCCTTTTCGGATGCACTTTCGATCCAACCTTTGCCTTGCTCAATCCCGCCGAAATGGGCATACTCGGCATGCTCCAAGCTCCGTGCATGAGCCGAAACGGTTCGAATTCACGGCGGCGAAAGACAGTCAAGAACTGCTGGGCGTTTCCGGGGTGGAGCGCGCTCGCAAAAGCACATGACGTTGACGAAGCTGTTGCTGGAAAAGGGACTGCTGACGGCAGGCCAATTGAAAGAAGCGGAGGCCTTGCAGCGGGCGGAAGCCCTGCGCCTTGACCGGGCCGCGATTCAACTGGGATACGTGGCCGAACGGCAGATGCTTGAGCTGATATCCAAGGAATTGCAGCTTCCGTTTGTCAGTTTGGAGGATATTGCGATCGATCAGGAGACCCTGCAGGCGCTCCCCCCGAAAATCGTCTTTCGCAAACGCCTGGTGCCCATTTCCCGTTCCAACGGGACATTGAACGTGGCGACCAGCGACGCCTTCGATCTCTACGCATTCGACGAGATCCGGCTGCTGACGGGGCTCACGATTCAGCCGGTTCTGGCGCTCCGGGACGAGATCGAGAAGGTGATCAAGGCCAATTACGGCCTGGGCGGCGACACGCTGGACGAGATGGTGGGGACGAACGGGCCGGAGGCGGCGAGCATCACCGGGGAGAGCAGCGAGGACCTGTTGGAGATGGCGCAGGAAGCCAGCGTCATTAAACTGGTCAACGAGATCATCCTGGAAGCCGTCAACGAGCGGGCCAGCGATATTCACATTGAGCCTTACGAGCACAATCTCTCGATCCGGTACCGCATCGATGGCGTCCTGCA
This sequence comes from uncultured Verrucomicrobiota bacterium, assembly GCA_964578605.1. Classification (GTDB taxonomy): domain Bacteria; phylum Verrucomicrobiota; class Verrucomicrobiia; order Limisphaerales; family SIBE01; genus JAXMHN01. Next base: position 49,128 of record CAZODO010000003.1, on the reverse strand, counting down.
GGAAGCGGCCATTCCCCCTCAAATGCACCGGTTCCAAGCGGCGATCATCAGCCGCATCAAGATTCTCGCGAACTTGAACATCGCGGAGCGGCGTGTGCCCCAGGACGGCCGCATCAAGTTCCAGGTTGGCGGACGCCAGATTGACGTGCGCGTGAGCGTCATTCCCATGCTGTTCGGGGAAGGGATCGTGATGCGTTTGCTGGATAAGGCGAACGTCCTCTTCACGCTGCGGGAGTTGGGAATGGACGAAGTCACCCATAAGCGGTTCAAGAGCCTGATCGACCGGCCGCACGGGATTATCCTGGTGACCGGGCCGACGGGCAGCGGCAAGACCACCACCTTGTACGCGGCGCTGAACGCGATTGTGGGGCCGGAAATCAAGGTTTTGACCGTCGAAGACCCGGTGGAATACCACTTGCAGGGGGTAAACCAGATCCCGGTGGATCACAATGTGGGCATGACGTTCGAGCGCGGATTGCGCGCCATTCTGCGGCATGACCCGGACGTGGTGATGATCGGTGAAATCCGCGACCTGGAAACCGCGCGGGCCGCCATTCAGGCGTCCCTCACCGGGCATTTGGTGCTGTCGACCTTGCACACCAACGATGCCGCGTCTGCCCCGCTGCGGTTGATCGACATGGGGGTGGAGCCTTACCTGGTCAGCAGCACGCTGATCGGCTCCATGGCGCAACGATTGGTCCGCAAGATCTGCAGCAAGTGCAAGACGCAAGGGGCCGTGGAACACGATAAAGTGCCGCCGGATTTTCATCGGAAGGAGGGCGATGTTTTCTGGCACGGCGCGGGTTGCGAACAGTGCCGCAAGACAGGGTATCGTGGCCGGTCAGGGCTTTATGAACTGCTCCTGATGAGTGAAGAGATCTCGGAGAAGATCGTCCAGAACGCTGCCATCCCTCAGATCATCGCGGCGGGCCGGGCTACCGGTTTGAAACTGTTGCGCGAAGATGGCTGGGACAAGGTGCGCGCGGGCATCACCACGGTTGACGAAGTGTTAACCTGCACCGCTCTATGATGAGGTTCGAATACACGGCGCGGACAGAATCAGGCCAGCGCGTCGGGGGCTTCCTGGAGGCCGAGAGCGAGGCGATGGTCCTGCGCATGCTGGAGGACAAGCGGCTCTTTCCTTTGGCGGTGGCAAGCCGTCCGACTGCCGCCAAAGGCGGCAAAAGACTCTTCGGCGGGCGCGTGCGCAACCGCGATGTCGGAATGATGTACGGGCAACTCGCAGACTTGATCGGGTCCGGCGTGCCCTTGTTGCGGGCGCTGGATTCGCTCATTCGATCGACGGTGAACCCCCGGTTGTCGGAGATCCTCAAACAGGTGCGGGCGGAAGTGGCGGATGGCAAGTCGCTCACCGAGGCGTTGCGAGGGTTTCCCAAGGTCTTCCCGCCGTTGCACACAGCCATGGTCCAGGCCGGGGAGCGCGCGGCCTTTCTTGAACAGGTGCTCACGAGCCTTTCCGGATTTCTGGAGCGACTGGATGATCTTCGTGGAAAGGTCCTTGGCGCCATGACCTATCCGGCCCTCCTGACCGCCCTCGGCACCGGGGTCATGATTGCCGCCCTCGTCTTCTTCGTGCCCAAATTTGAACCGCTGCTGGCCGGAAGCACACAAAAGCCGCTGCCCACCCAGATCCTGTTCGGCTTGAGCAACGCGGCGCGAAAATTCTGGTATGTCATCCCGTTTGCCCTGGCAGGCGTGGGCGGCTTGGCATGGTCCGCTTTCCAGAACGAAGCCAACCGGCGCCGACTGGAAAGGTTCAGAATGAAGATTCCCGTGGTCGGGAGCGCCTTCCAAATGCTGGCGATCACCCGCTTTTGCCGCATCCTGGGAACCATGCTGGCCAATGGTGTCCCCATGCTCCAGGCGCTGAAGATTGCGGAGGGCGCCACCGGATCGGCTTTGCTGGCCGAACGGATCGCCGAAGCGACGGAAAACGTGCGTGAAGGGAAGTCGCTCTCGGGTCCGCTGGCAGCGGGCGGCCTTTTCCCCGATCAGGTCCTGGCGATGATTTCCGTGGCCGAAGAATCGAACAAGCTGGACAAGGTTTTGCTCCAGATCGCGGACACGGTGGAGCGGCGGACGAACCGGCAGGTGGACCAGGCGGTGAGATTGGTCGAGCCAGTGATCCTGTGCCTGGTGGCGGCCGGGATCGGATTCTTGGCCTTGGGTTTGCTGCTTCCGATCTTTACAATGGCTAGCTCTTTAGGTAAGCATTAGAGGGTACCAGGAAGCAGCCGCTAGCATCGGCTCGCCCAGTAAGGCTCTTGGACAGTTTTGTCCCGTTTTGAGACAGATCGGCGTCAGATGATTCTGTTATGAATTTTCTGCGGACGGCGGTCGTCTGCTGAAAACGTGATTGCCTTGAAGAGAAACATTTTATGAAGATCCGCATTAATGCCGCCACGCGAAGGAACCTCAAGCTGAGAGCGGGCTTTACCCTCATTGAGATCCTTCTTGTTATTGTCATCCTTCTGCTGCTCGCTTCGGCGCTCGTGGTCTTCCTGCTCCCGCAACAGGAAGGTGCGGAGCGGAACACGACTCGGTTGCTTATCAGCAACGTGGCGACCGCCTTGGATACCTATCGGCTGAATCTCGGGCGTTACCCGTCTGAACAGGATGGCGGCCTCACGGCTCTCACGGTCAAACCGAATTTCGAAAACCCGCGCATGGGTGAAAAGTGGCAGGGCCCCTATCTCAAACCCGGCACCCGGCTGGAAGACCCTTGGGGAAACCCGCTCCGGTACGAGGTCTTGGACAAGACGCTGGTGGCGGATGATCTCCAGGGTCAGAGCAGCTCTCCGTACAAGCTTTACTCCATTGGCCCTGACGGACAGCCGGATACAGATGATGATATCAAACTGACGCCTGACGAAACGGATCGCGCAAACGAAATCCCGTCGGGAACTGAGCAGTGAGCATGCCGCCCCGAACGAATCAGCAGCCCGCGCCATCGAGCACGCGACGCCATCGCGGAGGGTTCACTTTGCTTGAACTCCTCCTGGTCGTGGTCATCGTCGTGATGTTCCTGGGCGCGCTCGTGTTCAACTTCACCAATCTGCTCCGCGGAAATGAGCTCCAGGAAGGGACCACCCGGCTGGAAACCCTCATGCGCTTTGCCCGCGCGCAGGCGGCGAACTCGGGACGCAAAGTCCAGTTGGTCTTCAGCGAATCCACCAACAACCTGGCCGCAAGCACCGGCGAGGTCCGGGCGACATGGGAACCTGATCCCCTGGGGCAGCCGGGCTTTTTTGCGGACCTGATCGAAGCGCAATGGCACGTCCAGGAGGTCAATAACCTTGTTCAGGTCGAGTCGGTCAAGCTGCTGGAATCGAGCGCCTCCCACCCGCCGGCGGCGGGGGCAGAGGAGGAAGCCGCGGCAGAACCGGTGGAGAGCGCGGTGGCGGCTTCGTTGGCGCCCATCACCTTTTATCCTGACGGTTCAAGCGATTCGGCTGAAATCATTGTCGCCCCTCGCGCGGCGGAAGTAGAGCAGCGGATGGCGGTCCGCCTGGTGGGCATTACGGGGTCGGTGTCGCACCGGCTCTTCTCTGCCACGGGCGATCCGCTTTGGGCGTCGGATGTTCCCGGAGAGTCCTTGTTTATCCCGGAGGAGACCCTGCCAAACCCGGTGGAAGCCGCGGTGGATAGTGCCTTTCCGGGGCCGGAAACCAGGCGCTCCACACGCGCGTCGTCCTCCGCGGCTGGATCTGCGGCAACACCTCGGATTCCCGTGGGTGGCACCAACAGCGTCGGCCGGGTCGATTAGGTGGGAAGGGCCGCCTATGAAGCAGCGGTTCAATGCACATGCGTCCAACGTCCAGACCCAACCTGGCCGGCGTGGGTTCCGCGGTGCGGCAGCCCTGCCGGGAATCAGGGGCCGTGCTGCTTGAGGTGGTGCTCGCCCTGGCGTTGTTTGTCGTGGCGGCTTCCATTCTGACAAGCGGGATGAGTTCTTCTCTGGATGCCGTGGATCGGCTTCGGCTGAACGCGCATGCGGCCGATCTTGCGGTCACAACCCTCTCGGAAATGCAATTGGGACTAAAGAGCGTTTCGCTCAACGGACCGGAACCGTTCGAGCCGCCGTTGGAACAATGGAGCTGGGAGATCGTCGCCACTCCACTCGAAATCGATTTCGAGAGCACAGGGGCGGCTCAGCGGATCGAAGTGGTCATCCGGTATGCGGAGGATTCGCTGGTCTACCGCTTGAGCCAGGTCATGCCGGTGGACGCCGGCAATGGCGCGGCCGGGGAAGAGATGGGTGAGGAGGGTTCCTTCTGAGGCTTGAGAGATGTCCACAGCCCGCCATTTGACTCAAAGGCCCCAAACCGCGTTCACGCTGGTGGAGGTCGTCCTGGCGCTGTGGATCGCGCTGGGCATCCTGCTGGTCCTCCTCTACTTCTACCACCAAGCCACCAACCTGCGTTCCCAAGCTCTCGAGCAAACAGAGAGAATTGCCGCTGCGCGCCTGGTCATGGACCGCATCACCTCCGATTTGCGCACTTTCCAACCGGAATCGGAATGGGGTCGCACCTTCCTGGGCACGTCCACCAGCATTGAGTTTGTCAAGACGGATGTGCCTTCATTCGCCGCCTGGAGCGGCGGCACCTTAGGCAGAGCCGATTACCCGGCCACGGATCTTAAGGTGATCAAGTACCGGTTGGAGCCCTTAGGACTGACCAATGGCGGCGGGTTGGTTCGGTCCGAGGAACCGCTCGTCCGGAAGCGAACCGCACCTGTGGCCGAGCAGGCGGCGAGCACGAATGGCCTGCCGGTCGTTGAAGGACCGCCGGTGATCCAAGAACTCCAGTTTCTCCAATTTCGGTATTGGGACGGACGAGCCTGGCTGGATGCCTGGAGTTCCGCGAGAGGCCCGCGGGCCGTCGAGATCAGGCTCGCAGGCGAGCCGTTGACGAACGAGACCACGAGCGTCGAAGCCGCGGTCGACCCGGAAGTGGACTCCGACGTGGAGGTCTTCCGGCGCGTGGTCTGTCTGCCGGAACCGCTGCTGGCGGCCGGTCGAATCTCTTCTCCGGCGACACGCGAGCCGGAAGAGAACGCGACGGAAGAAACGGAGGAGCCGTGATAGGACTGCCTCGACAGGCCTCCACCACTCTGCGCCCCCTTCGGTCGGAAAAGGGTGGCTTCATTCTTGTTGCGGTCGTTGTGGTTGTCCTGCTCGCCTCCATGGTCGTCGTGAGCCTGCTTTTTCGGTTGCAGGCGGAGGAAACAGCCACGGTGGCCGGGGCGGGAGCCGAGCAAGCTTGGGCGGCGGCGATGAGTGGCGTTCACGAGGCCATGCGCGTTGCGAGCAAGACGCCAGCCGGTTCGTTAGCATGGCAGGATCATGCGGCGGCTTTCCGCGAGCGCCTCATCCTGGATGAAGGTTCCGAGCGCTGGTTCTTCTCCGTCTACAGCCCGGGGGATAGCGAGGAAGAGGAAAATGTGCGGTTTGGCCTGACAGCGGAAGCGAGCAAGCTCAATATCAATGAAGCAACCGAAGCCATGCTCGAAAAGCTGCCAAACATGACGCCTTACCTGGTCCAGGGGTTGCTCGACTTTTTGGATAGCGACAATACTCCGCGGCCGGAGGGAGCCGAGCAGGAGTATTACGATGCGCTGCCCAATCCCTACGGGATCGCCAATGGACCGCTTAGCACCGTCGAAGAACTTCTTCTCGTCCGGGGGTTTACCCCGGCCCTCCTGTTCGGCGAAGACGCCAATTGGAACTTTCGGCTCGATCCCAATGAGGACGATGCCGAGGAGCAGTTCCCGCCAGACAACCGGGATGGGAAGCTCAACCCTGGGCTCCGGCGGCACCTGACGGTTTGGTCTTACGATGCCGACACGGACAGCCAGGGTGCAGCTCGAATCGATCTCAATGACGCCCAAGCGGCGCTGCCCGGCGAAGACTCCGCGATGGGTGAGGCGCTGCCGCAACCGGTTGTCGCTTACATTCAGGCCCTCCGCCGGAGCAACGCGAAGCTCGGTCATCCCGCCGAGTTGCTGGAAGCGCGCGCAAAACTAAAGGACGAAAGCGGCACCGAAGTGGAGATGGACTCGGGAGTGGGCAAAGCCGAACTGCCGATGGTGCTGGACCGGTTTACAACTCGCCTGCGCCCGCGTGCGCCTGGCCTGGTTGACGTCAATACCGCCTCCTCTCAGGTCCTCCAGATCTTGCCCGGAATGGATGAAGCGCTGGCGGATGCGATCGTCTCCGCGCGGCTGAATCTGCGGGACGAGCAGAGGCGAACGCCAGCCTGGCTCTTTCAGGAAGGCGTCCTGGACGCGACCCAGTTCAAGGCGCTCGCGCCCTATCTTACCGCCCGCGCTTTCCAGTTCCACATGCACGTCGTGGGCTATGGCGTGCCCTCCGGGCGGTACCGGGTCCTGGAGGCCATTATCGATACCGCAGGGCAGAAGCCGGTCATCGTTTACCTCCGTGATATCACACGGTTGGGCCTGCCATTTCCTATCCGGACGGACCTCGAACAAGAAACTCCGGCTTCCGAACCCTCCAGCGACTTGGCACGGCTGCCGCGTCGACCGAAGGCCCCGGCTGGGGTCCTCCCGGCCCCGGGCGGGGGCGGCAGGCCGCTGTCGGAACCGTTCGCAGGCTTCATTACGCATCGCCATGGCTGACCGTCCGCAATCCGAAATCCTTCGACGCGCCGGACAACTTTTCCAGCGCCGCTCCAAGCCGCGCCGCCCCGGTTCGGTGACGGTACTGGACATCGACGAGACCGGCCTGCGGATGGCTCAATTGGTGGCGCGAGGGGACCGGGCGGCCGTGACTCGGGCGGAAAGAGCGGCTTTGGAATGGCCTGAGGGCTGCGACCGATCCGATCCCGGAGCTTTGGGGACCGCGATTGCCAAGGCGCTTCAAAAACTTCACGCGAAACCGGCGCAGGTTGTGATCGGGGTGCCCCGACAGAAGGTTGTTCTGCGCACGCTCGCCTTGCCCGAGGTCGCGGACATCCGTGAAACAGCCGCCATGGTCCACATGCAGATTGCGAAGGATCTGCCGTTCAAGCAGGAGGAAGCCGTCATTGATTTCGTCGTTTGCAGGCCCTCTCACGGGCACATTCCGGCACCTGCTGCAGAGGATCCGAATCCTGTCAAACCCAGCGGTGCCGCTTCCGCCGGAGACCCGTCGAGGGTCCAAGTGCTGGTCGCTGCCGTAAGACGCGAGACGGTTGCACATTTTGAAAAGGCTGCTGCGGCAGCCAAATTGAAGCTGGCCGGCCTGGGTTGGCTTTCGCAGGGAAACGCGCGTTGTGCCGAGGCTTGCGGGGTTGCCGTTGCCGCGGAATGTGTCGCCTTAGTATCGCTTCGTCCGGGCGAGGTGGGCATCGATATCGTAGCCGGCTCTCTCCTCTTCAGCAGAGGTGCCGTGCTTCGTCCGGCTCCCGGGAATGCCAGCGAGGATCAGGCGGCCGGTCAACCCACGTCCGAAAGCCCCATGACAGAAGCCGAATCGGTGCAGAATCGGGAGGCGTTCGTTGATGCTGTGACGATCGAATTGGTGCGCAATTTGCACAGTTACAACGGTTCGGAATCGCATCCGCCGGTGACCCGACTCTTAGTCGCGGGATCTACCGGTTGCGAAGAGGCTGTGGCTGAGGCGTTGGCGAAGCGCCTGAATCTCCCCTGCAGCCGGCTGAACTTGGACGGGCTCGATCTGTCGGGTGCGGCCCGGGAACACGCTGCGGACGCCATCGGGGCTATCGGACTGGGGCTGAGTGTGATGGAACCTGAAGGGTTGCCCTTTGATTTCCTGAACCCGAAACGCCCGGCGGTTCAGGGGAATGCCCGGCGGATTCGCGTCCTCGCCGCGAGTGCGGCGGCGGCGGTGTTGCTCGCAGGGATCTTGGGCCTGCGATCCCATATGATCAGCGAGCGGACGAAGGTCCACGACGCGGTCCAACAGCAATTGGCCAGCGCCGAGAAGCATCTGCCAACCTATCGGCGAATGCAGCAGCAAGCCGGCACGGTCCAGAAATGGGTGAAGGGCGGGCGGAACTGGCTTGAGCAGTTGGCTTATCTGAGCGGCGTTCTGCCCGGCAGCGAGAGTCTTTACGTCACCTCTATTTCCGTGAGTGGGCAGGGCGCCATTCACCTTGCCGTGCAGGCGAAAAGCGGCGAAATCCTGGCCGACCTCCAAAAACAACTCCGCGCTGCCGGGTATGAGTTGAAACCCCTGGCCATCACTCCGGGCAATGACAGGCACGGATACCATTTCCGGTCTACGGTGGAACTGATTCTGCCCCCGGATATGAAGATTGACCTTTCGAAAGCGCACCCGCCGGCGCGCCCGGCCGATGATGCGTCGCTGGAGGGCGCGCGGGGGCGGGGGGCCAAAGGAGGGGGATCGTGAACGCCCGGGAGAAACGCATGGTGCTGGTGGTGGGTGTTCTGGCAGGGCTCTTTGTGGCGGTATTCGGCATCAAAGCCAGCTTCACGAAACCGCTGCGCTCGATTGATAAGAAGACGGCCCTTCTGCGGGAGCGGCTGGCAAAAGTCAAAGCGGAGCAGCGCGCCTGCTTCACCGCCGAAGAGTATTTGAAACGTGAGGCGCAGCGCGCTTTCGCTGATCAGATCGGCCCCGCCAGCGCGAAATCGGGTGAGATGCTGACCAAGCAAATCCTGCAGAGCGGCTTGCTCGAGAACGATTTCAGCCGTCTGCCTGTCGGTCCACGGAAACTGAGGGGAGCCAGTGAGATCGGCTGGAACGTTCAAGGGCAGGGGGCTCTTGGCGATGTGGTGAATTTGCTCTTCCTTCTGCAGGAATCGCCTTGCATCCACCGTATCGAGAGCGTTTCCATATCTGCTGGCGATAAACCCGGACACGTGCGGGCTGGCTTCCGGTTCTTGACTTTGGTAATCGACGCGGCACCCGAGGTTGAGCTTCTGCCGCCGGATCCCACGGTGAAGCTGGACAGCCATGAGCGGCGCGCCTTGAACCGGATTGTGGAGCGCGATCTCTTGCGGCCTTATGTTCCACGCCTGCCGCAGAAGGATAGTGCCCCTTCGAACTCGCCGCAGCCGCCGGGCCCGGAGAGTTATCGAGTCGTTTCGCTGTCGGATTGGGGTGGCGAACCGGAGGTGCACGTTCGGGATCTGACATCCCAAAAGACGCTGCGCTACAAGGTGGGAGACGAGCTTGCCGACGGGGCGATCGTCATGGTGGACTACCGCCCCTTGCCGCTGCCGGGCAATGAAGCGTTGCAGTCGTTTAGCCGGGTGATCGTGAGGGCCGGGACGAACTACTGGGCCATTGAGCGCGGCCAGACGCTGGCCGATAAGCGGCTTCTGACGCCAAATCAATTGCCAGACACACTGCCCAAACTTTGAATTTTGACCGGTGCATTTTGAGTCTTTGAATAGGTGTTCCATGCGCCGAATGAGAGGCCGTTTGTTGTTGCCGTTATGAATAGAATGAAATCCGTTTTGCTTGCCTTGAGCTGCCTGCTCAACAGCAGCCCTGCCCGTCTTCAGGAAGGCGAGATTACAGCCGGCCCAGCCCGCAGTGCCGCAGCTTCGCCGGTGGCTGTTGAAGCTTCCGAGACTCGTGCGACCACGAACACGCCTGCTGTCCTGGCGGCCACTCCTATCGCGATTCAACCGGGGCCGGAGGTTGCCATCGTTAAGGCCGCGCCTCCAGTGGCTGCCAGCGATGCCGCGAGCCTGCGGAACATTCGGTTCCAGTTTGATGGCATTTCCTATTCCGACGTCCTCGAGCGTTTTGCCCAGATGGTAAATAAGCCGCTGGTCGCCAACTCCAACATCCAAGGCACCCTCACCTTCAATGATCCCAAGCCTTACACCTACGAGGAGGCTCTGGACACGCTGAACCTCATGCTGTCGATGAAGGACATGACGCTCATTGAGTCAGACCATTTCCTCCGCTTGGTCCCGCTTAAGCAGCTCAACCAACTCCCGGTCCGGATCCTTCGCGGACTGGATCATACCGGGGATGTCCGGCCGGGCGAGGTTGTCACGGTGCTTCTTGAGGTCAAGAACCTGGATGCAAAAGAGGCATCGGAGGCGGTCACTTCGATGCTGTCCAATGCCGGTTCAGTCGCGCCGATGTCGCGCGGCGGCGGGCTGATCATTACAGACCGTTTGGCGAACATTCAGCGCATCCGCAGCCTGATCACGATGCTCGATTCCCAGACCGTGGCCGAGCGCCAAATGAAAACGCACACTCTGCTCCACGCGTCTGGCGCGGTCGTGGCAGACCTGATCAATCGCACCTTTGGCGAGTCCACCGCTCCCAAGCGCACTCAGTTCAACGCCCAGACCAAGCGCCTGGACACCCTCCCGCCAGATCCAAACGATTACGTCACCGCGGTTTATGATAACGCGTCTCGGACTTTGGTCCTCTTTGGCCCGCGCGAACGCATTGCCTTGGCCGAGGAACTGATCGGAAAGTTTGAAGACAAGGAAGGCGGTGCCGCGGGCGATGTCCGGATTTACTTTCCGCAAATGATGCGGGCTGAGGAACTCGCTCAGATGATTCGGGAGGCGATCCCAGGCGTAGCGGCGCCCAAAGAGACCGCCGCCTCCGCTGCGACCAAGGCACGCTTGATCGTCGACTCGGAGCAAAATCGGCTGATCGTCGCTGCCCCGATTGCCGGACAGCTCGATTCGATCGAGAACCTGATCAATCGCGTCGATAAGCCAGTGCACGGAAGCGGCAGTTCCTCCGTCCGGTCTCAATCGATTCAGGTGACCAAGGTCTTCCGCCCGAGAACGGCCGATGCTGCGAGCGTCGCGAAGATTCTCAGCGATGCGCTAACAAAGCGCTCCCCTGGCAGCGGCAGGGTGCCAACCGCCACGGTCACTGTCGAAGCCAGCAGCCAGAGCGTGGTCGTCACCGGTTCACCGGGCGAAGTGCAGACCGCTCTCGACATCATCACCCAACTCGAGAACGGGTCGACGCTTCCAATGCCCCAGCAGACCAAGCTCATCGATGTCGGAACGCTCGCGGAAGCGAAGCGCCTCGTGCCGCTGATCGAGCAGATCTACCGAAGTCAGTTGAACGATACGCTGGGCGGTCAAACGGCCCACGCCAAGATCTTCGCCGACCCCCACACCGGTCGTCTCATTGTGACCGCCAGCGAAGAACACGTCTCGCGAATTGAAGGGATCATCAAGCAACTGCAGACAGAACGGGCGGTGCCCGAAGGTCGCCGCTTGCAGATCCTTGCCCTCAAGCATCTCCAGGTCGACTCCGCCATGCCGACGATCAATAGCCTGGTTAGCGAGCGGATGAATGAGAAGAGATTCGAGGACACGCCCAAGCCGTTGCTGGTGCCCGACGCGGCCAACAACCGGTTGCTGATCACCGGCACAGACGAGCAGTTCGAGGCCATCCAGCAAGTCCTGAGCACCCTGGATGCCGGGCCGGAGAAGGGCCAGCGCGAAATGTGCGTCATTCCGGTGCAGTCCAAACCGGCTGCAGAGCTGGTCACCCTGGCCACTCAGTTGATGAACCAGTTGAGCGAGGGGCAAGCGAATGCGCAGCTTGCTCCGAAACTGATCCCCGACGCGTCTGGCAAGCAAATCATCATCCTGGCCTTGCCGGCAGATCTCCCCCGCGTCACCAACCTTGTGCACCAGTTGGACAGCACCTCCGCTGCCGCGAGCGTTCGGCAGTTCCGTGGGATCGAGTTGTTCGGCCGCAATGCGACCGAGGTCACTCCGCTCGTGCAGCAGCTTTATCAGGAGCAACTGAAAGGCCAGCCGGAGCCTCCTGGCGGGCCCGCGACCCTCCTTGCTGAGGCCAAGGAGAACCGAATCATGGTCAGCGGCACCGAGAGGGAAATCGCGCGAGTCGAGGCAGTCATTCGGCAACTTGATCCGCAAGGCCGGACTGGTCCCAAGGATGAGACGCGCGTCATTCGCCTGAAAACGGCACTGGCTGGTGAATTGGCCAGCCTGGTTGAGAAGAGCCTCAGTGCCCAGGCGCACCAGATCCGGGTGCTCGTCGACTCGCGCAGCAATAGTCTGGTGATCACGGGTGAAACCGGCGTAGTGGAGGCCGCGTCCCAAATCATCCAACAGCTTGACACCCAGTCCGACGTGCAACCGCGAGAACTTCGTCTCATTGAGCTCAAATCCGCGGAAGCGAGTTCCCTGGCGCCCATGGTCACAAGCCTCTTCGCTGACATGATCAAGGACCAGCGCGGGCCTGAATACAAGCCGCAGGCGAAGATTGTTCCAGATCCCACAGGCAACCGCTTGATTGTGACCGGCAGCAAAGACGAACTTCGGACCGTTGCCACCCTTGTCGAGCAGCTTGATCAACAGCCCGAGACGGCGGGGATGGCGCGCGTGTTCAAGCTTACCATGGCCGATGCAGCAAGCATGGTTTCGGTGGTGTCTAACGCCATGGTTCGTTTCGACGCGCGCAACCGCCCGATCCGTGTTGTTTCGGTCTCCGCCGATGAGAAGTCGAATAGCCTGATCGTCTCCGGCTCCCGGGCGGACCTGCAGGATGCGCAAGCCATCATCGAACGACTCGATGGCGAAGGAATTGAGAAGGGCCGGAAGCTCAAAGTCATCGACGTGGCGACCGACGATCCTGACGCTCTGGCCTCCCTCGCCATGCAGGTGTTCACGGCCCAAAACACCGGCCGGAACGTCGCTGCGGTCGTGAGCATTACCCCCGAGCCTTCCGGCAAACGCCTGATTGTGCTCGCACCGGACTCGATGCTAGGCCAAGTCGAAACGGTGATTTCAACCCTGGATGCCAAACCGGATCAAGGCACGCGGGAGCTTCAAACCATCGAGCTGAATACGGCGAGCGCACAAAGGGTCCTTCCGACCGTCCAGCGCATTTACCGCGAGCAGACCCAGGGCAAGACTCAAAAGCCGGCCACGATCTACCCAGACGGCACCGGGACTCGCCTCCTCGTTTATGGCACCCCGGATCAGGAGGCAATCGTGCGGCAGATCGTCGAGACCTTGATCAGCGGCGCCGGGCAGACGCGGGAAACCCGCGCGTTTGACGTCGGCCGTCCCGAGGATGTCCAGCGTTTGCTTCCGCTCGTTCAGCAGCTTTACCGGGAACAGTGGAAGGAAAAGGCCGATACCGATCCTGCAGACGCGCAAATCCTGGGGGATCCCAGGACAGGCCGTCTGATGGTCACAGGCCGGCCGGAACACATCAGGCAGATCGAACTGATTCTGAACCAGTTGACCGATGGGCAACCGCGCGCAGACGCGCGTGAGACGAGGATCTTCGATCTGACAACAGCCAGTGCGGCGGAATTGGCCAACACCGTCCGCACGCTCTACCAGGAGGAGGCTAAATCGCGGCTGGGAACGCTGCCATCGGAAGTTCTCATTCTTCCGGACGCCTCCTCCAACCGTTTGATCATCACCGGCGATACCAATGAGGTTCAAGCCGTCGAGGCCATCATCCAGAAGCTCGACAAAGTCAGTGCCCAGAGCGGGACCGTCCGCGTCTTCAAATTGAAGTACGCTGACCCGGCCAAAGTCATGGAGATTCTCGGGAACGCGCTCACCAGCTACGACTCTTACGGACGGGCGCGGCGGCGCGTTGGTGTGACGCTCGATTCGAAGACGCGAAGCATCATCGTTGCGGGAGATCCCAAGGAGCTCCAATCGCTGCAGAACGCGGCGATCATTATCGAACAGCTCGACAACGCTCTCGGCCAGCAGGAGGAGCGCAAGATCAAGGTTCTTACGTTCACCCAGGCACGGGTATCCGAGCTTCTGCCGAAAGTCCGTCAGCTCTACACGGATCAACTCGCTGGCAGGCCCGGGTTAGGCTCCAGCGAAGTGCTCATGCTGGAGGACACGCCTGGCAATCAGTTGATCCTGGCTGGCAGCGATGCCCAGGTGGCGCTGGTCGAGCAGATCTTCGGGGAATTGCAGTCGGCGCAGGTCCAGAAAGGGGAACGGCAAACGAAGCTGATCGAGATGGGGCAGGTGGATGAGATGCAGCGTTTGCTGCCGTTGGTGCAGCAGCTGTACCGGGAGCGATGGCGCGACAAGGTGGCGGGGGACCCGGCGGATGCGCAGATCATGTCGGATCCGAGGAACGCCCGGCTGATTGTGACGGCGCGGACCAATCACATTGCGGAGATTGAGGCGATTGTGGCGCAGTTGCGCACGGGGACGGCGGAGTTGGGGCCGAGGGAGACGCGGATTTACGATCTGACGACGGCGACGGCCAACGAGCTGGCGGGGACAGTGCGTTCGTTGTATCAGGAGCAATCCAAGAACCGTCCGCATGTGCGCGTGGAAGACACGTCGATCTTGCCGGATGCCAGTGCCAACCGGCTGATTGTGACGGCGGCGACCGACGAGCTGGCGTTGGTGGAGGACATCATCCAGAAGCTCGACAAAGTCAGTGCCCAGAGCGGGACCGTCCGCGTCTTCAAATTGAAGTACGCTGACCCGGCCAAAGTCATGGAGATTCTCGGGAACGCGCTCACCAGCTACGACTCTTACGGACGGGCGCGGCGGCGCGTTGGTGTGACGCTCGATTCGAAGACGCGAAGCATCATCGTTGCGGGAGATCCCAAGGAGCTCCAATCGCTGCAGAACGCGGCGATCATTATCGAACAGCTCGACAACGCTCTCGGCCAGCAGGAGGAGCGCAAGATCAAGGTTCTTACGTTCACCCAGGCACGGGTATCCGAGCTTCTGCCGAAAGTCCGTCAGCTCTACACGGATCAACTCGCTGGCAGGCCCGGGTTAGGCTCCAGCGAAGTGCTCATGCTGGAGGACACGCCTGGCAATCAGTTGATCCTGGCTGGCAGCGATGCCCAGGTGGCGCTGGTCGAGCAGATCTTCGGGGAATTGCAGTCGGCGCAGGTCCAGAAAGGGGAACGGCAAACGAAGCTGATCGAGATGGGGCAGGTGGATGAGATGCAGCGTTTGCTGCCGTTGGTGCAGCAGCTGTACCGGGAGCGATGGCGCGACAAGGTGGCGGGGGACCCGGCGGATGCGCAGATCATGTCGGATCCGAGGAACGCCCGGCTGATTGTGACGGCGCGGACCAATCACATTGCGGAGATTGAGGCGATTGTGGCGCAGTTGCGCACGGGGACGGCGGAGTTGGGGCCGAGGGAGACGCGGATTTACGATCTGACGACGGCGACGGCCAACGAGCTGGCGGGGACAGTGCGTTCGTTGTATCAGGAGCAATCCAAGAACCGTCCGCATGTGCGCGTGGAAGACACGTCGATCTTGCCGGATGCCAGTGCCAACCGGCTGATTGTGACGGCGGCGACCGACGAGCTGGCGTTGGTGGAGGACATCATCAAGAAGCTGGACAAGGTGAGTGCGCAGAGCGCGTCGGTGCGGGTGTTCAAGGTAAAATCGGCGGAGCCGAGCAAGGTGGCGGAGATTCTCTCCAACGCGCTGGTGACGTATGACTCGTATGGGCGGCCGCGCAAGCGGGTGAGCGTGAGTGTGGATCCGAAGTCGCGGACGATCATTGCGGCAGGGGATCCGAAGGAGCTGCAAGGGGTGTCGGTGATCGTGGAGCAATTGGACTCGACGTTGGGGAGCCAGCCGGAACGGAAGATGAAGGTGCTGCCGGTGCGTGCGGGGCGGGTATCGGAGCTTCTGACGAAGGTGCGAGCCATCTATGACGACCGGGTGAAAGCGGAGCCGGAGTTGGGCACAAGCGAAGTGCTCATGCTGGAGGACCGAACCAGCAACCAGCTCATTTTAGCCGGTTCGGATGTTCAATTGGGGGTGGTCGAAGGAATTGTCACCCAGCTTGAGACCAGCTCACTTGTTCACGAGGAACGAGAAACCCGAGTCTATGAACTCACGTCGACGGCGGCGCCGGAGTTGGCCACCACCGTCAGGTCGCTTTACCAGGAGGCAATAAAGAATCAGCCCACGCCGCTTGCGAGCCAGGCGCTGCTTCTGCCGGACGTCAACGCGAACCGGCTCATCGTATCCGCGACGACCAATGATCTTCAGCTGATCGATGACATCATCCAGAAGATCGATAAGACGCAGGCGCAGACCGGACGCACCCGGGTGTTCAAGCTCAAATCGGCCGAGGCACAGCAAGTGGCGACCATCCTGTCGACCGCGCTGGTCCAGATCAATCCCTACGGCCGGAGCACACCCCGGGTGAGCGTGGGCGCCGATTCACAGAACAACCTGTTGATCGTCTCGGGCGCGCCTCAGGACTTGCAATCCGCCGCGGTAATCGTCGAACAGATGGACCAGATGCTCGCCAAGGAACCGCGCACCCTCCGCGTGATTCCTCTGAAAACAGGCGTGGCGAGCGACGTCGCTAACCGGGTTAAGGAGCTTTACCAGGACCAACTCAAAGGTCAGCAAGGCGGCGTGCCGGATGCCAACTTCCTCGGCGACGATCTTTCCAGCCGAGTGATTATCACGGCCAGCGAGGGTCACATGAAGCTGATCGACGACATCGTCCGAAAGCTCGATGAGGGAGGGGAAGGCGCCGTTCGCCAGTTGCGTGTCGTGCTGCTCAAGCGCAACTCCGCCACCTCTATCGCGACCATGATTTCGCAGTTGTTCAGCCGGCAGGTTTCCGGCCGTGACCCGAGCCGTCGCCTTTCGGTCAGCGCCTCAGGGGATGACCGGGCCGTGGTGCTCGATGCCGCTGGGCCGCTTCTTGACCAGGTTGAAGCCGTCATCAAGACCCTCGATGGCGAAGAGGCGCTGGGCAGAATCGAAGTCCGCACATACCAGATGCCCGAAGGGAACGCGGTCGACCTCGCAACCGCGTTGCCCCGGTTGTTTGCCGAAGGGGCTGGCTCTAACGGAGGATCCGGTCTAACGCCGCGCTTCGAAGCCGACGCCGCGGCGAACATTCTGATGGTGGCGGCTACCCAGGAACAGTTTGTTCAGATCGACAAGCTGATCGCCGATTTGAAGAACACCGCGCGGGTCGCGAGCGAGATCCGCACGTTTAAGCTGGTGAATGGCGATCCCACCCAAATCGCCGAAGTGCTCGAATCGATGCTCACGGACGGCAGTGTCCCTCCGCCGGGCCAGCCTCGCCGGCGCATGCAATGGCGGCCTGGAGT
This sequence comes from uncultured Verrucomicrobiota bacterium, assembly GCA_964578605.1. Taxonomy (GTDB): domain Bacteria; phylum Verrucomicrobiota; class Verrucomicrobiia; order Limisphaerales; family SIBE01; genus JAXMHN01. The sequence goes on along the minus strand of CAZODO010000003.1, from coordinate 32,050 downwards.
GGGTCTGATGCCCGTCGCAGACACCAAGAGCGTCCGGGTAGCTCCGGCGACTTCGCTTAACGCCGTGGTCGTCCAGGGCCCGCCCGAAAAACTGGCGCTGGCCGAGAAACTGATCGAGTCCCTTGATCGGGGCGAGTCGGATGCCCGGAACGTCATTCAATCTGTGCGGTTGAAGAAGGCCCAGGCCGAGAATGTGGCGGACGCGGTGAGCCGAACCGTTGCCGGTCGGGGTCCGCAAACGCGGCTCACCCGCGTGACCGTGACGCCGGTGATCGGGCCAAACAGCGTTCTTCTGAACGGGCCTGCCGATGCGGTGCAGGAGTTGATTCAGGTGATCCAGACCCTCGATGAGGAGGGCGAAGATAGCGAGATTAAGGTTCGCATTTACAAGCTGGAGAACGGCAGTGCGCGCGAGATCTCCCGTGTTATTCAGCAACTCCTGCAAAATGTCACGCGCGGCCAGAGCGGCCGCGCACGCGGATTCAGGGGTTCCACCTTTCAGCCGACCCTTGTCCAGCCCTCGGTCTCCGTGGAGGAACGCTCTAACAGTCTCGTGATCTCCGGTGCCCAGGTCCATTTCAAGCTGGTGGAACAGCTGTTGGCCACCCTCGATAAGGCGCCGGACCGTTCCGAGCGTGATGTCCAGTTCGTCTGGCTGCGGAACGCCCAGGCCTTTGATGTCGCGAGCAAGCTCGACGCGGTTTTTGCGAGCCGGGAGGATTCAGACCGGCCGGTGATCGATGCCGATATTTTCAATAATTCGATCACCATCATCGGCAAGCGCGCGGACATCATCCAGGTCCAGGACTTGATCTCCCGGCTGGATGAGTCTAGCCGGGATACCAGCATGCAGGTTCGTATGCGCCCCCTCGACCGGGTGCCGGTCGAGCAAATGGCTCAGATGCTGCAGAACATCTACCCGCAAATGTCGACGGGCGTCCTTCGCATGGTGGATAAGATCCAGCCGCCTTCCCGAGGCGACAAACCGGCTTCGGTAACGGCACCGCTGCCTGAGAGTGGCGCAGCCCCCAAGCCTGACGCCCAGCCGAATCCGTCCGACGTCCCCGTCCCGAGAGGCGAGAGCGAAGCGCCAGCGGAGGTGGTGGTGGCGATAGACAAGAATGCCAACGCGCTGATCCTGTCAGGCCCAACCCATGAACTGGACCAGATCGACCACATTATCTCAGAGCTTTCGTTCTCTTACATCAGCAGTGACGCTGAATTCCGAGTCTTTCCGCTAAAGGAGGCAGACCCGATCATTGTCGCCCGCACCTTGAGCGAGTTGTTCAAACCTGAGCCCATTCAGGTTCAACCCCAGCAGCGTCAGCCCGGCCAGGAACAGCGGCCAGGCGAAGTCCGGGTTGTGCAGTCGCCAGGTCCCAAAATCACCGCCGTTGCGGAACCGCGCACGCGCAGCGTGATTGTCCGAGCGAAGCCGACCGACTTCACGCTCATGGAATCGCTCATCAAACAGCTCGATTCCACCGGCGTGAGCGCCCAATTGGAATATCGGGTCGTTACGCTGACCAACGCCCCGCCTCAAAAGATCGCCCCCCTCGTCCAGCAGATGGTTTCGCAACTGAACATGATTCGCCCCGGGGAGCCACTCAGCGTCATGCCGGACGTCCGATCGCATGGCTTGCTGGTTGTTGCCCGTGACGTCGTTCTCAAGCAGGTCGAGTCCATGATCCGTTCTCTGGACACTCCAGCGGCCGTTTCCGAGGCCGAAGTGCTGGTGGTTTCGATCAAGAAAGCCAATGCTTCTCAGCTGGCCGCGGTGCTGCAAAACATGCTCCGTCCCGGTGCGCAGGGCGAATCGACGCCCGAAGCCCGGGAGTTGCAGGAGCAGGTGCGCAAGCTCCGGGTGAAGAATGACCAGGGGCAGGAGGTTCTGCTCGATCTGTCCAAGCCTATCCGCATCATGGGCGACCCCGCCGGCGGTGGCCAGGGCGGCAACCGCCTGATCCTTTCTTCCACCCCGGACAATCTCAAAGCGTTGGCCGCGGTGGTGGAAATGATGGACTCCGTGCCGATCACCGAGGGCGTCAGCGTCAAGCTCCTTCGCCTTGAATTTGCCGATGCCTCCACGGTGGCGCAGACGATCCGTTCGATTTTCAGTCAAGGCCAGCGGTTCGCAACCGGCCCGGGCGGACGCGCTGAACCCGAAGGCACGGCAGGGAAAGCTCTCGTGAATCCCCTCAACATCGCGATCGATGAACGGTCCAATTCACTCATCCTCAGCGGTCAAAAGGAATCCCTGGACCTCGCGCAGAAGGTCGTTGCCGACCTCGACCAGAAAGTGGAACGGTTCGTGACCGACGTGAAATTGTTCCAACTGAAGCACGCGTCTGCCCGCCGCTTGGCGCCGCTGCTGCAATCGGTCTTTTCGGAAGGCCCTGCCCTTCCCGGGACCGAGGGACTCGCTACCCAGGTCACCCGCCTCCGCGCGGTTCTGCCCGGCGAGGAGACTCCGACCACCGAACAGCCCAAGAGCCGGTCGGCCATGACGATTCAGGCCGACGACACAACCAATGTCCTCATCGTGGCCGCCCGGAGCGATACCCTCCCGCTGATCGAAGCGATCATTAACCAGTTGGATATCCCGGCCGCCTCCGGGATGGACAATCTTCGCGTCTATGCGTTGAACCATGCGGATCCTGCTGTGGTCCAGAAGATCATTATGGATCTGCACCAGGGGCCTCGCGCTGCGCAACTGCGCACCGAAGACATCCCCAACATCACGATTGACGATCGCACGCAGGCGATGATCATTTCAGGCAACCAGAAAGCGTTCGCTTTCATCGACGGCCTGATCGCCCAATTGGACAGGGAACTGCCTCTTGAACTGCGTGACGTGCGCATTATTCCCCTTGAAAATGCCGATGCAGGCGCCGTGGCCAGTTCGCTCCAACGGCTTCTAGACGCACGCGTGACCCAGAAAGCCGCTCTTGGCCGCCAACAGGCCGAAGCGCTCCGTGTCCTGGTGATCCCGGAAGCGCGCAGTAACAGCCTCTTGGTTACTGGCTCCAAAGACAGTTTTGAGCTGGTTGAGTCGCTGGCGCGCGAACTCGATTCGGCGCCGCCCGCGCTCACCGGGCGCATTCGATTGATACCTCTCGTTTACGCCGACGCGCGCGCGTTGAGCATGGCGTTAATCAACCTTTTCAACCAGCGGTATCAGGCGGCGCGTTCGCCGGATACGCAGCGAAATCGGCCGGTGATTGTGGCGGATCCTCGGAGCAACAGCCTGCTCGTCGCGGCTGGGGTGGATGACAACCAAGCCATCGACGATCTCGTCGCCAGGCTCGACCGCCAGCTCGAAGATCCCTCGATGGTTCTGACCGTGATTGGGCTCCAGCACAACAACGCCACCACCGTGGCCAGCACTCTCGAGAGCATTTTCTCCGCGCGCCAGCGCGCCCGAACGGTGCCAGGCCAGCCGCCATCCCCGCGCGAGCAGATCGACGTCCAGCCGGACAGTCTGAACAATTCGCTCATCGTTTCCGCCAGCCGCGAGAATCTCGAGCTGATCATCGGGTTGCTCGAGAAGATCGATGTGGAACCGGTCGTGGCGGAAGGCGTCGTGCAGACGTTTACCCTCGAGTTCGCCGACGCCCAGCGAGCGGCCAGCATGCTCAGATCCCTCGTGCAGCAAGGGCTCTACCGGCCGGGCGCGGCGCAGGGCGCGGGCCAGGCGGGCCGTGAAGCGATGGCCGTGACGGTGGACAGCCGCAGCAACACGCTCATTGTCTCGGCGAGTCCTGAGAATCTGGCGGTCATCCGGGAGTTGATCCGCCAGATCGATTCCAAGGATTTCGCCCAGGAAGGAAATCTTCGCCTCTACCAGTTGAAGCACGCCCGCGCCAGCAGCCTGGCCACGGTGTTGGAGCAGTTCTTCCGAGCCCGCCGGGCGAGCGAGGCTGGACTGAATGCAGGCGAACGTTCCATCCCGGTGACCGTGGTGCCGGACGACCGGGTGAACGCGCTGCTGGTCACGGGGGGCAAGGAGAGCTTCGACGTGATCGATCGCATGATCCAGCAACTGGATGCCGAGGACACCCAGGCACGCATGAATTTCCGCGTCTTTGTCCTGAAGCAATCGACCGCCGCCAAATTGCAGAGCATTTTGCAGCGGCTTTTCGCCAACCGCCCCTCGCGGATCAAAGGCGAGCCGCCCGAGCCGATTTCCGTCGTGGCGGATTCATGGGTGAACGCGTTGATTGTGGGCGCGTCAATCGACGACATGGCCATGGTGGCGTCTTTGATCGAGCGCCTGGATAGCGACCAGGCCCAGATGGGCGTCACCGTCCAGGTCTTCCCAATGGGGAAAGCCGATGCCCGCCGCGTGGCGCAGGTCATCCAGGGGCTTTACCGCGAAGGCGGTCCAGGCGGAGTCCTGCCGGTCGTCGTCACCGCCGACGAGCGGATGAACGCCATTATCGTTTCCGCCGGCGAGGGTGATCTCAAACGCATCAGCGAGCTGGTGAAGAAGCTGGACACCGACCAGGTCGGGCGCGTCGCGGAGATTCGCATTTTCCCATTGCAGAATGCCCGGGCAGATTCCATTGCCACGATCCTGAACACGGCGTTGAATACGCGGCCCGCGGCTCTCGGCGGCGAGAGCCCCAACACGGCGTCGCTCCTGCAATTCATCACGCGGAATGCGGACGGCCGGGAACTTGTTGCGTCTGCCCTAAAGGAAGGGGTTCTCATCACTCCGGATGCTCGGATGAACTCGCTGGTGGTGTCTGCGCCGGTCGATTACATGAGCCTGCTCGAGCAGATCATCCTGCGCCTGGACTCGAGTTCGCCGCGGCAGGCCAAAATCAAAGTGTTCAGCCTCGTGAACGCCGACGCGCGCATGATGGCCGAGTTGCTCATGGACCTTTTCCGGCTCACGCGAACGGGGCAGCCCACCGCGGGGTCGCAACGGGCCATCCAGTACACGCTGGTTCGGCGGCAAGGGCAGACGGGTCCTTTGAACGACGGTATGCCCCTGGACCAAGCGAATGCAACCAGCGAAGTGGAGGTGGCCTCCGCCACGCTTGGCACGGACGAGCAAGGCGCTCTAAACGTGACCGTGGATCAGCGCACGAATAGCCTCCTGGTTGGGGGCACGGAACATTACGTGGCATTGGTCACCGAAATCATTGAAAGCCTCGATTCCAGCGAGGCGCAGGAGCGGAAATCGGACGTTTACATGATGCGCAACGCCCAGGCGGTTGACATCGCCGGCGCGGTCCGAAACTTCCTGGACCAGGACCGGCAGCGCATTACTCAGGTGCTGGGCGAGGACGCCGTCGGCACCGCTCAGCGCATGCTGGAGCGCGAAGTGGCCATCGTGGCTGAAACGAACAGCAACACGCTCCTCATCTCGGCCAGTCCACGTTACTTCGGGCAAGTCACCAATTTGATCATGAGCCTCGACCAGCCCCGGCCTCAAGTGCTCATCCAAGTGCTCCTGGCCGAGGTCACCCTGGACGCCACCCGCGATCTGGGAGTGGAATGGAACATCACCAAGACCATTCAGGATGCCAAGCTCGCCAGCGGCACCATGTTTGGTGTGGCCAATCAGCTCAGGGATTTCGGCGGGTTCTCGGCGGCCGTGACAGGAAGCGATTATGATTTTCTGATCCGGGCGCTCCAGAATGACGGGCGCCTGCAAATCCTGAGTCGTCCCCAGATCCTCACGGGGGACAATCAGCCGGCCAATATCAACGTCGGCCAACGCGTGCCCCTGGTGAGCGCCAGCAGCGTGACGCCTCAGGGAGGCGTCAACAATTCCATCAATTACGAGAATGTCGGCGTGCATCTTCAGGTGACCCCACGCATTGGCGCCGACGGCGCGGTGCGAATGGAAATTGTTACCACCAACAGTGCGCTGACCAGCTCCAAGGTCGAAATTCCTTCCGGTTCAGCCGGGTCCACGCTGGAAATGCCGATTATCAACGAGCGCCGGGCCAGCACGTCGGTTAGCGTGCAAAGCGGCCAGTCCATTCTTATTGGCGGCCTCATAGAAACGATGGAGGACAGCCGGACAAAGAAAGTCCCTTTCCTGGGCGATATCCCGGGCTTGGGCATGCTCTTCCGGAACAAGACTCGCTTCACCAGCCGCAAAGAGTTGCTCATCCTGCTCACGCCGCAGGTGCTGCTGATGGGCGATCAGCCTGGCAAGCTGGAGGACGTTAAGACGATGACTCGCAAACAGCTGGAGCGTTCGTCCATCCAAGACCAGATTCAACGCGACCCGTTCCGCGACCGCCTGCTGGAACCGCTTTATCCCAATGGAATCAATGTTCGGAGCCGCGATGAGGAGATCCCAGCCAACGGCAAAAACAAGCCCTCGACCCCTTAATGGGTCACCAGCGCTGATGGCGGCGGCTGTCTGCTGTGCTGTTTGCCTGGGGGTGGGGTGCGTCACCGGGTCTCGGAATGCGCCCGCAGGCTCCCGCGGTCTGGCTCAGGCTGCCGTTGAGGAGATCAACCTGCTCGCCATCCCGGTCGCCGTCAACCTGGACCAGAACTCCGGTCTGGATGGGTTTGTCATCAAGGTCTACGCCAGCAACCGAAGTCAGCCCAAGCCGATGACTATCGGATCGGGCACAATCGAAGTGTTCATGTTTGACGGGATCCTGGGCGTCACCACGGCTCCGGACGCCGCACCGCTCCGGACCTGGAAATACTCCGCTCCTGAACTCAAGGAATTCCAAATCGACAGTTCGATTGGCACAGGGTACCAACTGGCTCTCAACTGGGGTGAAAACGGTCCAACCAGCAGCAAGATTTCCGTTCTGGTCCGCTACACTCCGCCGCAAGGCTCTCCAGTCATTTCCGCTCCCAGCATCATCTCCGTGGCTCTCAAGTGATCTTCGTGCGGGGAAACGGGCAATCTGGAGACCTTCACAAACGCGGTCTGTCGAATGCCTCCCTGTTCCCACTCACCCGGTCACTTGCTTCTGGTCTCGGCGAAGATGCGCGCTTCCAGTTCCGTAATCCGGCCGTCGTGGTTCCCATCGCAAACGTCGACCGCGCGGTTGAAGGCTCCGTTGGGACCCGAGACCACCTTCCGTTCATTGTCAAAGACGATCGGCAGCTGGACCCGGGTCTTGCTCTCGGTCTGGCCACCGTGGGGTTCGCTCAGCGCCTCATAGAACAGGCGCGCTGCCTTGTCATTTTCGAATTGGACACTGGTCCGCGCAACGTCCCGATAGACGGTTTCTTCATGGTGAATGCAGCCAGCCAGCAGCAGGGCGCCCGCGGCCGCAACCCAACCTGCAAAACGGAGGATCATAGAGATTCGGAGTCTCAGGCAGCCCCTCTGGAGCGTCAAGGCCGGAAACCGGACGCCTGGCAAGGAATGGGAGATCGTCCTGCGAGGATTTTAACCCGGCGCCCCAAGCCCAGTGGCCCAGATATCTGTCGCTTCTCCCGCGCGGGTTACTGGATCAACCCGGGCGATGAGGTGTAATACAAATGTTATAACATCGCCCTCGAACACAGGTGAAAAGTTCTGTAAGACATTGCAGGCAAATGATAAGCGATTGTGCGCAAATTGGCGACATTTTTCGGATTCGGCGGAAACGTTGTCTCGAACATCCGTTCGTGCTTGTGATCCCTGCACAAGCGTGGAGCAAGAGCCGGATCAGGAGGCAGGCCGCTCTACCGCTCTGAAACTCAGGGCGGGTCGCTCCGTCGACCGCCGTTGGTTTGCTTTCTCTTTCTTCAAACCTTCTGCAGACTGGGCGGAATGAATCTTGTGCGGAGACAATCACGATCAAGCGGAAGTTAGCCACGGCGCGCGACGGAGCGCGTCGCCCTGCCTAAAATGAGACTTGCTGTCGCTGCCGGGTATCGCGTGGACATAGCGGATTGAGGAGTCTAAGATCGACAGAAGCGCTTGACTTTGCTGATCTCGGCGTAGGGCGGTCGCCAGAAAGACGTATGAAAAAGAGACGCTTGTTCACTTTGGGGAGTTCCACCTTAGCTGTCGCAATCGTGACGTTTGGGTGCGCAGGGGTCGGGGAAGCGGCTTCGGCGTCGTTTTCGATCGAGGCCCGGCTGGCAGGGTCGGCGGATCCATGCGACCCAGACCGGGACGATTCGGATAGGGGATCGGTATCTGTGTCCAAGTCGGTTTACTATGAGGAGAACCCTTTAGGGGAGGCCGTCATCCATCAGAGCGGCGCCATTTTTTTTGCCGCGGTCAGTTCGCCCACCAACAACCCGGTCACGGAGGCGGCACTGACCCTGCCGGGCGGTTCAACCCGGCCGCTCATGAGCCTTGGCGGGCGCACTTTGATGCTGCAAGCGCCGTTTGAGTCTCAGGAAGCGCTGGATGCGGCTTACCCGTCCGGGACCTATACGGTTACGATCAAGCGGACGGTGGGGACGTTTGTTTTGGCTCTGGAGATGCCTGCGTCAGGCCCGCCGACTCCCCAGATTACCAACCTGGCCGAGACCAAAGACTTCGACGCGACGGCCAATTTCGAGCTGAAATGGGTTCCGTTCACCGGGGTGGCATCCAACGATAGCCTGTTCATTATGCTGCAGGATAATTTGCGGACGAACTTCCACGCGCCTGACCCCTGCATCCCCATCCCGCTCGCGAACACGGCGACCTCGGTCATCGTCCCAGGGAGGACGTTTGCCTCAGGCACGCAGATCGAAGGCACCTTGTCATTCAGCAAGTTCGGGGGAGTCGATACCCGCTCGGTGCCTGATATGCCGGCGTTTTCCAGCTATCAGAAGATGACCACCTTCGAGTTTCTGAACACGGGGGTGGAGCCGGACCGGCCTGCGATCCGGAACCTGGTTCGGCAGCCGGATGGGGCGGTGCGTTTCGAGGTGACTTCAAGAGCCGGCGCAACGGTCAGGGTGGAAGCAAGCGCGAACTTGGAAGAGTGGGCTCCCATCCAGACCGGCGCCTCTCCGGAGGGTTTGGTTATCGTCACGGATACCGCTGCAATGACACTGCCGCGGCGCTTTTACCGGGCGTCCAGTGATTGACCCTCCCCCCCCCCCCGAAGTTCTTGCGCAACTTTTCGGGATCTGCGGTGATTCAGGTAATGACGTGATCCTCAGGACAGCGGCACTCGGGTCCATGAGTTGGGGGATTCGAAGGCGTGTTCCGCGCCAGTCGTTGCGTCAGTGCATCGAGCGGCTCCTTGGGAGCCGCTTTCTTTCTTCAGGGCTCCTCCTTTACCTAAACATGCGAGGAGCGGTGCACGATTGGGTGGAAAGCAAGTAGGTGAAGAGCCCGACAAGCGCCAAACCCGCGATGATCATGACAATCACCGAGGCGAAAAGCTCCCGGTTCTCAGATAACTTCCGGGTATGCCTTCGCTTCTTGCGGATGCGGCGCAGGGTCCCATGAGAGTGCGCGTGCTCGTGGGAATGCTCATGGGAATCCTCGTGATGCTCGTGGGAGGCGTGCTGCATTAGGGAGCGCCCTGCTGCGGACGGCGGCGGATCTGGCGCACGACACGTCGCTGTCGGGACGCGCGCGGGCACAGGGACAGTCCATGAACGCCGCGGAGCATGGCAACTCCGATATCACGCGCACCGGACCGGCCTGTCAAACCTGAAGTTCACGCGCACCCAGGCGTCCACCCGATCAGGAAGCTCCCCGCCAGCTGCGTCTGACCTTCTGAGGCCGGGTGCGCCTCAGACTTGCCTTCCATTCTTGATACCTGACCTGATCGACGGCAAGTTCCTTGAACTGAAGGATCGGCTGGGGCGAACCCATCGGTCCGCACGGATCATTGATCAGCGGCACGGGCTGGAGAATTGGAATCCCACTCAATCGCATAACGCTCAACTTGTTACCTCTTGTTTCACAAAAGCACTCTTGCCCAGCGGAGGCTAGTAGCACGTTCCACGAATTAAGGACCCTGCTTTTCCCCGAAACCAACCCCGGCTTCCCGCGCATCGTGGCGGCGTCAGGGCTGGCGCTCGGCTCGTTTCCAATCGGAACCCCAAAGCTGCCCGGGGGTGAAATCGCCGCTTCTGGACAGGAGTCGTTCCCCGTCTCCGTTGACCCATACCTGAGAGTAGATCGCGGGCAACTCGAGGGTCTTGCCCCCGACAGGGTCCCGAAAGCGCGCAGCCCCTGCGAGGTACGGTTTGAAGCTGGCGCTGATCCGCTCCCTGCCTGCCTGCTGTAGCTGGTACACTTTGAGAGCGGCTTCGGTAATCTCCGTGCTCGTCTGGGCAATGTACGGCCTCAAATCACTGGGCGGACGCATGGGATCAAGCTTCGTTTGCCCCAGCATCCGCGTGAGCTGGAGATAACGGTTGAACCATCGCAGGTTCGGCCTGAAAGAGGTGACCATTTCATGGAAAAGCGCGCTCCGCTCGTCGAGCTTGCCTCGCTCCGCTTTGAACGAGTAGTTCCGCTCCGGTCCCCAAAACGTGGCCCGAGCGGAAGGCACGGAGACCGAGCCCAGCACGCAATAGATGTCCTCCTGCAGGATCGTCCCGTTCTGGGCATATTCCAACCGCATCCGGGCGGCGCGGAACTTCTTATCCACGCCGGGTTCTTTGGATACATCCGCGACGGTTTCGGCCACGGCTGGCAATTCTTCGGTGCTGACGATTTCGGCCGCGTTCAGCGAACGGCGGAAGCGCGGGACGATGACCTGTTTGATGTAGGCGATTGGATCCCCCAACGGTTCGCCAACCTCGTTCCCCAGGTATTGGGACCCGGGGGGAAACAGGGGAATCCCGCCTTCCATCCAGATGAACGGGATCGATGGCAGCGCTTCAACGGCTTCGGCTGAGGTTGAGCTTGTCAAGGTCACCACCGGGTATGCCGGCGCGCCTGGATGCATCCGCCAGACAACCGTCCCTTGAACGACCCAATCGGCCGGCACCAGGAGAGTGAACGCTTCACCGCCAATCATCCCGGGGTCATCCAGCACGCTCACCCATTTAAGGTGCACGAGCCCCTGGACGGATGGAATGGGCGCGGCCGGCCGAGTCTCGGGACTCGGAGTCCGGGGCGGGGGTGCGCTCGCGCGCGGCGGTTCCGGCGCCGCGAGAGGGTTCAGCTTCGCCAATGGGTTCACGCTCGGTTTGCTCAAACGATAAGTCGTGCCTCCAGTGGTGAACTCGAGCGTTCGGCCGGAGGGAACTGCGGTGAAGTCGAAGGCGTCTCCGTTGCTTTCGAACGTCCCTTCCAGCCGCCCGTTCTGGAAAGCGCCTTTGACAGGGAAAATCTGTTCACCCAGCCGAATGAGACCGCGGTAAACGAGATTGGCTCCGGAACGTTGCGGCTCTTCCAGGACGACCGTGATTCGGTCGTCGCGGTAGGTTCCTGCCAGGGAGGAGTCGTCTGCCCCCAGCACGGAAGCGCACAACCCCAGAACAAACAAAATGATCAGCTTACATCTCAACATGGAACGACGTGCCTCATTGCAGGACCGCGGAGCATAAAAGAAGTTTCCCGGTGCCAGACCGCCTGTCAATCGTGAAGCGCGGCGTGAGCCTTTTACAGGCGGCCGGGTTCGCGCACGTTCTTGCCTTTGCGGTTCCCGGCTGAATCACCGAGATCTTCGCGGCATTGTTCCGCGAGCGTTTCCAGCCGCTTGACGACCTCGGGGTTGGCGTCGGCAACATTCTTCGTTTCGCCGATGTCGTTGGCGAGGTCGAACAGTTCCAGGCCAATCTTGCGCGCAGCGTAGGCTCCCGGCTTGCCATCGGAGCCTGGCCGATCCAGAGAGGCGTAGTTGTGCGGGAAATGAAGCTTCCAATTGCCGCTGCGGACCGCCTGCAAGTGGCGGTCCCAGTAGTAGAAGAAAGCCTCGTGAGGCGTCTTGGCATCCGCGGGTCGCGAGATCAATGGCCAGATGTTCCTGCCGTCGATGATGTGGTCCCGGGACAACTCCGCGCCGGCGAGATCTGCCAGTGTTGGCAGCATGTCGATGGTTCCGGCAGGTTCACGGCAAGTGGCACCCGCGGGAACGACACCCGGCCACGTGACAATGCAGGGCACGCGCTGCCCGCCTTCGAACGTGGTGCCTTTGCCTTCGCGCAGAGGCCCCGCTGAACCGGCGTGATCGCCATAAGATAGCCAGGGCCCATTGTCCGAAGTGAAGATGACGAGGGTGCGCTTCTCGAGCCCATGCTCGCGCAGCGCCTTCACGATCTCGCCAACGGACCAGTCGATCTCCATGATGACGTCGCCGTAAAGCCCCCGGCCGGACTTGTCCTTGAACTTCTTGGACACGAAGAGCGGCACGTGGGGCATGCTATGCGGCACGTAGAGGAAGAAGGGACGATCCTTGTTCGTTTCAATGAACTTGACCGCGCGTTCTGTATACCAGGTTGTGAGCTGGGTCTGGTCTGGCATGAGCTGGACCGCCCGGTCGCCCTCAATCAATGGCAGCGGTGGGTAATTGGTGCCGCCGGTCGGGTGAAAGGGCCACATGTCGTTCGAGTAAGGCAGCCCAAAATAATCGTCAAAGCCGTGCCTGGTGGGCAGGAACTCTGGGGCGTCGCCAAGGTGCCATTTCCCGTAGATGGCTGTGGCGTAGCCCTGCGCCTTGAGGATCTCCGCGATGGTGATGTCGTTGGCGTTCAGCCCCACTTTGGATTTCGGCCCCAAGGCGCCTTGGATCCCCACCCGGTTCGGATAGCAACCGGTCATGAGGGCCGCACGCGACGCTGAGCAGACTGCCTGGCCCACGTAGAAATCCGTAAAGCGCACACCCTGGGCCGCGAGCCGATCCAGGTTTGGCGTTGGCGTCTTGGATCCGTAACAGCCGAGGTCGCCGTAGCCCATATCGTCGGCGAAGATCAGAACAATGTTCGGTTTCTCGGGAAGGGAGGAGGCGGCGTCCGCCGATCCAATGACGAGAAGGCAGAGAAGCGCCGCGCTCAAGGTCTGGATTGGAGTTCGCATAGGTTTCGAATGGGTTGAGTGGGTCGTTAATCTCGGGGTGTTCACGCGCAAGTTCACACGGAACTTCCAAATTCCTTGACCGCCCGTTGGTAATCGGCGGGGTAATCGAGGTCGAAATCAAGAGCGGCGTCGTCGATCTCGCAAAGCGCCACCGGTTCCGCCGCCGTCTTGAGAAATGTCCGGAGATCGGGAGCTGTGGAGCCGGCGAGACGGACCAAGTCGTGCCTGGGCAGGATCACAGGGTGACGGGGGCGTCCGTGGCGGCTGGGTTGGCAGATCCGGTCCGGATGCGCCGCGGCGAAAGCGAGCAGCGAACGCAGCGTGGACGCTGGCACATGGGGCTGATCGCCAAGAACAACAGCCCAGTGCGTCAGTTCCCGACGCCATCCTTTCCACTGCGCGGCACATTGAATGGAGCTGAACATGCCCCGTTCAGGTTGAGGGTTTATGATGCGCGCGTTTTCGGGGAGGCGAAGGCGGTTGAGTTCGCGCTGCAGTGCTTCATTTCTGCCGTCGCAAACGATGGTCACCTGGTTTGCACCCGCGGTTTGCCAAAGCCCGATCAGGTGGCCGACAACCGACGTCGCGCCCCAGGGCAATAGGAGCTTGGGCCTGCCCATCCGTGACGAGGCACCGGCACCCAGAATCATCGCGCCGAGTTGGAGGGCCATGGTTCTAAAGGGGCGGAGGTGCTTTTGCCGTGACCAGGCCCTCGGCGAGCGGCCGGGCAGGGGAGGGGCCCAGCGTCTTGGATACCCGCCCGTAAACGATCGAGCCGCGCTGGGCAGCGTACTGGGCCATGATGCTGACCGCGATCTCTTCGACACTCTGGGCCAGGATATCCAAGCCCACAGGACAGGCCACGCGCGCCAGTTGCTCAGGCGTGGCGACCTTTTCCTGGATCAACTGGTCAAAGATAAGCCGCTTCTTGCGGCTGCTCCCGATCATGCCGAGGAACGCGAACGGCTGTTGGATCCAGTGGCGCAAGGCCAGGCCATCGTGCTGGTGCCCTCGGGTGACGATCAGGCCGAAGGTGGGTGGTTTCGGCAGCGGTTCTGCCAGGAGCTTCTCCCATGAATCCGCCCGGAACCGAGTGTCCGGAGGGAAAAACCGCGTGGTCATCAAGGCCGGGCGATCGTCAAAGACCGTGACCCGGAAGTCGAGTCTCTGCGCCAGTGGAACCACGGCCTGGGCGACATGGCCAGCGCCCGCAATCCAGAGCGCGCAAGGAGGCAAAACGGTTTCTTTGTGGAGCCATTCGACGGACGGATCGGTGGCTTCCCGGATCGAGAAGTCCTTTGCGACGCCCCAAGGGATCGCGTCGTCGCGCTGGGCGATTCGTCGCCAGAGATCGTTTGCGGCTCCCGCGTTCGGAAGGATCACGCCAGACACCTTTCCCCCGCAGATCAGGCCGTCGTCCCAGCCGAAATCATGGTCCAGGACAAGCTCGAACGTCTCCGGTATGTTCGCCAGGAGCGCGCGGCGGGCGCGTTGCTGGACCTCAGCCTCGAGGCAGCCGCCTCCCAAGGTGCCTTCCATGCGGCCGTCGCCATAGAAGAGCGCTTTGGCTCCGGACTTCTGAGGACTCGAGCCCTTGCTTTCCGAAATGATGGCCAGCGCGAAAGGCTCACCCCGATCCAGGGCCGACACCAGAGCATCGAAGAACGTGCGCATGCTCGAGCATGTTGAACGCGGTGTTGAAAGGCAAACGAGCATTTTGCACGATCGCTGACGGCAGAAGCAAAAAGCGTTTGACAAAGCGATATTCAACATCAATCTATCCGCATCCGTTGATTGGACGGATCTCATTCAGAGTGGTTGAGGGAACTGGCCCGACGAAACCACGGCAACCGGCTGAGGCGCATGCCCGGCGTCAAGGTGCCAAATCCAGCCCGGACCGCAGTGTCCGGGAAAGATGAGAGGAGTTGGCAGTTCCCCTCTTCTCGTCTCCGCAGTCAGTCGCCTGAACGATAAGGCATCGGAGCATCTATGGACAAAAGCGACGGCTTCATGAGAGCCCTGAAGTGCCGCGAATGCGGAAGAGAATATCCGCTCGAGGCCACTCACGTTTGCGAATTCGACTTTGGCCCCTTGGAAGTCGCCTACGACTACGAGCGGGTGCAGCGGTCCCTGACCAGGGAAGTGATTCTCTCTCGCCCCCAGACGATGTGGCGCTACCGCGAACTGCTCCCGATCGCCCGCGAACCGACGGTTGGGTTCCAGGCCGGGTTCACCCCCTTGGTCAAAACGGACCGCCTGGCGCGCCGCCTCGGCATTCGCGAATTGTGGGTCAAGAACGATACCGTCAATTACCCCACGCTCTCTTTCAAAGATCGCGTGGTCAGCGTGGCGTTGAGCCGGGCGCGCGAACTGGGATTCACCACGGTCGCTTGCGCCTCGACGGGCAATCTTGCGAACTCCGTGGCCGCCAACGCCGCCGCCGCCGGGCTCAAATCCTATGTGTTCATTCCGGCCGACCTGGAGGAGGGCAAGGTGGTCAATTCGCTCATCTACGGAGCGCAGGTGATCGGGATCAAGGGCCATTACGACGAGGTGAACCGGTTGTGTGCGGAGATCGCCGGCAAGTTCGGCTGGGCGTTCGTCAACGTCAACATGCGGCCCTATTACGCCGAAGGTTCGAAAAGCATGGGGTTCGAGATCGTGGAGCAGTTGGGTTGGCGCATTCCCAAACACACCGTCGCCTGCATGGCGTCGGGTTCGTTGCTCACCAAGCTTCACAAGAGCTACCAGGAGCTGATCAAGATCGGCCTGGTCGACAACGCCGATTACCGTGTCCATGGCGCCCAGGCCACAGGGTGCTCCCCGATCTCCACCGCCCATAAGGCAGGCATGGATTTCTTCAAGCCGGTCAAGCCGAACACCATCGCCAAGTCGCTCGCCATTGGCACGCCCGCCGACGGCTTTTACGCCCTCCGCGTCATGAAGGAGACCGGCGGCTGCGCCGACGACGTGACTGACGACGAGATCCGCGATGGCATCAAGCTTCTCGCGGAAACCGAAGGCATTTTTGCCGAAACAGCCGGAGGCGTGACCGTGGCCGTGGCGAAGAAGCTCATTGCCGGAGGAAAGATCCCGGCCAGCGATGCCGCCGTCCTTTGCGTCACCGGCAACGGTCTCAAGACGCTCGATGCCGTCTCCAAACACGTCGGGCGCACCCGCGAGATCCGTCCGAGCTTGCGCGAATTTGAGGCTCTGCTTGACACTGCGCCCGAGGCGCAAGTTGGGTGTTGAGTCGCCGTTAACCAAGGTTCGTCCCAGTCAAAACGTCATAGAATTATGTCCGCAAAAGTCCGAATCCCAACGCCGTTGCGCAAACTCACCAACAACGAAGAAGTGGTCGAGGTGGAGGGCGGCACCATCGGCGCCATTATTACCGAACTCCAATCCCGCTATCCGGGAATCAGGGATCGCCTGCTCGACGACAACGGGACCGTGCGCCGCTTTGTCAATGTCTACGTTAACGAAGAGGACATTCGGTTCCTTCAAAACCAGCAGACGCCCGTCAAGAGCGGCGACGAAGTCAGCATCATTCCAGCAATTGCTGGCGGTTAAACCCGGTTTCTCTTACCCTGCGTCCAATGCCCAAACGATCCTCTCCGAAAGCAGGTGCAAAATCGCCGGCGCGGCTGGCGCGTCCCCAGCGAACCCGCCTTTGGCTGATGTATCCGCCCAAGCTGATCACGACGCCCGCCATCTGGCAGGTCGGGCAGAAGTTCAAGGTCATCACCAACGTCCGCCAGGCGAGCGTCAATGACGAGATCGGGATCGTCTGCCTCGAGCTCGAGGGTGTCCGTGACGAAATCAAGGGCGCAATCCAATGGCTGGAGAAGCTGGGGATCAAGGTTGAGCCGGTCGAAATCAGCGTCATCGAAAGCTGAGGGAGACCTCCGAGTTCGGCCGTTACATGCAAGGGATTGACAGTGTTCTTCGGAGCGCCGGTTTGCAGCCGGCTTCAGGCGCCGCTCGTCCGTGGCGGCGGCGAAAGACGAAGCCGGCGCTCCGAAGGGAATGAGAATTATTGAGGGAATTGGCCTGCTTATGAACATTCTGCAGTTTGACTCTCCTGAAAGCTGGGTGGCTGGAGTGCTGAGCTTCTGGAGGGACCGATTGCGCCTCAACCCGCGGCTGCGACAATGCCTGACCAGTGGCAACACCCCCATCCCCGCCTATCGCGCGCTGGTAGATTCGATCAAGCGCGGCGAAGTGTCGCTTCACCAAGCGTCTGTCTTCGCGCTGGACGAATTCGGTGGCCTCGGTCCGGACGATCCCGGCCGCTGCCGGAACATGCTTCAGCGTGATCTGGTCAACGGCTCCGACCTCCCGAAAGAGGCCTTCCACTGGCTTGACCCGGATGCACCTGACCTCGAGGCCGAATGCCAACTGTTCGACCGCAAGATCGGACCCGGCCTGGACCTCGTCATCCTTGGAATCGGCCTTAACGGGCACCTTGGGATGAACGAGCCCGGCTCAAAAGCCGACAGCCCCACCCGCCGGGTCCACCTGCACCAAAGCACCATCGCCAGTTCCGCTCGGTACGTGAGCCATGATCAACTTCCTCGTTGGGGTCTCACGGTCGGTATGGCGCAGTTCTTCGCCGCCAAAGAGGTTTGGCTGCTCGCCACGGGCCAAACGAAAGCCGAGATCGTCCAGCGCCTGGTTCAAGGTGAGATCAGCGAGCAAATGCCGGCTTCCTTGATGCGGAAGCACCCAGCTTGCTCGTTGTTTGTGGACGCAGCCGCAGCGGCCGGGCTGTAACAGTCAGCAGCGCAAAGCACGAGTCACGGCTGGATTCGCGCCCGGTAAAACTTGTGCCTGAGATCGGCCGGTTGCGGATCCGTCCAGGTGGTTACCGAGCCTGGAAGTACCAAGTTCGTCAAGGGCTGCCAGTTCGCGGGACTGCCCAGGTCGGTGGTTGCTTGAATGATCACCGTGCTGCCCGCAGGGCCACTAATCTGCAATTGGTTGCCCGGCCTCACGTTGCTCAAACGCACTTCGGCTGGGATCGCCTCACCGCCCAGGCGCGCCAAAAAAGCGTCTGCGGACCCTTCATTGGAGGAATACGCGAGAGCGTCAAAGCTCGCGACGCTAAAGAAGGATCCGCCGACAAAGACCTGGTTTGGGCCGCCTGCCGCGAGGGCAAAACCGTCATCCGCGCGGGTGCCACCTGCCTGTTTGGCCCACGACACCTGGCCCATGGAATCGCACAGGACCAGAAAGAGGTCCCTTTGTCCTCCGCTCATCAGTGTTACGCCGCCGAAATCCGCAGTTTCCGTAAAGCTGCCCGTGAGATAAATGTTCCTGGCGCTATCCAGGGCCAGGCTTCTGGGGGTGTCCGAGCCAGGTCCCCCGAAATTCCTCGCCCAAATCACGCCGCCTTGGGGATTGAACTTGGCCAGGAACACATCGTGGCTGCCATGCGCGATCACGGTGGACTCGTCGAAGTCGCAGGTTTGATCCAGGTAACCCGCCATGATGAGGTTGCCATCCAGATCCACCGCCAGGGAGCGCGCCACCGTCACGCTCAGCGAACCCAGCTGTCGCGCCCACAGAATCTCGCCGTCGGCATTCCATTTGGCGAGAAAGGTGTCGTGATCGAAATGGGAATCGAGCTCCGTCTGTCCGAAGCGTGTTCTTCCCCAGAGCTTGCCGGCGGCGTACACATTCCTGGCGGCATCCACTGCCACGGCATTCCCTTCGTGAGTGGCGCTGTAACCAGCGTTGCGCACCCAGAGCACCTCGCCTTGGGGAGTCAGCTTGGCGACGAGGACATCGGTGCCCCCGATATTGGTAATCACATGGCCTCCCAGCGTGAGGGTTGGAGAGGAAAAATCGCCCTCGATAACCACATTGCCGTCGCTGTCCAGCGCCAGGCCGCGGCTCACGTCGTCCCGAGTCCCGGAACCGCTCAGGGCCCATTCCAGAGAACCTTGCGGACTGTACTTGGCCAGGAAGAGATCCGAGTCACCCGCCTGGGCGTTGGTGAGGGTCAAGGAACCGAAAAGACATTGGGCCGACGTGAAATCTCCTGTCACATAGAGATGGCCCTGGGAATCCGTCACCAGGGCCGAAGCCGTCTCTGTCTTCTCCCCGCCGATCTGACCGGCCCATTGCACCGAGCCACTGGCATCGTATCGCGCCAGGAAGACGTGGCGCGCGTTCTTCGGAGCGATCAGTTCATAGTTGCCGATCACATTCGTGTTTTGGAACGACCCCGCCGCCCAGACATGGCCTGAACCATCCGAAGTCAGGGCGGACGTGGCATCGCTCGAGGTGCCTCCAAGAGTGCGGACCCAATTCCAATTGGGACCGGAAACCGAGGTGGACGGACCGACCGTCACCACCGCAACCGTGCTGGTGGCCGAGCCATAGGGATTGTTCACCACCACATCATAACTGCCCGCATCTTCTGGCTGGGTGGAATGGATCGTAAACCGCGCCGTGCCGCTCCCAAACATCCGGTTCCCGTCCCAGAGCGCCCGGTTATCCTTGCGCCAACGATAAGTGACGGGAGGCGTTCCAGTGACCTCAACGCTGAGTTGCAGAGCGGTTCCCCCAGCGACCGCGGTTGCTTGCGGCGATTTCACGAGCGAGGGCGCCGTGGGCGGAAGCGCTGGCGCGCCGGAATCCAGGCGCGCGTGAAAAAGGTCGCTGTTCCCCTGGCTGTGCAGCCATTGGTCCCTCCACGCGGACGGTGCCGAGAACTGTCCCGTCACATAAACCACCGGGGCCGGGCTATCGTCGCAGGCGATGACGCTATCGTTCCCCGCTCCCTGGCGCACCCAGAGCACCTCGCCATCCAGGTTCCACTTGGAAAGGAACATTGTCTGAGCCGTGGTGTTCGTCAGCGTGACGGGCCCAATCGTCGCGGCGCTGTAAAAGTGCCCTGAGAAAAAGACGTTCGTGTAATAGGTCGTGCCGTCTGTTGTGACCTTCACCGCAAGCGAACCAGGCGTATCCACGTCTTGAGCAGTATGCCCCACCTGCCGGACCCAGCGCACATTCCCGAACCCGTCGTAGCGCGCCAAGAAAACGTCCTGGTCGAAGGCCGACGCCAGGGCCGTAACCACGTTCGTGCCCACCGTGGCCGTGCCGCGGAACGAGCCGCTCAGCAGAACGCCGCCTTCCGGATCGATCGCGAGAATCCCGGTGCCGTCCTGTGAAGTGCCCCCCGCTTGCGTCGCCCAAACCACCTCACCGTCAGTGCTGAACTTCGCCAGAAACAGGTCGCTCTGGCCACGACTGGCCAGCTTGACCCCGCCGAAGTCCGCCTCCTTCTCGAAGGTGCCCGTCACATAAGCGACCCCACCCGAAGTGACCACCAGGGAATGACCGTAATCGTACCCGGACCCGCCGGCTTTCCGTGCCCAGGCCAGGTTCCCGTCCGCGTCGTACTTGGCCACCAGGATATCCTCGTATCCGGTAAGATTCGTGACCCCGAAATTGGCGAATCGCGCCATGCAGGCCACCAGGTAAACGTTGCCGGCAGAGTCCGTCTGGATGGAGGCGGCGTCGTAGGTGCTTGCGCCCCCGACCTGCTGCGCCCATAGCCCCTTGCCCTGCGCGTTCAGCTTGACGATGAAGAGGCTATTGTCGTCCCGGGCAAACTTATTGGTCAGAATGATCCCTCCAAATGAAGCGGTCTCCGATCGAAACGTGCCCAGGAAAACCGGGTGTCCCTCGGGATCCAGGGCGACGGATGAAGCGTAGTCTTCGTCCTTGCCACCGGCTTTCTCGACCCACGACAGGTTCCCGTCCGCGTCCCATTTGCCAAAAAACGCATCCCGGTGACCGGTAACCGTAAGGACCTGTTCGCCAAAAGCCGCTGAACTCTCGAACCACCCCGAAAGGTACTGGCTGCCGGCGGAGTCGATAACGATCCCGGTTCCGGCCTCGGCGCCTTGTCCTCCGTACCGTTGGGCCCAAGCCCATTCCTGGGCAGTTGAAGGAAGCTCCATGAGCGACAAAACGAGCGCCAGGTTGCAACAGGTTTTCTGCATCCAAGAGGACATGCGCAGAAGATTGCCTAAAGGAGCAATAACTTTCCAGCGAAAACGCGGCTCCAAGGGGTCTCCAGCATGCTTAATATCCACAATATAAACGGTTTAAGAATATCCAACGCGAATTCCAAAGACCCAAATTCCACACCCCGAATCCCGATATGCCGCGTTTAATCCGACGATGATACGATACTGCTTCGGGATTAATTCGGACTAAACCGAATCAATACCGAACCATCACCGAATCATCTCCGAACGAGATCCGAAGCATTTACGAATGAGATTTGAATGCATAATCAACCGTTCCCCAACGTCACTTACAAATACCTGCCATCTCTGGCATCTAAATCAACAGAGCAGTCGCCCGGACGAAACCGCGCTCCTTTTCTGTGCTTGGCGTGTTTCGTGGGCCGCCCCTGTTCGTTAAACATTTCCCAAGCAGCAATTCTCGTTTTGCTCGGAAAAGGCAGGGCCGGACCGCCGGGCCGGCCATTGGGAATAGAGAATTCCAATCACCAACGGCGGGCCGAGCCAACCCGCCCTGCTGCAAATGAGAATTACCGCCGAAAAAGGGGGTGAACTCGGCAGATTTGCTGTAGTCTTGGCCCAGTGGATTTCGAACGCCGAAGACCGCGGCATTTCGCGGCTCGGCACTTGAACTGGCATGTCCTCTTCCCGCCAAACGGGGCGCATGCGACGGGCTCGAAAGACGAACTCGCCGTCGAGATCGCACGCCGCCTCGGCCGTGCCCGCGAGCGCCTCAACCGGTCCGCAATTGCTGCGTGGCGGACATCCGGATGACGTGGGCGCCCTCCAGGCCGAGTTGGCCGCCGCGAAGGCCGAACTGGCGCGCCTGCGCGACGTTGAGAAGGCGCTCCACACCAGTGAAACGCGCCTGCACCTGCTTGCGACAACGGCGAATATCGGCTTTTGGGATTGGGATATCCGGCGGAACACCGTTTATCACTCGCCCGAGTGGAAGCGGCAGCTTGGATACCAGGACCACGAGATTGCCAATGCCATAGGCGAATGGCAAGACCGGCTCCACCCAGACGATCAAGCACGGGTCCAAGCCGAGGTGAAGGCCTTCATGGAGGAGCCCCGTCCCGGGTATGATCTGGAATTCCGTCTTCGGCATCGCGATGGAGAGTACCGCTGGATCCGTTCGCAGGCCCTGCTGGTCCGGGAGAATGACGTCCCGGTCCGGTTGCTGGGGGTGCATGTGGATATCACCGCCGCCCGGCGGCGCGAAGAGGAATTGCGCGAAAGCGAGCAACGATTCCGGCGTTTCGTGGAAACGACCCACATCATTCCGTGGGAGGCCGAGCCGGGGACGTGGCGATATACCTATGTTGGCCCGCGCTCGTCGGCGATCCTGGGCTACCCGCTCGAGACGTGGTTCGCCGAAGACTTTTGGCGGGCTCACGTGCATCCCGACGACCGGGAGGCGGCGGCGGCCTTTCGCCGGGAACAATCGAAAAGCCGCGAGGACTTCGAATTCGAGTACCGAATGCTAGCCGCCGATGGCCGCACGGTCTGGTTCCATGACGTGGTGCACGTCGTCCGCGGTCCCGCCGGGGTGGAAAAGCTTCAGGGTTTCCTGGTCGACATTACCGAACGCACGTCGGCGGCGGAGGAACATGGACGCCTGGCCGCCATCGTTGAATCGTCCAACGACGCCATTATCGGCGAAACGCTGGAGGGCATGATCACCAGTTGGAACAAGAGCGCGGAACGCATCTATGGTTATCCAGCCGCCGAGGTCCTTGGACGCTCTGTCCGAATGCTCGTCCCGCGGGAGCGCGCCGATGAAGTGGAGCGGATTCTCGATCGCACGAAACGCGGCGAGATGATCGAGCATCTGGAAACGTTGCGCGTTCGAAAGGACGGACAACAGATCCATGTGTCGCTGGTGGTCTCGCCCATCCGGGATGTGGTGGGCAAGATCGTGGGCGCCTCGGCCACGGCGCGGGATATCACTCAGCGCAAACAATTGGAGGCGGAAGTTCTCCTCATCAGCGAGCGCGAACAGCATCGGATTGCCCGGGACTTGCATGACGGGTTGGGGCAGCTCTTGAGCGGCACGGTTCACCTCGCGAACGTGCTGCAATTGGACCTTGCCGAGGAAGCCCTGCCTCAAGCAGCCGAAGCGCTCCGCATCACAGAGTTGCTAAACGAGGCGGTCTCGCAAACCCGCAGCCTCGCCCGCGGGCTCTATCCGGTGCGGCCGGAGTCGAATGGGTTGATGGTGGCGCTCCAGGAACTGGCCGGGCGGACGAAGGAGCTGTTCAAGATCCGGTGCACGTTCAAGTGCCGGAAATCGGTGCACATTGCCGACAACGCCGTGGCGACCCACCTTTACCGGATTGCCCAGGAAGCCGTGGCAAACGCCCTGAAGCATGGACGCGCCATGGAGATTGCCCTGGGCCTGCAGGCAACTTCCCGGCGCATCGTCCTGACGGTCAAAGATGACGGCACCGGGTTCGGCGCCGGCGGGCCGCCCTCCAACGGCATGGGCATCCGCATCATGCAGTACCGGGCGGGGATGATCGGCGGGGCCTTGAGCATCCGGCCCAATCACGGACAAGGCGTCCGCGTGATTTGCACGGTCGATCGCGCCGCGCCGACCTTGCTGCGAAGGAAACCAGGATGAGCGACAAATTGCTGGACGTTGAGGCCGGGCCGGAACGGCGAAAGATCCTGATCGTGGATGATCACCCGATCTTTCGCGAAGGGCTCACCCAATCGATCGGGCGCGAACGCGACCTGGCCGTGTGCGGCGAAGCCGAGGACGCGACGGGAGCGATGGAGGCCGTGCAGCGGCTCAAGCCGGACCTGGTGATCGTGGATATCACGCTCCCCGGAAAGAGCGGGCTGGAATTGATCCGGGACCTGCAAGCCGCCCACCCGGGGCTCGCTATCTTGGCGGTCTCAATGCACGAAGAGTCCCTCTACGCGTCGCGCACTCTCCGGGCCGGCGCCCGCGGTTACGTGATGAAGCACGAACCGCCAGGACGCCTTCTCCAGGCCATCCGCCGCGTGCTCGACGGCGGCATTCATGTGAGCGAAAAGATGTCGGAACAGATCCTCGAGACCTTTTCGGGCAAGCGCACCCAGGCCAGCAATTCGCCTATCGAACAGCTGAGCGATCGCGAGTTCGAGGTCTTCCACTTGATCGGCCAGGGACGCAGCAACCAGGAGATCGCGCAGCAATTGCACCTGAGCTTGAAGACCATCGTCGTGCACCAGGCGAACATCCGCCGCAAGTTGCGCCTGCGCACCTCCTCGGACCTGATCCGCTTCGCCGTGCGCTGGGAAGCCTCGCAAACGACGCCGGGTTAGCGGCACCCCCGCATACAAGGGCGATCGGGGCGCCGGGAGTAGCTCCGGGGGTGAACGGACTCGTCAATTGAGCAACTCCTGGATTTCCTCCCAGGTCAACGCGCCAGCCAGAGCTTCTTCGCCGCTGAGCACTTCGCTTAACAACTCACGTTTCCGCGCCTGCAAGTGGAGGATCTTCTCCTCGACCGTGCCCCGAGTGATGAGCTTGTAGCTGGTGACGACGCGGGTCTGGCCAATCCGGTGCGCGCGGTCGGTGGCCTGCGCTTCGACCGCCGGGTTCCACCACGGGTCGAAATGGATCACGGTGTCAGCTCCCGTAAGGTTCAGTCCCACCCCACCCGCTTTGAGGCTGATGAGGAATACCGGGATGGAGGCGTTGGATTGGAATTGCTGCACCACTTCGCCCCGGTTGGCCGTAGACCCATCCAGGTAAGAGAAGGCAATGCCCTCGCTGGTAAGGCGCTCCTTCAGCAACGCCAGCATCTGGACAAACTGGCTGAACACCAGGACCCGGTGGCCGCCATCGAGCACTTGCTCCAGCAATTCACCGAAAAGATCAAGCTTGCCCGACGCCAGAGCAGGATCGACCCCTTCAATCTTGAGCAAACGCAGGTCGCAGCAAATCTGGCGAAGCCTCAGCAACGCGTTGAGGACGGCCATTCGGCTCTTGGCATTCCCTTGCGCTCCGGCCTGCTCAAGCACCTCACGGCGGCTGATCTCGAGGATCTGCTGATACGCAGCCCGTTGGTCCTCGGTCATGTCGCAGTAAGAGACCTGTTCGATCCGCTCCGGTAAATCCGTGGCAACCTCGCGCTTCAGCCGCCTTAGAAGGAACGGCCGCACCCGCCGGGCAAGCCGCGCCTGCGCTTCCGAATTCCGCTCCCGGGCGATGGGCAATTCGTAGCGCTCGCGAAAATCGGACGCCGCACCGAGATAGCCGGGCATCAGGAAATCGAAGATGGACCAGAGATCGAGCACCGAATTCTCCAGGGGCGTGCCCGTCAGCACGACTCGATGCTGGGCACGGACGGCTTTGACGGCCTGAGCGTTCTGCGTCTGGCGGTTCTTAATGTGCTGAGCTTCGTCCAGGATCACCGTATCGAACTCCAGGCCCTTGTAGACCTCCGCGTCGCGGCGAATGAGGGCGTAACTCGTGATCACCAGGTCCGCGTGCGGGATGCGCTCGAACAGGACACTCCGCTGCGGGCCCGACACCGCCAGCACGCCCAACTCCGGTGTGAACCGCTTGGCTTCGGCCTCCCAATTAAACACAAGGCTCGTCGGGCAAATCACGAGCGACGGCCGCGGCCCTGCCGAACCGTCGCTCTCCAGGCCGGCCTTCTTCCTGCGAGCAGCCACCTGGAGATAGGCCAATGCCTGCAGCGTCTTCCCCAGACCCATTTCATCCGCCAGGATGCCTCCAAACTGGTTTTCGCGAAGAAACCAAAGCCAGGCGACGCCCTGCTTCTGATAGCCGCGCAGCACAGGGTCAAGCTCTTCCAGGGGTGGCGTCTCAAAGCGCGTCTCGCCTGATTGCCGGGCCGCACGCTCACGCCAGGGACGGGGGGCGTCCAACGGCCAGCCAAGCTCCCGGCGCACCGTCGCATCGAGGAAGCCCGCCTGGTTGTTCCTGAGCCTGTATCCTCCACCGTGTTGCTGGGGTGCGCAGTCCAGCAAGACTTCCTGCAATTCCTCAACGGCGCCGGTGTCGATCAGCGCGAACTTGCCGCTCTTCAGCCGCGCGTGGCTTTGGCCCGACAGCACCAGACGTTGCATTTCCGCCGCGGAAAACCGCTCGCCACTCGCCGCCGCGAATGAGACATCCAGGTCAAACCATTGCTCGCCGGAAGGCGTAACCTGGAAACGCGGTTCGATCCACTCGAGCTTTTCCGAGGTGCTTCGCTCGAGCCGCTCTTCCAGTGTGACGTCCCAACTCTGCTTCAAGCGCGGATAGACCCGGGCGAAGAAGCTCAACACCCCGTTCTGGCCGGTGAGCTGGTATTGGCCCTGTGTGTCTGGGCCAAGAAAGCCCGCCCGACGCAGTTCGGACTGCGCCGCATGCTCCGCGGCAAGATCGCGGGTCGAATAACGGGTCGGCGCGGCAGGATCTGGAAGCCACAACTGCTCGTCTTTCGAGGTGACGCCTACCGTCATGATCCGCCGTCCGTAAGCGCATTGCAACTGCCCATGCAACTGCGCCAGGCCCCCTCGCAATTCGAGAATGAACCGCGGGGGCTGTGGTTCGAGAATGAAGTCGTCCAGGCGGAAGTTCGCGTCCGGTTCGCTCACCTGCTGCAACACAGGCCAGTCCCGGCTCAGGAAGATCGGCACTTGCACCCGCTCGAACCGCACCGGCCCGAGCAGGACGGACTCGCAGGACGGCGGAAGCCCCGTGGGTTCGAATCGGTGGCTCTGGTAAACCCATGAAGGCTTGCCCGGGATCAGGAGCGGTCTTTCGGCTTCGGATCGAACGCGGAGCTCAATCTCGCCTGTGGGTTCGAGCACCACTTGCAGCGGCACTCGCCAAGGCTCGGGACGGATCGAAAGCGGCTCCGCGCGCCCCAGGGTGACGCGTGGGTGTCCAGCCAGGGCGCCCAGGAGCCCGCAGAACTCGCTCGCGGAAAGCATCAGCATGCCGGGGGTCTCCCCGTCCGCCAGGTCTTCCAAACGGTCCAGCAATCTTGAATCCTCCGGACCGAAGCGAAACCGCGTCTGTAGCGGAAGCGCGTTCAATGGGGTTCGGCCGCGGCTCCACTTTGCTTCGAAACAAGCCATGACCTTGCCGCGTGCGACCGACGACGCGAAGTTTGGGGGGACAATCACCGAGATCTCGGCCTGTTCCCCAGACTCTCCCGGTTCGGCGCGCAGGACGCGCCTGCCGGATCGGCGGACGGTGGTGATTGAAGCGGTGCTGCTTTCGGCGGGGCTCGGTGCCTGCCGTGTTGCCGTCGGGGGCGGTTGCTCAACCGCTTGGCCACGCCGCAGATGGTGCAGCCCCACCGCAACGGAATGGGCGCAGATGGTTCCCCAATCCTGAGACGCCCGGCATCGGCAAATATTCTCCAGGTTAATGGTGTCTTTAATCACCAACCCCGCGCGATAGGACAAGGTTCCATCCTGGACCACCCCTTTCAGCAACGGCGGGGTCCAATTGGAGCTGAGGACCGCGCCTTGTTCGAGAAAGGCGCGCGCTCGTTTCATGGCTTCCCATCCGGCGATCTTGGCCAGAAACGCTTCACTGAGTTCAACGGCGCTCATCGAACGGAGAGTATAGACCGGTTTCGGGGCATTCGAAACCCGCGCGTTCAACCTCGTGTGAGGGTCCGCGGGGAAGGGGATCGGGTACACACCACGGGGCTGGCACCCACGCCAGCCCCGTGTTCGCTAAGGACAGTTGCTCTGTCCTGGGAGATCTTAGTAATCCATCTCACCGCCCATGCCGCCGCCATGCGGTCCCGGCATCGGTTTCTTTTCCTTCTCAGGAATCTCGGTGATCAAGCACTCGGTGGTAAGCAGAAGGGCGGCGATCGAGGCCGCGTTCTGCAGGGCGGCGCGGGTGACCTTCTTGGGATCGACCACGCCAGCTTTGACGAGATCCTCGTATCCGCCCGTCGAGACGTTGTATCCTTCGTTGCCTTTGCGGCGCTTGACTTCTTCAACGATGATCGAGCCTTCGACGCCGGCGTTGTTCGCCAGCTCGCGGGTCGGGTATTCGACGGCGCGCTTGACGATATCCACACCGATGCGTTCGTCGTCGTTGGCCGGTTGCACCGTGCTGATGGCAGACAAGCAGCGCAGGAGCGCCACGCCGCCTCCGGGGACGATGCCTTCTTCGACCGCGGCGCGGGTCGCGTGCAAGGCGTCCTCGACGCGGGCTTTCTTCTCCTTCATCTCCGTCTCGGTTGCGGCGCCCACGTTGATAACAGCGACGCCACCGGCGAGCTTGGCCAGGCGTTCCTGGAGCTTCTCGCGGTCGTAATCGGAGGTGGTCTCTTCGATGGCGCGGCGGATCTGGTTGACCCGGCCCTGGATCTCAGAAGACTTTCCGTAGCCTTCGACGATGGTCGTGTTTTCCTTGTCAACGACGATCGATTTGGCACGGCCAAGGTCTTCGATCTGCACGCCCTCGAGCTTGATGCCGAGGTCTTCGGAGACGAACTTGCCACCGGTCAGGATGGCGATGTCTTCGAGCATGGCTTTGCGGCGATCGCCGAAGCCAGGAGCCTTGACGGCGCAGATGTTCAAGGTGCCGCGGAGTTTGTTAACCACGAGGGTGGCCAGGGCTTCGCCTTCCACATCTTCCGACACGATCAGGAGCGGTTTGCCGACTTTGGCAACCTTCTCGAGCATCGGCAGGAGATCCTTGAGGTTGCTGATCTTCTTTTCGTAAATGAGGATGTAGGCTTCCTCGAGCTTGGCTTCCATCGTTTCCGCGTTGGTCACGAAGTAAGGCGACAGATAGCCCTTGTCGAACTGCATGCCCTCGACCACTTCGAGCGTGGTTTCGATGGACTTGGCTTCTTCGACGGTAATGGTGCCGTCTTTGCCGACCTTATCCATGGCGTCGGCGATAATCTCGCCGATGGTGTTGTCCCAGTTTGCCGAAACCGTGGCCACCTGCTTGATTTCTTCCTTGTCTTTGACTTTCTTCGCGATTTTGGCGAGCTGGTCCACCGCCGCCTCGACGGCTTTTTGGATGCCGCGCTGAATGCCAATGGGGTTGGCGCCCGAGGTCACGTACTTGAGGCCTTCCCGATAGATCGCTTCGGCGAGAACCGTGGCGGTCGTGGTGCCATCGCCCGCGGCGTCGCTGGTCTTGCTGGCCACCTCGCGCACCATCTGGGCGCCCATGTTTTCATAAGGATCTTCGAGTTCGATTTCCTTGGCCACGGTCACGCCGTCCTTGGTGACGGTGGGCGACCCGAATTTCTTGTCCAGCACGACGTTGCGGCCTTTGGGACCGAGCGTGGCCGAAACGGCCCTGGAGAGCTTGTGGACGCCCTTGAGAAGGGCCTGACGAGCGGCCTCGTCAAAGACTAATTGTTTTGCTGCCATAGTTTTAGATTCGGTTTGGGGGGGGTTAATCAATCACGCCGAGAATGTCGTCGGAGTTCAGGATCTTGAATTCCTTGCCGTCCAGTTTGATTTCCGTGCCGCCATATTTGCTCACGAGCACGCGGTCTCCCACTTTGACTTCAAAGGGGACCTTCTTGCCGTTGTCATCGGTTTTGCCGGTGCCCAGCGCTCGCACGATGCCTTCGGTCGGTTTCTCCTTCGCGGTATCCGGGATGATGATTCCGCCCTTCTTGACTTCCTTCTCTTCGACCGGTTCCACGAGAACCCGATCGCCGAGTGGTTTCAGATTAATTGCCATACTTGCTTTCTGTTTGTTTGTTTGACTTGATTCAATGAATCAACTCCCGCCGCACCCGCTGCGGGAAAATGAATTGCTGTTTCGGAGTTTCCAACGGACCCGAGAATCGATCCAAGCCTGCGAATTACGGCTTCTTCTCGTCCACGACTTCCGCGTCGATGATCGGCCCTTCGTCTTTGCCGCCATTGGGGCGTTCCTGCTGGCCTTCGGCAGCGCCGCTTGCGGCCTGCGGGCCGCCCCCGGCCCTTGACGAAGCCGCTTTGTACAGCTCCGCCGAGACCGATTGCCAGACCTGGTTGAGCTTTTCGCTGGCGGACTTCATCGCGGCGGTGTCGCTCCCTTTCAGGGCCTCCTGGGCAGCCTTGATGGCCTCTTCAATCCGCCCCTTGTCTGCGGCCGGGATCTTGTCGGCGTTGTCGCGAAGCATCTTCTCCGAACGGTAAACCGCGTTATCGGTTTCGTTCCGAGTTTCGATCTCCTCACGCTGCTTCAAATCTTCTTCGGCGTGGGATTCCGCATCGCGGCGCATCTTTTCGATCTCGTCTTTGTTCAGGCCGCTGCTCGCGGTAATCGTGATTTTCTGTTCCTTGCCGGTGCCCAGATCCTTGGCGCTGACGTGCAAGATGCCATTGGCGTCGATATCAAACGTCACCTCGATTTGCGGCACGCCCCTCGGAGCCGGGGGGATATCGGTCAAATGGAACTTGCCGATCGTCTTGTTGTCCCGCGCCAGCGGACGCTCGCCTTGTAGGACGTGAATCTCCACCCCCGGCTGGTTATCCGAGGCGGTCGAAAAGATCTCGGATTTCCGAGTGGGAATCGTCGTGTTGCGCTCGATAAGCTTGGTGAACACCCCTCCCAACGTCTCGATGCCGAGCGATAGCGGCGTCACGTCCAGCAACAGCACGTCTTTCACCTCGCCCTTCAGGACGCCTCCCTGGATCCCGGCGCCAATGGCCACCACTTCGTCGGGGTTCACCCCTTGGTGCGGCTGCTTGCTCACCAGGGCGCGCGCAGTCTCCACCACGCGCGGCATGCGGGTCATGCCGCCGACCAGCACCAGCTCATCGATCTTCTCGGGCGCCACGCCGGCATCGCGCAAGCAGTTCTTGACCGGGACCACGGTGCGTTCGAACAAGTCGTCGCAGAGCTGTTCCATCTTCGCCCGCGTCAGCTTCATGCTGATGTGTTTGGGCCCGCTCGAGTCGGCGGTAATGAACGGCAGGTTCAAATCGTAATTCTGAGCGCTGGAAAGGGCGATCTTGGCCTTTTCGCATTCTTCCTTGATGCGCTGGATGGCGTCGGGCTGTTTCCGAAGGTCCATCCCGTGCTCCTTCCGGAACTCTTCGATCACCCAATCCATGAGCCGCGCATCCCAATCGTCTCCGCCCAGATGGGTGTCGCCATTCGTGGCTTTTACCTCGAACACTCCGTCGCCAATCTCCAGCACGGAAATGTCGAAGGTTCCGCCGCCGAGGTCATACACGGCGATGAGCTCGTCCTTCTTCTTATCGAGCCCATACGCCAACGACGCCGCGGTCGGCTCGTTGATGATCCGAACAACTTCCAGGCCGGCGATGCGCCCGGCGTCCTTTGTGGCCTGGCGCTGTGAATCGTTGAAATAGGCCGGGACCGTGATTACCGCCTGGGTAATTTTCTCTCCCAAACGCATCTCGGCATCGGCCTTCAGCTTCGCGAGGATCATCGCCGAAATTTCCGGCGGGCTCATCGCCTTGGGCTTGCCATCGACTTCCACCTCCACGGCCACATCGCCATTCGCCGCGCGCACGACTTTGTAGGGAACGCGTTTCAGCTCTTCCTGGACCTCATCATACTTGCGGCCCATAAAGCGCTTGATCGAATAAACCGTGTTCCGGGAGTTGGTGACAGCCTGGCGCTTGGCCGGATCTCCAACAAGGCGTTCTCCGGTCTTGGTGAAAGCGACGACGGAAGGCGTCGTGCGTTTGCCTTCCGAATTCTCGAGCACGACGGGCTCTCCGCCTTCCATCACTGACATGCACGAGTTCGTCGTTCCGAGGTCGATTCCAAGTACTTTCGCCATAATTCCAATAAAAATTGTTAGTTAAGGTAGGAGCACTCTCAATGCCACGCCTGCAAATATCACTCAAAACATTGATGAAGAACTAGTTGAGAATATTTAACGTCCCGCTCTTAAATGCCAACTGAGCCAAAATGTCACACCTTACTGCGCCTGTGACTCTTTAACTGTGCCATTTTGCCTCCGTTGATACGGCGCCAGGACGTGGCTTCACCCGCTGCCAGGTTCACCCTGGGCCACATGCTCCTTCCGCTCTAAACCCGGTCGTCACCCGGTCTTTACCCGGTCTTCACCCGGTCGTGAACGGGTGAACTACGGGTGAACTACGGGTGAACTACGGGTGAACTACGGGTGAA
>CAZODO010000002.1:30985-122490 GCA_964578605.1 uncultured Verrucomicrobiota bacterium | reverse complement strand
TGGCGGCGGATAGGGTGGCCCCCTTACCACCTAGAAAAAGCTGAGATGCGCACGGTTGCTCGTGCCCGGCGGGACCCTCCCGCCCGCTCCCCGCGATGATCATGGCGTGAACCGCCCCGAGCACTCCAGTGGCAGCCGACTGCCGCACCTGTCAAAAGACATGGCCCTGGCGTCGGTCCGAATCCCCGTGACGGCTGCCAACCGGCGGCTGCTCCGGGCCTTGCGCGCCGCCGAACTGGCCGCGTGGCGAGCGCTGGATGACGAGATGCCGCGGAGGAGAACCGCTTCCGATTGAGGCAATTACGTGACATGGCCCGGGTTTGGAGCTTGGATTCAAGCTCCGGCTGGGCGAGGGCCTGGGCATCAATTGGACGGGATCGCCGCCGTCCGATCGGTGGAGGCTTCGGTCTAAACACATGCCAAAGTCATGATAAAGGCATGGTATACTCATATTTTCATGAGTTTAGCGTGAGGTTAACGTGCGTTTAGCGTGCGTTTAGCCTGCGTCTAGATGCAAGGGAGCTCCTGCGCTTAGCCTCGTTTGAGGGTCGGTCGGTTTGTTCCCGGCCCAATGCCCTGCCCTGCAGGACGTTGGGACCGGCTTAGCGGGCTGTCTCGGGACTATTTCAGCTCCAGGTCGTCCTTGCTCGGAAGCGGCGGGAATTTCTGGTGCGGCTCGGTCTGGTACCAAAACGCCACCGACGCGATATCCTCGCGGAGCGGCTGGTATCGGCCGTCTTTCATCCATCCGAGGGCCTGGATGGTGACTTTGAGATCCGACTCGAACCGAACGGGATCGGGAATGTGCCAGCGGTAAAGCCCAAAGCGGGTTTGCGAGTCGTAAACCCCATCAGGCCGGATCACCTGCGGCAACCCCGTGTAGGGTGTGGAGAACTCGGTATACCGGCGTTTGCCATCCGGCCCCGTGGTGTCGAAATTGTAGGAACCACAGAAGTAGTCCTCAGTGCCAGTGCCGCAGATGGTCGGGAATTCGGAGTCGCCGTCCATGAAGAACTTGATTTCGCCTTCGCCCCACCAGCCGGTGCTATGGGTTTCCCAAGCCAGGTAAGTGCCGACGTACTGGCCCCTGCCTTTGACACCGTCGAGGATGGTGTAGAGCCCCTTCGCCTTAAGCGGATCCTCGCGTCGGAATTGGGCGTGAAAATAGGCCGCATCTTCGGGGACACGCGTCAAGGCGTAATCGATCTGGTAGTACACGGTCATCTGCTGGTCGTCGATGTTCTCGATCGTGACTTTGGCCTTCTTCCGAAACGGCATTAGCCAGTACGAATTGAAGGCGCTGCCGGGGTTCACGCAGACGGCCAGGGAGTTGATTTGAGCATAGCGCGCCCAGCCACAGGCGAAAAAGTCTCCCAAAGGAACCTCCACGGACGGTTCGGTTTCGCCGTCCCAGTAGAAACGGAGGATAAGCCAGCGGGTGCGATCGAGCGGAGCGGGTGTGAGCCAGATATGCTGAATGGCGCCTGGGCCCTCGATTTCAGCGAGGGTGAAGGTGCTCTTGGGCTTCACATGCACGTAAGGCGAGACCTTCCAGCCCTGCCCCAAATCCCGGGCGGCGTTCTTGGCAAGGCCGTCCGTGGACATGCCCGCCTTGCCCTTCTCCCCCGTGAAATTCTCCGGGCTGATGGACCGCGACTTGGCGTCCGAAAGCCGGTAGAGGTTTCCGAGATCAACACCAAGCCCGTTAAAGCCGCGTTCGGCCGCGGACACACTGAGCGCCAGCAGGAACGCTGAACCGGCCTGGACGAGGAACCGCCATGAGGTTGTTTTCATAGTGTGGACATTGCAGTAGCACGACCCCGCACGCTCGGGCAAGAGCGAAGCATCCCGACCCACGCCAGGTTCAACGCTGCGATTTCGGACGAATGCCCACCGTGCTGATGTCGATCGGGCGGAAGCCCAGCTTCAGCGCGGGCGACTCCGGTCTTAGACGGAAGTCGAACGTTTCCGGCGCCGCAAAAAGTGGGTCGGCGATAACGGAATGGATGTCATGTCCGCGCTCGCGCCACGCCTCGAGCGCGGCCCCGGCGAAGGTGACGGATTCAGGTCTCGCGTCCGGGCGGGCATCGAAATAGACGTTGCTATCGATGATGAACCGATCGTTCTTCCAGTTGCTCCCCAGGAGCGTCCCGGAGTCGAAGTAGACAATGTTGTTGACCAGGATGAACGAGAGATGCGGCTCTTCCCGCGTCCGCATAAGCTGCCGTTCCTTGCCGAAGGCGAAGATGTTATTGCGAACGATGTTTTCGCGGCCGTAATGCTGATGAAAGCCGGCGCTCTTGGTGCGGTAGACCACGTTATTCTCCCACACAATCCCCGTGCTGCCTTCGTCCGGGTAAAGGCCCCAGCCGCCGTAGGTGAACGAACTGACGTCGTGGATCAGGTTGTTGCGAATGACGGTGCCGTCTTGAATGCCAAGGGTATAGACGGCGCCCATATCGCTGAGCATCGACTGCCCGATGTCATGCATATGGTTGAATTCCACGATGTTGTCCCGGCATGGAGTTTCCTGGTAACCCCAGTTCCAACCGACAGAGACCGCGGTGTAGAACAGGTCGTGAATGTGGTTATGCGCGATGCGATTGCCGCCGCTCTGGAGAATGAAAACACCCACTGCCGGGGGGTAAACGCGCCCCAGCCGGTGCATGTGATTGTCCGTCACGATCTGCCCGAAGTTGCTCTCCGGCCCACTCGGACGTTTGGCGGTCTCGCCGATGCGCACGCCGCCGCCGCCGAGGTCCACCAGTTCATTGCCAACCACGCGGTTGCGTTGGCAGCCACGCCCCAACTCGATCGCATAACCGGCCAGGTGCGAGAACACGCAATCTCCAATGACACATTCGACGGCGCCTTCGGCGATCAGGTCTCCGCGGGTGGCGATCGCGGCTTGGGTATCGGCGTAGCCTTCTGGCCCGAGTTCCCAGTCGGTGTGGCTGAACGTGAGTCCCCGGAGCTCGACATGGTGCACGGGCTTCCCCGCAGCCGGGTCGCCTTCAAATCGCACCAACTCCTCCAGCTTCGGGGCGATCACTTCGGCCTGGTTCATATCCACGCCGGGGTCCGCCTGGAAGAGGAGGACACCCGTGTTACGGTTGAGATACCATTCGCCGGGGACATCCAGGGCGTCCGGCGCGTTCTCGATGAAATAACGGGCGTTATCTTCGCGATTGGAAGGCCGGGGATTGCCGGACAGGGTCGCGACGCGGGCTTCGTCGTCGACGGCACGAATCTGCATGCGGATGTCGGCCCACGCGAGCAGGGCGATGAGCTCGACATCCCCGTCATCGGCCCAGCTCTTTTTGATATCGCCGGCTTTGAATTTGATCTTCACGGGCTTGTCCTGAGGACTGCCGCCTTCGATCCGGAAGTAGCCTTCGTTGGGCGTGCGCGCGCGCTGCATGCGCTCGCCATTGATGAAGAGTTGGCGGAAGTACCATTGGCCGTTGCGGACCTCGGGGATCTCGGTTTGCCAAAGACCTGGCTTGCCCTCAACTTTCCGCCAACCGGTAATCCGGCGTCCACCGCTGAACACCGGCCTTTCGCCACCGTAAGCTTGAAGGGTGAGCGGACGCGCCGAATCTATCCCCGAGTCTTGCGGGAGCAACCGGACCGGTTCGGCGAGAGAATAAACGCCGCCGCGAATGAAGATCGTGAGCCCATCGGCAGCCTTCCCCTCCCCTTTCACGCGCCGACCAGCCTCCAACGCCGAGGCAAGCGTCGCTTTGGGACCGTCCTTTCGATCCGAAGCCGGACGCTCCAGGCGCCCGGACCAGGCATCGTTGCCGTCCGGTGAAACGTAGAGCGCCGTCGGCGCCGCTGAGCAAAGGGCGAGATTGAGGCTGAACGCTGCCAACGCGAGGTGAAGACAATTCAAGCGCATGGGCCAATTCACCCACAGGTGCTTCGGACATTCAAGGACGGATTCGCCGCAGAGCCTCAGTCAGTTCAGTTCTGCTTCCGGCGTCCCCGTCATGGGCACAAACCGAACCGGGAGCACCGAGCGACGCTCCAGTTTGCCCTTCTCCTTCGTCAAGAGCACCAGTTTCTGGTTCAGTGCCAGACCGACCGGGAGGATCATGCGGCCCCCCTCTTTGAGTTGCTCCGTGAGCGCTCGCGGCACCTTCTCCGGAGCGCACGTGACGATTATCGCATCAAAGGGAGCGGCATCCGGCCAGCCCTTGTAGCCGTCCCCGAACCGGACAAAAACGTTGGTGTAACCAAGCCGTTTCAAGTCCTCGGCCGCGCGTTTCGCGAGGGGCTCGATAATCTCGATGGTGTAAACCGCAGCCACGAGCTTCGAGAGCACAGCTGCCTGGTAGCCGGAGCCGGTTCCGATCTCCAAAACACGGTCTTGGGGCTTCGGCTGCAATTGCTCGGTCATGAAAGCCACGATGTAAGGCTGCGAGATGGTCTGGCCATATCCGATCGGCAGAGGCGCGTCCTGGTACGCCTGGAAACGCAGGTGCTTCGGAACGAATTCGTGCCGAGGAACGCTTTGCATCACGTCCAGCACGGCGCGATTGGTAATGCCGCGCTCTTCGCTCGATAGCTGGCTTTCGATCATGCGCTGTCTGACTGTCGCAAAAGGATCGTTCGCCGCAAGCCCGAACCGCAATAACGCTCCATAAGCGGAGGCAAACGCCGCGAGCCAGATGGTGATGATTTGGTGATGCCTCATGCGGCACCATACGCCCACCCGCTCCCCATTTCCATTCGAAGGTGACTGCACTGCCGGGGCGAATCCCGCCCCGGTCTGGCGGTCCCATGGCACCGAAGGACCGTTCTAATCCCGACGGCCCAGCGCAAGCGGAGAACGTCAATCGCCCAAACGCAGCCAAGCCATCACAGGGAAATGGTCACTCGGATACTGCTCCCCGGCGGAACAGGTGCTAATCTCGATTTTCGACACCACCACCGGGCCCCGGGCGAGGATCCAGTCGATGCGCGGACCTTCCCGCGGTCCGCGGAAGTTGTGAAAGGTGGCGAAGCGTTCGTTGCGCCTTTCCTTGGCGAGGTCCCAGGTATCGCGGAAGAACTGGTCTTCGGTGAGGATGTCGTAGGCCTTGTTCGCTCCGGCGGCCGCGTTGAAGTCGCCGACCAGAAGGATGGGCAACTCCGATTTGAGCTTCTGCATCCGCTCACGGATCAAGGTGGAGGCTTTCTCGCGCGCTTCCTGAATCTGGTGATCCAGGTGCGTGTTCACGAAGTAGAACTCCCTGCTTGTGTTGCGGTCCAGAAAGCGGACCCACGTCACCATCCGGCGGTTCGTGTTCCCCCACGTGGTCGAACCCACCACCTCTGGAGTGTCCGAAAGCCAGAAGTGGTCGAATTCAAGCGGCTCGAAGCGGCCGGTTCGATAGAAGATGGCCATGAACTCGCCGCGGCTTCCCCCATCGCGCCCGGTGCCGACATAGGCGTAATCCGGAAGATCCGAGGCCAGGTCCTTAAGCTGCGCGTAAACGCCTTCCTGGGTGCCGATCAGGTCCGGAGCATTGCTTCGGATGCAATCGCGCATCACGGGACGGCGGTCGGGCCATGCGTTGGGCGGCCGCGAACTTGCGTATCGCAAGTTAAACGTCATCACCGCAAGCTCGGCGCGGGAATCGGCCTCGGCCGCGGCAGCCGAATGGGAAGGGGTGGCAAGGACCAGCGCGCAGGCAAGCGCGCAAGCGGCAGTCTGAATTCGATGCGTCATGGTTGGCTCAGTGTTTCTGGGCCTCTTTTGCCCAAGTGTCCTTCAACGTGATCGTCCGGTTCAAGACCAATTGTTCCGGTCCCGAACTGAGGTCCAGCGCGAAATAGCCCAGGCGTTCGAACTGATACCGGTGCTCCGAGGTCGCTTCGCGCAGGCTGGGTTCGCACTGCGCCGTCACCACCTCGAGCGAATCCGGGTTCAGGTATTTCTTGAAGTCCCCGTCCGCATCGGGTTCCGGCACCGTGAACAACCGGTCGTACAGCCGGACCTCGGCCGGGACGGCGTGCCGGGCGCTCACCCAATGAAGGGTGCCCTTGACCTTGCGATTCGCGGACGGTCCGCCGCTCTTGCTGCCCAGGTCGGCGGTGCAGCGCAATTCCTTGACCTCGCCGCCGGGGCCTTTGATCACCTCATCGCACTTGATGATATACGCGTACTTGAGCCGGACTTCTCCCCCGGGTTTGAGCCGAAAGAACTTGGGCGGCGGCGACTCCATGAAATCGCCCTGCTCGATGAACACCTCGCGGCTGAACGGGACCGGGCGGGTCCCGGCCGAACTGTCCTCGGGATTATTCGTCGCGGGCAGTGCTTCCTCATGGTCTTCCGGGAGGTTCGTAATGACTACTTTAAGGGGCCGAAGGACGGCCAGCCTTCGCAAGGCCCGCCGGTTCAGGTCTTCGCGGATCGCGTGCTCGAGCACCGCGACGTCGGTCAGGGCGTTGTACTTTGTGATCCCGATATGGTAAGCGAACGCCCGGAGCGCCTGGGGCGTCACCCCTCGGCGCCGCAACCCCGAGATCGTCGGCATCCGAGGGTCATCCCAGCCGGAGACCAGGCCCTCGTTCGCCAACTGCATCAGCTTGCGCTTGCTCATGATGGTATATCCGAGGCTCAACCGCGCGAATTCATACTGGTGCGGCAGCGGCCGGGGCAGATCCAGGCTCTGGAGAATCCAATCGTAAAGCGGGCGGTGCACTTCAAACTCCAGCGTGCAGATCGAATGGGTGATCCCCTCAATGTAATCGCTCAGGCAGTGCGCAAAGTCATACATCGGGTATATGCACCAATCCCCCCCCGTATGATGGTGCTCCGCGTGCCGAATCCGATACAACACCGGGTCGCGCATCCAGATGTTCGGCGACGCCATGTCGATCTTCGCGCGCAGCGTTCGCGTTCCGTCGGGGAACTCGCCGCCCCGCATCCGCTTGAACAGGTCAAGGTTCTCCGCCATGGGCCGGTTCCGAAAGGGGCTGTCGACGCCAGGCCGGTCCGGCGCGCCACGGTATTTGTCCGTATCGTCCGGCGAAAGATCGCAAACGTAAGCGAGCCCTTTCTCGATCAGCCGCAGCGCGAATTCATAGAGCGGGCCGAAGTAATCACTGGCATAGAACGGTTCGACCAGCTTCCCCTCCCCCGCGGCCCCCTGCGTCACAACCGGCGCCATGCAAAAGTCGCGTTTGCCGTTGATGTCCTCGGGCTTCGGAGTCGCCCGCAACGGTTTCAACCCCAAGCGATCTTCCGCCCAACCGCTGATCAGCCAGCGCACGTCTTCGGTGATGGAATCCACATACTCAACGTCTTCCTTGGCCGGGTTGGTGTCGTCCATGCGAAGGTTGCAGATCCCGCCAAACTCCCGGGCGATCCCGAAATTCAGGCAGATCGATTTGGCGTGCCCAATATGCAGATAGCCGTTCGGCTCGGGCGGGAACCGGGTGCGAATCTGGGGGTATCGGGCCGACGCCACATCCGCGGCAACGATATCCCGGATGAAATCCGAGGGCCTGGCTTCAGATTCAGCTGCCGTGTTCCCGTGCTGATCGCTTGACATCATCCCTCCGTTGTAGCCGATCCACAGAAAACCACAAGCGACTCGCGCCGGGCGACAGCACTTTCAGGGAGGGCGGGTCGGCTCGCCCGCCGTCGGGGGTTGGAATTCCCTATTGCCAATGGCCGGCCCAGGGGTCCGGCCCTGCCCCGCGGGGGTTCGGCGCTGCCTTGGCGGGGCTAGGCGCGGCGGCGCGCCACGCGCACGGCCGTGTGGGCCGCTTCCGGAATCGCGAATTTCTTGACTTCGACCCTGACGCCAACGGGACCGAACTCCGAGAGGATCGTCGAAGCGATATCGACGGCCACCGTTTCAATCAACTTCCATTCCCGTCCGTCGCCCATATGGAGGAGCCGCTGGGAAACCGCGTAGTAATCGATCGTGCGCCGCAAATCGTCCCAAGCCGCGGCGCCCGAGAAGTCGTAATCGATCTCCACGCTGACCAGCAATCTCTGCCCTTGCGCGCGCTCCTCGGCGGTGACCCCGACATGGTACTGCACCGCCAGGTCGGAGAGGATGATGGTATCGATGTGGTTCAATTCAGATGTGGGGCTAGGGCGCCAGGCGCAGGAACACGTTGCTGATCGTCCTCGGAGACGTTGAACGCGCCGATGCGCCTCAACCCGGATTCCCTTGTTTGTCGTTTCGGGGCCGCAACTCGCTTACTTCTTGTCGAGCTTGCGAATCCAGACATTGCGGAACCGGACGGGATTGCCGTGATCCTGGAACACCAGCGGGCCTGTCGGGGTCGCGCCTTTGAACGCCGCGGCCGTCGTCGCGCTCTTGACCGGCACGTGGTTTTGCACCAGCACCCCGTTATGGAGGACGGTAAAGGAGCCGGGTTCGACGCTTTTCCCATCGGCGGACGGCCGGGGTGCCATGAAGATGATGTCGTACGTTTGCCATTCGCCCGGCTTCCTGGAGGCGTTCACCAGGGGCGGAAAATTGTCGTAGAACGCCCCGGCCTGACCGGTCGGGTAGGTCTTGTTATTGTAGGAATCCAGCACCTGGATCTCGTATCGGCCTTGCAGGTAAACGCCACTATTGCCGCGGCCCTGGCTATCGCCTTCGACCTTGGCCGGGGCGGCCCACTCGACATGCAACTGCACGTCGCCAAACTGCTCGCGAGTCATGATGCTCCCGGTCCCGTTGACTTCCACGTAACCCTCCCGGACGATCCACTTGGCCTCCCCGCCGTTCTCAGCCTTCCATTGCGACAGGTCCTTTCCGTCGAAAAGCACCATGGCATCCGACGGCGGCGGTCCGGGATCAATGACCTTCGGTTCCCCCGGGTCCGCCCCGAAAACCGTCGAAACCAGCCCGGCTCCCAAAAGCACAGCGCCCCAGAGGCCGCGGGTGAGTCGCTGAATCGCGAAGTCGTTTTGCATAGTCCGGGAATTCAACAGAGCCGCGCCGGATTTACAATCCCGGAATCGAGTTCGCGATCCCGCAAGGCTGAGCAACGCGCCCGATCGGCAGGGAACCTTCGTTGCAACCGCAACGCGCCCGTCCGATCCCAGCCAAGGGTCGGTGCTTCCCATCTGAACCCCCTGCTCTGCATCCGGTCTAAACGCACGCTAAACTCACGTTACCTGCACGTTAAATTCATGATTGACACATGGCCGTGTGAGGTTAACATGCTTTTGTCATGATTTTGACGTGGTTTTAGATGGGACGCAGCGCGTCACTGGCTCCGTCGGATCATGAAAAGAGAAAGGAATCATAACGCATATGGCGTTCATTCATCCAAACCCCGCCACCGGGGAACTCAGCGGATC
This sequence comes from uncultured Verrucomicrobiota bacterium, assembly GCA_964578605.1. GTDB lineage: Bacteria > Verrucomicrobiota > Verrucomicrobiia > Limisphaerales > SIBE01 > JAXMHN01. Next base: position 113,171 of record CAZODO010000002.1, on the reverse strand, counting down.
GCTTGGCGATCTCGTGTTCGCGAAGCAGAAGTCCGGCAAGATCATTGTGCGCAAGCGGCCGGTCCGCAAAGCCGCCAAACGCAAGGGTGAAATCGCTAACCAGCAAGGGTTCACCTCCGCCGTCGCCTACGCCAAAAAAGTCTGGGCGGAAGATCCGGACCTGCGGGCGCGATACAATGCCGCCGCCGCCATCCAGGGCCGCCAGGGATTTCACCTCGCGAAAGCCGATTACCTCAAACCACCCGAAGTCCGCGAGATCGACCTTGCCGAGTACACGGGTGCGCCAGGCGAGATCATTCGAATCAACGCGGTGGACAACTTCGAGGTCAAGAGCGTGCAGGTCAAAATTCGGCACCTGGACGCCTCTGCCATCGAACACGGCCAGGCGGAGCGGGAGAATGACCGTTGGGTTTATGAAGCGCGCAGCACCGTTCCCGCGGGCAAAACGGTGGTGATCGATGTCACGGCCACGGATTACGCCGGCCAGACGTCGACCCGGCAGGCCGATCACGCCTGCGGACCGCGCTCCTGAGCGGTTGTCCAGCCACCGGCACGGGGGCGGCGTCGGCAGCGTTATCCTGCCAGCAGGGCCGTTGCCGCTTCCTTCCGATGTTCGCTCAGGCGGGTGTTCTCTTCCAGAACGGATTCGGATTGGAAGAGGGTTGACCGCGCCCTGCCGAATTCGACCAGCAAGTGCTCCACGGCGTCGATCGTGCTATCCGGCGTGGACGTCCCGGCGGTCAGCCCGACGGTTTCGGCGCCCTCAAACCAGTCCGGCTGCAGATCTGCGGCGGTGCGCACCTGGTGCACGCGGGGGCAGAATCGCTGGCAGGTCGCCACCAGTTGCCGCGTGTTGTTGCTGTGGGCGCCGCCGACGACGACGACCACATCGGAGGCCTTGGCAACTTGCACGGCGGCGAGTTGCCGTTGTTTCGTGGGCTGGCAGACGGTGTCCTCGAAGCGAACCTCAGATCGCGGAAACCGGCGCCGGATCAACTCCACCAGTTCGTGCACTCGATCGATGGGCTGCGTCGTTTGGGCGGCGATTCCAAACCGGGGGCGCTCGGCAAGGCGTTCCACGTCTTCCGCCGAGAGAACGACGTCGAATTCGGCCAGGTCTTCCGTCATTCCGCGGACTTCGACATGGTCCCGTTTGCCGATGATGACGGGGTGGTACTGCTCTTGCACCAGCTTGCGAATGACGCGATGGGCGTGATGCACCAGCGGGCAGGTGGCTTCCACCACGTTGAGGCCCCGGTTTCGCAAGGCGCCAATGGTCCGGTCCGAAGCGCCATGGGCCGTGATCATCACGTCGGGCGTCGGCACTTGGTCGGCCTCGTGTTGAACCTTGATGCCGCGCTGGCGGAGGCTGGCCAGGACGGTCTCGTTATGCACAAGGTCGCCAAAAATGGTCAGGGGCGCCACATGCGCCTTCTTCAAGGCGAGGGTAATGGCATCACGGACGCCGAAACACATGCCCATGGATTGTGCGCGGATGATTTTCATAAGCTTTGTGGTGATGGATTAAGAACGGGCCGGAAGGAGACAGGTGACAAACGCCGCCTGAGCTTCGGCGGAAAAGGGAAAGGTTCGGCTTTGCCAGGCAAAGCTTCCACCCACGCTGAACTAGCGGCTGGAAAGGGTGGGTTCATCGTTCTCGTTTCGCCTGCTGAACGACCTGCTCCAGCAGATCGATATAGGCCGTGAAACCTTGAATCCCGTGCGGCGTGAGCGAAAAGGTGGTCAACGAGCGGCTCCGTTGATAGGACTTGGTAACCGCCACGTATCCCGCCTCTTGCAGCGTGCGAATGTGCGCCGTCAGGTTGCCGTCGGTGAGGTTCAGGGTGTCGCGCAGTTCCGTGAACGACATCTGCGGCGTCGCCGCCAGGAGCGACATGATGGCGAGGCGCCCCTTTTCGTGAATCACGCGATCGAGCTGAAGAAACGGTTCCGGGTTCACGGGCCAGTCTTCCTCTTTTCGGTGAAATAAAGGTAAACGCCGTAGGCGACGTGCAATCCGCCAAACGAGGTGCCCATGAAAAGGTGCGCAACTTTAAGCGGCGCAGCCCCATGCGACAGTTCCAACCATAACGCCGCGGCGCAACCCGCGAGGATAAAGACCCAGCCGAACAGCTTCATCCCCCGCGGCATGAAAAATCCCGCGGCGTGCATCGCGCAACCGTAAAGCACCATCCAAAGAGGCACCACCCACCACGCGGGCCAGATCGTCTCTTCCTGGGAAAAGAGCAAGCAGAGCATCCCGCCAGCGAACCCCACAAACAGAGGCGGCAGCAGCGCCTGCGTGACTCGCCGGGTCGGAGCGGACCAGAACGGATCGGCCTCCCGCCAGGCCTGGCGCCGAGCCATAAGATAAGTCGCGGAGATTCCGACCAGGCCGGTCGCGGTCCAGTAGGCAAGAAACACGCGGGGCGTGGCGATGTTCAACAGCCAGCCCAAGGCCGCCGAAGCCAATCCAAGGCCGCCCAGCGCCAGGAGAATGGGGGCGAGGGCACGGCGGTAAACAGCGGAGCGCTCCATCAAGGTTCGAATCACGAGCAGATGTTCCGCCGCCCAGTTGGAATGCATGGGCACACTTTGTATAGCAAAGTGAGAATGTCAAGCTCGGTTTGCAGGGGTCCACGGGCCGCAGCAGGGCCGGAACACCCGCTCTGAGGGAATGAAAAACGCCCGAACTTCCCCCTCCCGGCGACTTCTTCACCTGTTTGAACGGGAGCTGAGGCTTCTGGGTCAACTGTCTAGTGCCGAAATTGTTTACATTCCGGAACGATGCTCTACTTTTGCAGGGCGTGAGAGCTGAATCGAACCCAGCGACGGGGCGCCGATTCCCCAGGCCAACCGCCTTCTTGAAGGCGGGCGCGTTTGCCGGGGCGCTGCTGTTGGGGGTTGGGGCGCTGCCCACGGCGGACGCCGGGGAAATGTTCCACATTATCGGCTCCACAAACCAATTGGAACGTCCTGCACCCCCGACCCCGTCCGTGCTGCCGAGCGAGAGTTTCCTGGACCGCCGGTTAACGCCGGGCGAATCGAGCCAAGGACCCGCTCTCCCGCCGCCGGGCCAGTCCATCCTGATCCCCACGCCGAAGCTCGAGGAATTGATCGACCGGAAGAAGAATTGGATGTTTGAGTCCCCCAACAGCTTGGATCGGGACCGGGCGCTTGAAGAGACTTTCGGGGTTCGCAAATACGAGTTTACTGGGATTGAGAGGGAGCCGAAAGGGGCTGTCGAGCGCTACTTCGAAGCGTCCAAGGAGACCTCGCGCCGGTCGAGAACACCGACCGACTCGAACTCCACCACCCGGCGCGATGGACTGGACCGCGAGCTTGCAACGGGCTCCCTCACAGGCGCAGGACCGGACCGCTCCGGGGAGACGCAGGACCCGGGGATTATCGAAGGGTTGAACCCGGCTCCTTTGTTCAACTGGGGCACACGGCCTGATACCTTGTCCCAATTCGGCCGGACGACGCCCGGGACCCCCATTTTCAACCCCGGCCTGGCTCCCGCGCCTTTCGGCGCAACGCCTCCGGGAGAGCAGCGCGGAAGTCCGTCAGCAGTGAATGGCCTCAGCACCACGGAACGAAGCTGGGATTTCCGCAGATCCCCATTGGGAGGGATGAGCGATCCGATCAACAACCCGGTCGACCCCACGCGCTCGGTCATCAACCCAATCTCCGCACGGAAGCCCTCCGCCCCCAGTCTCGATTCGGTCGAGAAAGGCCCCGCAGGCAGCTTGAGCTTTGGCAGGACCTTGCCGGTAGCAACGTCCCCCAGCTTTCTCGGCGGCAGCGGTTCCGGTGCGCTTCCAGGCGCTTTCAATTCCAAGCCCGCACTGGGCGGTCCCGCTGCGGCTCCCAGTCAGCGGCCGAAGCCAATGATCCTCGAGATCCCGCGGCCGGTATTCTAAGAGGAACTGGTCCCGGAGTCAGCATCACGCTTTGCGTCTGCGTCAAGCCTTTCGCCTTCGGTTTGAAAGGTCCGAAGGCTTCGGCAAGCAAGCGCGGCCGACGCGTTTGATTGGAGCAACTCGCCGGCCTGGCCGAGTGTCTTGTGGCAGGGTTGGACGCCCGGATTACACCTCGTCCGGAGTCGGATGGCGCCAAGGGGCTCGATACTGGCGCGCCAGCTTCTGGTTCGCCTCATCGTCGCCGATGACCCGTCCGGCGGATTCGTCCCAGGCCAGGGTTCTCTTGAGGTCCAGCGCCAGGTTCGCCAACACGCACATCGCGGTCGAAGCGCTTCCTTCGGCGATATCGGCCCGAGGCTGGCTCCGGTTGGCGGCACATTGGAGGAGATCCTTCATATGTTCACGGATGGCCGGAGCGACATGGTACTCAATCCCGTCCTCGGTCTTATCTTCCGGGTACTTGTCGCTATCGACAGGATACTTGGCCTTCGGATCGTTCCATTCGCGATGGATGGAAGCGCCGCCCCCGATCGGGATAAAGTCGAACATGAAGACGCTGGCTTTCAGCGTGGCTTTCTCACCGTAAAAGTTTGCGCCCCACCAGTATTTCGGATCAGGCCCTTCGCCGAAATGGCGGTGCTCCCAACTCACCTGCAGGTCGCCATAATCAAATGTGGCTGTTTGCATGTCCGAAATGTTGGGTTTGCCTTCCTTGTGGAAATAATTGCCGCCCGTGGAGGAGATCCGCTTGGGCCAGCCCAGGTCCATCATCCAACGCACCATGTCGATCATGTGAATGCCCATGTCGCCAATGGTGCCATTGCCGTATTCCATGAAGTTGCGCCAACTCCGTGGATGCACCATGCGATTGAATGGCCGCATGGGCGCCGGCCCGGTCCACATCTCGTAATCCAAGGATTCGGGCGGGTCCTGATCCGGCGGGTTGCTAATCCCGCGACGCCCATAGCAGTAGGTTTCGACCAGCCCGATCCGGCCAAGGCGCCCTTCCTGGATCAATTCGCGGGCTTCGAACAGGTGCGGCGTGCTCCGGCGCTGCGTGCCGACCTGGACGACGCGTCCGTGTTTGCGGGCGGCCGCGACCATGGCCTGGCATTCGACGACGTCGACGCCGATGGGTTTCTGCACATAGATATCGGCGCCTGCCTGCGCCGCCGCGATCATCGGAAGCGCATGCCAGTGGTCCGGGGTGGCGATCAGCACCACGTCCAGGTCCTTCTCCTTGAGCATCTCGCGGTAGTCAGTGTAGGTGCGAGGCTTCTTCTTGGAAAGTTGGCGGCCGGCGACGATGTCGGCCGCTTCGGCAAGCATCCGTTTATCAACGTCGCAAAGCGAAACGACTTCGACAGGCGCGACCTGGATCAGGCGCAGCAGATCCACCTTGCCATACCAGCCAGTCCCAATGAGGCCGACGCGCTTCTTCTGATCAGCCACTTCGGCGGCGAAGGCAGGCAGATTGGCCAAGGCGAGCGCGGCACATCCGAGGCCGCTCCTTTGGAGGAATGTTCGGCGGTTCATAGGTCTTGGGCAAAGGGTCTACCACTCGAGAAATGGATGCCAGTCAAATCGCTCGGCGGCGGGTGCATCTCACGTTTCCGCTCTGGGATAGTGTCGGAATTCTCGTCAAGGATCTATGATTCGATGGGTCTGGGGATGCCCCGTTGGTGACCCGGTGTTCACCCGGTGATCACCCGTTCCCGAACGGGTCATCTACGGGTGAACTACGGGTGAACTACGGGTGAACCCCGGAGGGAGGGCGGTTGCCGCCTGGACCCGCGAGGCATCCGAGGCCCGAGATAACCCGGGGTTGCGTGTGCTCGGCGCGAATTGCGGGCCAAAGGCCGCAAAACAGGCTTTCCTTTGGCCAACGGACATGCACAGTCAGTGAGCAAAGCGAATGAATACTCCGAAATCATCTGTCCTGAACCGGCGGCAATTCCTTGGCACAGCGAGCGCGGGCGTGGCGCTTTTCGGGATCGCTCCGAGCCGGGTGCTTGGAGCTCCTCGAGTTTCTGCAAACGAGAAAGTGAACGTGGCCGGGATCGGGGTGGGCAGCCAGGGGGGGGCGGACATCGACGGAGTGGCGGGTGAAGGGCATAACATCGTCGCGTTTTGCGATGTCGACCACGATTACGCGGGGAAGAAGTTTGCCCAGTATCCTAAGGCCAAGCAGTTCAAGGATTTTCGGGTCATGCTTGACCAGATGGGCAAGGAGATCGACGCGGTCGTGATCGGCACCCCGGATCACACCCACGCGGTCATTGCGATGGAAGCCATGCGCCGCGGCAAGCACGTTTACTGCGAAAAGCCGCTGGCCCATACGGTCCATGAGGTCCGGACCCTTGTCGCCGGCGCGCGCCAGCACGATGTCGTCACGCAATTGGGCAACCAGGGGCATTCCAGCGGCACGATCCGGCGCCTTTGCGAGTGGGTTTGGGCGGGGGCGGTCGGCGGCGTGCATACGGTTCACGCCGGCTGCGACGCCTTCAAAGACGTTTACTGCCAATTACGCAACCTGGATAAGCTCAACCAGACCTATGAAGTGCCCAAGAGCCTCGATTATGATCTCTGGATCGGGCCGGTGCCGTTCCGTCCTTACACGCCGTTCTGGGTGCACTGGAACTGGCGCGGCTGGATGCCGTTTGGGACCGGAACAATCGGCGATTGGTTCTGCCATGTGATCGATCCCGCTTTTTGGGCGCTGGACCTTGACGCCCCGTCCTCCCTTCGCGCGGAAGTCTCGGATTACGATCCCGCCAAACATGGCTTGACCTACCCGCCGGCCACCCAGATCACCTTCGAGTTCCCAGCGCGCAACCAGCGCGGGCCGGTCAAGTTGGTGTGGCACGACGGAAATAACACCCTTCCGCGGCCGGCGGGTTTCCCGGAAGGCGAGCAGGTGCCGGGAACGGGCGCGATACTCTTCGGCGAGAAGGGAATGATCGTGCATGGCTCCCATGGCGCAGGCGGCTGCCACCTGGTCCCTGACAAACTCATGGACGCGCATTCGGGCAAAAACGCGCCGGCGGAGAAGATCGCGCGCGTCAAGAGCCACGCGTGGGATTGGCTGGAAGCGATCCGCACGGGACGCCAGGCTGGGTCGAACTTCGGCTATGGCGGACCGCTCACCCAAGCCGCGCTGCTTGGCGCGATCGCGGTGCGATTCCCCGGGCAGACTTTGCGTTGGGACGAAAACGCCGGTCGCTTCACCGGCCATGACCAGGCCAACGCGATGCTCGCGGTTCCGTACCGCGACGGCTGGCAGCTGTAAGACGCCGGAAGGGACCGGCATTTACCGGACGGCGAATGTGTCACACTCTGGTGACAAAGAGTCATCATTAAGGTAAGTCTTTGGTAATCAGTCGCTTACCTGGATGTGAACAAATTGTTCTCAGTTAAAACGCCGGTCAACCACCGGCCCAGCCCGGGGTCTGTGGCTGTCGGACCCGGTGGCCCTTCTGTTACATGCCTTGGCCGGGAGGGCCGCTCAACGAGTCACTCCCTTCGCCCGGAGTGCGGCTTGGCTCGGAGAGCTTCGATCAGGTCGGCCGGTCTGGAGTAGCCGTTGGCGAGCGCGATTTCGCGTAGAGTCTGTTCGGGGCGGGCACGAAGCCCTTTGGCATCAAGGCGCGCGAGTCCCTCTTTTAGATCGATCCCTTCTTCGGCACAGAACTCCGACAGGGTTTTCCATCCCATCCCGCCACCCGCCCCGCCTCTTCCTCGATTGCCCTGTCCCTGCCCATGCCCCTGGCCGCTTCGCTCAGGCTCTGCCAGCATGATCTCGTAAACCTCTTGGGCGGAACGGCCATTCTGTTGGGCGAGTTCCTCGACGACTTTGCTGGCTTCTATGCCCGTGAGGCCTTTGGCGCGAAGCCGATTCATGGCGACCTCGATTTCAATCCCGGCCTTCTCCGCCAATTCAGAGAGAACCAGCAACTCGGCGTGGGGAATAGGCGCCCGTTGCGCTGGCTCCTCCCAACTTCCCTTAAGGCGTTCGCTGAACGCCAGCAGCGTGGAGAAAGGCGGCACGCCTGAACGCGTCGCGGCATAGACCCCGCCGCAGATCACCAGCGCCATGATCCATTCCCGGCGGAAATTCAACCGGCGCGTTAGGCGATCCTTGAAGTAACTCACCAGCGGCCTCCAGTTGAACACGATATGGAAAATCGCGCCGATCAGGAAGACGGTGCCAAAGGCGATATGCACCTCCGACCAGTCGTGCTTGGTCAGGTTGAAAATGCTCCAGTTCGTCCAGTTCGCCACGCGCCCGGGCGGGGAGATGAACAGAACGCCGCCGCTCAGCACGAGGGCCAAGAACGAAACGGTGATCAGGACAGAAGTCATCGCCCGCCAGGCAAATCGGCGGGGTTGCACACGAGGGGTTGAGGGATCGTCCGGCATTTTCCAGGCAACGAGCCAGCAGCAGCCCGAAAGTTACACCGAGCGCGGTTTGAAGCGCCGGAAAGCGCAGGGCATCGCATCGCATTTGTCACCGCATCTGGCTCTTGCTGAGACATCGAATACCTATATGCTGCCGGGACAATGCGCACGCCAGAGTTTTCGACCACTCCTTCGGGAAAGAACCAACGGCCCTGCCCGGCCGTCCAAGGCTTCATTTCCTCGGCGGAGTGCGGAGCACAGCGGGGCAGCAAGCTCAACTGCCCTGCGGATTGTCCGTTTTACCCGTTTGGCACAGCGGACGGTTGCTACGACTCATGGCTGCGACTGGACGAGAACTGGGGCACAAAGGCGTTCGACTACGCCAGGCGACACTTCGGCGAGGAACGTTTCGCCCGACTCGTCCGAGCGCACCTGGCGGACTCTGAGAGGGATAAGCCAGAAGCCCATGTCATGGCGTTGTCAGCTACGCTCTATCGCGTGCTCTTCATTGAGCGCGACTCCGGCGGCCGGACTTTGGCTGATTCCTGGGAAGCCGAAGGTTGGACCGGGTTGCACAACGATTTGCGAGTGATGATGAAGTATCGGCGGCACTCCTACGTCACGGTCGTGGAAGTGCAGAAGATTCGCGATCATCAGTCCACCTGGTGCGTCGACGCCCTGTCGCCCAGTTCGCCGCCGTTCGTGTTGATCGACCGGACTTCGACACCCCACCTTGTGCGTTTCACCCGGTTATTGGCTTGGGTGACCCATTACCCGCACTTCAGCAGGCTGGGAGGCGCAGCCCAGGAGGTGCCCATTGAAATCTGGCCACTCTGGAAAGAGGTCATCGAGCATCGCCTCAATCGAGAGCGAGCGGCCCAGCCCGGCCTAACTCTCCGGGATCTGCTGGCGCACGATTTTCCTTGGGCCGGACAAATGGTGGTCGAGCTGGGGACCGGATATCGCCAACGGCTCTTTGCTGGAACGGACTTCCATCAATGCGTCGCCATCCACAAGGTGACGGAGGATTTGGAGCGGGTGAAGGCCATCCTGGATGCGTCCAGCCTTGATCGAGTGGATGAAAGGCCATTTGCACCACCTGGAGCGCAATAATCGCCAGGATGGCACGCACTTCAATATCGATTGGGTCCTCGATGAATTGGGTTTGGCCGAGCTGAAATAACGAAGCCGCTGCGCCACGGCTTGGTTCATGGCTCCGAGCTACGGCGAGATGCGTTTGATCGTGAAGAGCTTTTCCTCGGGGAGTTTGGCACATTCCTGCGACAGCGCTTCGAGTTTCTCCAGGGGCTGGCCAATGATCGATCGGAGGTAGTCGGGGTGCGGTCGGAATTCCAAGACGTCTCCTTGCGCCCCCTTCCGCCGAATGGCCACAAACGATTGCGGGTAAGCGAGGACTTCCGCCAGGCGAAGGTCCAGACGACCCAGGCTGTTGCCGGTGCCGATCGATAGGCCGTCGACAAGGCAGGTGAACGGCGTTTGAAGCGGGACATAGCATACGACCTCCACCGCGTGCTTGCCCCATTCACAATGGAGTTCCCTCAGGGCCGCCATCCCGATGCGCCAGCCAAGAACGTTCCAGGGGCCGACATGGCCGTGATACCGGCGAATCTCCTCATACCAATCTTTCGGGGCACTGCCTACGTTCCACGCATTCTCGCCCGGTTTGGATTGGACGATCGGGCGGGAGGTTGCGGCGGGCGGATCATCATGGGCGCACAGGGCACACGGGGCGAGAGCCAGGGCTGCCAACCCCGGAATAAGAATCATACGATTTAAATATTGCGTAATACCGGCAAAGGAGTATGAGTTTTGCATAAAGACGTAATACCGGAGCGCCGATTGCGGTCAAGCTTTTTGGCTCCGGGCGCGGTGAAGGCACTGAAGATGATGCAAACCTCCTATCCATGGATCGGGACCGGGCTCGTGGCTTTCGCGGCGATTGCCTTTCCCTGGTCGGCAGCGGCGGAAACGCACAGCAGCCTGCAGGCCGTCGATGCCGGCGGCGCGAGCGCCTGGGCCGGGGCGCTCCCGTTTACGCTCACCGGGGTGATGCTGAATAACCCGGAGGAAATGCTGGACCCAACGCCGAATTTCATCCCGTGGGACAATGGGGCGGGCTCGCTGCAACTGGGCGGGCAATGGCAATTCTTCTTCCAAGCGGTCGACCCGAACGATCGCGGAGGGACTTTGGTCTGGATGGGCCAGAACTACGGGAACCTTCCGTTCCTTCGCAATAGCGATTTCAGCTATCGCAACGACGCATGGACTCGCGAGTTGGAGCGACTCGAGCATGACCCTGCCACCAGGCACCGGTTTCGGGCGGGCGACCTTGTTCAAGTGACCGCGCGGCAATCCCTCTTTCGGGGTGGCCAGCGGAATATTAATGAGGCCCACAGCATTGAGCCTTCTTCCGACTTGGACATCGCGCTGGTTGCGGCAGGATACGGCTTGCCCGATCCGGAGGGGATTGCGCTGAGTGACCTTGTTAAGCCGGACGACGGGAACGCCGCCAGCCACGAAGACATCTTCGATCCGACCCGGGCCAGCGGGGGTGAGCGGTACCAGGGCATGCGGGTCCGCCTGAATGGTCTCATGCTGGTTACGACGAACGGCTGGAACCCGGAGCGCGATTGGAGCGAGCGCGTCTGCACGGTCACCGACGGTCAGGGCCGGTTCTTCCCCCTGACCACGCCCCGCTACAGCCTGGGCCCCCCGCCCACCAGACGCTTTGATGCCGTGGGGATCCTGATTCAGGAATCGGGCTCAGGCACGGACGGCACGTTTGGTTACCTGCTCTTTGTCCAGCAAATACTGCTGGACCGCCCGAAGCTGTCCTTCGGCGAGGACGGCGTGATCCGCTGGCCCGCGGAAGCGTCCGGATACCGGCTGGAGACCACAACGCATCTCGGGGCTGTCGCCTGGGAAGAAGTGAGTGAACCCGTGGGGGTCGATGGGGAGTGGCGCAGCATTCAAGTGACTTGCCGAGACGGGGCCAGGTTCTACCGGCTAAGCAACCGAGGCGGCGAATGAACGGGACGCAGTTCGCACCGGCAACGCAGCGCACCGGCTTCACTCTGATCGAGTTGCTGGTGTCCATCGCGATCATCGCCATTCTGGCCTCGCTGCTCTTGCCGGCATTATCTCACGCGAAAGAGCGGGCCAAGGTGGCCCGGGTGCATGCGGAACTCTACGCTGTGGGGCTCGCGCTCGAGATGTATTCGGACGATCACGCATCGGAACTCCCCCCGGTGCGGGTGGACTGCAATACCGATCTCGCGACGCATTGGTGCCAGTTCCCGGTGGAACTGGCAGATCAAGGCTATCTGCCCAAAGGGGAAAAGCCCGGCCTGGCGGCGAATATGGAGGACCTTTTCAACCGCGGGCACACTTACAAGTACGCCGCGCCCGGCCCGCAACTCCTCAACGGATCTCCCGCGGGCGATTACAGGCTGTGGGTGCCAGACGACTTTCCAGCCAGTTCCTCCACCAACGGCGCGTATCATAGCAGTGTGAAGACGGCTCCTGTCCGCTGGGCGCTCTGGAGCCTTGGGCCCCTTCCAAACAGCGCCAAGAGCCAGTCCAGTCACGCGCCCCTGGCAGCCGATTCGTGGTATCGCGGCCCGGGACGCGGAGGTGTCATCGGCCGGTTCGCGACTCGAGAGGGCTGGCAGCTTACGACGTCCCGGTGAGGGGTGGGTTCCGGCGCGATGCCCGGGCGCCAGCGGGCCGTCATTGACCTCGGTTCGCCATGCGCTAAGGTGGCGCCCGTGAGAAATTCACCCAACGATGGCGTCGTGCGGCTGACCGTTTCACTTCCCAAGGCGCTGGCGAAGGAGCTGGACAAAATGGCGCGGGAGAAAGGGTATGTGAACCGATCGATGGCCGTTGCTGACTTGATCCGGGCGGGTTTGGTGGAGCATCGCCAGAATCTGGACGACCGTGAGATCGCGGGGACGATCACCCTGGTTTACGATCATCACCGGCAGCATGTGCAAGGTGTCCTGACGGATATTCAACATGACCATCACGAGATGATCATCTCCACCTTGCATGTTCACTTGGACCATCACAACTGCATGGAAGTCCTCGCGGTCCGGGGCAAGGCCAGCAACGTCAAGAAGATCGCGGACGAACTCATGACGGCCAAAGGCGTAAAGCACGGCAAATTAACCGTCACAAGCAACGGCCCCGATCTGCCAGCCTAACGAGGCGCCTTGAAAGGTGCGTGTTGGTGGAACTCCTGGAGCGTCTTGACCCCCACCCCGCTCTGCTTCATCGCCGCAATCCCCAGAGCGGCCGCGCGCGCGCCCCGAAGCGTGGTCATGATGGGTGTTCCGGTGTAAACGGCTGTCGTGCGAATCTTGATCTCGTCAGCGCGCGGAACCTGTCCGGACGGCGTATTGACGACGAGTTGGATCTCGCGGTTCTTCAAAAGGTCGATGGAATCTGGCCGTCCTTCCCGCAACTTGAAGACGCGCCGGACCGCGAGTCCGGCTTTCTCCAATAGGGCAGCTGTGCCGCTGGTGGAAACGATCTCAAAACCCAGATTGGCGAACAACCGCGCCACGTCGGCCACCTCAGACTTGTCCGCGTCGCTGACACTGATAAAGACCCGTCCGCCCATCGGCAGGGGCGATCCGGCGGCCGTTTGAGACTTGGCATAAGCCAATCCAAGGTCCGCATCCAGGCCCATGACTTCGCCCGTGGAACGCATCTCGGGGGAGAGCAAGATGTCCTGGCCATGAAAGCGGTTGAACGGAAAGACCGATTCCTTGACCGCCCAATACTCCGGGCGCACCTCGGCGGTGAAACCCAGTTCGCGCAATGTTTTTCCGGCCATGACGCGCGCCGCGATCTTTGCGAGAGGCACTCCGATGGCTTTGCTCACAAACGGCACAGTGCGTGAGGCTCGCGGATTGACCTCCAGGACGTAGACCACCTCGTCCTTGATGGCGTACTGCACGTTCATGAGGCCGACCACGCCGAGTTCGCGGGCCATGGCCTGGGTATGTTCCCGGATGGTTTGGATGACCTTGGGCGTGAGCGTGTGAGGCGGAAGCACCATCGCGGCGTCGCCCGAGTGCACCCCGGCATATTCAATATGTTCCAGCATGCCACCGAGCACGATGGTGCCCTGGGCCGGATCTTTGAATTGCCCGACGTCGGCCACGCAATCCACGTCCACCTCGGTAGCGTCCTCGAGGAATTGGTCCACCAATACCGGCCGCCGGCGCGAGGCTTCGACCGCGAAGCGCATGTAATGGGAGAGCTCCTCGTCGGAATAGACAATCTGCATGGCGCGTCCGCCCAGGACGAACGAAGGCCGGACCAGGACGGGGTAACCCAGGGTGTGCGCAGCCTCGAGCGCCTCGGCTTCATTGATGGCGATGCCGTTGGCCGGTTGCGGAATGCCCAGCTTCCTGAGCATGGCCGCAAAGAGCTTCCGGTCTTCGGCGATCTCGATGTCTTGCGGCGAGGTGCCCAGGATATTGACGCCGTTCTTTTGAAGCCCAAGCGCCAGGTTCAGCGGAGTTTGCCCGCCGAACTGGGCGATCGCACCCCAGCACTTCTCGCGCTCATAGATATGCAGGACATCCTCCAGCGTGAGCGGTTCGAAATAGAGCCGGTCGCTCGTGTCATAATCCGTCGACACCGTCTCGGGATTCGAGTTGACCATGATCGTCTCGAACCCGTCCGCTTTGAGCGCGAACGCGGCATGCACGCAGCAATAATCGAATTCGATGCCCTGTCCGATCCGGTTGGGTCCGCCGCCAATAATCATCACCTTGCGCCGATCGGACGGCTTGGTTTCGTCGTCCCCGCGGTCGTAAGTGGAGTAATAATAGGGCGTGTAAGCCTCGAACTCCGCAGCGCAGGTATCGACCAAACGGAAGCTGGGCACCAATCCCAGGCGCTTGCGTTCCGCGCGAATGTCCTCTTCGCTCCGCCCCGTCAGGTTCGCAATCTGGCGGTCGGAAAATCCGAGCGATTTGGCTTTGGCTAGCACTTCGGCATTCATGAAGACGGTGTTTCCCGGCCCGGCTAAGGCCGGCAAAGTGAACCGCAAGGCGGCGGGCTTGTCGAGTGTCGACTGCCGCAATGTCAGACTGCCGCAATGCAGAGTCACGCAGGTTCGGATGGCGCTGCATTTCGGCCTTGCAAGTTCGGGCAAGTTAGTGCTCGTTGGGCGTCATCAGCATTGGTGAAGAGCGCCTCCATGCAGCCAGCAATTCTGCCCATGAACCTCAAAATGGTTGGCTTGATTACCAACTATTTGCGCAACGCGAGGTTCAAGGGCGCAGTGCGCGCAATCCTGTTCCGGGGTGATCTCATATCGTTCGGAGCGCCGGCTTGCAGGCGGATTCAGGTGCCGCTGGTTCGGGGCAGCGGTGCAAGACGAAGCCAGCTTCGAGCCAGCGCTCCGAAGGCTAAGAAGCCAAACTGAGAATGACTGCCATGCAACACATTGAAGCTTATCTTCGGGACCATCATGACCGGTTCGTGCGCACGCTTTGCGAGTACGTCCGGTTCCCGAGCGTTTCCGCCCAACCCCACCATCGCAAGGACCTCGCCAAGTGTGCCGAGTGGCTAGGGAAACATTGCGAGTCGATCGGCCTGCAGGCAAAGCTCTGTCCCACCGCGGGCAACCCGGTCGTCCTGGCGCGGACGCCGCGAAGACCCGGGGTGCGCCGGCCTCACTACCTCGTTTACGGGCATTACGACGTGCAACCGGCCGAGCCGTTTGAGCTCTGGCAGTCGGCCCCCTTCGAGCCGAGCATTCGAGGCAGTTCGCTCTTCGCCCGTGGCGCCAGCGATAACAAAGGGCAGCACATGGTCCACCTCAACGCGGTGGAGGCCTACCTCAAGACCGGAACCGAACTTCCGTGCGATCTCACCTTCGTCATCGAAGGCGAGGAAGAGGTTGGCAGTGGCCATCTCGCCGATTGCGTGAAGCAAAACCGGCAAGACCTTCATTGCGCGGGAATCGTCATCTCCGACACGGGCCTGGTCAGTCCGAAACATCCTACACTCACCTACGCCCTCCGCGGCATCGTAGCCGCCGAACTGAAGGTCCACGGCCCGGCCCGCGATCTGCACTCGGGCTTGTTTGGGGGCTCGGTGGATAACCCGGCGATGGTCCTTTGCCAGATGCTCGCGTCACTCCGCGATAACAAGGGCCGCGTTACGATCCCGGGCTTTTATGACGACGTGAAACCGCTCTCCAGCTTCGAGCGCAAGCAACTCGCCCGGCAACCCTTCAATAATCGCGCTTATCGCCGGTTCCTGGGCATTCCGGAGCTGTTCGGAGAACGGGGCTTTACCCCCATTGAACAACGCAGTGCCCGCCCCACCCTCGAGATCAACGGCCTCACGAGCGGATATCAAGGCGAAGGCAGCAAGACCATCATCCCCTCCTGGGCCAGCGCAAAGATCACCATGCGCCTCGTCCCCGATCAGCATCCCGCGAGAATCAAGCGCGCTTTAACCCGGCACTTGCGCGCGATTTGTCCCCGGACCGTGAAGCTCGAGATCACCGTTGGGCATGGCGGCGAACCCTATTTTGTCCCGCCGGAAAGCGCGAATGTGCAGGCCGGGATTCGGGCCTTGCGCCAGGCGTTTGGACACGAACCGATCCTGGTTAGAGAGGGCGGATCTATCCCTATCCTGCTGTCATTCAAGAAGATACTTGGCGCCGACGCGCTCCTCTTGGGATTGAGCCTTCCGGATGACAACCCGCACTCGCCGAACGAGAAGTTTGACCTCGACGTATTCGCATCGGGGATGCGGATGAGCGCGTATCTGTGGCAGGAATTGGCAAGTCAATCCTGATCTGGCCGGCTTGGAAGGGCGCGACGGCCTCGGCGCGCCCTTTGGGGATAATTGATGCCGGAGGGCCAACCCGGCGGTTCGGCCGCGACTGCCGGCCATTCCTTGACTTCTCAAACCCATTCGCAAACAGTCTTCGCCCTATGGCTGAGCCCAAAGTCAATGAGTTGATGGAGAAAATCGTGTCTCTGTGCAAGAGACGAGGCTTTATTTTCCAGTCTTCCGAGATTTACGGCGGGATTAACGGATTCTGGGATTACGGTCCGCTGGGCGCCGAACTCAAGCGGAACGTGAAAGAGCTCTGGTGGCGCAGCATGACCCAGCGGGAGGACGTCGTGGGGCTCGAGGCGTCGATCATCATGCATCCGAAGATCTGGGAAGCCAGCGGGCACACGACCACCTTCACCGATCTCATGGTGGACTGCCTCTTTAGCAAGAAGCGGTTTCGCGCGGACCAGATCACGCCGTTGAGCGGGACGGTTTACCATTACGACGGCGCCGAGGACCCGGTGACCAAGAAGGTTTATAACGATCCGTTCTCGGCAATCGTGCTGCCCGGCAAATCGGAGGATAGCGCGCGCAAGCTGGCTCTCCGGTACTATCAGGAACGGGGAATCAAGGGCGCCCAGCTCATGGGCGAACGGACCGAGAAAGTCGAGAACAGCACCCGGTTCAATCCGGAGAATGGCAGTTTGCTCACCGAAGCGCGGCCCTTCAACCTGATGTTCAAGACGTTCGTCGGGCCGGTCGAAAGCGTCGAGAACACAGCCTATCTGCGTCCTGAAACAGCCCAGGCGATCTTCGCGCAGTTCAAGAATGTGCTGGAGGTTTCCCGACAAAAGACGCCGTTCGGCATTTGCCAGATCGGGAAAGCTTTCCGAAACGAGATCAACCCCCGCAACTTTACCTTCCGGTCGCGCGAGTTCGAGCAGATGGAGTTGGAGTTCTTCATCCGGCCTGACGAAGCGGTGGCGGCGGTGGCGGGCCGCACGGCGTCGGTCACGGGCACAGGGCATCCGGGCGAGCCGAAGGAGGACTGGGGTTGGGAAGTCTGGCACAAGTATTGGGTCGAGGAGCGGATTCGTTTCTACGAAAGCATCGGCCTGCCTCGGACGTCCCTGGAGGAGTACTGGCAGAAACCGGAGGAACTGGCCCATTACGCCAAAGCCACGGTGGATATTCTGTTCAAATTCCCGTTTGGCGCCCAGGAACTGGAGGGGATTGCCGCCCGCGGCGACTTCGACCTTTCGCAGCACCAGAAGTTTTCAGGCAAGCCCATGGAATACTTCGACGACCCGCTCCGTGGTGCGTGGTCGAAGCTGGACGAAAAGGAGAAGACGGCGATGCAGCAGCGCTACATCGAGAGCCGCAAGCAAGCCCTGCTTAAGAAAGGTGGGGATGCAACGGAAGCCGCGGCCCAGGCCGAGGCTGACGCGCGCCGCTTTTTCGAGCGGCTCGCGACGGGCAACTATATCCCGCACGTGATCGAACCCAGCGCGGGCGTGGACCGGTTGATTCTCGCGCTGATCTGCAACGCTTACTGCGAAGACCAGGCGCCGGATGACAAGGGCAAAATGGAAACGCGCGTGGTAATGCGGTTCCATCCGCGCATCGCGCCGATCAAAGCCGCTGTCTTCCCGCTGTTGAAGAACCGGCCGGAACTCGTGCAAAAGGCGCGGCAGGTCTGCGACCTTCTCCGCCCCCACATGTCGGTTTTCTACGACGAAGCGGGTGCGATTGGCCGGCGATATCGCCGTCAGGACGAAGCGGGCACGCCGTTCGGCGTCACCATCGATTTCGATACACTTGGCGAGAAAGGCCCTGAGCTCAAGGACACGGTGACGTTGCGGGACCGCGATACCATGGAGCAGGTGCGGGTGAAGATCGCCGAACTGCCACAACTCCTGCTGTCGCGGATTGCGGGGAGTTGAGCGGGGCGGTCAGGCCGCGAAGGCGCCTAGCAAGGCGCGCATTTCCTCTTCGACCTGGCCCGGATGCGACAGCGTCTGGGCCACTTCGTCGCGGAGAAGGGCGCGATAACGGCGCCGAAGCCGGTGCACCGCCACCCGCGCCGCTTCTTCGGTCATGTGCAGGGCCTTCGCGACGTCGCTGTAGGGGATGGCGCTCTTGCCGACGGTCAGGAAAGGCTTGAGCGCCTCGAAGGAAGCCAATCTGCCCTCGGCCGCGTTCTCCTGTCGAAGCCGGACGAGCACGCGTTCGAGCAGCGTGACGGCCCAGGCGCGGTCGTAAAGCTTGTCCGGGCTGAGAGCGTCGGCGGGATCGGTATGGTAACGCTGATCGGCTTGCGTCCAGTCGAGCGACAAGTGGGTGGCATGCCCGCCGCGTTTCCTGCGTCCCGCGCGGTCCCATTCGTTGGCCAGGAAATGCTTCAACGATGCGAGAAGAAAGGCACGGAATTTCCCTCTGTCGCTGCTCAGGCCTTCGAGGTAATTCTTCGCCAGGAACCGGGCAAAGAAGGATTGCACGAGGTCTTCCGCATCTTCCTTGGAATGACCCTGGCGGCGGACATACGCGTAGAGCGCATACCAATACGTGCTGCACAGATCTTCAAGCGCCTGGTCGGCACCGGGCGCCCCGGCCGAACCGGCCTTAAGCACCACCGTCCACCGCGTGGTGGCGAAGTAGTCGCGCGGCGGACCTGGGGCGTTCGAAGGAGTCTCGGCGCTCACGGTGGCGGCGAACCCTTTACCGAAGGCAGCGTCGTGGGCGTCATCCCCGGGTCCGGTTTGGTGACGAGTTTGTAACGGATCTTGACTCCGGGCGGATCCTCGTTGCGGCCCATCACCTGCAGCACGCCCCAGCCATCTTCGCGCGTCCGGAACAGGCATGGAGCCGTGGTGTCCAGCAGTTGCTGCGTCATCGGCGCGCGGGTCATGAGCGGCCAACTGTTCAGAACGTCGGCAGGAGTGCAGGCTTCCCACGCCTTGTGGACGGTGACCGGCAGGACGCGGATCTTCGCCTGCCCAGATGGATCACCCGGGTGCGGGAATTCGTCGGCGGGTGAGGTGGTGTCATTGTCCGGCGCGACGAGCCGCATTTGCAGGCGGCGTTTGGGTGGTTCAGCCAGCGTCGGAACTGCCTTCGAAACAACTTCACTGGCCGCGGCTTCTGCCCATGGCTCCGCCGCGGACGCCCTCGATGGCGCGAGTTGGAAATCCATGTAGGCTTCGGTCTCCCGCCGAAAAGGCTTGGTTAGAAGCGTCTGCAGCTTCGTGGCGTATCCGGGAGCGGAAGCGCTAATCGTGTGCTCTTCGTACCAAGTGGGCAGCCTGAAGCGTCCTTCGGCATCGGTCCAGGTCTCTTGGGCCGCCTGCCCTGGCCCGGTGTGGTATCGGTTGTCGGCCACGCGGGCCTTGGCAATCGGCAATCCGGTTTCAGCATCGGTCACGGTGCCGATGACGACGAAGTTTGGGGGCGCGTCTCCGGAAGGCCACGCGAACCACAGGACAGCCAAAGCCACCAAGCCGACCGCGATCAGGACCGCCACGGCGGGGCGTTTCCACGTTCGCGCATTGCCGAGAATGCGAGGCGGCCTGATTTCAACGCCGCGCGCTAACAACCGCGGGGCGCTTGGCGCTTTGTCCGCGGACGCCGTGTTGGCGATCTGTTCCACTCCCGTTTTGACGTCGCTGGCGTGCTGATACCGCAGGGCAGGCTCTTTCTCCAAGGCGCGCAGCACCACGTCATCCAGCCGCACATCGACTTCCACCTTGCGCGAAGGCGGAGCGAATTTACCCAGGGGAAGTTCGCCCGTGAGCATCTCGTAAAACACGACCCCAAGCGCGTAGATATCCGCCCGATGATCCACTTCCAGCGGACGCTCCACCTGCTCGGGCGCCATGTAATGCGGTGTGCCCATCACTTGGCCCTCCCCCGTCAAACGCAAGGTCGCGGGCGGGTCATTGAGGATTCGGGCCAAGCCGAAATCGGCGATCTTCACCCGCCCTTTGCGGTCGACGAGCACATTCTCCGGTTTGATGTCCCGGTGCACGACGCCTTCGTCGTGGGCGTATTGGAGGGCGTCGCAGATCTGCGGCACGATCTCGAGCGCCTGGCGCGGGGATAGGCGGCCCGCCTGTTCCAGTTGGCGCAGGTTCACCCCGTCCACGTATTCCATCAGAAAGAAATGCAGGTTGTCGACCCGGCCGAACTCGTGCACGGCGACGATGTTCGGGTGGCTCAGCCGGGCCAGGGCGCGCGCTTCGCGATTGAAGCGCTCCGCGAAATTGGGGCCTAGCGAGCGTTGCGGAGGCAGGATCTTCAATGCCACAAAGCGGTCGAGAGCCGGTTGGCGCGCCTTGTAGATGGCGCCCATCCCTCCGCGTCCGATCAGTTCGAGGATCTCAAGCTGCGGAAACAAACGCGCGACCTCCTCGATTGGAAGCGCTTCAAAGGCTGTGGGTTCGCCTTGAACGCCGGAGTCCGTGGCCGCGCCTTGTTTCAACAGGCAGGCCGGGCACAGACCCTCGAGAGCTCCTGGGGGGAGTGGAGTTCCGCATTGCGGGCACTTTTGGTCGGCGCTCATGCTATGAACGAGTTGAGTTTTAAGCTGCTCACACCCTCCCCAGAAGCAAAATCAGGGAAACGTTACACGGTGCATCGGCGGGATTTGCGCCGTCCAGGTGCAGTCATTGGGACCCCACGCGCCCGGGTTCTTCGCGCTTGCCGAACGAGGCAGCGCAGGTAACCTATCCGGGTTGGCTGTGGCGGAAAACCAGCCAAAGCGAGCTTTACGAAACAAAACCGCGTGACTACCGAGCCCTCATTCTCAGCGTTTTTGAAGCGCCTTCTGGCTTTCATCGAGCGCTGCCCGGAAGCCGATCCGAATGCCGACCGCGAGTTTAACCGTCTCGCTCTCGATCTTTTTGGGCTCCAGTTCATGTCCATCCCGGTTTACCGCGAGTTTTGTCGATCCCAAGGTGCCGAACCGGGCCGGGTTACCGATTGGCGTGCGATTCCCCCAATGCCGACGCGTGCCTTCAAAGAATGGGCGCTGACGAGCTTGCCGGAAGAGGAGAGGCTTCGCGTGTTCCTTTCGAGCGGCACCACCGGGAACACGTCGCGCAGCAGGCATTTTCACAACGCGGCGTCCCTCCAGGTCTACGAGGCATCCTTGGTGCGCTCGTTTGGACGCCACCTCCTGCCGGACCACAGCCCAACCACGCCCAGTGCGCCAGATGAGAGGCTCCAATTCCTTGCCCTAACTCCGCCGGGAAGCGAAGCCCCGGAATCCTCGCTGGTCCACATGCTGGAAACGGTGCGGTCCGCCTTTGCCTTCGCGAGCGGGGGGTTCTTGGGCAGTGTGGGGCCGGGCGGCAAGTGGCGGCTGGACCTTCCACGCGCGGCGGAAGCGTTGAAGTCCTCGGTCTCTCAGGGGAAGCCCGTCCTGCTGCTGGGCACGGCGTTTCTTTTCGTTCACCTGCTGGATTACCTTGCGGACCACCGCGAGATCCTCCGCTTGCCTCCCGGTTCGCGGTTGATGGAGACTGGAGGCTACAAAGGTTATTCCCGCGTTCTGGAGCGAGGTCAATTGCATGACTTGCTCTGTGCACGCCTCGGAATCGCGCGGTCATGCATTCTATCAGAATACGGCATGAGTGAGCTTTCTTCGCAGGCCTACGACCGAATTGCCGGGGCGGCATCGGCACGGGCAGCGAATGGTGGAGTGTTCCGGTTTCCGCCCTGGGCGCGTGTCCAAGTCATCTCGCCTGA
This sequence comes from uncultured Verrucomicrobiota bacterium, assembly GCA_964578605.1. Classification (GTDB taxonomy): domain Bacteria; phylum Verrucomicrobiota; class Verrucomicrobiia; order Limisphaerales; family SIBE01; genus JAXMHN01. Next base: position 91,269 of record CAZODO010000002.1, on the reverse strand, counting down.
AACAGGGCGTGAGGCGGCGGAGGGCGAAATCGGCCTGGTGCGAGTGTATGATCTGGCCAACGTTTACTCCTTGATGGCTGTGCAAACAGAGGACCTTGCAGTGAGGCGCGGGGCGGGCATTGAGCTGGCCGGGCGCGCTCCGCAGGCGGAGCTGCGTGGTTGTTCTTTAATGGCGCACGAGCCAGGAGTACTCGCATGAACCTGCCCGACTTTTTCCTGGCTGATCTTCCGCCTGACGCTGAACTGACGGCCGACCTGGTCGCGGCAGCGTGCCAGACACTCAAACGGAACCGCGAACAGTACCTGGTAAGCCGTTCCACGGCGAGCCTGGTGCGGGTGGTGGCGGAGGTGGCGGAAAGTTGGCTGCAACCCCACTACCATTTTCGCAGAATGGCTTTGGCCGGCGCGCCGGAGCGAACCGGGTTTCCCGCGGAGACCCTGGCCAAGGGACTTGATACCTTCTTCAAACGCCTTAGCGCGGAGGACATCGAGCAGTGGATGGTGCAAGACCTGGGCCATCGCGGGCGGCTTGACGGCTTTTGCTCAGGCAAAGGCGAACAGGATTCCGATCGGTCGGCCTTGAGCCGGGGGCCCGCGCTCCTGGCGCACGTGACGGCCGGGAACGTCCCGATCCCGGCGTTCTCGAGCGTGATTGCCGGACTGCTCGTTCGCTCAGCGCAGTTCGTCAAGTGCGCGTCCGGGGCGGCGTTCTTGCCGCGCCTGTTTGCCCATTCAATCTATGAAGCGGACCGGAAGCTTGGCGCCTGCCTCGAGATTGCGGAGTGGCCCGGCGGCAGCGCCAACCTCGAAGAGACGCTCTTCCAGGAGGCCGATTGCCTGACGGCCACCGGCAGCGACGAGACGCTTGGCGCTCTCCGTCAACGCCTCCCGCCCCGGGTGCGTTTCGTTGGCTATGGCCACCGCGTCAGCTTCGGATACCTCGCCCGCGAGGCGTTTTCCACCCACGACATCTCGCGCATCGTCGAGCGGGCGGCTGCCGATGTGATTGCCTGGAACCAACTGGGCTGCCTTTCGCCTCATGTGTTCTACGTTGAAAGGCACGGGAGCGTTATGCCCGAGGAGTTCGCCGAGCGGCTGGCGCATGAACTGGCCCGGTGCGAAGAGAGTCAGCCCCGCGGCGCTTTGGATTGCACGGCGTCCAGCGCTATCGCCACTCGCCGCCTCTTCTACAATGTCCGGGCCGCCCACCTTGCCGACACCCGGATTTGGGCCAGCCCCGATTCCACGGCCTGGACGGTGGTCTTCGAGGCCGATCCGCTCTTCCAACTCTCCTGCTTGCACCGATTCATTTATGTGAAGCCGGTCGACAGTGTCACGGACGCTTTGCAGGCTGCCGATTGGGTGCGCGGAAGTGTCTCCACAATCGGCCTCGCCTCAGACGAAAGGCGCGCGCAGGAGATCGCCTCGGCGTTCGGCCGCTGGGGTGTCACGCGAATCTGCCCCCTCGGTCAAATGCAGAATCCGCCACTGGCATGGCGCCATGACGGACGCCCCGCGCTGGGCGAACTGGTATTGTGGACCGACTGGGAGCGCTCGTAGCCGTTATGAGAATGGAACTGCGAAAGACCTTTCAATTCGAAGCCGCCCATTTGCTTCCGAATCTCCCCGACTCCCACAAGTGCCGTCGTTTGCATGGGCATAGTTTTAAAGCCGAGATTGCCGTGGTCGGCGAGTGCGATCCCACGCTGGGTTGGGTCATGGACTACGCCGAGATCAGCCGCACGTTCCATCCGTTGTGGGAACAGCTCGATCACCGGTTCTTGAACGAAGTGCCTGGCCTCGAGAACCCCACCAGCGAAAACATTGCCGCCTGGATCTGGGACCGGCTCAAACCCCGGCTGCCCTTGCTGACCGAAGTGACCGTTGCCGAAACCTGCACCGCCCGCTGCGTTTATCGCGGCGAGGGAAATGGATCATCCAGGCAAGCTAAGTGACCCTCCGCTCTGTAAGGGGTGAAAGGACGGCATTAAGCCTCATTTGAGCTCGCTTTACTCCCGTTTGACCGCACTTGGGGCAGCTGGGGTGCAACCGCCTCGCGCCGGCTTTGCCTCCGGTCTAAACACGGTCGTCACTCGGTCTTCACTCGGTGATCACCCGTTCACGAACGGGTGAACTACGGGTGATCTACGGGTGATCTACGGGTGATCTACGGGTGATCTACGGGTGATCTACGGGTGAACTACGGGTGATCCCCGGAGGCAGAGCGAACGCAGGGCCTGCAAGCCAGCATTCCGAAGAGCAACCATCCATCCTCGGATTCCAGAGCTTTTCCGTGAAGCAGCGTTTCTGATCCTGTTATGGTATAAGAGTCAGCTGGCTTATCGCCGCAAAACGACGCCATCGCAGTTGATCTCTGTCAAAGGCACCCTTTGTTTTTTTCGACTTTTTCCTTGTCGGCGGTTGCCTGGAGCTGTTCAAATCCCGAATTGAAGCCCGCGAGGACACACCGAAAGGACCACTTTCGGCCTTTCAGGGTGCACTTTGCGGTCAGCCGTGACCCGGGAACGGGTTCAGCGAGTGAAGACAGCCGCCCACGACTATGGCTGACAAACTTACGACGTGCACTTTCTGCGGAGTAGGTTGTGGTCTTTACCTCGAGACCGAGGGCAACCAGGTTGTGGGTGTATACCCAAGCCGTTCCCATCCAACAAACCAGGGCCGAATCTGTGTGCGTGGATGGCACGTGCACGAGGTCGCCAGTTCGCCCGAACGCCTCAAGGCGCCTCTCCTTAAGAAAGACGGCCGGTTCGAGGAAGTGCCTTGGGAAGAGGCCATTGCGTTTATCGCCGCTCGGATCAAGGCGATTCGCGACAAGCATGGCCCGGACGCGCTCGCGTTCCTGAATTCACCCCGTTGCTCGAACGAAGAGGCTTACCTGCTGCAGAAGTTGGCCCGCGCGGTTGTCGGGACAAATAACGTGGACCATGGCACCGGCGTTTACTGCAACAACTCTATCCAGGTACTGCTCGAGATGATCGGGGTGCCCTCCACGACGAATTCCATCCGTGAGTTGGCCAGCAGCGAGGTGATCGTAGTCGACGGGTTCGACCTGGCCCGCCAGATGCCGACCGTGGCCGGGGTGGTCATCCGGGCGAAGCTGACCGGCTCCAAGCTGGTGGTGATCGATCCCCGGCGGCACCGCGTTGCCGAAAGCGCTGATTTGTTCCTCCAGTTGAAGCCGGGGACGGAAGCCACCCTTTATGGCGCCATGGCCAAGGTGATCGTCGACCGAGGCTTGATGAACCTGCCGTTTATCAGGCGGCATTGCCGGGGGTATGACGCCTTTCTCGCGACCATCCGCAAGTACGACCTTCTGGCGGCGGCGGAGTGCTGCGGGGTCCCTGCGGCGGATATCGAAGCCGCAGCGGTGGCGTATGCGCGCGCGAAGTCGGCAGCCATTCTTTACTCCACCGGCATCGAAGCACGCGATGCCGAGATCATTCGAGCCAGCGTGAACCTGGTCCTTTTGACGGGGCAGATTGGAAAGGAAGGCGCCGGGATCTTCGCGTTGACCGAGCATAACAATCTCCAAGGGGTTTGTGATATGGGGGTTATGCCGGACCGGTTGCCGGGCTATCAGCTCGTGAACAACGCACAAGCCCGAGCGAACGCGGAGGCGGTGTGGAAAACCAAACTGCCGGTCGAACCTGGCCGCCCCGCGCGCAGTCTCCTGACCGATCGCGCGGGGGGCAAAGTCCGGGGGTTCTGGCTTTGCCGATATGACCCGGTCAGCACCGCGTTCTTTGGCGATGCCGCCCGTTCTCTTGAGGAATCCGACCTCGTCGTCGTGCAGCATTTGTTCCTGACCGAGACCGCCAAGTTCGCGCATGTCGTCCTGCCCACCTCGGCGTTTGGCGAGGAGCAAGTGACCTTTACGAACACCGAAAGGCGCATTCAGCTGGCGGAAAAGGTCATCGAACCGCTGCAGGGCGTCGTTCCCGCCTGGCAACAACTCGCGCGGGTGGCGCGGGCGTTGGGGGCGGATTGGGCGTATTCGAAAGCGGCAGATGTCATGGACGAGATCGGCTCGGTTGTCCCGTTCTATGCGGGCGCGAGCTATGCGAACCTGGGACGCGACTATGGACGTCAATGGCCGTGCACGAAGGATCGCCCGCTGGGAACGCCTTACCTATTCGAGGAGGGCATTCCCGAAGAAGGCTTCAAGCTCGTGCCGGTGACGAAGCCTGCGCTATCCGGCGTGAAAGAGGAGGCCTACCCATTCACGCTGATCTTCGGACATTCGCTCTATTACTGGCACCGAAACGTCCTCATTCAGCATAGCGAGACGCTCAAGCGCGAGTATCGGATGCTGCTCTTGGACTACCCGGATGGCTTTGTGGAAGTCAATTCGGACGACGCGAAGCAGCTCGGCATCCGGGATGGCGAACGCATCCGGTTGCGCGGCGATGCCGGATCGGCCCTGGCGGCGGCGCGGATCACTCCGGAGGTGCGACGCGGCACCGTGATCGTGCCCTACTTCGTCCGGGAGCTTCAGAAACAGATTCAGGCCACGAACGGAAATGGGCTCCAGCTCGTATCGGTCCGCGTGGAGAAGGAAGGCGCATGAAAGCCCGGATTGTTGACCGCACGGATGTGTTGAAGATTGTCGACCTGTTGCAGGAGCAAGGGTACGAGGTCGTGGCGCCGTTCGCCCAACGGGAACGCGACACCTTCTTTGATACGGTCACGGACGCGAACCGCGATCAGATCCAGATCCATCTGCCGAACCCGGCTTACCCGCCCAAGCGCTTTGTCTTTCCCCATATCGAACGCATGCTCCGGTTCAAACGGAACGATGGGCAGATGGACATTCGGCCGGTTTACGAGGAGCCGAAACGCGCCATCTTTGGCATTCGTTCGTGCGATGTGGCGGGCATCTATCACTTGGACCGGTTCTTCCTCAGCCAGCAGTTCCGGGATGTTTATTACGGGAAACGGCGCAAGAACCTGTTTCTTGTAAACGTCGTTTGCACCGACCCGGACCGGGACGTGGGCGACGAATGTTTTTGCGTCTGCTCGGATAGTGGCCCGGCGGCGCGCGACCATTTCGATCTGCAACTGATCGATCTGGGCGACGAATTTATGGCGGTGGCGGGTTCGCCTGCGGGCGAGGCGATGTTCAAGAGCCCTATCTTCAAGAAGGGCACGCCCGCCCACGTGGAGAAGCGCCGCGCCGTGCTTGGCGAGGTCCGGAAAGCGTTCAAGACCCATACCTGCTGGTTCACGGGCGCGGTCAAATACGTGTCGGAAGGGCGCGTGCCCGAGAAGACCTGGGAGGAGATTGGCAACCGCTGCCTCGAATGCGGCGGATGCACCTATGTCTGTCCGGCCTGCACCTGCTTTACGGTCACAGACCGGCAGATCTCGGAAACGGAGTTCGAGCGCGTGCGCATCTGGGATTCGTGCGCGCTGGGCGGCTTCACGCGGATGGCGGGCGGGTTCAATCCGCGCAAGGCGGTGCACGACCGGCGCAACCGCCGCTTCTTCCGCAAGCTGGCGCATTATTTCATCCAGCGTGAACTGTCGATGGCGTGTGTGGGATGCGGACGTTGCGTGGCCGTTTGCCATGGGGACGTCGGGATGCCCACCGTCGTGGAGATGATCCGGCGGGCCGCGGCCGAGACCGATAAAATGACGCCGCAACCGGTATGAACGCCGAAGAGAATTATTACCTGCCGAAAGTCGCTGTGCTCGACCGGGTGGTGGATGAGATCCCGGAGGTCAAGACGTTCTACTGGCACTTTCAGGATTCGGGCGCCCAAGCCGAATTTCAGAACTTCCGGCCGGGCCAATTCGCGCAAGTGTCGCTGTTCGGGCTGGGTGAATTCCCCGCGTCGCTTCCCCCGAGCCCGACGGAGGAGGACACGTTCTTAACCATCCGGCGCGTGGGGGCCTGCACCGCGGCGCTTCACCGGCTTAAGCCCGGCGACTTGTTTGCCGTGCGCGGCCCTTACGGGAATGGCTTCCCAATGGAGTCGTACTACGGGAAGAACCTGGTCTTCGCAGCCGGCGGGATAGGCTTGATTCCGCTCCGTTCGTGCATCGTTTACGCCATGCATCACCGGGACAAGTTCGAGCGGATCCAGATCTTCTACGGCTCCAAGACGCCGCAGGACCTGATGTATGTGGCAAACTTGCGGGAGTGGCGGAAGTCGAGCGGCGTCGAGTGTTATTTGACGGTCGACCGGGCCACCGACGGTTGGGACGGCAACGTGGGTGTGGTGGGCAGCCTGTTCAAGAAACCCGGCGTCGAAGTGCCCGTGGAGAACACAGTGGCTTTCGTTTGTGGGCCGCCGATCATGTTCCGCTTCGTTCTGAAAGACCTGCGGGCGCTCGGGTTTGAGGAAAAGAACGTCGTTTCCACCCTCGAGCGTTACATGAAATGCGGCGTGGGCAAGTGCGGCCATTGCTGCATTGGGGTGGGCTATGTCTGCGTGGACGGGCCCGTGTTCACCTGCGAACAGATCCGAAAGCTGGGCGAGGACATCTGATGCAAGACTTGGGCGTCCAACTCCAGCAATGCTTCCAGGAAGGCGCATGCCTGATCGGGTTGGGCAACATCGAGTATGGCGATGACGGGATAGGCGTGCGTCTGGCGGAGGAGCTTCTGAACCTTGGCTTAACCAGCGTCACCCTAGCCGGAACGGCTCCCGAACGCGTCCTTGGCCGCGCCCTTGAGAGCAAGCCCCGGCACGTGATCTTTGCGGACGCGGTGGAGTTTGGCGGCGCTCCGGGTTCGGTCGTTTTCCTGAACGCGGACCAGATCGAGGCGAGGTTCCCCCAGATCTCAACCCACAAGATCTCGCTCGGTTTGCTGGCCCGGTACGCCCAGGCGGACGGCAACACCAGGGCCTGGCTGCTCGGAGTGCAACCGGGCTCGCTCAGAACGGGCGGCGCGCTGACGCCTGCCGTTCAGACCACCGTGCAGCTGTTGGGCGAGTTGATGGCCCGCACGAATCTTGAACTCGTATGATGAGCCCCGAACAGGACGTGATGGCGGCGGTCTTGATTGCCTTGGCCGGAGCGGTACTCACGCTCGTCTTTTCACGGAACAGAACGCTGGCAGGCTGGCTGGCCTTCCTGGCGGTGGCGGTGACCGCGGGGCTGATTGGCCATGCCGTTGCGCATGTGCTGACGGTGGGGCCATCCGCGCGACCGGCAGCGTTCTGGGCCATGCCCCAGTTCGGGTTCGCGCTGCGCCTGCATGTGGACGGACTCACTTCGGTCTTCCTGGTGCTGGCAGCGGTGGTCGCGGTGATGGCGTCGCTCTACTCGATCGCTTACATGCGGCACTACCCGGACTACGGCGTGGGCCAGTACTATCCCCATTTCCTCCTGTTCCTGGCAGCGATGTACGGGCTGGTCAGCACCACAGACATGATGTGGTTCTTCTTCATCTTCTGGCAGATGATGACTTTGCCAGGTTACGCCCTGATCCGGTTCGAATACCGCAAGCCGGAGAATGTCCGGGCAGCGAACAAGTTCCTGATCATGATGCAGATCGCCTGCGCGGCCACGATGCTGGGGGCGGAATTGCTGGCGATCACAGGCGCCGCCGCCACCGGCAGCGAAAGCGTTAAATACGACTTCGACACCGTCAGCGCCAACCTGCCATCCATGCTCCAGAACAGCCCGGTGCAAACGGCGATCGCGTTTGGCCTGTTCCTGGCCGGGTTCGGCATCAAGATGGGGATGTGGCCTTTTGGGCAGTTCTGGCTGCCGGATGCGCATCCTGCGGCGCCCTCACCCGTCAGCGCGATGCTCTCGGGCGTCATGATCAAGACAGGGGTTTACGGCGTGATGCGATACTTCCTGTGGCTGGTGCCAGCAGCGGGACAGCCCCATTACCCGGCGGCCACGTGGGGCGCCGTGATCGCGGTCTTGGGAACGATCACGCTGTTCACCGGCACGATGCAGGCGCTTCCGCAGGAGCAAACCAAAAGGCTGCTGGCGTTCCATAGCATCGGGCAAATTGGATATATCCTGCTCGGCGTCGGCGCCTGCATGGCCCTGCTGCCCGCGACGGGGCCTGCCATGGCCGGGTTGGCGACGGTCGGCTTCTTCGGAGGGCTCTTTCATGTGCTGAATCACGGGCTATTTAAGGCGCTGCTCTTCCTGAACGCCGGCTCCATGCTGTATGCCACGGGCACGCAGGACCTCAACAAAATGGGCGGCCTGGTGAAATGGATGCCGATCACGGCCGTCACGACCCTGGTGGCGTCGTTCTCCATTGCCGGAGTGCCGCCGTTCAATGGGTTTGCGAGCAAATGGACGATTTACGTGGCTGCCATCCAGGGAAACGCCGGGGCAAAGTATCTCGCCGTCTGTGCGATCATTGCGATTCTCACAAGCGCGCTGACGCTGGCTTCGTTCATCAAGTTCTTCGGGGTGAGCTTTCTGTCACGGTCCAGCGCCTTGGTTGCGGAAAAAGCCGGGCGTCAGCAACGGCTTGAAGTTGGGGTGCTGATGCAAGTGCCTCAACTGGCGTTGGCGTCGCTTTGCGTGCTGCTTGGCGTGCTCCCGGCACTGGCGTTTCAACTGATGCAACGCGCGCTCGAAGCCAGTCCGCAAGGGTTCGGCGCCGTTCTCGCTGCCGCGAACCCCGTGACCCCTGCAGCTTGGGGCGGAGTGGATAAGGCAGCAGGAAACGCTCTTATCGCGCCGCTCGCAGTCGCGCTGCTCCTTGGCGTGCTGTTCCTTGTCGCCCGGGCGATTTCGAAACTTGGCAAAGCTCCGCGGCGCGTCAGCCAACCCTGGCTTTGCGGCTACGCCCGGCAATCGGAAGTGAATCGATACGTGGCCCACCATTTCTACGGCGAAGTCAAGAAGCGCTTCCGCTGGCTCGGGGGCGGCGTCAGCGCTGGCCACAAGGATGGAGCCGGAGTCAAGGACACCTGACCATGATCGCGCGCGAAAAACTTAACGGATTGAAGGAGAAGTTCGGCAGTGCGATCCGGCAGGCCGATCTTCCGAGCGAAGATCGTCTTTACGTTCACGTCGAGCCGTCAAAGCTCAAAGCCGTTTGCCAGCATGTCTTCCACGACCTCGACGCCCGGTATGTGGTCACAGTCGGAGCGGATGACCGGCCTTATTCGGGCGGGTTCCTCGTGGCGCACAACTTCGCGTTCGATCGCGAACACCTGTTGTGCAGCCTCATGGCGGAACTGCCCGCGGAGGCGCCAAGAGTGGATAGCATTTCGGACACCGTTCCTGCCGCAAACTGGGGCGAACGCGAGTTTCGCGATCTGGTGGGCATTGAACCAGTTGGACACCGTTATCCGAAACGGTTGGTTCTGCCCGACGGTTGGCCGGACGGCGTGCATCCGTTGCGCAAGGACGTCTCCTGGAACCATGTTCCACAAGACTTCGATGACGACCGCGAGTTCAGCTTCGATGCGCCTCCGGAAGGTTGCATGGTGGTGCCCTTCGGGCCGTTCCATCCCACCCTGGATGAACCGGCGCACTTCCGGCTCTACGTCGAAGGCGAGATGGTCCGCGGTTGCGAGTACCGCGGGTTTATGGCGCATCGGGGGATCGAGAAGCTTGCCGAATCCATGCTCAACTACAATGACGTGCCGATGATGGCGGAGCGCATCTGTGGGATCTGCGGCTGCGTGCATAGCGTGGCCTACGTTCAGGCGGTCGAGCGCGCCGCAGCCATCCGGCCTCCGCCACGCGCGGAGTTCGTTCGCACCATCATGCTGGAACTGGAGCGGTTGCACAGTCACTTGCTTTGGGTCGGTCTGGCCTGCCACATCATCGGGTTCGATACGCTCTTCATGCAGAGCTTCCGGATCCGAGAACCGGTCATGTGGATTGCTGAGAAGATCACCGGCAACCGCAAGACCTACGGGCTCTGCCTGATCGGCGGCGTGCGCTGGGACATCACCCCTGAGCTGAAATCGGAACTTCGCCAGGTGCTGGACAAGCTCGAGAAGGAATGGACCCCGGTTGTGGCGGCCGTGAGCAAGGATAAGAACATTCAAAGGCGCACGCGCGGCATCGGCGTTGCCGGCAAAGACCTCGTCAAGAGCGCCGCGCTCCTTGGCCCGGTCGCACGCGCAGCGGGAGTGCCTATTGACTGCCGCAAAGATCATCCCTACGCCGCCTACGATCGAGTCGATTTCAACGTGATTACCGCGGAAGACGGGGATGTCTGGTCTCGCGTGGTGGTGCGAATGAAGGAGGTCTTCGAATCGATCGCCATCATGCGCCAATGCCTGGACAAGATGGAGGACGGTCCTCTGCAACTGCCGATTTCCGACGAGCTTCCCGCGGGCCGGCTCGGGTTGTCTTCGGTCGAAGCGCCAAGGGGCGAGAGCCACCACTTTCTCATCACAGGCGAAAAGAATCGTCCCCGGCGCTGGCGTGTGCGGGCGCCCACTTACCAGAACCTCCAGGGCATCCCGGCGATGATCAAAGACCAGCAGTTCGCCGATATGACGATCTCGCTGGGCAGCATTGATCCCTGCTTTTCGTGCACCGACCGCTTGGAGACGGTGGACCTGCGGTCCGGCCAGGTAAGACAGTGGTCCCAGGAGGAACTCCTCCAGTTGGTGCGAACGAGAAGGGTGTGACTATGAGCTTTCTCACAACCGGCCTCGCTGTGGCGGCGAATGTGCTCTTGGTTCTGCTGATTGCGCCGTTTGCGCAAGGTGTCCAGCGGAAGGTCACCGCGTTTGTTCAGTCCCGGCAAGGGCCGCCAATCTGGCAGCCTTACTACGATCTGCTAAAGCTTCTCGGGAAGGAAGACATCGAATCCGGCGAGTCCCCCGTTTTCCAACGATTCGCCGTTTACCTGAGCCTCGCGAGTGTCCTGGCGGTGACCAGCCTCATGCCGATGGGCTGGGCCGCTCCCTTGAACGGAGCTGGCGACGTCATCCTGCTCGTTTACCTGCTTACCTTGTGCGGCATTGGGAGTCTCCTTGCCGGATTGGCAGCGGGCTCGACTTACTCCCTGTTTGGCATCAGCCGCGAAATGATGACCATGATGGTTTTGGAACCTTTGTTTGCCGTGACCCTCGTCGTCGGCGCTCTGCACACCGCGTCCTTCCGTCTGGACTCGGTGCTGGACGGCTCGGTCTATGCAGCCGCCGGACTCCCCTGGTCAGGGTTGATCCTGCTCGCGATCATGATTTTCGCTTTTCAGGCCTTTGTGCAGCAAGTGCCCTTTGACGTGGCCGAAGCCGAGACGGAGCTGATGGAAGGCCCGCTCATGGAATATTCCGGCCCCAAGCTCGCTCTTATCAAGTATGCGCAAATGGCCAAGCTGGTGGTCTACAGCGGGCTTTTCGTAGCTTTGTTTGTCCCGTGGGGCTCAGGACTGTGGCTGCCATGGGCTTTCCTGTTGTTCTGGGTGAAAGTCTTCGCGGTCGTGCTGGGGGTTACGCTGGTGGCCGCCACGCACGCGCGCTATCGGATCGACCAATCGCTCCGCTACTTCGGCAGCCTGCTGGCGTTGAGCTTTGTCGCATTGGTGATCGCGAGCTTCGGCTACTGATCGAGGTGCCTCATGTCTCTCTTGAGCAAACTGAAAGAAACGGTCGTCTGCCTCAAAGCCGGACGCGTCACGCTCCCCTACCCCGCGCAAGCGCAGCCGCTTCCGCCCAACTTCCGCGGACGGCCCATCTTCGACGCTGCCAAGTGCATTGGCTGCGGCGGTTGCGCCAACAACTGTCCGGCCCGGGAAATCCTCGTCGTCGACGTCTGCCAGGAATTGCGGATCTTGCAGTATCTCGGCCGGCGCTGCACTTATTGCGGGCGCTGCGCCGATGTGTGCCCCGAAAAGGCGATCACGATGAGCCACGAATTCGAGAACGGCACGGACAAGGTGGGCGATCTGCAGCAACGCCTCGAGCTTTTCATGAGCACCTGCCAGCGCTGCGGCCGCTGTTTCAAGGAACCTTCGATCCTCGAGGAGTTGAAAATGAAGGGCTACCGCTTCGACGACGTCGGGCACGAGCGATGGGTTTATCGCTCGAAATCCTTCCTCGAGACCGACCCGGTGGTGGACGACATCAAAATCGAACTGGACTGAGCTGCCATGCTGGAAAATCTCTGCCAGAAGATGTTTCGCCGGTCGCTTTGGGTCTATCACGCCAATAGCGGCGGCTGCAACGGCTGCGACATCGAAGTCCTGAACGTCCTCACGCCCTACTACGACGTCGAGCGCTTCGGCATCAAGCTGGTCGGTTCACCCCGGCACGCGGATGTCATGCTTTGCCAAGGCCCCGCTCTTCGGTCCACCGCCAAGGCCCTCAAAGCCGCCTACGACGCCATGCCCGCTCCGAAACTGGTCTTCGCCATCGGTTCCTGCGCTTGTGGAGGCGGCCTTTGGTTCGACAGCTACGCCGTGCTTGGCCCGGTCGAGAAAGTGGTCCCGGTCAATTATTACATTCCCGGCTGCCCGCCTCGGCCCGAAGCCATCATTTACGGCGTGGCCGTGGCGCTGGGCGTGGTCGACAAGAAGACGGCGCCAGTGGTCTTCAAGCAGATCCAGCTTCCCATCCCGCGCAATCACCCGGACGACCTGCGCGGCTCGGGCGAACTCCTCGTTTACGAGAAGCTCGAGAAGATCTGAGGGGTAAAACGCCGCTCCGATAGGTCAAGCCCGCCCGCCCGCTTCGCTTACTCTTCCAGGTCGCTCATGTTTCCAATCGGCCGGACAAACGTGGCGCGAGCCGGACGCACCACCAGCGTTTTTCCTGTCTGGCGGGTGCTCTTGGAAATCGCTGCGACCGGCAAAGCCACCACGAAAAGCGCGGATCCCACGAGGGTCGTGGCCAGGCACAAGGGGCGAACGACCAGAATGTCAGCGGCGATGGCCTCCGCACTGCCATCTTCTATAGCCGACACTCGTGGGGCATAAGCGAACAGAATGGCCAAAGCGCAGCACACAGTCAGAATCCGAGTCTTCATGCCCACTATATATTCTTCCCGCGAGCGGGGTGTCCATGCCAAAGAGCGGCAGCCGTTCTGCCGAGGACTCCCAAAGCGCGCTCCTTGGTCACCAAACACTTGTGAGCGTCGAGGTCCAGAGGCTCGCCACGCGTCAAGATTGCGGGTGCCATGCCGTCCTTTGAAACGACGGTCATCCGCTCCAGCAACTCCATGGGTTGGCCAAACAAGCACTCAAAAACGTCGCTCCGGGCACGCCAGTGAGCCCGTCGCCTCCGCCCCGGCGCGCGATCCCAGGCCGCGCTACCTTGCCTCTTCACCCGTAGATCACCCGTAGATCACCCGTGGTTGACCCGTTAGGGAACGGGTGATCTACGGGTGATCTACGGGTGATCTACGGGTGATCTACGGGTGAACCACGGGTGAACCCTGCTCTCAGAGCGGAAGCGGGACGTGAGGAACGCCGGTGGAAAGGGTCGACCCGGCGGTCGGACCCTATCAAAAGTGAGAATTCCTGGAAGGACCGGATTCGAGGATTCAAACGTTGACGCGCGGGCGAGGAAGTCTTAAACGGTTCCCATGATCCACATTGGCCTTCACACCGACAATTGGCGTCCCCTGAGCGTTGGCTTTGAAGCCGCCTGCGTAAAGATCGCAGCAACCGGCCTTAAACACATCGAATTCGCTGCCATTGATGGGCAGAACTTCATTGCCGCCTTGGGATACGATCCTGGCGTGTCCCTGGAGTCGAACCCTCGAGCGATTCGGCACTTCCTCGACAAGCTAGGGCTGCGCGTCTCTCAGATCGACGGTTCCTACCCCATGATGGGACCGAATGGGTCGGCTTTCGGAGTGCGCTACGTCACGCAGAGCATTCGCTTTGCTGCCGAGCTTGGCTGCCCCATGGTGGACACCGTCGACGGCGCGTTTGAGACGCCCGGAATGAGCCGCAAAGAGGTCTTTCGCGTCACGTGCGACAACTATCGCCAATGCCTATCGTGGGCCGAGGATTACAAGGTCGTGATCAATGTCGAACCGCACGGGCCTTACACCAACGACATTGATTTCATGGAGCGGTTATTCAAGCATTTCGATTCCGAATGGCTGCGGATGAATTTCGATACTGGCAACACGTTCATTGCGGGCCATGACCCGCTCGATTACCTGAAAGCCTTGCGACCCTACTGCACCCATTGCCATATCAAGGATGTCAGCGCCGACCTGGCCGCGGCCGCCCGGGGTGAAGAGACCGGCATCGGAAGCTCCATCGTGCCGGTGGGCGGCGGCGTGAATGCGGAGAACATCAAACGCTGCCTCGAATACCTCCACCAATCCAAGTGGGACGGCGTTGTTTCGATCGAATGCCACGGCTCGGATGAGAACACCCAAGCCAGCGTCAAGTGGATGCGCGAGGTCGTGAAAGGCATCGGCGCCAAGAAGCGAGCCAGGTAACTGAACTCAGGAGCGCCGAAGAACAACAAACCACCTCCCGAAACCTAAGAGTCAGCCCACCAGCACAAACCCTAACCCTATGAACTCTTCCTCCCCCCAGATGCCGCGCCGCCAGTTCCTCGCGACCGCCGCCACCGCCGCGGCGGGTGTTTCGGTTCTCAAACCAAACGTGGTCTTTGGCGCCCAGGCCAATTCCGCGATTGAAATCGGCTTGATCGGTTGCGGTGGACGCGGCAGCTGGATCGCCGGGCTCTTCGAGCAGAATGGCAAATACCGTCTCACCGCTTGCGCCGACTATTTCCAGGACCGGATCGATGCGGTGGGTTCGAAGTTCAATATCGCGCCCGCTCGACGGTATGCCGGTTTGTCCGGATACAAGAAGCTCTTGGAAAGCCGGCTTGATGCAGTGATTATCGAGACGCCGCCCTATTTCCATCCGGAACAAGCCGCCGCCGCCGTTGATGCCGGCAAACACGTCTTCGTGGCCAAGCCCATCGCTGTCGACGTTCCCGGTTGCATGACGATCGGAGAAGCGGGCAAACGGGCCACTGCCAAGAAGCTCGTGTTCCTAGTCGATTTCCAGACCCGGGCGCACGAGTTCTATCGCGAAGCCGTCCGCCGGGTCCGCCAAGGCGATCTCGGCAAGATTATCCTTGGCGAAGCGCATTACCCATGGCGCGGCGGAGGGCGCGGTTCTCCGCCATCGACTCCGGAAGAGCGCCTGCGCAGTTGGTACTACGTGCTTCCGCTGTCCGGGGATTTTATCGTTGAGCAGAGCATTCACTCCCTCGACGTAGCCACCTGGATCCTGGACGCTGACCCGATCCGCGCCACAGGCGGCGGCGGACGAAAGGTTCGGCCGGCCGATAGTATCTACGACCATTTCGTGCTGACTTACTGGTTCCCGGATGGCGTGCTGCTGAACTTCGCGTGCATCCAGGCGATTCCCGAGGTAAAAGACGAGATTCGCTGCCGGGTTTTCGGAACACGGGGAGTGATTGACACCGATTACTACAGCAACGTGTTCATTCGGGGCGAAGAGGTCTACGACGGCGGGAATGTGGGCAACCTTTATACCACAGGCACCCAGACGAATATCGCGGAGTTCCACCAGTTCATCACCCAGGGGCAATATGACAACCCCACGGTGGCGCCCTCCGTCCGATCCAACATGACGGCTATCCTGGGCCGCGAAGCCGGTTACCGAGGCGGCGAAGTCACCTGGGCCGAACTGATCCAAGAGAACAAGCGCCTCCGGCCGGACCTGACAGGGATTAAGGCGTAGGCCCGCTCTGTGGCTTGGCCTCTGCGCCGAAGGCGCAGCGACTCATCAGCCCAGACAGCAACGCGGCGCCCTGGGTTCGCGTGCCATCACAAGGCACAATTAGTTCAAGGGCTGCCCTTGGAGGCGTTCCAGCTTTCGGACCTGGACGTGGGTGGTGTTGTGCCGTTGTTGGACAATGCCGGTCGCCAGGAGGAAAGGTTCCATGGTGATCTTAAGACGCTCTCTTTCGAAGATGGCCGGTGGGATGATCAGGTTCGCCACGCCTGTCTCGTCCTCCAAACTGATAAAGCAGACGCCTTTGGCCGTGCCAGGCCGCTGACGGCAAATGACCTGTCCGGCCACGCGAACAAATTGGCCATGCTTGGCTTTCCTAAGGTCTGCCGCCGTTTTGACTCGCTGCAGCCGGGGACGAATCAACGCCATGGGATGAGGCCCGGTCGTGAGCTGCAATCCCCGGTAATCCGCGCGCAATCTTTCGCTGAAATCCATCGGACGCAGCGGCGCGGGCTGATCATGAAGGGCGTCGCAGGCCGCTACCAGGTCGTCCTTATACTGAGGGCGCTCGATCTCCCAGAGCGCGGCGCGTCGATGAGGTTCAAAGCAGTTCAAAGCTCCAATCTCAGCCAGGGTGCGCAATTCTGGTTTGCTGAAATGGGTGCGGGCCTTGAAATCTTCCACCGAGGCGAACGGGCGCCGGACCCGCTCCGCCAGCATGGCTACAGCCGGTTCCCTTCGCAAACCCTGCACCTGGAGCATCCCCAGGCGAACCGAATCGTCCGGCTCGATAATGCATTCCCAATTCGAACGGGCCACGCAGACCGGGCGAATCTGCACCCCATGCCGTTTGGCATCCCGGACCAGGGTGTCCGGAGCGTAAAAGCCCATGGGCTGGTTGTTGAACAACCCGGTGAAGAATTCCGGGGCGCGATGGACCTTGAGGTAAGCGCTGGCGTAAGCCAGGAGCGCAAAACTGATCGCGTGCGATTCCGGGAAGCCGTAAAGCGCGAATGACCCGACCGCCTTCGCGATTCGCTCAGCCGCGTCGGGCGACACGCGATTCCGCTCCATCGCCGCCCGCAACTTAACCTGGACGCGCCGCATCTTTTCCTCGGACCGATTGAAGCTCAGGGCGCGCCGCAGTTCTTCGGCTTCGGTCCCGGTGAAATCGGCGATGACCATGGCGATCTGGAGGATTTGCTCCTGGAACATAGGCACGCCGAGCGTTCGTTGAAGCACCGGGATGAGCCGCTCATCATAATAGGTGATGTCTTCCTCGCCTGTGCGCCGGCGCAGGAACGGGTGCGCCAGATCGCCTTGGATCGGCCCCGGCCGGATGATGGCCACTTCAATCACCAGGTCGTAAAAGCATTCCGGCCGCATCCGGGGCAGCGTGGCGATTTGGGCGCGGCTTTCCACCTGGAAAACCCCGACGGTATCGGCGCGCTGGAGCAGTTCAAACGTCTTGGGATCCTTCTCGGGAAGGTTCGCGATATCCACAGGGCGGCCGCGTTTGCGGGTGAGCGTGAGCGAGTCCTGCAATACCGACATCATGCCCAAGCCCAGCAGGTCCACTTTGATAATCCCGAGGTTCTCGCAATCGTCTTTGTCCCATTGCGCCACAACCCGGCCGGGCATGGAGGCGTTCTCGAGCGGCACAATGGAACTGAGTTGGTCCTGCGAAATGATCATGCCGCCCGTGTGCTGTCCCAGGTGGCGCGGCAAGGTGGCCATTTGCAGGTAAAGCGAGACGAACGCCCGGGCGCGCGGATGCGTCCGCGGCAAGCCGGCCTTCTCAATGGTGTTGATCAGGTTGAGCGGCTCCGGGTATTCGAAATGCCCGATCAGACTGCAGACGCGGTCAATGACATCGGCAGAGACGTTGAGTGCCTTGCCAACTTCGCGGGCCGCGCTGCGTCCCCGGTAGCTAATCACTGTGGCGGTCATAGCGGCGCCGCGCGGCCCATACCGGCGATACACTTCTTGAATGACGCGCTCGCGCCGGGTCCCGCTGGGCAAATCCAGGTCAATGTCGGGCCATCCTTTGCGGCCTTCGCTCAGGAACCGTTCGAAAAGGACATTGAACTTCACCGGGTCGACCGCGGTGATGCCCAGGCAAAAGCACACGGCGCTGTTGGCCGCGCTGCCACGTCCTTGCACCATGATGTCCTGTTCGTGGCAGAAGCGGACCAGGTCCGCCACGATCAGGAAATAGCCGGCAAACCCGAGCTTGTTGATCAAGGCCAGCTCTTTCTCCAGCAAGGTCCGCACGCGCTCGGGAATGGCACTTGCGTAGCGTTGCCGGGCGCCGCTGAACGCTTGCTGGCGCAAAACGCTTTCCATGCTTTCGCCTGCACCCACGGGATATTTTGGGAACTCGTATCCAAGGTCGGCCAGGGTGAATTGGAGGCGTTCGGCGAGGGCAACAGTGTTGTCGAGCGCTTCGGGCAATTCCGCAAACAGTTCGGCCATCTCGCCGGCCGGTTTAAGATGCCTTTCCGCATTGATCGAAAGCAGCTTTCCCGCGAGGTCCAGGTGCGTGTGATGCCGCAGGCAAGTGAAGACGTCGAGGACCTGGCGGCCCAGGGGAGTGGCGTAAAGCACGCCGTTGGTAGCGAGCAACGGCAATTTGAACAGTCGCGCCAACTCCACCAACCGCTCGCAAACCTGGTCCTCGCGACGCAGGTGACGCTGGATTTCCACAAAGACATTCCCGGTTCCAAACGCGGTCCGCAAACGTTCCAGCACGCCACCGGCCTTTTGCCCGGGGTCTTCGTCATTCAAAGCGCGCAAAAGCGGGCCTTCCTCATCTCCGGTGAGGGCGACAAGCCCTGCGGCGTATTCGGCCAATTCCTCCCAGCGCACACAACCTTCGCCTTTAGGCGAACGCAAATGCGCTTGGGTCAGGAGCTGGCAAAGGTTGCGATAGCCGGTCCGAGACTGGACAAGCACGGGTAGAATGCTGCCATCCGCCAAGGTTAACTCGGCGCCGACAATCGGCCGAACACCGTGTTCCTGGGCTGCCGCGAAGAAGCGCGGGGCGCCATAAACCCCCATCCGATCGCACAAACCCAGCGTGGGCATTCCCAGTTCCGCGGCGCGTTCGGCCAGGTGCTCGGGGACCGAACCGCCTCGCAGGAAGCTAAAGGCGCTGCGGGTGTGCAGTTCGATATAACGCATTCAGTCAATCACCCCCTCGACAAACCAGCCCTCAGGCTGCCGAACCAGCCGGAACATCGTCCCGTCGCTGGTGCTGGCATCCCATTCTTCCCGCTCCCAAGCTGCCGGATCCCACCAGTTTCCCGAAGCGCGCCATGGACCGACTGTGATTTTCAGTCTTCCTCGCGCGACGGAACAGCGAATCGACACCGGACGAGACCGGCTCATGCGTGCTGGAGAAGCTGCTGTGGGCGTGAGAGCCGCCGGATCCGGAAGCGCAGAGGATTCCTGGACGGTTTCGCATTCCACTTCGGCCTGAATCGCGGGACGAAAGCGCCTGATCGGCGTCGTATGCACTGGCGAGGGCCGCCGGGCTTCGGCTGGCACGGGAGCGTTCTCGAAATCAGGCGGCTGCAACTGAAACGCGTCCGGCCGATGCGTATTCTCCATGGCAGGCGTGCCCACGCGGTTGGGCCCAAGCACAGCGGCCAGTCGCGCCAAGGTTTCTTGAAACTGCCGTCGATCGGCCAAAACGGTTTCGAACAAGCCCAGTTGCTTCTGTTCGTCCTGCGTCGGGAGCACCGTAAGATCGACCGCTTTAACCGGGGATTCCGTGCGCACCGTTTCCAGGTAAGTGTGCAGCGTGCGAAAGAGGACCTCCGGCTCGCGTGTGGGTTCGGGCAGGCGTAAACGGACCGCCAGTTTGTCCCCGGCAGCCAGTCGCAAGGTTAAAACCAGTGTTTCAGCGGCAAATCCGCGCGGTTGCAGCCGCTGGCTTAGCTGATCCACAAACCGCCGCAGCAGAAAGAGCAGAGGCTCAAGCGTCTCTACCTCCGGCTCAAATTCGAAGGATTCCTCGAACCGCTCGGTGGGATGGACCAGGTGGAGCGGCCTTGCCGTGGTGCACGATGCCGCCGCAAACAAGGCCCAGGCTTCCAACCCAAGCCGCGCGGTCAACGCTTCCTGTCCCAGTGCGAGCAATTCACCGGTGGTCCGCACTCCCCAGCGCTCAAGAAGCACTGCCACATCCGGCGACGGTTCCAAAGCAGCCACCGGAAGGCCCGCGATGAACGGCGCTGGGTCCTCCACAAGTTCAATGCCTTTGCCCCAACGGGCCGCGTGCTGCGCCGTATTGGGAGTGGGCCCCAAACCGACCGAAGCGGCAAGCTGGACACCCGCCAGAGCCGCTTGCAGCTTGCGCGCCCATTCTTCCAGGCCCGCGCGGTCTTTGCCGGAGACGGCGGCGAGCCCGCGCAAATCCAGCGTGCATACCCCGGGAGCGGTGGCTTCCAAGTGCGGTGAAAAGGCGTAAGCGCATTGAAGGATCGCGTGAGTCGCCGCGCTTTCCTGCCGGGCTGAACGCGTCCGGATGAGGACACTCCCGCAGCGGGCCATGGCTTGAGGCGCGGTGCAACCGTCACTCACACCGGCCGCGCGGGCGGGTGCGGTTGCTTCGCAAACCACCGGGATGCGCGAGGCCGGGTCGACCAGGGCCACCGGGACTTTCCACAACTCCGGTTCATGCCGAAGGGCTGCCTGCAACGAAAACTGGGGAACGTAAACGACGGCATACATACTCTTCGTTCACCATGGATCGCCAGCTTCCCGGCGGTGTTTCCAACGTTCAACTCGCCTGGGCAGCCCACCGGGTATTCGCCAGGGCTGGCGACTTGAGTGGTTCGAATTTCAAACCCAACAGCAGTTCCGCGCGCGGCCGTCCCAAGGCTTCGATCCCCAGCGCGTTGTCACAGGCAATACAATAAGCCGCGCCGCTGACCATTTTCTGGGGCGCCACCACCAACACCGCAGCCTGGTTCTGCTCCAGCAACCGGGCGCATCGATACCAGGTGCTCCCATTGATCTTCCGCAACTCGCGAAGTGGGTTCATCTTCAAATCAAGCACCAGGACAGGGAAATTGCGGTCGCGCAAAATCAGGTCCGTGGCCTTGAACGCTTCGGTGGCATTGCGACATTGGATCCACAAAACGCGCGCCAGGACGGCCGGTTCAACCGCGCCGGGATCGAAACTCCCCATCCCATCCACCAGCGCAACGAAGCGGCGGTTCAACGCGACCTGGCGCATCAGTTCATGGATCACCTCCGCGCTCCCTGTGCCGCTGCCGCTGGCAATTAACTCCGTGAATTCGCCTTTGGGAAGACCGCCATCGAGCACAGCATCCAGGGCGGGAACGCCTGTGGGAATGCTCTCAGGCCGCGGACGCGGCGCCAATGTCAGGCGAACGCCCGGGAACCGGTTCGCCAGTAAACTCCGCAAATCGAGAATCGCGGATTTCATCGCCGTTTCTCGACGCCCCTGACCAAACCGACCATCACCCCTTGAATGATCAACTCCTCCGCCGGGATCAGCTCGGGATACTTGGGATTCTCCGCGCGCAAATAGGGTCGCTCCCTGGCCATGACGAAGGTTTTCAAGGTCGATTCGCGATCGATCAAAGCCGCAACCACCTCTCCAGGACGCGGGGTCCGGCCGTGTTCCAGAACCACAATATCCCCATCCATAATGTGCCGCCCGATCATGGAATCGCCCTTGGCTTCCAGAGCGAACATCTGGCGGTTGGGCTTGACCCCGAGGCTGCGCGCATCGATCGATACGCATCCGCGGACTTCCTGCTCACGCGGATCGGCAAAACCGGCTGGAATGCTGCCCAAAAGCGGGATGTCCACCACCGGTTTGCGCAGCTTGTCCAGCGGCGACCGTATCCGGAGCGACCGGGCTTTGCCGGGGTCCGCTTCCACAACGCCCTTGCGTTTGAGGGCGTCCAGGTGATCCGCCGCCGCCCGGCTGCTGCTAAACCCAAAATGCGCGGCAATCTCCCGCAAGGTAGGCGCCGGGTCTCCGGCCCGCAAGGCGGATTGGATAAACTCAAGCACTTGCTGCTGCCGGCGGGTTAATGCAGTCATAACTGCTCAAACGAGTAGTATCCTGGGGATTTTCTGTCAAGGAGATACCGCCCGGCCTCGCTTCTTATTCTTCGAAGCGGCCTCAGACGCCGCTCGTTCTCGGCGGGGGTGAAAGATAAAGCCGCCTGCAAGCCGGCGCTCCGAACAATCCAGAACCTGTTTGTCTGCCGGCGACGCTAAAGCTAGGGTTTTATTGAACCCGGGAGAATACCATGCTTGCGAAACACCGCGAGACGTTGCCTCACCTCAGGTCTGGAGGATTTGATCGCTCTCCGAGCGGCGGAAGACTCGCCTTCACGCTTATCGAACTGCTGGTCGTCATTGCCATCATCGCCATCCTGGCTGGAATGTTACTGCCGACACTTTCCCGCGCCAAACCCGAACCCTCCCCGGACGGATTGGCCGTCGCGCGCATGGACGGTTCCGCCACATGGGTCGGTTGGAAAAAGCTCGTGCCGATCCGGCAAGGTCAGGCAGACACAATCTACTACGAACGGCGCTAAGCGACCGGGGCTGTGCTTTCCTTCTGCTGCATCCGAGGATGCCCCGTGGTTCACCCGTAGTTCACCCGTGGATCACCCGTTGGCGAACGGGTGAACTACGGGTGAACTACGGGTGAACTACGGGTGAACCCCGGAAGAAGAAGCGATCGGCCGCAACCGGCGGCTGGCGACACGCCTGGGGAGCTTCCGCAATTGTGGAAGGTCCGGATCCATTTGCGGACGAACGTTTTATGAAACGAGAAGGGCTGGCTAGACCCCCGCGCGCCGGTCGGCGCAGTGGTTTTCGGGTATTTCTGCTTCGCCCCCTTTCTGAATCTGCCAGCGACGAAAGTAGATATTGAACCGCGGTCCACTCCTTTGGACAATGCGCCGGATGAATGCCTGCCCAGCGCTGTCGGTGTTCCGAAATCTCCTGGTCATCACGCGGCCAGGCGCGGCATGAGCTCCCGCCAGGAACCCGCCAGGAACCGAAGAGGACTTGCTCTCCACAGCAGGATCCTCATTGGATTGGCCGGTGGCGCTGTGCTTGGAATGGCGGCCAACCTCATTACGGCAGGCGAACCGTTCTCCGCCCATTGGCTGGCCTGGTTTACGAAGTATGTGGCGGACCCGATTGGGCAGATCTTTCTGCGCATGCTCTTTATGGTGGTGGTTCCCCTGGTGTTCGCCACGCTTTCGATCGGCGTCGCGCAATTGGGCAACGTGCAGCGGCTGGGGCGGATCGGGTTGAAAGTGTTGGCTTACTTCCTGACGGTGACGGCGCTGGCGGTGATGGTAGGTCTGGCGCTGGTCAACCTGGTTCGACCTGGCGTGGGCTTCTCCCGGGATTTGCAGGCGCAACTCATGGAAGCCTACGGCGGGCAGGCTGCAACGGCCGGCGCCATGGCCGCCTCTCCGGAGGGTTTCGGCATCAATACCTTCATCAATATTGTTCCGCGCAACCCGATCGCCGCGGCCGCCGCCACGGACATGCTGTCGGTCATCTTCTTCGCGCTCGTGTTCGGCGTGGCTTTGACGCTGATTCCGCGGGAGAAGGGCGAACCCCTCCTCCGGCTGCTCGACGGGCTCAGCGAGGTCATCATGAAAATCGTCGGGCTCACGATGAAACTGGCGCCGGTGGCAGTGGCGGCCCTCATTTTCAGCACCACCGCCCGGTTTGGCTGGGGTGTCCTCGAGAGCCTGGCGTGGTATGTGGGGTGCGTTGTCGGCGGGCTGCTGATCCATCAGTTCGCGGTTTACTCAGTGCTGGTGCGCATCTTTGCGGGACTCAACCCGTTGACCTTCTTTCGCAAGGTCACCCCCGTCATGATCACGGCGTTCTCAACCAGCTCCTCGAACGCGACCTTGCCCACCACTATCAAGATTTCGGAAGAGGAACTCGGCGTGCCGCGACGGGTGGCCGGCCTGGTGCTGCCGCTCGGGGCGACCATGAACATGAATGGCACGGCTCTGTTCGAAGGGGTGACCTGCGTCTTCCTGGCGCAGGTGTTTGGCGTGGATTTAGGCTTTAGCCAGCAACTGATTGTCCTGGCGTTGTCCGTTCTGATGGCGGTTGGCACCGCGGGCGTGCCCGGAGGTTCGATCCCCCTCCTTATGGTGGTGCTGAGCACCATCGGTGTGCCGCACGGAGGCATCGCCATCGTCCTGGGCGTCGACCGCATTCTCGACATGTGCCGGACCGTGCTGAACGTGACCGGCGACGTCACCGCAGCCTGTTTCATCGCGCGCTCGGAAGCGTTGCGCGTTGAACGAGATCATCATGACCTTGAAAGCGCGCGGGATCACGTCAACAATTGAGGCACCCTGTCATCTCTGGTTGGCATAGTGGCCTGCGAAACGGCGGACGGAGCCGTGGACGGCAAAGCGATGGGCGCTCCCAACCTTCACGAGTGAGACATCTTGCACGGAATGGCGGACACCAACAAAGACTACGTGGCCTGGGCAAAGCGAGTGAACGGGCGCTGGATTGTGCACCAGGGGCTGGACGCGCGGGCTCAAGACTACATGGACCATCTTGAAGAGGCCGATCCGAAACGCCTGGAGCGGTCCTGTCGGCTGGCCTATCAACTCGTGCGTCAGGGAGGGCACGAAGATCCCAAGCCGTGGTTTTATGCCGGGCTCTTCAGTCTGGTCACCGTCGAGGAAGCCACGCGGTTCGTTGCGCGTCACTGGTTCACGCTGTCCGCCATTCCGTCGCTGGCGGACCGGCTATGCCCTCCTGCCCCCACGGCGTCGATCGGACAGGCAGCCCGCGACAAACTTGCGCGTATCCGGCAAGCTCTCGCTGACCTGCTCGCCGCCTCCGAAGAAACCCCGTGAAAGCCTGGCCAAACAATTTCCTGCTGAGGCTTGCCGGGGAGACCGCAGCTGCCCACCAGAGCGACAAGACGTCTCAGGGTGTCCTAATTACGCCGCTTGGATCCGCGGGAAGTACAACCACAAGTGCCCCAGATCGTCCTTCTCGCCGAATAGGATCTGCCCGTCGCGCCCAGTGACCGCGTCGCCAAACACGTAGCCGTATCGCCGGCGTTCAAGCACGGAAACTGCCACACCCAGGTTGGTCACCTGCTTTGTCCGCGGGTTGTAGCAGAACATCTTCGCCATTTCAGGCCCACAAAAACCGAAGATCCGGCCATCGTGCGTGGCCGCCATCGGCCCAACCGGCGCAAGAAGCGTCCGGCCCAGCGCGGGACTGAATCCGTCCTGCTCCGAGAAAGAATAAAGCGTGCCGCGGGGATCAGCGGTGTAAAGAAGACTCGGGGCACCACTCCCCGCGCGCGACCAAGTGAGCGGCGGCCCCGACCAGTCGCCTCGCGGAAGCTCCACAGCCCGGCGTTGCAGGGCTCGCTTCGAAACGTCAAAGCGCCACAGATGGGTCGCACCGTCCTGGCCGAAGACGCTGCCTTCTGGCGTTGGCGCTAACCGGCCGGAGCCTTTGAGTTCCTCTGCGAGTTCGATCTTGCCGCTGTCGATAGTGAAGGTGAACAGGTGCCTGGTCGTGATGCCCACCAGCGTGCGCCGGTTCGAATCGATCACCGCATGAACGATCGGGTCGGCGCTCACCTTGCCCGCTTCGCGCAGCGGCGGACGCGAGAAACCCCACTCCTGGATCAGGTCAAAGGGAAGCCCGGAGAGGCCCCCGGTGAGAATCCGTCCGCCGTCCGGGCCGTTGACGCAGGCCACGAACTTGTCTCTGGCGCAGCATACCGCCGGACATTCCGTCGCGCCGGAGACAGTGCCACGGTCAAAGACGACGCCGGTAATGCCGTGGAACATCGCCACGAAAACGTGCGCGGCCCGGCCGCTGGTCCCGCCGTAGACAATGCCATCGGGCGTGATGTCCAGGCTGGTGATATGGCTTTCGTCAGCGCGAATGGGCGTGCTCGCGCCGGGAAAACAGGCAGGGAAGGCTGCCATGGCGCCCTCCTTCACGAACGTGCCATGCACAATCTCGTCGATCAGCGCCCGCGCTTCCGGCGAGTTCATATCGTACTTGGCTTTTTTGGGTGTTGAATTGTCGCTCATAATTCACCTCATCCCCAGATTCGAATTGGCAAGTGCGCGTTTTCTTTCTTCCGATGGGCAGGCATATGGACTTTGAAAATACCGACTGGCTTGGTCCCAACGGCCCCGAAGAACAGGTCTCCGTTATGATCGACCGCGCCGCGCGAAACGTACTGGGCGGGGCTCGCCGGATGCTTCAGCAAGGCCACCTCCTGCCGGTCGTGGTTCTTCGGGTCCAGGCGCCAGACTACGCCTTCCCGTTCCTCACGGTCGGCAGGCATGGGGTTGTGCACCGGGTCGCGCCAGCGGGATGCGACATAATAGATCTGCCCGTCGCCCGCCAGCGCAAGCCCGCCGCAATGGTCGATGAAGGTATCTTTCGGAAGGGTGGTATCGCGCTTCTGGGTCGCAGGCCCCAGGTCTTCAACGCGCGGCCATTCGCCTTCGTTCGGCCAGATCCGCATCAAGCGCGGCGCGGCAATCCAAGTGACGGCAAACACGCTCTCGCCATCGGGCGCGGACACGACGTCGTAGAAGACGCTATGCCAGCCGGTCTGAAACTCGGGGTCGTGAGGCAAGACGAATGGCGACCGGTCCAGCCGATCCGTTTCCGGGTCATAACGCACGAGGTGCCCGTAATCGTCGGTGGTCCAGACCCGGTGCTTGCGATCGAGGAACAACGCCTGGGCGTTGATCGAGCCAATGCGGCCCAGGTCGCGCCGGGCGCGCTTCTTGGTGTCGAAGATGATGAAATGATCGCGGGGATAGCTTAGCGAGTAGAGCAAGCCGCGCTCTTCGTCGTGCAAGAGGCATCGGCAGCCTTCCTTCGGGATCATGGTTTCCCACCAGAGGACCTGGTCTTTCCGGGTGTCGAAAGCCAGCAAGGCACTGCCGCGGAAGCAGCGTTTTGGGTCGTGCCAGGAGAGCCATGGCGAATAAGCGGGCTGATCGATGGGCGGCCCGGAAAGATGCGTAGCCATGTAAAGGACGCCATCGCTCATCGAGGGCGCAAAGCTGTAATGAATCTTGCATTGGGTCGCCCGTCCCGAGTCGCCAGGATCGTCGACCATCTCGTCCAGTGCGAACAGGTACTCCAGCGTGTCACGCTGTTCGTTGTAGCGCGCCAGTTTGACCACCCCGCCCGGGACCGATTCCGCGCACGCTGCGGCATAGATGCGGCCGTCCGGCCCGACCGACAACGACCAGCACGTGTCCGCATCCGGATGGCCGGCAAAGGGATACCAACTGCACTTCATCGGCGGCTCGGTGGCACGCGTTGGCGCTTGGGAACTGGGTTGAGCGGTGCCGCTGAGGGACGGTGCCGCCATGAAGGCGGCTGCGGCGCCCGCGCTGGTTTTAATGAATTCACGTCGTCTCATAGGGGCCTTTCCATTTGCTTTGACGGTGGCTGGCTCTTCCCATACCTTGCCTAGCCGGACTTTTCCAGCATTTGCATGATTGGGTACATCTTTAAGAAGATCGTCGGATCCAGAAACGACAGGGAAGTGAAGCGTTTGCGGCCTCTCGTCCACACCATCAACGAGTTCGAGGCTTCGCTGCAATCCCTGCCGGACGACGCATTGCGGCAGAAAACGGCCGATTGGAAGGCGCGGCTTTCCACCATCAAGGACAACACCGAGTTGGCGGCGGCCCTGGACGAAATCATGCCCGAAGCGTTCGCGGTCGTGAAGAACGCCTGCCGGCGCCTTTGCGGCACCGAAATCACCGTCCGCGGCCGTCCTCTCAAGTGGGACATGATCCCGTTCGACGTCCAGTTGATCGGCGGCGTGGCGCTGCACCGGGGCAAGATCGCGGAAATGGCGACTGGCGAAGGCAAGACGCTCGTGGCGACCCTGCCTGTGTATCTGAACGCCTTGTCCGGCCTGGGGGTGCACGTGGTGACGGTGAACGATTACCTCGCGGCCCGTGATAGCGAATGGATGGGCGCGATCTACAAGTTTCTGGGCCTGACGGTCGGGTGCATTCTTCACGATCAATCGCCTGCCGTCCGCCGCGAGCAGTACTACTGCGACATCACTTACGGCACCAACGCCGAGTTCGGGTTCGATTACCTGCGCGACAACGGCATGGCGACGCGCAAGGAAGAGCAGGTCCAGCGGGGCCATTACTACGCGATTGTCGATGAAGTGGACTCGATCCTCATCGATGAAGCCCGAACTCCGTTGATCATCAGCGGCCCGGCCGTCGTCGCCATCGACGACAAGTATCCCCAGTACAAACCTCAGGTCGAAGCGCTCGTCCACGCCCAGGAAAAGCTCTGCAACCGCTTTCTGGCCGAAGCCAATGACCTGCTCAAGAAGCTCCATCCCGAAGACGGCTCCAATCCGTCCGACCCCGAAAAGCTCGAATTCGAAATCGGGCTTCTGCTCTATCGCGTCAAGATCGGCAACCCGAAATCCGAAGGGCTCATGCGGTTGCTCGAGAACGCGGAAAACCATCGCCTGATGCACCGGGCCGAGCTTCAACTCCATGCCGACCAGTCCAAACGCGAGCTTTACGCTCAAAAGGAAACGCTCTTCTTCGCCATGGACGAAAAGAGCCACGACGCGGATCTGACGGAAAAGGGGCGGACCTTCCTGAGCCCGCAGGACCCTGACGCCTTCGTGCTTCCGGATTTGATCACGACCTTCCACGAGATCGATACCGGCCCGGAACCGGATGTGCGCAAGCGCATGGAAGCCAAGACCAAGTTCCAGACGGAGTTCGAAGCCAGGGCCCAGCAGATCCACTGTATTTCGCAGCTTCTCAAGGCCTATTGCCTTTATCAGAAGGACGTTCAGTACGTTATTCAGGAGAACAAGGTCGTCATTGTCGACGAAAACACCGGGCGCTTGATGACCGGCCGGCGGTGGAGCGACGGCCTCCACCAGGCGGTGGAAGCCAAGGAAGGCGTGGCCATTGAACGCGAGACCCAAACGCTCGCGACCATCACGATTCAGAATTACTTCCGCCTTTATCGCAAACTGGCCGGCATGACCGGAACGGCCGAGACGGAGGCCTCGGAGTTCTTCGACATTTACAAGCTCGGGGTCCTGGTGATCCCGACCAATAAACCTGTCGCGCGAAAGGACAAGCACGACACGGTTTACAAAACCAAACGCGAGAAGTACGACGCCGTGCTCAAGGAGATCCAGACGATCCACGCCCAGGGGCGGCCTATCCTCGTCGGCACGATCTCGGTCGAGGTCAGTGAATTGCTTTCGCGGATGCTTGCCAAGGCGCACATTGTGCATTCGGTGCTAAACGCCAAATTCCACCAGAAGGAAGCCGAGATCGTGGCTTTCGCGGGCCAGCGCGGCGCCGTCACCATCGCCACCAACATGGCCGGCCGCGGCACGGACATTAAACTCGGGCCCGGTGTGGCGGAGATTGGCGGCTTGCACGTTATCGGGACGGAACGGCACGAAGCCCGGCGCATTGACCGCCAGTTGCGCGGACGCTGCGCACGCCAGGGCGATCCGGGTTCCTCCCACTTCTTCATCGGGTTGGAAGACGACTTGATGCGCCTCTTCGGTTCAGACCGCATCGTCAAAGTCATGGAGCGGGTCGGCCTGGAGGAAGGGCAGGAACTGGAACATCCGCTCCTCAACCGCTCGATCGAGACGGCCCAGAAACGCGTCGAACAGCACAACTTCCAAATCCGGAAACGGACGCTGGAGTACGACGACGTCATGAACAAGCAGCGTGAAGTCGTCTACGGCTTCCGCAACGAGATTATCCACTCCGAGGACGCGCGCGACCGCTTGATGGACATCATGGAAGAGGTCGTCGTGGCGAAGGTCGCCGAGTTCACCTCCCCCGACGAACTCCCCGAGGACTGGAACATTCGCGGACTGGCCGATTGGGTGAACTTGAACTTCCCGTTGGGGATTCCTGAGTCCGAGATCACGCGTGTCGCCCATACGGGTGAAGAGCAACCCGTCCCGGGCTCCCTTTTCGACGGTCTGAACCCGGCCCAGTTCGCCGTCTGCCAATTCATTTCGAAGAGCGTGCGGGACGCTTACAACCTCAAGATCACCTTCGAGAACCCCGAAGCCTTGAAGGCCATCGAGCGGTACACCATCCTCAGCGCGATCGACAAGCTCTGGCAGGAGCATCTCTATGGCATGGACAGCCTCCGGAATAGCATCGGGCTCCGGGCTTACGGCCAGCGCGATCCGCTCATTGAGTACAAGGCTGAGGCCTTCAAGATGTTCGAAGAGCTCATGGTCAATATCAAGACCGAGATCTGCCATAACATCTTCCGCAGCGCCTCCAGCCTGATGGCGTTCGACCAATTCCTGCGCAGCCTGCCCCAACGAACCGTCCACCAGCCCACCGCCGCCCTCGGTTCCCAAACCCAGACCGCCTCCAGCGGCGGCGGCCCGGTCTCCAAGGCCAGTGAAATGGTCAGCGAAGCCTCCGAAGCCATCTCCAAGGCCAAACCGGTCCGGACCGGACCTAAAGTGGGCCGGAACGATCCCTGCCCGTGCGGCAGCGGCAAGAAGTACAAGCAGTGCTGCGGGAAGAACGGGTAAGGGCTAAAGCCGTTCCTTCGATAATTCATTTCCGCACGCCCGCAGTTTGGACACGAACTGCGGGCTTCTTGTTTGGCCGCTCGAAAAGGCGCGGGGCAAACCATCTCAACGGCCAGCGACGCCGGAGAAGGGAGGCACACGTCCCGCAGATAACCCGTTTTCAACCCGTATTTGACAGGCATATAACACGATTCAGGAACGAGTTAAATACGTGTTAAATACCTGTTATATACGTGTTATATCCGGAGGCAGGCGCCTCGAAAACCAGGCATTGCCACAAGGGCGAGCGGCGGCTACCATCCGTTTGCTTGGCAGATCGGTCACCTGTGCCCCAGTGCCGGTTCTCGACAGGGCAAGCCGGCAAAGTGAGGCTCTATGAGAAAACATCACGTCTCAAGCCGCAAGCGTCCCGGAAGGGGCCCTTCCTTGGAGCAGTACGAATGCGGCCCGTTCACCTTCTCGAACAAGGATTATTACGACCGGCACCTGGTGCTGGACCATGCGATCGGGCTTCAGAGTGCCACCCGCCGGCAGGCATTCGAAGCCGTGGGCCGCTCGGTGCGCGATCTTTTGACGCAGCGCTGGATCAAGACCCAAGACACGCACGACCAGGAGAACCCGAAGCGCGTGTATTACCTCTCGATGGAGTTCCTGATCGGGCGCACGCTCGCGGCGAACATTCTCAACCTCGGCATCGAACAATGGGTGGATGAAGACCTGCAATCCGACCAGCGGGATTGGCGGGCGGTCTTTGAAGAGGAGCCCGACGCCGGGCTGGGCAACGGCGGACTCGGCCGCCTGGCGGCCTGCTATATCGAGTCCATGGCCACGCTGGAGATCCCGGCGTTCGGATACGGCCTCCGGTACGAGTACGGCATCTTCAAGCAAACCTTCAAGGACGGCTGGCAAGTGGAACAACCCGACAACTGGCTGCGCTTTCCGGATCCCTGGGAAGTGGCGCGGCCTGAGGAGACGGTCGAGATCCGGCTGAATTGCTCGTTCGGGCTGAGCGGGACATCGGTGCGCACCGTGCTAAAGCGGCCGTCGATCCTGCTTGGCATACCCTTCGATCGGCCGGTGGTCGGGTATGGCGGCAAGACCATCAACACGCTGCGACTTTGGGCGGCCAATGCCGAACGCCAGTTTGATTTCCAGCAATTCAGCAGCGGGGATTTCATCGGGGCCCTGGCGGACACGCTCTCGGCAGAAACGTTGACCCGCGTGCTCTACCCGGACGACACGACCCGGCTGGGCAAAGCGTTGCGGTTTGTGCAGGAGTACTTCCTGGTCGCGTGTTCCCTCGCCGACCTGGTGAGGCGCTTCCGCAAGACCAACACCGATTGGAGCGCGCTTCCCGACAAAGCAGCCATCCAGTTGAACGACACGCACCCCTCGATGGCCGTGGCGGAACTGATGCGCATCCTGCTCGATGACGCGAAGCTGGGGTGGGACGAAGCCTGGGACCTGACACAGCGCTCCCTGGGTTACACCAACCATACCTTGCTTCCCGAAGCCCTGGAGAAATGGCCGGTCCGGTGGTTCGAGATGCTGTTGCCGCGCCACCTCGAGATCATTTACGAAGTCAACCACCGGTTCCTCGGGGACGTGCGGGCGAAGTACCCCAATGACGAGGGGCGGGTCGCCCGAATGAGCTTGATCGAGGAAGGCGGCGAGCGCTCGGTGCGGATGGCGCACCTGGCGATTGTGGGGTCGCACAGCACCAATGGCGTGGCCGCGATCCATACCGAACTGCTGAAAAAGCGGGTGGTCGCCGATTTCGCGGAGATGTTCCCGGAGCGCTTCAGTAACAAGACCAATGGCGTCACACCCCGCCGCTGGCTGTTGCTGGCCAACCCTTGCCTGTCAAGCGTCATTACCGAAGCCATCGGGCCGGACTGGATTACCCATCTGGATCAGTTGCAGAAGCTGAAAGCGTTCGCGACGGACCCGGCATTCCGGGCCGCCTTTCTTAACGCCAAGCACCAGGCGAAGATCCGGTTTGCCGACTGGCTAAAACGAAGCTTGGGCGAAGAAGTGGACCCGGACACGATCTTCGATTGCCAGGTCAAACGCATCCACGAGTACAAGCGGCAATTGCTCAACGCGCTGCACATCGTCGTGCTTTACCAGCGGCTGCGCGAGAATCCGTCGCTGGAACTGCCGATGCGCACGTTCCTGTTCGCCGGGAAAGCTGCGCCCGGATACCGGCTGGCCAAGCTGGTCATCAAGTTCATCAATAACCTCGCGGGAACGATTCATGGCGATCCGGCGGTGCGGAATCGGCTCCGGGTGTTGTTCCTGCCGGAATACTGCGTCTCGATGGCCGAGCGTCTGATACCGGCCAGCGATGTCTCCGAGCAGATTTCAACGGCCGGCTACGAAGCCAGCGGGACCAGCAATATGAAGTTCATGCTCAATGGCGCCCTGACGATTGGCACCCGCGATGGCGCGACCATTGAGATGGCCGAGGAAGTCGGCGAGGAGAACTTCTTCCTGTTCGGCCTGAACGCCCAGCAGGTGAGCGAGACGCGCGGCTGGTACAACCCCTCGTGGCATTACGAAAACGAACCCGAAACACAGGCCGCCCTCGGCTTGATCCGGTCGGATCACTTTAGCCGGCATGAACCGGGCTTGTTTGAGCCCATCCTCGCTTCGCTGCTCAAGGGCGGGGATTACTACATGCACCTGGCGGACCTGCGTTCCTATAGCGAAGCGCAGCAACGGCTGGGCGCGCTTTACCTGGATCGGGACGCCTGGGCCACCCGAGCGATATTGAATGTGGCCGCAGCCGGCCGGTTTTCCAGCGACCGGGCCATCACCGAGTACGCCAACGAAATTTGGGGAGCCAAACCGTGCGCGGTGCCTTAATTGAATGAACCCTTCCACCCTTCAACTCTCCTTGTTGTGAAACGCTCCAAGATTGCACGCCTCTTCCGGATTGATTCCGGCACCGCCTTTCGGACCAAAGACCACAAGACCGATTGCAGCGACGCGAAAGGCCTGCGCGGCCTGTCCGGCGAGGAACTGAAGGACCAGGCCAAGGCGTTCATCCAGAAAAACCTGGATTCCCTTTCCCAAGCCCAGGAACTCCTCTACGCCACCGACCGGTTCTCGGTGCTTATCATCCTCCAGGCCATGGACGCCGGGGGCAAGGACAGCATGATCGAACATGTGATGTCCGGCCTGAACCCGCAGGGCTGCCGGGTGTTCAGCTTCAAACGCCCTTCCGAAGAGGAACTCCAGCACAACTTTCTCTGGCGGTATTCGAAATGCCTGCCGGAGCGAGGCACCATCGTGATCTTTAACCGCAGCTATTACGAAGACGTGCTCGTGGTGCGGGTCCATCCCGAGTTGCTGGAGGCGCAAAAGCTCGTGTCCGAAACTCCGGGCGAGAGCTTCTGGAGGAGGCGCTATGAAGATATCAACGCCTTCGAGCATCACCTTGTCCGGAACCGGACCTTGATCCTCAAGTTCTACCTTCACATGTCCAAAGAGGAGCAAAAGAAGCGCTTTCTCGAGCGGCTGAACGACCCGGCGAAGCATTGGAAGTTCAACGCGGCCGATCTTGAGGAGCGCGCCCGCTGGCCGGAGTACATGGAGGCTTTTGAAAAGGCGATCACCGCAACCAGCAC
The DNA here is from genome assembly GCA_964578605.1 of uncultured Verrucomicrobiota bacterium. Taxonomy (GTDB): domain Bacteria; phylum Verrucomicrobiota; class Verrucomicrobiia; order Limisphaerales; family SIBE01; genus JAXMHN01. The sequence continues at coordinate 57,359 of CAZODO010000002.1, read as the reverse complement.
CGATTGGGCGCCCTGGTACGTCATCCCTGCGGATCACAAATGGATCGCCCGCGCGGCCGTGTCGGCCATCGTCAGCCGCGAGATCGAGGCGCTCGGAATCAAGTTCCCCAAGCTGGATCCCGAGCACGCGAAAGACCTTGCCAAAGCCCGCCGAATCCTGAACGCCGAGAAGTAACGCGCCGAAATCCAGGGTTTTGCTTTCGCCAACGAGCCGCTATCTTCTCGGGCCGGTGCCACTTCCATTGCACAAAACAAAGCTCGTCGCCACCCTCGGCCCAGCGTCGGATTCGCTCGAGATGATCGAGCGGCTGATCTGGGCCGGGTTGAGCATCGCAAGGTTGAACTTCTCGCATGGCACCTTTGCCGCGCACCGGGAGCACATCCTCCGGATCCGGGCGGCCGAGAAAACGACAGGGCGGCGCGTCACCATTATGGCCGATCTGCCCGGTCCCAAGATGCGCCTTGGCAAGCTGGATCCGGAACCGGTCCAACTCCTCGCTGGGGATCAGTTCACGCTCACACGCGAACCGATCGTTGGAAACGCCGAACGCGCCAGCATGAGCTTTGATCTGCTTCCGAAGGTCGTATCACGGGGGGATCGTCTTTTTCTGAACGACGGTCTGGTGCAGCTGATGGTCGAATGCGTCCGCGATCCTGACGTAGTCTGCAAGGTGGCGGTGGGCGGTGAACTTCGTTCGCGAAAAGGGCTTAACCTCCCTGGGATTGATCTCGGGATTAGCGCGTTCACCGATCACGACCGCGCCTGCCTGGAGTTTGCGCTGCGCAATGGCGTGGACGCCGTCAGCCAGTCGTTTGTTGAAACGGCCGCTGACCTGCGGGATCTCCGGTCCGCCGCCGCCGCGCTGGGCAAGACGCCGTTTGTCATCGCGAAGATCGAGCGCGCCGGTGCCTTGCGCCACTTCGCCAGCATTCTGCAGGAGGCGGACGGGATCATGGTGGCCCGGGGCGACCTGGGAGTCGAGGTGCCCATCGAGGAGATCACTCTGACCCAGAAACACCTCATTGCGGAGGCCAACCGGGCGGGCAAACCGGTGATCACCGCAACCCAGATGCTCGAATCAATGACCGCCAGCCGCTTGCCCACGCGCGCCGAAGCGACCGACGTCGCCAATGCGGTCCTTGATGGAACCGATTGCCTCATGCTTTCAGGCGAGTCGGCCATGGGCAGGTACCCCGAGGAATCGGTTCGAATGCTCGCGACCATCGCGGCCACTACCGAAGCTGGCCGCCCGCGAGCCAGGCCCTGGCAGCTCAACGGCGAATCCAGGCCCGCGACCGTTCCGGAAGGCATCGCCTCCGTGGTCGAGCATGCCCTCCAGACCGTCCCCTCCGCCGCCATTTTCGTCCCCACCCGGACGGGAACGACGGCGCGAATGATCTCCCGGTTCAAACTCGCGCCTTGGATCGTGGCTCTCACGGCGGACCCGGCCGTGGCAAGGCACCTGTCGTTTTCGTATGGTGTTCACCCGCTCGAGATGACTCAGGAAATCGAGGACTGGCGTGCTTTCGCATCGGATTGGCTGCGTCAGCAATCGATCCCCGGTTCGGTGGCGGTCCTGGTGGCCGGGCCATCCCCGCGCCACCCGGAAGCGAATCATCGCATCGAGTTTCTCCGTCTTGGTTCCCCTGCGGTCCCGCCAGGAAGCGCAGGCTGAGGCCGGCGCTCTCGTGCCGGGAGACACGGCGCGGCTATTTGAGCACCACGCGGTAGAACTCCAGCGCGGCCGCGGGCTTGGGGAACGTCAAGGTGATCACGCCGCCCTGGCACGCACCCGCCGTCACTCCCGAAACGGCGGACCACGCGCTGCCAAGCGTGGCGCACTTTTCGACCGAGTGGTTCCCGGTGCAGTTCGGGGTGGCAATGGCCAACACGAGGTTGTTTCCGCTGACCTTTACGGTGTTGATCGTGACCGGGCCGGAGGGCGCGGCGCCAGCCAGCTTGATCGTGCCGTAAGTGAACTCGCTATGGGCGCGGCCCGACCAGGCGGGCTGCGATTTGCGGCCCGCGCCGTCATCGTCATTCTGCGCGATTTGGAAACCGAGGGTGGCGCCATCGGCAGGGCTGGCCAGAGCGGCTTTTTTCACTTTGAACTCGACGCTGTACCCCTTGTCGGATGGGGCGGTCGCGGCAAACCAGTCGTTTTCCTTTCCGAACGCCGGATTATTGGCTTCGACATCCCGCCAGGCGCCATTGGCGGTGAACACGTATTGCCCTTCGTAAGGACCGGCCGTGCCGTGGGTCAGTTCGCGGTCCAAATCGGCGTCGAAGAAGATCTCGACGCTGTCATCTTCCCAAGTCGAGCCGTCTTCGCTCCCCGCCTCGGCAGTATCGTTGACCACGACGTCGTCGATTGCCCGGATCGCGACGTAGATCGCGTCCGCATCATGGACTGCCCACGCGGAGAAGCCCGAGTCCCCCTCCGCAAAGGTGTCGTCGCCTCCAGAAAGGTCGAAGATCGCGGTGTGCAGTTCGACTTTGATCTCCTGGGCGCCTGGGTACTCGCTGGCGTTAATGATTCCATCCACCGTGGGTGCCGCCGTCTTGGGCGCCTCGTAAGAGCGGACGCCAAGCAGCAGGTTGCCATAAGTCGATTCGATATGGGTGCTGCCCACCCAGAGAACCTGGCGATCTCCGGCGTCGCCGTCATCGTCATCGTTCACGCCGACGGTGAAACCGATAATGTCGCCGGGCTTCGGATTGCCCAGTTTGCTCAATGCGATCCGGAATTCGGCGTCGTAGCTTATCCCGTCGTCCCGCACGGTCGTCCGGGCCATCCAGGGCTGCCCCTCGCCCATGCCTGGGGAGCCCGCCTCAGCGTCGCGGTAGGCGTTGTTTGCTGTGATGACGAACTGTCCCCCGCTCCCGGCAACTTCGGGGTTGGTGCCCGACGTGTCCCGCGTTGCGAAGTTGCTGTTGTCGCCGTCGATGAACACTTCCACGCTGTCGTCCATCCAGGTGTTTCCGTTCGCCGAGTCCGGTTCGGCGCTGTCCGTAATGATGATGTTGTCGAAGACTCGAACCGCCACATAGAGATAGTTGGCGTCGAAACCGGCATAGATAAAGAAGCTCAGATCCGCAGCATCAGCCGGCGCGCTCGCCACGTCCCCAGCGGTGCCACCCCGAATGCCGTCCTCCAGGTCGGCGTTCGGCTGCACGATCCAAAAATTCCCGGCCGCGCCGCCCGCCCGCTCCCATTCCGCCGTCTCGATCACGCCATCGATGGTGGGCGCGGTTTCAAGCGGCAGCGCTATTTGGGTCTTCGTGGTGTCGTAGGTGGAGCGATCGGCCAGCGAAGTGAAGGGGCCGATTCCCAGCAAGATCAGGATCAGAACGGCGTGTCGCATAATCGTCTTTCCGGGTTAGGGGGTTGTTGGCGGGTTTCCGGAACGTCTCGCGTTCATAATTGGCAGACGCCCCTGCCGGACCGGGCCTGGTGGACCCGGTGCCAGCAAACGAAGCTTAGCCTTTTCGCATTGCTCATTCCTCCTGTTTCGGATACGAAATCTCCTGATCTCGCATGCCGCGTTCCCCTGTCATGCACGGGCGCTTCGGGCTTTCTGTTGGGCACGCCAACCTGGTCCCCGCTTCTTTTCGGGAGGCTCACCAGCATGACGAAATCGAGCTGAACTACCTGGGCTCGGGACGCTTCACCCAGCGAATCGCAGACCGGGAGGTGATCCTGCCCGCGCGCTCGCTCGCGGTCTTCTGGGCCGGCTTTCCTCACCAGGTAACCCAAGCCGCCGAGGCGCGCGAGTTCTACTGGTTGCACCTCCCGCTGGAGTTCTTCCTGGAGTGGCGCCTGCCCGAAGCTTTCCGGCGGAAAGTGTTGGGAGGCGCGGTGGTGATGGACCTCGAATCCACCCGGCGTCCCCTGGATTCGGCGCTCTTTCAGAGCTGGTCCGAGGACCTGGCGGCTGGCTCTGGAAACGGACGGCGATGGGCACTGCTGGAGATCGAGGCCCGCCTGGGGCGTCTCGCGGAGTCGATCGATCCCGAATCCGCTCCCTCGTCCGCGAGCCCTGGACTTGGAACGGCCCGTGCAAATGGGGTCGCCCGGCTGGTCCGATTTGTCACCGAGCATTACGCGGAGCGCTGGCGCTGGCAAGACGCGGCCCAAAGCGCTGGGCTCTCCCCTCAACTGGCGCAGCGCTCCTTCGAAAACCTCTATGGCATGACCCTGCATCAGTACGTGATCCGGTTGCGGTTGGCCCGAGCCAAGCAACTGCTGACCACGGCCGACATCAAGATCGTGGATGTGGCGCTCGAATCCGGTTTTCCGACTTTGAGCAATTTCTACCGCCTTTTCGAAGCCGACACGCGACAGACACCCTCCGCCTACCGGAAAAGGTGCGGAATCGAATCGGAACGGGTTGAAGGGATTTCTGCGACCCGTTAGATCCGGGGGCAGCGCGCCTCGCGTCTAAAACCGGCGCTGCGCCCGACACAGACAAGAGTCAAGTGCATCTACCTTTTTTATTACTAGAATGTTGCCTTATAGTTCACATATGCTTTCTTATGTCAGGCATATAGCAACCATATAGCAACCATCTAGTATCATCGAAAGAACCGCGGTTGCACCCCATCTCCAGCCCCGGTTCAGGACCGGACCCACACGCGCCGCGGCTTGCACAAGCGCGGCGCGCGCGCATAGTAAGGGATGAAATCGGTCGCAGTCATCGGGGCTTCAAATAATCGTAACAAGTTCGGAAACAAGGCAGTACGCGCCTATCGCAAGCAAGGATACGCCGTTTACCCGGTGAGTTTGACCGAACCGGAAGTCGAGGGTGAACCCGCCTATCGAAGCGTTCTTGAGCTTCCCGAACGCCCGGACCGTATTACCGTGTACATTCCGCCACAACATCTTATGAATATACTCCCTGACATTGCGGCGAAGGGATGCGAAGAACTGTGGCTCAATCCGGGGGCGGAATCGCCAGAAGTGGTTGCCGAAGCGAAGCGGCTTGGGCTGAACGTGATCGAAGCGTGCAGCATCCTCGATTTAGGGGTTTCGCCGCACGAGATGTAACGGGATGCCGGCCGGCCGGGCAATCCGGCCCTTCACTTACCACGGAGTGGCAGGGCGCGACGGGCTCGGCGCGCCCTTCCCCGGCCGGATTGGCGGTCGGATTCCATCATTTGGAGAACTTCTTGCGCTGGCGACCAAGTTGTCAGTAACCTTTTGAATCCGAGAGATGTCATCTTTTATCAAGCGTGTACGCACTATTTTGTTCGATCAGAAGACAAGTCACCCAAACGGTGTTGGTTCGGAGGGTTCTCTGGGCATCGGCAGTTGTTCTCTTGTGTGGCTGCACAGCGTCCCATTATCGGCGGTCGGCTGACAAAGAGGTTTACAACATCATCCAGCAGGCGGAACAGAGGGTATTCGGCCATACCAACGCGTTCAGCATTGACACCCGTTACTCGGCCAGAACTCCGAAGGAGATTCTGCCGCCAGAACTGATCGAAGACCGGTTTCAGACCAACCAGAGAATCCTCTCCCTGAAGGAAGCGCTGGAGTTGGCCGTCCAGAACAGCCGGGAGTACCAGGCGCAAAAAGAGCAGCTTTACCTGACGGCGCTCTCGCTGACCGGGGCGCGATACCAGTTTACGCCCATTTTCCTCGCCAATTCCTCGGCGGATCTCGCCGGGACCGGATCGGACCGGATGGACGGCGGGGTCAGCTCGCGCATCGGCGTGAGCCAGTTGTTCAAGACGGGCGGGCGGCTGAGCGTCACGCTGGCCAACGATCTTTTGCGCTATTTCGTTGGGAAACCGGCCGGCGCGACACGGAACACGGCCATTGACACCCTCTCCGTCAATTTGTCTCAACCGCTTCTCCAGGGCTTCGGCTGGAATGATCCGACGGTGGAAAACCTGACCCAGGCCGAGCGGAACACGGTGTATGCCGTTCGCACGTTCAGTCAGAACCAGAAGCAGTTCGACATGAACATCGTGCTCGATTACCTGAGCTTGCTTTCGCAGAAATCGACGGTGCGCAACAATTACACCAACTACGTGCGGCGCGCGTGGCTGTTTGAGTATACCGAAGCGCGGGCGGTGGACCGCGATTCAGCGGCGAACGTCGATAATGCGCGGACGGCTGAATTGGCGGCGCGGATCCAGTATGTCAATTCGGTGGCGAACTATTTCACGCAACTGGACGCTTTTAAGCTGCGCCTGGGAATTCCCGTCAGTGAGACGCTTTACCTTAAGGACGCCGAACTTGCGGAGTTGGAACAGGTTGGCCTCATACCCGTCCCTTTGGACTCGGCGGCTGCCTATAAAACGGCGGTGGCGAAGAACCTGGACATCTTATCGGCGATCGACCGATTTGAAGATAGCAAGCGGAAGCTTCGGATTGCCCGGGACCAACTCCGGCCAGCCGTGGGATTGTTCGCGAATGCGAATGTGTCCTCGGACCCGCCGGATGACTACGCGAATTTCGATCCGAGCAATATCCGTTACCAGGTGGGGGTGCAAGTGGACGACCTGGTGGACAAGCTGCCGGCCCGGAATGCTTACCGGCAATCGTTGATTGCGTTTGAGTCTCAATTGCGCAGCCTGGTGGCTTCGCTCGATAACCTGCGGGATCGTATCGAGCGCGGGTTCCGGGCCTTGGAGCAGCGGCGCCAGAATTTCATTAACCAAAGGGCTGCTTTCGAGACCACCGCGCGCCGGGTGGAAATGACGCAGATCCTGTTCGAGGCGGGGCGCAGGACGGTCCAGGAATTGCGCGAAGCGCAGGACGATTTGATCTCCGCACAGAACAGTTTGACCGAAAGCACGGTGAGCTACCTCGACGCGCGCCTCCAACTGCTCTATGATATAGGCGTCCTATCCACGTCAGAGGATAAATTCTGGTTGAAAGATCCCATCTCCGGCCAGACGGCGACGATCCGATCCGACGTGCCGTTGAGCGAGTTGCCACAGGTTGAACTGAAAACACCGAACGAAGTTCTGGAGCCTATGCCATGAAGTGGAATGAATTGAAGGAAAACATGCCCGAGAAGGTGCGCCAACGTCCGATTCTCTTGGTGGCCCTGGCAGTGGGCGTGGTCGCCCTGGCGGCAATCATTTTCTGGCCGAAATCGAAAGCGGTCTCCACCCAGTATTTCGAGGTCAAGCGCGGCGACTTTACCGTGTCGGTGATTGACCGCGGCACCCTGGCGGCCGTGAGCGAGGTGAGCATTCGCAGCGATGTGGAGGGAACCGCCCGGATTATCTACATCGTGCCGGAGGGCACCTACGTGAAGAAGGGCGACCTGCTTGTGGAGCTTGATTCCGCGCAAGCACAGGATCAGGTCAACCAGCAGCAGATCAATTACGAGAAAGCCAGGTTCGCCCTGGCCCAGGCTGAGGCGCAATTGGAAATTCAGAAAAGCTCGACCAACAGCGATATTCGCGCCGCGTTGCTCAAGGTCAAATTTGCCAAAATGGACCTCGACAAGTTTGACGAGGGCCAGGAACTGGTCGACCTGGTCGAATCGAGCAACAAAGTGGTGCAGGCTCTCGCCCAGCTTTCCGTCAACCGGGACAACTACTTTTGGACCACCAACCTCAGGAGCAAAGGGTACGAAACCAAGCGGCAGGAGGATTCGGACCGGCTGAGCGTTATCGGCACCGAGAACTCGTTCATCGTGGCAAGCAACACGATGCAGATGATGCGGAAGTTCGATCTGCCCAAACAGCGCGAGAAGTTCGAGTCGGACTATGAGGAAGCTAAGAAGGAGCTGGAACGAGTGGTTCTCCAGAGCGAGCGGAGAATCGCCCAGTACCAAGCCGACCTGATCAGCCAGTCCAATACCCTCGCGCTCAATGAGAAAAAGCTCGAACGCGACCGGAAGAATCTTGAAGCGACGAAACGGCATGCGCCGCAGGACGGCTTGGTTGTCTATGCCATGACCGAGAACCGGTTCAGCAGCGAGTCGTTGATCGAGGAAGGCGCGGTGGTTCGCAATCGGCAGGAATTGATCAAGTTGCCGGATACCTCGCGCATGAAGGTCACTATTAAAGTGCACGAATCTCACGTCGGGTTGGTTCAAATAGGCCAGCCGGCGTTCATCAAGCTGGACTCCATTCCGGACCAACGCTTCCAGGGTGTGGTGCAAAAAGTGGCCCTCCTGCCGGATTCGCAAGCGCGCTTCGGCAACCCGAATCTCAAGGTGTACAACACCGAGGTGGTCATCGTTGACCCGCTGCCGGGCGTCAAGCCGGGAGTCTCTGCCCAAGCTGAAATCGTCGTGACCAACATCGGCAACGCTTTGTCCGTGCCCCTGCAAGCGGTCACGACCCACAGAGGCCGCCAGGTTGTCTACCTGAAGAGCGGCTCGAAGAACGTCCCGACACCTGTCCAGGTCGGCATGTTCAACACCAAGTTCGTCGAGGTCACTTCGGGAATCAAAGAAGGCGACAAGGTGCTGCTCTCTCCGCCGTTCGACACCGAAGAAGCGGACCTGGAAGGTTCCATGCTCGACGATAAAGATAAAGCCAAAGCCTTGACGAATGCGCCCAAGCTCCGCGAATCCCTCAACCTACCCCCCGCCGAGGAGAACAACGGTGCCCGGCGTCCGCAACTGCAGCCCGATGAAATTAACCGCGGGCCGGGGCCGTCCACATCGCTGCCAACCGGCACGCGCGTTCGCGAAGCCGCGGCCGTGAACGGCGGTCCGGCGCTGATGGGCAATGGCAATGCCCCCACCGGCGTCGCCCCGGGGCAGGCACTTGAGGCCGGAGGCAATCGCCCCCGTCTCGCCATGGCGGAGGGGCCACCGGGAGAAGGGGCGCCAGGAGCACGCCCGCCCGCGGGCTTCGACTTCCAGGAAATGCTCAAGCAGTATGATGCCAATGGCGATGGCGAGCTTGATGAAACCGAGCGCGAAGCGATGCGCACAGCGATGCAGGCGCGCTTTGGCCAAGCGGGAGCGGGCGGCCGCGGCAACCGCGAGGAGATGCTTAAGCGTTTTGACAAGGATGGGGACGGACAACTCAGCGAAGAGGAGCGTGCCGCCATGCGGGCCAGCATGGGTTCCAGGGGCGAACGCGGCGAACGCGGCGGCCGGCCTGGCCCCGGTGAGGGGCGCCAGGGAGCGCCTCGTGAAGGTGGCGAAGGAGGGCGGCCACCGAGCGAAGCGGCGCCGGCCCAGTAGATTTCAGATCAGAGTACCATGAGCGCCGCCATCATTCGCCTCGAGGGGATCGAAAAGACCTACGAACTCGGAGGAGAGAACCGGGTCCGGGCTCTTCGGGATGTCGACCTCGAAATCACCGAGGGATCCTATGTGGCGTTAATGGGACCGTCGGGGTCCGGCAAATCAACCATGCTCAACGTGCTTGGCTGCCTCGATCGGCCGACTGCTGGACGCTATTTCCTCGGCGGTGAGGACGTTTCGCAGATGCCGGACGACACCTTGTCGGAGGCGCGCGGCCGGAAGATTGGGTTTATCTTCCAGTCTTATAACCTCATAGCCCAGTTGACCGTGCTCGAAAATATCCAGGTTCCGCTGCTCTACCAGGGCAAAGACGTGCGGCTCTATCATCAGCGTTGCCTGGAGTTGGCTGATAAAGTGGGGTTGGGCGACCGCTTGCATCACCGCCCCAACCAGCTTTCGGGCGGGCAGCAGCAGCGTGTGGCGATCGCCCGCTCGCTGGTGAACGACCCGTTAATGATGCTGGCGGACGAACCGACTGGCAATCTTGATTCCAAGACCGGGACCGAGGTTCTCGAACTGATTGGGCGGCTCAACAGGGATGGGAAGACCATCGTGCTGGTCACCCATGACGAGCGGGTTGCCAGCCGAGCCCACCGAGTGATTCACATGAAAGACGGCGAAATCGACCGGGATTTCCTGAACCGGCCGTTGAGTCCCTCGCCCAGCTCACCGCCTTGACGCCTATGTTCAGTTTTCGATTCATCAGCACGGTGCGGCTCGGGATCAAGAGCCTGATGCTGCATAAGCTGCGCTCGATGTTGACAATGCTAGGCATCATTTTCGGCGTCTGCTCGGTGATCGCCATGCTGGCCATCGGGGAAGGCGCCTCCTACGAAGCGCAGGAAGCCATCAAAAGGCTCGGCAGCCAGAACATCATCCTGCGCAGTGTCAAGCCGGCGGAAGAAGCGAAACAGTCCGGCATGATGCGAGGCCCGAGCGCGCTCAGTTACGGTCTCACCTACCAGGATGGTGCGCGCGTGCAGGCGACCATTCCCGGCGTGGTCCGCGTGCTCCCGATGCGTATCATCCGCGAGAACGTCCGGTTCGGGCGCAATGATGTGGCCTGCCAGGTCATTGGCACGTTGCCAGTCTACACGGAGGTCGTCGGAATCGATGTCCTTCGCGGCCGGTTCCTGACCCCCCTGGACGAAGCCTATCAGAATAACGTCTGCGTGATCACAGCCGGCTTGGCGCAACGGTTGTTCAATGCCACCGATCCCCTGGAAGCCGCGGTGACAATCGACGCTTTTGCCTACCAGGTCGTCGGCATCATCCGGGAGAAGAACATGCCTGAACAGCGCTCGCAGGCCGGCAAAATGGAAGGAGAACCCTTAGATAATAACGTTTACATTCCCCTTTCGACCTCGCGAACGCGGTTTGGTGAGATCCTTTTCAAGATGTCTGCAGGCGGTTTCCAGGCCGAAGAAGTCCAATTGCACCAGATCACGGTCCAAATGCGGGACCTCTCCTCGGTCGAGACAGCCGATCCCCAGGTAAAAACCCTGCTGAACCGGTTCCACGAGAAGAACGATTACGAAATTATCGTTCCGCTCCAACTCCTCAGGCAGGCCGAACAAACCAAGCGAATCTTCAACATCGTCCTGGGCAGCATCGCAGCCATTTCCCTCTTGGTCGGCGGCATCGGGATTATGAATATCATGCTGGCCACCGTCACCGAACGCACCCGCGAGATTGGCATCCGCCGCGCCATCGGCGCTAAACGCCGCGACATTACCATGCAATTCCTGGTGGAAACGGTTGTGTTGTCTGTCGGAGGCGGACTTATCGGAGTCGTTGTAGGCGTGCTGACCCCCATAGTCGTCTCCCAGTTGAGTGACATGAAGACGATCGTGACTTTGTGGTCAGTCCTCCTCGCCTTCGGAATCTCCGGCGCGGTCGGCATCGTTTTCGGTCTCTACCCTGCAAAAGCAGCCGCCCGCCTCGATCCCATCGAGGCCCTCCGGCACGAATAAAGGGGCCAACCCCGCCCCGCAAACCTGAAGCGAAGGACGTTGGGCTCATTGGCGCAGCCTCCTGCCGGCTTGCCAGGATCGCACCCGCAGTAGTAGAAATGGGCTGCACTAAACAATCACGTTGATCCATTAAGGAATCATTATGCGCAAACACCCTGCCGTCTCCCCGGCCGCTCACCGATGCCACGGCTGCCTTTCCCGCCGGCGCTGTCTGCAGATCATTTCGGCTGCTGCGGCCGGAATCGGCCTGACGGGCGGTATTGCCCCTGTGCTGGGCCAAGTGCGACGGCCTGATCCAGACTTTGTGGACCCGACCCGGCTGCGGCCTTGTCCAAAGGTGAGCATTCACTCGGCGATTCTCGAGATGCCGCGGCCCTATTGGCTGGGTTGGCCAGGAACGACTTACGACCTGGACGCGCGACAAAGGGAGTATCGTGGACGCCTGGCGGAGTCGTGCAAGGGCATGAAAATGGATCTTTCGGAGGAGGAGGCACCGATCCACGACGATGCCGGTGTGGCCGCGTTGATCAAAGTGGTCCAGGCGCGCAAACCCGACGCGCTGGTCCTCACGATGCAGCATATGAATTGCTGGGGTTGGGCGGATCGTTTGACGCGGGAGGCCGGATGTCCTGTGATCATTTTCGCCCCCATTGGCACCTCGTTCACCGGCCATGTGGCGGGCATATCCCGCCGGCCAGGTGTTTACCTGGTTTCTTCGCTTGAGTGGTCGGCCGTGGAAGACGGTTTACGGATCATTCGCGCAAAGCGGCAATTTGAGGAAACCCGGGTTCTGTGGATCCACGGCAACAAGCGGCAGGAGACGGTTCTCGAACGCTTGGGGACCAAGGTCCGGGCTATTCCACGCGACACGTTCAACCAGTTGTTCGACCGAATGCCAGTCAATGAGGAGGTCGAGGATGTAGCCTCTACGTTCCGCCGCGGAGCGGAAAAGGTAGTGGAACCGGATTGGCAGGACAGCTTGAACTCGGCGCGCGGTTACACGACAGCGAAGCGGCTTATGGCCGACGAGAAAGCCCACGCGATTTCGATGGATTGCCTGGGAATGGTGGAGGCCAAGCTGGTCCCGACGCCCCCGTGCGGCGCCTGGACTATCCTCCAGGACGAGGGCATCACATGCGGGTGCGAAGCCGACCTGTTCGGCGCCACGTCCATGATGCTGACGAGTTACCTGCTCGACCGGCCGGGATACATGAACGATCCGGTGGCGGAAACCGCGAAAAACCTGCTCATTGTGTCGCATTGCACTTCCGGGACGCGGCTGAATGGCTTTACCAAGCCGAAAGCGCCTTACATTCTGCGGGACCATTCGGAATCTTCCTTAGGCGTCGCGGTGCAGGTTTTGTGGCCTCAAGGTGCCCCCGTGACCCTGATCCGGTTCCAAAATGCCAACGAACTGATCGTCGATACGGGCAAAGTCGTCAGCAATGTCGATACGCCTCCCGCCGGCGGCTGCCGGACCTCGGTCGAGGTGCAGATGGACAATATCGAGGATGCGCGAGACGTGCTGGGATTCCACCAAGTCGTGACGCTTGGAGATCATCGGCGGATGGTGGAAGCCTTCTGCCAAGTCATGGGAATCCGAATCATCCATTCGCCCCGGTTCACCTCGCACGCCTGAAATCCTTAGCTGCCGCGCGTTGCGGTGGATTGTGACGTCGTGACGCGCCGCCTCACTTCTATGAAGAAGACTGCGATTCTGCTCGTTTTGATCCTCTGGGCCGCCATTCCGGCCCGTTCGCACGCTGCCGATGTTCAGTTTGGCACACCGGGCTTCTCTTCCACACGCATGGATGCGCAAGGCCGGTTGGTGGACGACTGGGGGGTTTTTGGCATCCGATTCTCTGGTCCCGGCGTTGCTGTCCGCAGCCCGGCGGTGTCCGAGGTGAAGCTCGACGGCGTGATTCCAGCGGCTCGGGCCGTTTGGAATCTGGGGGTTGCGGCCGCTACTGTGACGGCCTATCGGGCGCCCGTCTGGCCCTCGGGACTCAACGTTTACACCCTCGATGTGCAAGAAAAAGCTGCTCGCAACGCTGAACTGGTGATAAGCCTCGAGGTTCCAGAGAACGTTCGGCCCGGCGCCAAGACGCTTTCGGCTGGCGGACGCACCGTCGTGACGCTTCCCGGCGCCCCGAAGGTCGATTCGATCTCCCGCGAATGGGGTTGGCATGACGATGCGGTGCCGCTGGCAGGTTGGGCACGGCCTGCGAAAGAGTGCGACCCGGCATTCAAGAACATTCGTGCGGGCATGGGGGGTGTTCCGATCAATTACCGCTTCAAAGTCGAGCGCGGTTCCAGCCACACCGTTGTGCTCGGGTTTTGCGAAAGCCACTGGAGTCAGGCTGGCCAACGTCCAGTGACCTGCCAGGTGGAAGGGACAGCGCTCCAGGAGGTGGATCCGCTCGAACGTTGGGGACAACACCAGCCCGGCGCCGTGCTTTTCGCGGCGAAAGACGCCAATGGCGACGGATTGATCGATGTGGCCGTGCTCCCGAAGATCGGCGCCCCCGATCTGAACCCGATCCTCAACGTCATTTGGCTGTTTCCTGCCGGCGGCGGAGTCAATCTTGAGCAGGTTGCAGCCGGCAAGCTCAATGCACTCGCTACCCGCTATGTAGATGTTGGCGGCCCTGGAGATCAGTCGTTCGAAGGGACAAGCCGCGTTGAATATGCGATCAAGCTCCCGTCCGGTGGTCGGTCCCAACTAACGTTTTGGGTCGCTTGCGCAGGAGGGTCAGTCCCAATGCCTGATCGGAGTGCCTGGACATCGGAAAAGCTCTTCCAGGCGGCGTTGGACGTCTGGAAGGATGCGCCATTGGCAACCGCACAGAGGTAATGCTCGACCGCAAGCTCAAAATGAAGACGTTCTTGCTCGTTCTGCTCGGTTCAACGCTGCTCTGGAGCGCTCGCGCTGACGGTGCGGAGCCGGCGCCGGTATTTAAAGACACGGGCGATGGCGGATTCGCCTTCGATACGGGTGTGCTCAAAGGCAAGCTTCACCCGAATGGGAAGTCGCTCGGATTGGTAACAGTCATCCACGTGCCTTCTGGCAAGCGGCTCGACAGCAGCAACGGCCTTCTTAGCCATTATCGGGTGTTCACGAAGGGGTTGCGCTATGGCGGCGGAGCTTGGGACTGGCCCAGCACCGCAAGCCTAACCCCGAACGGTGCCGTGGAGATCCGCTGGGCGGCTGCTGATCGGCGGCCGTTCACCATGCGGGCGATCTACAAATGGCGCGACGCGAAGACGCTCGATCTGGAGACGGTCGTTGAAGCCAACGCCGACCTGGCGGGTTTCGAGTCGTTCGTAGCGAGCTATTTCAGCGAACCGTTCGTCAACTGCGCTGTTCTCGGCGGAGTAGACCGATCCGGCTCAAACTCTCGCCCGGCGCTCTTGCCGGCTAAACCCGAACATGGAGCCTGGCAGATGTTCCCCAGAGATCAGGAGGCCGTGTCACTCATTCAAGACGGGCGCTGGAAGCTCGAACCGAACCCAGTCGATTGGACTATCCGGCCTTTTACGCCTCCGGCAGGCGTCCGACGGGATCCTCAGGACGGGTTAACTGTCACCCTGATGAGCCTCCGTGCAGACTGTTTCGCGGTCTCCTCGCCCCATGAGGCTGAGGGCCACCGTTCGCTTTACTTCTCATTATTTGGGCGGGATTTGAAGGCTGGGGAACGGGCCACAGCACGGATGCGACTCATCGTCGCTCCAAGCGCGACCGCCCCTGAGATCGCGGGCTGGTACGTTGCGTATTCAGGAGAACACGCGGCCCGACCCAGATAGAAGAGAACGGCAGCGTCGAAAGCGTTCGACGCTGCCGACGTCGTGCTGGTTCTTTTAAGAACGCCGGATCATCAGACCGATAACCACACCCATGAGGGCCGCCAGGGCGATGCTGCTCCAGGCGTACTCGTGGATGTAGGCGTCCGTATTCGTCGCAGCGACTCGAGATCGCTCCGCGACCTTTTGAGAGACGTCCGCTACTTTGTGCGAAACATCCGCCAGCTTGTTCTTGGCGGTTTCCTGAACGTTCTTGGCCGTCTCCTGCAACCGGTTCATGGTTTCAGGGGCCGCTTCCTCCATCTTGTTCATTGCATCAGTCATTTCCATGGTGGCTCCTTTCCTAGTTATATCTTGAACTTTACCACATCCGCCAAACTATGCATGGGGGGAACAGGCTGGTTTCGATTAAGGGACCTCCAGGTTGAATGCTTGCCGGGGTTCCCTGCGTGAGTTAGCTTGGCGTCCATGGAAGACAATCCGCCGCCTGTCCAGATTCCACCGCCCCCGGTGATCTCACGGCCGGTCCAGCAAGTGCGCACGCGAAGCAGTCGTGGCTGGATTGTCGCGACGTTCTTGCTGGCTGGACTGGTGTTGTTGTTGCTCCTGACCCATGTTATTCAGGGTATTCTCAGCTGGACGAACTCGGCAAGCGCAGGCCGGCAGACGGGGCGATGGCTTGAAGAGATCACGGTCGAGCAGAACGGATCAGGCAACAAGATCGCCATTATTGATGTTGAGGGGATCATCTCCAGCATGGCCATGGGATACCGGGGTCGGAACATGGTCGAATTGATCGCCGATCAGCTCGAAATGGCAGCCAACGATAGCGCAGTAAAGGCCGTGATTCTTAATGTGGACTCCCCGGGAGGCGAAGTCATGGCGTCGGACGACATCTCCCGCGCGCTCCTCGAGTTCCAGGTAAAACACCGAAAACCCATCGTCGCCGCCATGGGCGGTTTGGGAGCTTCAGGGGGATATTACATTTCCGCGCCATGCCAGTGGATAGTGGCGAATGAGCTTACCATGACCGGCAGCATCGGTGTCATCATGAGCACCTTCAATTACCGAGCCCTGCTTGACAAGGTCGGGGTGCTCCCGCAGGTCTTTAAGAGCGGCCGGTTCAAGGATATGCTCCGCGGCTCAAAACTCCCGAGTGAAATCGAGCCCGAGGAACGCGAGATGATCCAAGCGATGGTCGATCAAACCTACGTAAAGTTCCTGTCTGTTGTCCAAGAGGGCCGGACCCGTGCGCAAAAAGAAAACCAGGGTGCTGGTAAAGGCTTGGCCAGCAACTGGAAAGAGTTTGCCGACGGCCGGATTCTCACCGGAAAACAGGCCTTCGAGCTCGGATTCGTTGACGAACTTGGCGGGTTTGAAGCCGCCGTCAGCCGCGCACGGGCGATCAGCAAGATACCGGAAGCGAACCTGATTCGATACGAGGAACCCTTCGGATTGTTGAACCTGTTACCCTTGTTTGGGAAAACCGAGCACGCCACTCTGAGAGTCGCTGTCGATTTGGGTTACGAATGGCCCAAACTCGAAGCAGGCCGACTCTATTTCCTGGCGCCC
Source organism: uncultured Verrucomicrobiota bacterium (assembly GCA_964578605.1). Taxonomy (GTDB): domain Bacteria; phylum Verrucomicrobiota; class Verrucomicrobiia; order Limisphaerales; family SIBE01; genus JAXMHN01. The sequence goes on along the minus strand of CAZODO010000002.1, from coordinate 40,782 downwards.
ACCGTAATCCACTGATTTCGGAACGGTGTTTCGGACTTCGTATGAGTATCGTCGCCTCCAAATCTAAAACCAGATCAAACGCACGCTAAACGCACGCTAAACGCACGTTGAACGCATGATAACAGCATGTCTTCGTGCTTTTATCATGAGTTTGACATGACTTTCACGTGAACTTGGATGCGGTGCTGTGCCTCAGTATCGCGGACATACCAAGGAGGAGGCGCAAAGCGCGCCAAAATAGCCCAATGTAGCCCCTCCACTTCTCCAAAGTTGGGACATTTTGACTCGCCTGAACAGGGTAGATTGAGCAAACGTTGGTAATTCCTGTCAAATCAAGCCAGGCTCGGCTTGGCATCCTACTCGCTTTCGCGGTTGATAGAGTAAACATTGCGGCTCGCGAGGTGTAACCAGACCCAGGACTGGGTGGTCCTGAAAGGTACCGGTGCTCGCGGGGGCGAAGTGTAACTATGCTTGCGATCCTGATATTCGATCAATACTGGTGGTTCTTCTTGCCAGGCCTGGTTCTTGGGCTGTACGCGCAATATAAGCTGACGCGCACTTACAACAGGTACGTTCAGGTTCCGGCCCAGTCAGGTTTGTCAGGGGCCGAGGCCGCCCGTGAAATCCTTGATAGCGCGGGACTGTCGCACGTCCCGGTTGGCGAGGTTGGCGGACGCCTCACGGACCATTACGACCCGGTCAAGCGGGCTTTATTCCTGTCCTCGGAGAACTTCCACGGACGATCATTGGCTGCTCTGGGTGTGGCCGCGCACGAGGCTGGGCATGCGCTTCAGCATAAGGCCGCCTACGCTCCGCTGCATTTGCGGATGATGCTGGTGCCAATCACGAACTTTGCCAGCCAGGCCGTGTTTTGGATCATGATGCTGGCAATCTTTCTGAGCTTCACGAAGCTGATCTGGCCCGCAATCATCGCCTTCGCGGTGATCACGGCGTTTCAGTTGATCACGCTGCCTGTTGAGTTTGACGCGAGCCGCAGAGCCAAGGATCAACTCACGCGGCTCGGATTGATCGGCCGCGATGAGGGGCGTTCCGTGGGGAAAGTGCTGAACGCTGCGGCCATGACCTACGTCGCTGCGCTGGTGGCAGCCGTGTTTGATCTGCTCCACTTCGTCATGATCGCGCGGGGCAGTGACGAGTGACTCAGAAGCCTCATTCAGCGGAGAATTGCACTGCGGGAGTGGGCGGCAGCGGTGCTTGCGGCTCACTCCCGTGAACCTTATTCTGCTTGCAAGGTATGGGCGCCAAATCGAAACCAGCGAAACGGTCTGACAAACGGCAACCGCATAGGATCTCCCGTGCCCGGACGGTTGCGCCTCCTGGTCGCGCCGCGCGCGGCAGAACAGGGCCACTCCCGGCGACCGAGGAACAACTCCCAGGGGTGCCGCCCACCCCAGTTGACGAAGGCTTGATGCCAGCGCCGCCTGAAAACGGTCGGTCCGCCATTACTGATGCCGCTCCTGCTGAGCCGGCTCTGGTGCCCAGGGATGCCGATGTCGCCCTGCCGAACTTTAGGGAACGGTCCTCTTACGACGCGGACACAGCGATTAAGTTGTACCTGCGCGAGATCGGCCAGGTTAAGCTTCTAACCCCCGCTGAAGAGATTGAACTCGCCGCACGAATCAAGAAGGGCGACAAGCGGGCGCGCGAACAAATGATCAAGGCAAACCTCCGGCTCGTCGTCAAGATTGCGCATGATTACGAAGGGCTTGGGCTCCCGCTGCTTGACCTGATTAACGAAGGCAACATCGGGTTGATGAAAGCCGTAGAGCGGTTTGACCCAGCGAAAGGAGGCAAACTGTCCACTTACGGCTCCTGGTGGATCAAACAGTCCATCAAGCGCGCGCTGGCCAATCAGTCCAAGACCATTCGTCTCCCGGTCCACCTGGTCGATAAGATTTCGAAAATGCGGCGCACGGCAATGAAGCTTCAGGAAGAGTTCGGCCGCGAACCGACCGATGAGGAACTCGGGGAGGAGTTGGGCATTTCCGCGGCCCGGGTCGCCCAGCTTCGAACAGCGGCAATCCGTCCGGCTTCTCTGGACGCTCCTATTGGGGATGACGACTCGAACAACTTCGCCGAAGTGGTTCAGGACGAGAATGCCGACACTCCCTACGAGCAACTCGAGGAGAAAACGGTCAACAAGATGCTCCACGAGATGATCAAGACGCTCGACCCGAGAGAGGCGACCATTCTTCGGTATCGCTTTGGTTTGGACGGGGGCGCCGAAAAGACCCTCGAAGAAGTGGGCGAGAAGTTCGGCGTCACTCGCGAAAGAGTTCGCCAAATCCAGAACATCGCCCTAAATAAGTTGCGCAAAATGATCGAAAAGCTGGAGTCGGTGCAACGGTAACCGCCAGATCTTTCCGGCTCGAGAAAGCGCATTCATGAGAAAAGCAGCCATCACCGCGGCCGATCTCGGCGCCGCCGTGCGCAACATTCCGGATTTCCCTCAACCGGGTATCCAGTTCAAGGACATCACACCCATCCTGGGTGACCCGCGGCTTTTCGCCGGAAGCGTTGACCTGCTGACGGCGAATGTTGTCCCGGGCTCGGTCGACGCGATCGTGGGGATTGACGCGCGCGGGTTTATCTTCGCGGCCGCCGCCGCCATAAAACTGCACGCGGGGTTTGTGCCAGTTCGTAAGAAAGGCAAACTCCCTTTCCTGACGCACGAGCAGACGTACGCTCTGGAATACGGCACCAGCACGGTCGCAATCCACACGGACGCGCTCAAGCCCGGAAGCCGCGTCCTGATCATTGACGACCTGTTGGCCACCGGCGGAACAGCCTCGGCTGCCGCGGCGCTGGTGGAAAAACTCGGCGCCAAAATCCTTGAAATTTCTTTCGTCATTGAGTTGTCCGCGCTGAAAGGGCGGGATCGTTTGAAAGGTTACCCGTTGCGTTCGTTGGTTGTGTTCTGACGCCCACGAGCGCGGAGCCAGGAGGGACGCCAAGGCCAACGGCACGCCATGCTTAGTTTCGAATCCTTCGATGTGGCGATCTTTCGCTGCGTCAATGTGGGGCTCAAGAACCCGTTCTTTGACTGGCTCCTCCCGTTCTTCGATTCGAACCTGCTTTTTGTTCCTGCGCTGGCCGCGCTGGCGATCGGCCTGACCTGGAAGGGCGGAGTGCGGGCGCGCCTTTTCGTCTGCTTCATGCTGCTGACGCTGGTCATTGGCGATCCCCTGATCGTGCGTTCGCTGAAGGCCTTCTTTGACCGGCCGCGTCCTTTCGAGGTGCTCGAGGATATTCACCTGCTCGTGCACGGGATCGACAACCCCAGCATGCCGTCTGGACACGCGGCGAACTGGTTCGCCGCGGCAGTCGTCTCTTTCGTTTATTACCGGCGGAGCGTCTGGTTCATGCTGCCGATGGCGTGCATTGAAGGGTTTTCACGAGTTTATCTTGGCGTGCATTACCCCAGCGACGTGTTGGCGGGGGCGCTCATTGGGGTTGCGTACGCCGTGCTGATCGTCTGGACCTCGGATCGACTGTGGAAAGTCGTTGGCGTCCGCTGGTTCCCACTATGGCACGAGAGACTGCCTTCAATCTTAAACCCGCGTCCGGCGAACGGTGGCCAGTCCGGGCGCTCCGCGCCGCGAGAGTTGCACAACTAGTTCACAGCGGTTACGAATCTTGGAACGCGCGATATCCTGTACAAGAAACGTGTCCTCCACCGGATTCAGCTCAATGCCTGCCGCGACCTCCGCTGAGACGAATGGCAGGCGGTGCCTGACCGAGCTCGCCGTGTCGGATTACAGCCTGGCGGAGACCTTGACCCCCGGACAATCCTTTCGCTGGACGTTCCATGACGGAGCGTGGGAAGGCGTGGTGCGTTCGCGTTGGGTTCGCCTTTCCCGTTCGCCCCGCGGGATCGTGGCGCAAACAGCTGTGCCCGTTGATGACTGGGAATGGCTGGAGGAATACCTCCAAACGGAGGCCGACCTCCGAACCGTGCTTGCCAGTTTCCCCGTCGACGAACCGATGCGCCTGGCTGTCGGGGCTTGCCGGGGTCTTCGCCTGTTGCGCCAGGAACCCTGGGAATGCCTGGCCTCGTTCATTCTCTCTTCGACCAAACAGATCGTGCAAATCCAGCAGGTCGTCGCCTTGCTTTGCGAACGCTTCGGAGTGCCGGTGACAGCGATGCGCGGCCGCCCCCCCGCTTACGCGTTCCCTTCGGCCGAGCGCCTCGCCGAGATTCCGGAACCCGAGCTGCGCGCCTGCAAAATGGGTTTTCGCGCCCCTTACCTCCAAGCAGCGGCTCGCGCGGTGGCCTCCAAGAGGCTTGACCTGGGCGCGCTGGCCCAAATGTCCACGGACCAGGCCCGGGCTGCACTGGTGAGGCTTCCCGGTGTCGGACCCAAGATCGCCGATTGCGTTCTTCTTTTCGCTTACGGTTTTCAGAACGCGTTTCCGGTGGACGTCTGGGTAGCGAGGGGTTTGCGCGAGCTTTATTTCCGCGGAAAGCAAGTCACCCCGAAGGGCCTGCAGCGTTTCTCAGACAGCTACTTCGGACCCTATGCCGGGTATGCACAGCAGTATCTCTTTCATTATCGGCGCAACGCCGCCCGATCGCGGAACCCCCCAGAATGAAACCCAGTCTTGAAGTTCTCTTTACGCCCGCAGAGTTCGAAGCGCTCAAACAACGGGATCTCAGCAAAACGGTTTGCGTCGTCTTTGATGTCCTTCGCGCGACCAGCACCATGATGACCGCTCTGGCGAACGGGGCGGAGAAGATCGTGCCGGTCTCGGAGATCGCCCAGGCCCTGGCCTGGCGCGAGCGCGATCCCTCCGTGCTGTTGGCGGGGGAACGCAACGGTCTCCGCATCCGGGCCCAACAGACGGGAAGCACCGACTTCGATCTGGGCAATTCACCCCGCGAGTTCGTCGCGGAAACAGTTCACGGCAAGACGATCGTCATCACGACCACGAATGGCACCCGGGCGTTGCGCGCGTGCGCTCCGGCAAGAACGACGTTCATTGGCTCTTTTCTGGGTCTGTCCGCTCTCAACCAATGGATCGAAGCGGCGCCCCTCTCGAGCGTGTTGCTCGTCTGCGCTGGAACCTTCGAAGAGGCGTCTTACGAGGATCTATTGGCCGCTGGCGCGGTTTGCGATTGGCTCTGGCCCCGATTTGACGGCGGCCACATCGCCGACTCAGCAGTCATCGCCAGGCAGGTCTACCGCGGCCAAGCGCACGATCTCCTGGGCGCCATGCGCTTTGCACGGAACGGCCGGCGCCTTCTATCCGTTCCCGAATTGAAGGACGATGTTGCCTTTTGTCTGCAGCGGGACACCGTGCCGTTCGTCGCGAGTCTGAACCCAGCCGGGGTGGTCACACGAGGGCTCTAGCCTCCCCTGCCCTCTGGCCGAGAATCGATGCAGCTTGACAAGCGGCCTTAATGAGCCTACGACGGCGCTAACAACCTTCCCAATCCGCACTATGAAACCGAGCCTTTCCGTCGTCTTGGTTGGTGCCGGGCTCCTCCTTGCAACCCACCTTGCTCACTCCCAACCCTACAACATCCTGGAATTCGATCCGGCTGCGACCGGGCCTTGGTCGGATTTCGGCCGGACCATGCTGGTCGTGCCAAAGGTCGCCAATGGTTCGGTCAAGCTCGATGCCAATCTTACCGCCTCAGAATATGGCGGTTTCACAGGCATCTCCGTGACGCCAGGCGAGAACGCATGGATTCTTGATTACCCCGAAGACCGCGTCTGGGACGGTCCCGAAGATTCCAGCTTCACTTACTGGCTGGCGCACGATGACACCTACCTTTACGTCGGCGTGGACGTCAAAGACGACGTTGTGACCACCGACGATCTTAACACCGCCTTTTGGAAAGATGACGCCATTGAAATCGTGGTGGATGCTTTGAACCAAAGGATCGATAACAACACCGATAGCTCCAACGACGCCTACGGCGGCCATTCCTACGTTAGTTTCGAAGGACGGTTCTCCCGCTGGAACGACGAAGCCGGCGCTATCGACGGCCAAACCTGGGCGTCCGCTGTCGATTGGACCTATGGTGAAACGGGCGACATCTTTGGCTTCGGCAAGGCCGTCACCGGCGGGTGGCGGATGGAGGCGCGCTTCAACAAGAGGCTTTTCGAAGACCCGGACAAGAAGAACAAGCTCTCGGGGGGCTATATCATGGGGTTCAATATCGGCCTGGATGATGATGACCAGCACGGCCCTGGCACTCTGGGCGACGCTTCCCGAACGGAGGACCTCGAGATCCAGTACTTCTGGGCGAACCGCGAGCGGCGGATCGGTTTGACAGCCGACATCCTGGCCGGGTTCAGCCCCGAAGAACTGGCTTCCAAGGAGTATCTGGCCAACTACCCGTTGGGCATCGATTCGAACGGCCGCCTTTCCCATGCCGGCACGGGGGAGATTATCTTCTCGGATGGTCCGCTCTACGACATCTACGACTTCGTCACCACTGCCGAGGGGCCATGGTCGGACGTCGCGAAGACGACGCTTGAGGTCCCTAAAGTCAACAACGGCTCGGTCAAGATCGACGGCACCCTGTCGTCGGCGGAATACGGCGGCTTCTCTGGCGTGTCCGTTACCCCGGGCGTCAACGCCTGGCTGCTCGATTATCCGGGTGACCGGTCATGGACCGGCCCGGCGGATTCGAGTTTCACCTATTGGCTGGCCCACGACGACGACTATCTTTACGTGGGAGTCGACGTGAAGGACGACGTCGTCAATTCCGATGACCCGAACCTGTCCTTCTGGAAGGATGACGCCATCGAGATCGTGGTGGATGCCCTGAACGATCGGATCGACAACAACACCGATAGCTCCAACGATGCCTATGGCGGCCATTGCTATGTCAATTACCGGGGCCGCTTCTCCCGGTGGGACGACGCCGCCAACCAGGTCATCACCGACAGCCAAACCTGGAGTTCGGGCGTCGGTTGGACCTATGGCCAGACCGGTGACATCTACGGCTTCGGCAAAGAGGTGCCCGGCGGTTGGACCATGGAAGTCCGTCTTAACAAGCGCATGTTCGAGAGCCCCGAGGCCGGCAACAAGCTCGAAGACGGTTATGTCATGGGCTTCAACATCGGCCTGGATGATGACGACAAGCTCGGTCCCGGCCCCAACGGGAACGCGAGCCGGACGACCGACCTTGATCTCCAGTACTTCTGGGCCAATCGCCAGCGCAACCAGGGGCTCACGCCGGAGATCTATGCCGGGCTCACGCCTGCGGAACGGAAGGACAAAGCCTTCCTGGATGCCACTTACCCCTTATTTATCGATTCCAATGGGCGTCTTTCGCATGGCGGAACGGGCGAGATCCTCTTCAAAGCCAAGGGCGCGAGCGAGGCTCCAAAGTTGACCATTGCCAAGTCCGGAACCGGCATCCAGGCGTCCTGGTCTGGAACCGGGTCGTTGGAGGAATCGGATAAGGTGAACGGGCCATGGACCAGGGCAACGAACCAGGCGAACCCGCAAACCCTCACGCCCTCCGGCGGCGCCAAGTTCTACCGCATCCGGCAGTAGCAGCCTCCGAGGCGACCTCGGAGGGGAGAGTCACAAAAGAGAGGACGTTCTTGCGACGGGAACGCCCTCTGTCCATGGGCGAAGCGAATCGGCCTCGGCCGCCGCCTGGGAGCTCTTGACCTTGATCGTGATCGTGATCTTGCTCTTCCAGGTTCAAATGTCTCGGGCTAGCCTTCGGCAGGCAATTGCAGTCGGCGCCACACCAGGAGAAACCCGCTGGCAAACTCGCCCGGCTTCGTCGAGGTCCACTCTTGGATGCGCTCCGGGCTGAACCAGCCGCCGCAATCGATCTCTTGCGGGTCCAACTGGAAAGGGCCTTCTGCTGCGCAGCGGTAAACCCAAACAAACTCCTGCCTCGTCTCGGCACAGGCCGCTATTTTGAAGAGCCGCTCGGGCGGTTCGTGCAGCACCAGCCCAAGTTCTTCCCGGGTTTCGCGGATCGCGCATGTGGCGTAATCCTCCCCCGGCTCGAGATGCCCGGCCGCGGACGAATCCCAGGCCCCGGGGAAGCAGTCTTTCGACATCGAGCGCTTTTGAAGGAAGAGCTCGCCGCGCGCGTTGTAGACCAGCACATGCACAGCCCGATGGCGAAGCCCAAGCTTGTGCACCTTCGATCGCGGGTATCGTCCGATCCATTCGTCATTCTCGTTGACGACGTCGAATAGTTCTTCCTGCGTCATGAATTGGCCTCCAAAGGTGCCAGTAACCGGGTGAGCTGAACGAACTGCGCCAGGGTGACCTTCTCCGCCCGCGCTTGCAACGAGATTCCGATCTCGCCAAAGGCTGCCTCCAGCGCCGGCAAGGGCCAATCCGCTTTCAGCAGCTTCAGCATCATCTTTCGGCGTTGCGAAAACCCGCGTTTCACAATCTTCTCGAACGTCCGGATCTGTGAATGGGCGAAAGGCAACTCTGGCACCCTCAGCAGAGTCACGCAGGCCGAATCGATCTTCGGAGCGGGGTAAAAACAGCCGGGGGGAATCCGGAACACTCCCGTGATCTTGAACCGGAGTTGAACCACCAACGTGAGCACTCCGTACTGCTGGGTCCCGGACGCCACCGAAAGGCGTTGCGCAACCTCCCATTGCAGGGTCACCGACATCCGCTTGGCCGAATTCCGCCGCTTCGCGAACTCCACCAGGATATCCGAAGCCGCGGAGTACGGCAGATTGGAGACCAGCTTCCAATTCGACCAGTCATCGTCCCGCTCGCGCAGGTAATCCAGAGCGTCGGCGTGAATCAGCGTGAGACGCGGTTGTCCGGCAAATCGTGTTTGAAGATAATGGAAAAGCCGCTGGTCCTTCTCGATCGCCACCACCGATCGGGCCTTTTGAGACAGCCGCTGGGTCAATGCGCCCAATCCAGGCCCGATTTCCAACACGTCATCCTGGTCGGTCAGTTCCGCCGCGGCAACAATCCGGTCCAAGTGGCCAGAGTCATGCAAGAAATTCTGGCCCAACGACTTCGTGAGCTGAATATGCTCGGCATCCAACACGCGCTTGATCTCGCTCGGTTTCATCGTTGGCGCCTGGCTGCAGCCCAATCTGCGTTCTCCCAGCGGAATCGATTGCACGAGGTGCTCCTGTCTTGTGCAAGAATGACATCCGGAACAGGGCTGCCAAAGCTAAAGTGGGAGCTTCCACCCGTCCAATCCAGCCGCGATTCACCGAATTCAGCCTGTGAATTCATGCTTTTCCAGGCACCGATATTGGTTTGGTTCGAAACGTGCTATTCAATGCTCTGTTATGCACACAATAATCGGTGAACCTCAACGGAGCGTGGATTCCACCGCGCTGTTGCATAGCACGGGCGGCCGCGTGGCCAAATGCGCACCGGGCCCGTTGACCCTGCGCCTTGATTTCCAGCATTTGTCGAGTCATATCCGCCCGCGGAAGCCCGGTTATTACCTGATTCTACTCCGCAGAGAACTGAGGCATCGCGCGTTGCGAGAGAAGCCAGCCGTCACCGAGTAGGTCGCCCCGTTTTCCGCCCCGGATTCCTGGCTTTCAGTCTTATCCCATTCGTAAGGAGAGACCCAAGGGTCGTTACCGCCCCGTTCAGTTGTCGTTCCCCAATCGTCAACGGAGGAGTGAAACTGATCACATTCGCATCGGCCCCTTCCGGAAGCAGGATATATCCCGCGCCGAGCATCGCCTTGACCACGCGCAGAACGAAGTCCGTCGCAGGGGCACCGGCCATAGACCGCAACTCGACACCGGCCAATAATCCCATACCCCGGACGTCCAACTCCAAACCAGGAGGAG
>CAZODO010000002.1:0-30975 GCA_964578605.1 uncultured Verrucomicrobiota bacterium | reverse complement strand
AGGGTGCGCAACCTCTCCAACAAGTGCGCTCCGAGGAGAGCGGCGCGCTGCGTAAGACATTTGCTACGAATCTCTTGCAATTGAGCCAGAGCCATTGCACAACCCACCGGATGGCCCAGAAACGTGCTCGTGTGAATGGCCTCCCCGGTCGACGGCGGCCATGCCGAGTCCATCAGATCCGCCCGTCCAACGCACGCCGCGAGCGGAAACCCGCCCGTTAATGCTTTCCCAAGGCAAATGATATCCGGGACCACCTTCGCATGGTCGCATGCGAACCAGGCGCCGGTTCGACCAAATCCGGTATAGATCTCGTCCAGGATCAGGAGCAGGCCGCATTCGGCGCAAACCTGCCGGAGCATAGGGAGGAACGCGCCAGGCGGAACGTGGATCCCGCCCCGGACCTGGACAGGTTCGACAAGCACAGCGCCAATCGGGCGGCGCCGGAGCAGTCTCTCGATGGCAACCCGGACGGTCTCGAGATCTCCAACGGTCGTCGGAAACTCCACAAACTCCCCAAAACGAGCCAGTTGCGGAAGAAACGGTCGCCTGAAATGGTCCCGGTGCGTCGCGTTCAAAGCGCCATATCCAAGACCATGGTAACCGCCACGAAACACGATAACGCCACGCTTTCCCGTGGCCAGAAAAGCGGTTTTCAGGGCAGCTTCGACCGCCTCGAAGCCCGAATTGCAGAAGATCGATTTCCCCGTCTGCGCCGCCTTGCTTCGCCGGCTTTTGGAACTGAAACCCCATCGCTGAAAGGTTAAAGCGCTCAATTCACGCGCCAGGTGCGCCTTTTGCGCGTGCGGATGCACGTCGCCCATCGCATGCAGCAATCTGGACATCTGGCGCTGCCCTGCCCGAACGACGGCAGGATTGGCATGCCCGGCGGCGGCCACCCCAAATGCGGCCGTCAAATCGAGATACTTCTTCCCTTCGGCGTCCCAGACGAACTCACCCTTAGCGCGCTCCCAAATGATCGGCCAGGAGCCGTCCGGGTCTATAAACGTGACATTCTGGGACTCGAACTGGCGCAGTTCTGAGATAATTTCCGGGGTTTTTCGCCGCACGACAGCGGAGAGAATAGTGGGAACGGCGGGAGGAAGCCAGGAAGATTCAGTTACCGATCGACGTGCTGATGCCCTGGAACCGGGCTGCGTCCGTGGTTACGATAGGCTTGCTACATGGTTGCTATATGGTTGCTATATGCAAAATTATAGCAAGAATTTAGCAAGCCTTTTTGATAGAATGAGTAAAAGCGAATTCAGCCCCGAATCGCGTCGGCTCGGGCAACCTGTCATCTCGCTCGAGTGTTACACCCCGCGCTGGTCCGCAGCCCAAATCACCTTGTGCAACTGCACTTGAAACCTCACCGGGAGGGCATCGGCCATGATCCGTTCAGCCAGTTCACGACGCGAAAGAGGCGTTTGACCCTGCGGAACGGGCTTCAACGAGGGGTCCCGCTGCGCCTCCGATAACGGTCCGGCCCAAGAAAACAACACTGGGCAGACGGCAGCGAGCTTGAGGTTGGTGACCTGCTCTTTGGCCCAGGCGTAGTCCTCGACCGTGCCGATCACGAACTTCACCTCGTCGCTGGATCGAAGCTGTTCCACGTTGGGCCAGAAATTGCGCGCGGTTTCGCCGCTGCTCGGGCATTTGAGATCGACAATCCGATGCACTCGCGGATCGACGAGGCTGATGTCGTGCGCTCCGCTCGTTTCCAACAGGACCGGGTATCCGTCGTCGCACAAGGCCTTCATCAAGGCGAGCGACGGAGGCTGCAATAACGGTTCGCCCCCGGTCAGTTCAACCAACGGCAAACGCGGCGTGTCCGATCGTCGAAAGGGCGCGGCCAGGGTTTTGACCTTGCCGAGCACGGCATAAAGCGTCCATTGGGTTCCTTTACGAAACGCGTAAGCGGTATCGCAATAGGAGCACCGGAGATCGCACGCCGTCAGGCGCACGAAGATGCAGGGCAACCCGGCAAAGGTGCTCTCGCCTTGCAGGCTCAGGTAGATCTCATTGACCCTTAGGGTATCACTCACGGCGCCAATCTAGCCGGGCGGCGCGAGCGCCTCAATCGCCCAAAGCCGTGCCGGCATGGGGACGGCGAAGCGGAACGCCAAGGGACCCTGGGGAGCAGCGTGTCGGGCGGCCTCATTCCAGAGGTGGGCCCTGCGCAAAGATAACCAGCCTGGCACGCGGCGGCGGCCCGTCATCAGCCGGCGCGCATGAGAATTCAACCCGGTTAGCCCCGGCTCGAAGTTGAGGAACAGGTCCGGACGGCGTGACTTTTGCCACCGTCTCGCCCTTTGAACCGTAAACGGTCCATTCGCCCTGCTCGCCCGACTCCACGAAGCCGCCGGAAGGGATGGTTGCAGGGAGGGTGACGGCGGTCCCGTTGACGGTGATCGTGGGATTGCGCACCGCGCACGGGAGCATGCGGAGCGCCTTCACCGGCCCAAGGGAGCAGCGGGCTTGGTGCCCGGGCGGCAGATGATTGATCCAGAGACTGGCGCGGTCGACGTTGCGAAAGTCGATCGTCTCGCGATAGACGTTGTAATGCGATTTCCCGTCGTTCCAGAGATAATCGTTCCAGCGCGCGGACTCGGTCTCCACCAGGGCCAAGGTGCGCCAGCCTTTGAAATCGACGGTCACGTAGCGATCCGCAATAGCGCCGAAGGAGATGTGCTGCGGGCTCTCGAGGCGGACAGCGACAACCTCCCCCAACCCGTCGCCTTCCACGGCCAGGCCAAGAGCCTGGTGCCCCTTGAGATCGAGGACAGGGCTAAACCGGCGCTCGAGGGTTGTCCAAGCGCCGCGGCGGGGCACCTTCCCAGGATGGGTCGCGGTCAGGAGGCCAACCGTCCTGTCCGGAGAGGAGGAAGAAACCCTCGCCAGCGTCGCGCTCACGCCCTCGGCCGAACGCAAGGGCGGGCACTCCTCGGGCGCACTCGGATCGAAGAGCGTGATGTTGCCGGGGTCATCGTAGGAACTCGTCGACATGAGCGCTTCCAGACGGACTCGGAGGGGCTGGGCGTCAAAGGGGTTATCGATTGTCCAGATGAGGCTCCAAGGTTCGGCAGCTGAGACCGTGCGCGCCTCAGAATGGACAGGCCGGAAACGCCAGTCGCCCGCCGAATTGCGGCCCAGGGCGAATTCACGCCCAGGTTCCCTCAGTTTCGCCCGGACCGTCTCGGAAAACGCGCCGGCTCGGCGCAGTTCCTCGTGTTGACGAAGGAGGTCGACTGCGCGGCGGAGGAGTGGCGCGTCGGCCAAACGTTTCGGATCGATCGCTCCCGCCAACGAGATGCCGGCGTCCCAGCCGATCAGTTTGGCGCCCAGGAACTCGATCACGTCCGGATAGGTTGGCTCCACCTGGGGCGGGTCGAACAGTTGGAAGTTCCACCAACCCAAATGCAGCGGGAGGAGAAGGCCGCCATTGACAGCCTGCGCATGCAGGTCGACGAAGCGTTTGTGGCCGCGCTGAGGATAATCCCACGCCTGCCAGCGCGTGCGGTACTGCCAGAAATGATGCCACATGGCGCTCATCTCCATGCCGACGGGCTTGCGCAAATGCCGCTGGATCTCGAAGACGAACTTGTCGGCCCAATACCAGCATTCGTCGCCACCCCGGAGGATTGAAGCGCCATCGATAGCGTCGAGGTACATGCCGTCGAACCCGCACCGGTTCACGGCCTCGGCATGGTTCCTGGCGATTTCCTCGAACAAGGACGTTTCCACGCTGGGCACCAGAAGGCCAAAGCATTCTTTCAGATGCCTGGCTTGGGCCGCCTGGCCGTGAGCCGCTGCCTGGGTTCCAAACGCGCCGCGCTTGAGACCGCCAAACCGCCAGGGGGCTTCCTGGGACACGGTGCTAAACGTGATCAGTTCGTCGTCCACGTGCAGCAGAACGCTGTTGTGTTCGAAGAAACCCGTGACCGTGCTCAAGCCCTTGGTGGGTTCGTCAACGAGCAGTTCGGTGGCGTCCGCGGAGATGGGCGCGGCCAGGGTGAAGGTGCGAAAGGCGTCCAGGCGCTTGTCTGGAATGGGCGTGGCGTATTTGGACTGCTTGTCGATGAAGAAGGCGTAGCTGTGGAAGATGGAACCAATTCCCGCCTCGTGAAGCCGCTGCACGATCCGTTTGAACGACTCCCATCCCTCCGGCCATTTCTCCGGGCGCTGCGCGAAATCGCCAAACCGAAAGAACCCCGCCCCCCCGTGATGATCGATCTGGGTGACGCCGAGGTTGCGAGTCGTGGCGATCCATTCGTCGACGTTGCTCTCTGTGAGGCTGCCGAAATTGAAGAGGTACGAACCGTGGTTGAAGGGGATCTCGTCCGCCCAGGGGCCGGCCACCGGGCAAGGCGGCATTTCGTCGCTCTCGGTCAACACCCGCCGCAAGGTGGGGAGCATCTGGGCCATAGGCGCCCCCACGATGGCCGCCTTCGCGCCTGCCAGCCCGAATTTCCGGTAACACGACGCCTTCAAGTCGCGCTGGAGCGCCGGGAGGGCATCCACCCGCGTGATGAGGTTGAGCGAAAAGGCGCACGCTCCAAAGGGCTCTTCGGGACGCCCGTCGAGACGAAGGGGCACATTCACGAACACCAGGAAATCGACCTCCGCCCCGGTCACCGACTCCACCGTGAAACGCAGGTAAGAGCCGCGCGATTCGAACCGCAGGACTGCCGAGACGGTCCCCTCCCCTCCAAAGCCCAGCGTCAGGCGGCCTTCGGAAAGAGAGGCAGATGTTGCCGGACGGTTCGCGCCGTTAATGCGAACCCACGCGCAGGGGGAAGGGGTCTCTTTGCGAAGGTAATCGAGGCCGCTCGCCCGATCCACAAACTCGAGATTGGTGCCGTTGGTCGAGATGCGGTAAGCCAAGTGCTCGCTCTCGAGAAGAATCGAGGATGGTTGCCCAAGAGCCAGCGATGCCGCCGAAAGCATCAGTGCCCAAACAGCGCCCGTCAACAAGTGCAGACCGCGTGCGCGGCGAGTCCGGAAGTGGATGGTCATGGTTGAATTGAGGCTGCAAACGAGCGGCAATTCAACACCAATTGCATTAGCGGTGGGTGCGCACTTGAAGGCTTAAGTCGCGCACCTGCATCTCCACATCGAAAAGTCCGGGCACCTCCCAGCCCAGGTTCATCCCGGTCACCCGGTAGTCGGCCAGGTCCTGCGATTCGCGAAGGAACCCGCGTTTCCAGGCGGTCTCCAGGGCTTCAATCAACAAGGGGTGGAGGTCCTTGTCCACCTCGATCCAGTGCCCGTCATGAGCGCTCTGCGTTGAATACACCTCCCCGCCTGGGGTGTAAATGAACATGGAGGTCCCGCCGGTATCCTGCTGTTTGTGCTCGCTCGGGAAACGGGAGCGGTCGTCGTAAAGCGGCACGCCAAACCACACCAGCTTGCCATGCCCCGGAGACGTGCGGTTGAGGTTCTGAAGCATGAGGAACAATTGGAATTGGGCGGCATGCAAACCAGGCGAGTAATCGTCCGTCTTGGAGAACATTGACCGGAGCAGGCGCGCGTGGATTCGGAGGCGAGCCGAAGCCAGATCAGCCAGCGCAGGCGGGTCCTGAAAAGACTGTTCAACCAGAAGATGAACCCATGGCTCACCGCTCTTGCGAGCCCGTCCGCCGTATTCGGCCGATCCATTGACCGCCAGCGAAAGATCAGCTTCTGGGTTGCCCGGTTCGGCCAGGGTGACTGTCTTGCCAGCGTTGGTCCAACGGCGGACGCCATCCGACAGCGTCGCGGGCGGTTCCGCAGCCAGCGGGAACCGGCTGGACCACTGGTCCAAATCCCAGACCGGCTGAGAATTCGCCGCACCGGGCAGGCGGCCACGGATCACCCGCCGCCCAGGCTTGGGATCCACAAGGTTGAACCCGCTTCGGAAGTGCGCATCCCGGATCAATTCGCGAACCGTGCCCTTTTCCGGGCGGTCTGACGGTCCGGCGGTGGCAGCGGCTTTGGCATGAGGGATCACGAAGTCGACCAGGTCCCGGCTCTGAAAGAAGCCCGGCGACATGTTATGGCCTTGCCCAGCGGGGACGATCAACGGCATCGCCAGCGATACCATGAGCATCACGGAAGCGCGAAGAGCCAAGGCGCTGCGCATGGGAATCAGGTGGAGCCGATCGTGACAAGGCTTTCCACTAAACTGAGGCGGGCAACTCCCACGGCTTGCGCCGGGCCCGGTCGAGGTGCTGGTTGGCCTCCGGGTCGTCCGGAAAGACTTCCTTCACCGGATCCCATTTGAGCTTGCGGCCCAGCATTCGGGCGATGTTGCCCAAGTGGCACACGGTCGCTGACCGATGGCCGATTTCGACGTCCGCGATCGGCTTTTCCCGGCTCTTCACACAATCGAGCCAGTTCTTCAAATGATGATCCCGAAACCCTGGCGGTTTGTTTCGCACTGCCGTCTCCGCCAATTCTTCCGGATCGGAAGTGCACCGGCCGCGATCGATGGTGAGCGTGCCATTCTCGCCGTAGAAGATTGCTCCGCCCATCGGGCCGTCGGCCAGTTCCATGATGGTGTCGCCTGGATAACGGAAGAAGACCTTGGGCACATTGCACGCCTTGTCGCCGCGCGCCCGGCTTTCCGGCGCGGTGTAGGTTGGCGGATCGAACTTGGACCCTTCGGTCCAGACTTCAACAGGCCCGCTGTTGTCCATGTCGAGCGCCCATTGCACTTGGTCGAATCCGTGAGAGCCCCAGCCGGTCATCTCACCGCCAGAGTAGGGTCGGAACGAGAGCCAACCTGGGTTCGCGCGTGGAATATAGAGATCATGATTGAAGGGCACGGGTTCTGTGGGGCCGCACCACATATCCCAGTCCAAACCATCGGGAATCGGCTGCGCAGGCAGTCCGTTTTCCCATGGGCTCGGGTAGTTGTAAGCCACGACGCGCCTGATCTTGCCCAAGGTGCCTGAACGCACCAGGGCGCAACCGGCATGGTTCGCCCACATGGACCGCTGCTGGCTGCCGGTCTGAAAGACGCGTTTGCACTTGCGCACGGCCTGCGCGATCAGGCGTCCTTCCCGGATGGTTAGGCTCATGGGCTTTTCGACGTAGAGGTCCTTGCCTGCCTGGCAGGCTTGGATGCAGATCGGCCCACGCCAATGTTCCGGAGTGGCCGTCACGATCGCGTCCACATCCCCGCGCTCGAGCAGGCGGCGGAAATCTTGGAAGGCCACCGCCCCGTGCTTCTGCGCGGCTTCGTTGGCGCGGTTCAGATTCACGTCCGCGACCGCCACGAATTGGGCTTCTTTCAGCGTCAGAATGCCACCAAGCAAGCCGCTGGCCTGCCGGCCAATGCCGACGAAACCGATCCCAATCCGCTCGTTGGCGCCCAGCACCCGGCGTCGCGATACGAAAGGACTGGCGGCCAATCCGCTCGCCACAATAGCTCTTCCGGCTGTCCGCACGAAAGTTCGACGTGTGATCCGTCTGGAGTGGTTCATGCCCCCAGCATGGCGGGCGGAGGGAGAATCTTCAAGGCTTGAAGACCAGGCTCGACAAAGCGGGCCGAATCCGATGGAGTTTAAGCCGCTGACGCAAGCCATCAGCAAACGCACAGCCTATGCACTTCAAGAGTACCGCACCGCGACGGCGCTGGGGCCGTTGGGTGGCCCGCGCGCTGATCGGCGGTGTGCTCCTGGTTTTCCTGGCGCTTCTCATCTGGATGCGGGAAGGGCTTTACAACCGGTTCATCCGGTTCCCGCGCGAGGCAGCGGCCTGGAAAGCTCTCCAGGAACAGCGCCAACCAGTGACCGAGGATCTGGGATGGCGGGAGTTCCGGGGGATCTGCCACAGCCACTCGACCCTATCGCACGATTGCGAGGTGTCCTTCGAGGAGATTCTGCGAGCGCTCCATGAGATCAAAGCCGATTACATCTGTCTGAGCGATCATTGCGACCAAGGAAAGGCGGATTTCTCCGTGCAATGGCGGGGAATTCACGATGGCAAACTGTTCATCCCCGGCTTCGAGATGAACGACGGATTTATGCCCTTCGGCGTGAGATCCGACGTCGTTCTAACCAACGGCACGCCCTCGGCCATTCTTGCGCGGCAGATCATCGACGGAGGCGGGGTGCTTTTTTTCGCGCATCCGGAGGAATCGCGAGAATGGAAGCTGCCCCAGTTGACTGGCATGGAGATTTACAATACTCACACCGGCTTCAAAAGCCTCCCTGGCGGCCTTAAGGCCCTGCTGCCGGATGTCATCCTGAATTTGCGCGCTTACCCCGACCACATTTACCACCATATGTTCCACCGGCCTTCGGATTTCCTTTGGCGCTGGGACGAGTTGAACAAGACGCGCGACATCACCGGCATTGCCGCCAACGACTGCCACCAGAATGTCGGTCTGCGAGGCGTGTTCACCGCGGAAGGGACGCTCCGAATCGAGGATACCAGTCCGGAAACCCTCCGCGAGATCCGGCTGAACTTCCTGACGCGCCCCTTGGCGCAGCTCCTCTTGGGCCCCATTGAGCCAGGCCGCATCGCGTTCCATGTGCAATTGGACCCCTATGAACGCTCCGCACGGTTCGTGAACACTCATGTTCTCGCGCACGAGTTGTCCGAATCCGAAGTCCTGAACTCGCTTCGCGAAGGCCGGGTGTTTGTCGGGTTCGACCTTCTCGCCGACAGCACAGGCTTTCGCTGGAGTGCCCAATCGCCGTCAGCCACGGCCGTGATGGGCGAGTCGGTTCCTTTCTCCAGCAATGCCACCCTGCGTGCGCGTTCGCCCGTCCCCTGCCGGTTCACGCTGGTCAGGGATGGCAAACCCGCCGGGAGAGTTACCGGCCGGGAAGCGTCGTGGACGGCGTTTGGCCCTGGAAAGTACCGAGTGGAGGCCGAAGTTGACGTGTTGGGCGAATGGGTGCCTTGGGTTTACGCCAACCCGATTCAAGTGAATTAGGGGTCTCCAAAGGCTCACTCCAATCCGCGTTCGCCCGCCCTCCGCGGGGAATGGAACTGGATCGTTACGGCTTCGCCTTTTCGGAACGGTGCGGGATCGAGAACAGCTCCATCGGCTTGGGCGGCGTCGTCGCGGTCTGAGGAGTGGAGGTCTCAGGGGCGGCCTTGACCCTTGCCGGCGCCGGTGTCGGTTCCGTGGCTGGCCGCTCTTTTTCCGCAAGGTTTCGGGCCAAACGATCTCGCAGCACAGCGTAGAATTCGTTGTTGACCATGCCCAAGTGTTTGCGCGCCTCGTCGAACATCCCGGAATTGAGTTCCACTCTAGCCAGGTGAAGGTAGACGCCCTGGCGCTCAAGATCATCATTGGCGATTTCAAGGGCGTACTTCCACGCTGCCAGCGCCTCTTTCGTCCGGAGCGGCTTGATGCCGTAGTAGGACTGGGCGTAATCGGTGGCGAGCGGGAAATTCTTCGGATCGAGTTTCAGCGCTTTGCGATAGAGTTCGAGCGAGCGATCAAACACTTCCTTCTCGCCGGTCTTGAAGAATTCCATGGCATCTTTACGAAACACGTAGGTGGTGGTGGCCAGGTTCTGAAGGTAGACCGACTCGTCCGGTTTCAACTCGATGGCTTGGCTGTAATACTCGAAGGCCTTGGCGACCGGTCCGCGGTGTCCATAATGGTTCGCGAGATTGTTCCAAGCCGCCGCGTTCTTCGGGTCGATCTCTCGAGCCTTCTCCCATTGCTCCACCCCCAATTCTTCGTCGAGCGTTTCGTAAAGGAAGCTCCCGTAAGCCAGCCGCGCGCTGACGTGGCGCGGATGTTCCCGAAGGAACTCCTGGTAGGCCTTCTTGACCGGAGCCAACCGTTGATCGATTCGCCCGTTGAGCACCTCTTCCGAAACGGGGCTTCCTTTCGCCCGCGCCTCCTTGGCTTCGCTAATCCACCGGTCGACTTCCTCCTGCGCCGCGTCATCTTCGGCAAGCAGCTTCTTGTAAGCCCGCTCAACGACATCTTCAACCGGCTCGGTCTGAGGAGACGCGGGATTGGCGGGAGGTCCTGCGGCTGCGCAGACCTCGTTCAGGCCCAGGACAGCGCCCAGGAAGCCGATCAGCAGGTACTTCACAGGCCAAGCGTAGCAGAAACCGCCCCGGTTGCCAGCGCCCGTCAGGCGTTGGCGGGCATCGGCTCCACAATGACCGGCCGTTTCGGAGGCCGGGCCTGCATGTAAGCATGCATCGCCTTGGCCGCTCGCCGTCCATCGCGCACCGCGTGGACCACGAGGCTCGGGCCCCGCACCAGGTCGCCGCCGGCGAACACACCCGGAACACTGGTCATCTGATTGTCGTCGACCACTACGCCGCCCCACGGATGAGTGTCAATCTCGCTCAAATCGCTTTCCGGAGGGAAAGGCACCGGATCAAACCCGTAAGCGATCAACACCACATCCGCAGGCAGTCCAAACTCGGAGTCAGGGACGGCAACCGGCTTGCGACGCCCGCCTTTGTCCGGGGCGCCAAGCTCCATCCGCACAGCGCGGACCTCCACCACCTCGCCACGGGCATTCCCAACCAACCGCACGGGGTTGGTCAGGAAACTGAACTGGGCGCCTTCTTCGATCGCGGATTGATACTCCTTCCGGCTGCCAGGCATGTTGGCAAAATCGCGCCGATACAGACAAGTGACCTGGGCGGCCCCGCAGCGGATCGCGGTGCGAAGGCAATCCATGGCACTGTCGCCCCCGCCCAGAACCACCACCCGGCGGCCCTCTACGTTGATGTCCGGAGCGTCAAGGGTGCCAGGCACATTCTTCTGCACGAGAAAAGGGAGCCCCTGGTGAACGCCCTTCAATTCCGCGCCAGGCACACCGAGCCCCTTGGCCTGCATCGCGCCGAAGCCGAGGAAAACGCCGTCAAAGTCCGCAAGCAACTGATTCAGGCCCACGTCGATTCCGACTTTGACTCCAAGCCGGAATGCAACGCCGCGCTTCTTGAGGACCTCGATCCGGCGGCCGACGACCGTTTTGTCGAGCTTGAAAGCCGGGATGCCATTGACCAAAAGTCCGCCCGGAATCTGTTGCGCTTCGAACACGATGACGGTGTATCCGAGCTTCGCCAATTCATCCGCACAGGCCAGGCCGCCCGGGCCTGAACCCAGCACCGCCGCCCGGTAGCCGTTGGGCATGGGCGGGACCGCATGGATAGCATCGTGCGCCAGCGCATACTCGTTCACGAACCGTTCGAGCGCCCCGATCGAGACCGGCTCCGATTTCCCGTTCAGAATGCACGAGCCTTCGCAAAGGCGCTCTTGCGGGCAAATCCGCGAGCAAACCTCGGGCATGTTGCTGATCGTCTGGCAGATCGCGGCCGCTTCGAGAAAGTGCCCCTCTGCCGTGAGGGCAAGCCATTCGGGCACGCGGTTGGCCAGCGGGCAGCCCTGCCGGCAGCTGGGCTCCGGGCATTGCAGACAGCGGGCGGCCTGTTCGCGGGCAGTGACCTCGTCAAGACCGGACGTGATCTCCAGAAAATCCGCAATCCGCTCTCTCGCAGGCCGTTTCGGCGGGTCCTGCCGATCGAGCAGGAACCAGGCGAACTTGCTGCGGGCTTCTTGTCTGGGCTGACGTTCGATATCAGGCGTGGCAACGTCGGAATTCATCGCTGGAGATGCGTTGGTGGCCATGGGACCGGGAGGCGGATGGCGTCTCGACCGCCCTGGCCCGCTTGCAGCGGCAAAACTGGTGATACGTTTCTTCTCGGACATCAGGATGCGACAAGCGTTACAAGGAAATCTTTCATCGGAGCCACTTGGAGTCAATGTTCTTAATTGATCGCACCGCCAAACTTTTGCTTTGCAGACATCCCTCCTTTGGTCACCTTTCGTCCGCTCATGAAGCTCGGAAACGCCCGCCTCCCGGCAATTCTCATCCTGGCTTGGCTCGTATCCGGCTGCGCGACATTGCGTTCGCCTGATGCGACCGACTATGGCCGATTCCCCGCCCATTACGAGCGGCTGGTCGAGGAATGGGTCAGGGCAAACTCGACGAACGGCACCCTCACTGTCACCTCAGTGACCGAGCCCTTTCGCGGAGTGCGGGATGACATTGCCGGCTGGGGCGTGTGGGCCAAAATACGCGAGAGTCGCCCGAACTCCAGCGGTGGAGTCGATATTCATGAACGCGACTGCTATTTCCTGATCCGGGACGACCGGATCGTGCTATCGGACCACCGCACCCGCAATTGAGCCGTTCAAGGGATGGCAACGCAAGGCCGAACTGGCTTTTGGGCTGCCGCTTCGCGGCGAAACGATCGTTTTGGCAGCTCTGGATCGGGGGCGACGCTTCGCTCTGCCGCCGCCTGCGATGGTCGAGGCCTCCGGTCTCAATGGGTCAACGATCCCACTGAGAATAGCGAAAGACCGCCAATTCTCCACCTTCCACAATTGCGGAAGGTCCGGATGATATTGGATACCAGACATTTACAACATGACTTCGCCGTTTGCCGCGTTTTGTCCCGCCGCCGTTGAGGGAGACTCCCCGAGTTCTCCTTCTCCTTGACATCCGGTGTGCGACTGCCACCGTCGCTATCATGCGTTGGATTAGCTCCGTAGTTTGGGTGGTCCTTCTTTCGGTTCCCGGGATTTGCCTGGCTTCGTTTAGCCCTTCGCTGGCTTCTCAAGGCAGCATGGCGGCGCGCGACGATGCTTTTGAGCTGGCTGAAGACGTTACTCTTGATGTCGCTGCCCCCGGCGTGCTCGGAAACGACACGCTCCCCTCTTCTGGCACACCGGTGCCAACTTTGCTCACGCAGGCAACCAACGGCACCGTGAACCTTCGGGCCGACGGTGGGTTCACTTACGCCCCGAAAACCGACTTCTTCGGCCGTGACACCTTCTCCTACCGGATCATCACCCCGGGGAGCACGAGCACGCCTGCGATCGTCCGAATCACGGTGCAGCCTGTCAACGACCCGCCACGCGCATTTTCCTCGGCGATCGCGCTCTTTGAGGATCATCACTCTCGTGTCGAACTTAACTCCGAGGTCACCGACGGCGACTCGCTGCAGTTCGAGATCGTCACGCCGCCTAGGCGCGGCTGGGTATATATCCTTGCCACCTCTGGGACCAGCGCTGCCGCGGAATACCGGCCGTTCCCGGACGTCTCCGGCGAGGACGCATTCACCTGGAAGGTAAGCGATGGCACGTTCGAGTCCGCACCGGCGACGGTGAGCGTCACGATCCGGTCGGTTCCGGACGCCCCACAGGCGCGTGCCGACGAATGGTTCGTTCTTGCCAACACCGCGGTGGAGATTTCAGCGGCGAGCGGCATCCTGGCGAACGACGACGATGCGGAAGGGCAAGCGCTGGCCGCCCTGGCCGCCGGAGCGCCACAACACGGGACGCTCGATCTGCGCGCGGATGGCTCGTTCCGATACGTCCCGGCAGCGGGCTTCACCGGTATCGATCGCTTCAGATATATCGCGACTGCTGGGACCCGAACGAGCGCCACAGCCGAAGTCGTTTTGCGCGTCGGGGACGAGCGCTGGTCGGATGAATTTGCCGGTTCCCCGTTTCAGAGCCTGGTCCATTCGTTGCTCCCCTCGCCTTTGCATCCGGGGCAGTTCTTTGTGGGCGGCGCGTTCCGGGGGCAGTTGGGCGGTTCCAATATCCGGGGGGTCACCTTGTGGGATGGAGAACGGTGGCAGGCGCTGGGGAACGGCAGTTTCAATGGGGTCGATGGGAATGTGCGCGCCCTTGCATGGTTTGGCGGTCACCTTTATGCCGCCGGTGAACTGCGAGAAGCAGGCGGCCGGGCGGTGCTGAATATCGCCTCGTGGGACGGAACCCAATGGCATCGGGCAGGCGAGGGCCTGAACGACGAGGTGCTCGCGCTGGCGGCGAACGAGACCCACTTGTATGCCGCAGGCCGCTTCACCGTCGCCGGAGACCAGTTAGCCCGTGGCGTGGCGCGTTGGGACGGCACGAATTGGTTCGCGTTGGGCGGCGGACTCGAGGGAACCGTCGCGTCACTGGCGCTCACGCGTAACGGAATCCTGTTTGCGGCGGCCAATGTGAGGTCCGGCAGTGCGGTGGCCGGGCAAGTGTGGCGTTGGGACGGGAACATATGGGCTCGTGCCGGTGAAGCCTTTGCCGGATCGATCAACAGCCTGGCGCTATTGGGAGACGAAGTAGTCGCGGCCGGCCGCTTTTCCGCGATCGGCACGATGGACGCCACGAATGTGGCACGCTGGAACGGCACAACCTGGACCACCATGGACTCCGGCATTCCGGGCGAATTGGGGGCACTGACGGTGCACGGAGGAAAGCTGTACGCCGGACAGGTCAACAACTCCGAGGCTTACCTGCCTCCCGTGCGCGTCTATGGATGGGATGGGCAATCCTGGAGCGCGCTTCCGGAAGCCTTGCAGGCGGAACAATACTCGCGCGTCCTCGCGTTGAGCGGGGTTGGCGACGCTCTCGTTGCAGGCGGCGTGTTCACTCGTGCCGGAGGCGCCATCGTTGAACATCTGGCGCGCTGGGACGGAACTCATTGGCACGGGCTTTCGCGCGCGATTGGCGGTGGCACTGTTGCGGCGATCGCTGCCCGCGGCTCAGAGACGTTCGTCGCGGGGACGTTTGCCTCGGCGGCAGGAGTCCCTACGCGCCGCGTGGCTAGCTGGGACGGCTTCCGGTGGTTCCCTTTGGGCTCAGGCGAGAGTAACGGTGTCAACGGAGCTGTCCATGCACTCGCGACCCGGGAAGGTTCCGCCCTGTTCGCCGGAGGCGAGTTCAGTGAAGCTGGCGGGCAACCGGCGTCAAATGTCGCGCGGTGGGACGGCACTTCATGGAGCGCTCTCGGGACGGGCACGGACGGTGCGGTCCGCGCTCTGACCCTGGCCGCTGACGGCGCGCTCTACGCTGGCGGAGCATTTCGCAACGCAGGCGGTCAACCAGCCCGAAACCTGGCGCGATGGGATGGAACAGCCTGGACCGAACCGGGCGGCGGCCTTGACGGACCCGTGTTCGCCTTGGTGCAAACGGAGCGCGGTTTGGTGGTGGGAGGTGCTTTTCAAGCAGCCGGCGAGACGCAGGCGCGATGCGTCGCCTTGTGGGATGGCACACGATGGCACCCTCTTGGCGAAGGCATCTCCTCTGATAACCATATCCAAGTCGTCTACGCCCTGACCGTGCGCGGCAGGGAAATATTCGCGGCCGGCGAGTTCAACCTGGCCGGGGGTAACCCCGTCCAGCACCTGGCACGCTGGGACGGCGAGCGCTGGCACCCTCTTGCCACCGCGGTCACACGTCCGGGCTGGATCACAAGCGTTCGCGCCTTGGCCGTCCATGGCGGAAGCGTGTTTGCGGGCGGCGTGTTCTCGGCGATCGACGGTTCACAAGCCTCCGGGATCGCACGTTGGGATGGAACCGCCTGGTCCTCTCTCGGCAGCGGCGTCGAAGGGAATGACGCGAGCGTGATGGCGCTCGCGCCTCGGGGGAGTCAGTTGTTGGTCGGCGGAAGTCTTACGCTGGCAGGCGGGCGGCCGTCGCGCGATTTCGCAGTGTGGTCGCTGCTGAACACGCCCCCTAATGTTCAGATTGCCCAACCGCTGTCCGGCAGTTCGTTCTTCACTGGGGACGCGATCACTCTGCGCGCGCAAGCTAACGATCCCGACGGCGCGGTCCGGCGGGTAGATTTCTATGCCAATGGTGCTCTCGCAGGGAGCGCGCTGGCCGCGCCGTTCGAAGTGGTATGGCGGGACGTTTTCGCTGGCAGCTATGACCTCGTCGCGGTAGCGGAGGACGACCAGGGCGAGCGCAGCACTTCGGCTGCGGTTCCCATCTTGGTTCGCCCGCCGCTGGACAACCAGGCGCCGACGGTCGTCCTGGCGGTTAAGGCCGTCGTGACAGTGGGTGAAACGATCTTGCTGGACGCCCAAGCCTCGGATCCGGACGGTTCGATTCGCGAAGTGCGGTTCTTCAAAGACGGGCCGTTGCTCGGCGCGGTGACTCAGCCGCCTTACACGCTGGAGTGGGCTGCTTTGGCAGCCGGCGTGTTCAACTTCACTGCGGTCGCGGAGGATAACCTCGGCGCAACCACTCCGTCCGTTTCGGTGACTGTGCGCGTGCAGAGACCGCCCGAGGTGTTCATGAGTTCTCCCAGCGAAGGCGATGTATTCGGGCTTCCTGCACGCGTAAATCTTGTGGCGGACGCGCGCGATTCCGAAGGGCCGATAGCGCGCGTCGATTTCCTGACGAACGGCGTGTTCTTCGCCACGGCGGTGGCCTACAGCTCTCCAGACGCCTATTTCTGGTGGGAGAATCCGCCGGTTGGGCAATACGTGCTCAGTGCCGTTGCTTTCGACGAAGACGGTGCCTCAACGACGTCAAGGCTGGTGAACATTACCGTCCTGGGAACGAACCGGCCGCCCGTTATCACATTGCTTTCGCCCGCGACCGGCGACCAATTCGGCCTGCCTACCAACGTGGTGATTCGTGTCGAAGCCGACGATCCGGACGGCACGGTGCGCGCGGTCCAGTTCTTCGATGGCACAATGGAACTGGCGCGCCTGACGAATCGACCCTTCGTTTATGTCCTGCGGAACCTTGTTCCTGGCGCCTACGCTCTCCAGGCCAAGGCTGTTGATGACCGCGGCGACATGACGGCTTCCGCCATTGCCCAGATCACCGCCACGAACGATCCGGCCCGCGTTCCCAAATACCAGTTGATCGACCTCGGGACTTTGGGCGGCGACAGCAGTTACGCTTTCGGAATCAACCAGCGGGGTGACGTGGTCGGACAGGCGATGCGCGCCGATCGCCATGAGCACGCCTTTCTTTACCGGGACGGGGCCATGCACGACCTGGGCACCATGACCGGCCGCGCTGACGATTCTTCGCAAGCGCTGCATATCAATAATCTCGGGTGGATCACGGGGTCCAGCTCGGATAACCGCTCTGGTACAACCCGCATTTTCGTGCTGAAAGGCACGAACTTCACCGATCTCGGTTCGCTCGGTGGCCAGTTTGGAGTCGCGTTCCGCATCAATGAGACCGGGCAGATCGCGGGAGCATCCCAGGACCGCGGCGATACCTTTCGCGCTTGCCTTTACGACCAAGGCGAACTCCAAGAGATCGCCCGCGACCGACCGGAGAGCTTCGCCTATGGCGTGAACAATTACGGAGCCGCGGTGGGCAAAGTTGGAGGATTCGACGGCATCATTCGGGCGTTTCGGTTTGACCCCACCAACGGTTTGCAGTCGCTCGAAGGCTTCAGGGAAGATTACTCCGAAGCCCGCGGGATTAACGATGCCGGCTATATCGCCGGGAAGCTCTCCGGTGCCCGCGGGTGGGAAGCCTTTCTGTGGTCCAGCGGATACGTCATCGAACTGGGCAGCCTGGGTGGAGGCATGAGCGAAGCTTACGCGCTCAACAACCATAACCAGGTAGTCGGCCGTTCAGTGGACAAGGGCGGACTGATGTCGGCTTTCCTTTGGCACGGGGGTGTGATGCACAACCTGAATGCGCTCGTTCCTCCCGATGAGCGCTGGCAACTGACAATCCCTTACGACATCAACGACGCGGGCGATATCGTCGGCGAAGGCGAATGGACCTCCCCAACCATGGGAACTCAGCGCCGCGCTTTCCTCCTGCGACTGGCGGCGGACAGCCCGGTCCGGCCGGAGGATAACCGGTTCCTGCAGGTTGTGGACGGCCAATTCTCGGCGCTCGTGCCGGTGTCTCGCGGGCAGCCGCTGGTTATTGAAGCCACCAGCGATCTCGAGCGCTGGCAACCGGTTTCCACCAACTACAACCGAACGGGCGTGGTGGATTTCAGCGACGTGGCATCGCGAGGCGCGCTCCAGCGTTTTTACCGGATTGTGCCGCTTCAGGAGCGCTAGACGCGCGCCGCCCTACTCGACGGTCAACCCATCAAGCCATACCTCAAACGGGTCGCCGCCCCAGGAATCCAGGGACACGCTGAGGGCATCAATGCGATCGAGTGAGATGTCGCCCGTAACCGTCCGTTGCCAAGCGTCGTCGCCGGCCAATGGGATCACCACGGGCATCCACGTCCAGCGTGCTTCACTGAACGGCGGATCATTGAGCAAGTTCCCGTCTTTGGCCGGCTTAAGTTCGATCTGGCCAGCGGACGTCAAGAAGCGCACGACCGGGCCGGCATTCTGGTAACCGGGGATGTTCGGGTTCTGCGCTTTGACCCAAAAACTGATCTGTCGCCGGCCGGAGAAATCCCAGCGCGCCTGGCGGTCCTTGGGGAAAACGGCGGTGGCGAACGCCCCGGGATACGGGTCAGGAGTGAAGTGCAAGCAACGGTTGCCAATGATGGCCTCCGGATCATCCCTAAAGAGAACTCGTCCGCTTCCGTCGTTGTTCTCCAACTCGAAGCCCCAGTTGGCAGCTTGCCCTTCGGTGCCCAACTCGTTCGCAACCGGACTGGTCACGATGAGGTCTCGCCAGGCCAGGGCCGCCAACGCGCCGTTATCAACCGTCAGTCCGATACGGTAGAATCCGGGCTGGTCGAACGTCCGTTCGAACACCCCTTCTCGACCCGCCTCGCCGTGGAGCCACCAGCGATAGGAAAGCGGCTGGCCGCCAAGGTCCCGACTGAGGGTGCCGTCAAGGCGCACAGTCTCCCCCACCCTCGCGGTCGCCGGCCCCAGGAGTCGCGCTTCTGGAGCCGTTCGGATCTCCGGCGACCCCTTCAACTCCACCAGGTTCGAGACATTCGTGA
Organism: uncultured Verrucomicrobiota bacterium; assembly: GCA_964578605.1. Classification (GTDB taxonomy): domain Bacteria; phylum Verrucomicrobiota; class Verrucomicrobiia; order Limisphaerales; family SIBE01; genus JAXMHN01. Next base: position 12,310 of record CAZODO010000002.1, on the reverse strand, counting down.
TGAAATTGCCTTCCTCATTTCCCGCGAAAACGTTCGCGGCAAGGAGAATGCCATCGCCCCAGCGGCCCCAGATGCCGAAGCGGTTGTTCTCGATCCGGTTCTGCTGAATGATCCAATGCTCGGTTCGCCATTTGCGCCCCTGCGATTCCACGTCGCCACGAAAAACAATCCCGGCCCCATTGTTGTCGTGAACGTGATTCCCCTCGACAATCGTGTGGCTGGACGACCCGCTCACAATCACGATCCCGCCATGGCGAAAACCGGGCTCCGGCGCGTTATGATTACCACTCGCCAACCCGTTGAACGCCGCCTCGTTCCCAATCAACACCGTGTGGTCGCTGCCCCCCAACCAAAAGCCGTAGCTCCCGTGATTCGCCTTGTTCCGAATGAACATGTTCCCGGGGCTCCAACTCTCCACGCAATTGTTGTTCGCGTACGACGTATCGTTATCGACAAAGACGTTCCCGGTCGAAACCCAACGGTTGAGCGGCCGGATGAAGATCCCGTCGCCTCCATGCGTGATATCGTTCCAGGACCAATAGTTGTCGTTCGAGCCCGTCTCGATCAGCACGCAGGTCGAATCCCGGGCGTGCACTTCCCCGGCCGCGCGGTCAATTCGGATGCCATAGGAGAGGTTGTTGCTCAAGAATCGGTTCCGGGACGATTTCCAGAGCTTGGCCGCGGTGTTAGAGCAGCGGGAAAAATCGTTGTTCTCAACCAAATTCTCGTCTGAATCGATGAAGTGAATTCCATCCCACACCCGATTCGCCCGGTTGCTCCGGAAGACCGATTGGCGCACGTTTTCGCAGAGGATACCGCCGCGCGTCGGCATTTCGCCCCAACCATGCGCCGGGTTGTGGTAATTGTCCGAGAAATCGCTGTCCGCCACCAACACCGCGCGAGCCTGGCGGATCACCAATCCGGTCGCGAATCCGTGGACTCGGATGTTCTTGAGGGTCACTCCCGTGACGCTTTCGATCAAAACGCCGATCCCGGCGTTCTCCAGAGACTTCGCATCCCCAATCTGCCCGGGCCCCGCCAGAACCGCGCCGTTGCCATCCACGGTTACGTGGCTGGCACGGATGATCAGCCGTGCCGAAAGACGCGCGCCGCCCTCGAGCACAAGATCGTTGGTGACGATAATGTCGGTAATGGCAGCGGAAACGCCGGGTATTGCGACAAAAACTGCCGCCAGCGGCCCGAACCAAGCCCTGGAAAGATGTAAAATGCGGTTCACGCCTGCATTTAGCGCCCGGAAAGGCCAAGGCGTCAAAGGCCAACTTCGCCGGCTACGCCGCTGCCGCCAGCGGCGTCAGGTGCGCAAGACTCCTCGCCGCCTGGTCTGGCGTGCCGCACTCGACCGAGAAAACGATGTCGCGCGGGCATTTCCGGCGGACGATATCCATGATGCGCTTCCAATCCAGGACACCATCGCCACAAGCGCAACCGACTGGCGTGCCCGTGACTTTGCCGCGCTCGGACGCAGAATGCGCCTGGGAAATGTCTTTGGCATGCAAATGAACCAACCGTTCCGCGACCCGCTCGAGCCAGGCGTAAACGTCGTGACCGCACAGGTAAGCGTTCCCAGTATCGAAGTTGATGCCGATCGAGGGCGATTTCACCAGGTTGTAAATGCGGTCCAGGCCGTCCGGCGTGCGAGAGTATTGCGCGTGCGGTTCCAAACCGATCTTCACCCCGCGGCGTTCGGCGATAAAAGCCGCTTCCTGGAGCGTGTATTTGATGAGCACATGGTCTTCTTCCACGGTGGTCCATTTGGCTTTGATGCCTTCGTCGGTGTTGATAACGGGGACGCCGATCTCCGCCGCGACGCGGATGGCCAGCTTGATGTATTCGCCGTGGACGTCCGGACGGCCCAGAGGTCCGTGCGATTGCAAGCCCGAGATCCTCAGCCCCGCTTTGTCGCAGGCCTCCTTGATCCGCCAGGGGTCGTCGAACATGGAGACGGTGTGGAAATAGCCCGCTTCACTCATGAGTTCGCGGCCAAAGTGGATCATCGGCTCGAAGTATTTGTATCCCATGGCAGCCGCTTTCTCGACTGCCCACTCGAAGGGTTTGTCCGAACTGCGTGAGAACTCGGCGTTCAGGCCGACGAATATCTTTGCCATAGTCTATTGGATATCGAGGGTTGTTCTGCGGTGACAAATCAGGTTCGGTTAAGGTTGGGCTCCTTTCTCCAGACCTGATTGCTGCCGGGCCGCCCCAACCCAACGCCGTTCCTGCCAAACGCGGCGGAGGAGGGAGCAGGCGGCTGGAAGGCAGTCATGCCGCGAGGCTGTCCCCTCTCCCAAGCGGCGTCAACCGTGGAATCGCCGATTTCACAAGATGAGCCGTCCCGCATTGCACGGGCAGGATACGATTGAAAGAACCCGTGGGCGGGGGAGGAAATCGGCGGCTGAGCGGCGCTCGAGCGCTTGGGCTGATCTGAACGACGTGCTTGCCATTGCCGCGAGCGCTGGCGACAATTTCGACCAACCGAGACGCTGGTCTTCCGTCCACCGTTCCGAGCCGAACATGCGCATGACATCTCTATGATCCCCGACCGCTTCTGCTTCCTATTCGAGTTGGTGTTGATCGGTTTGCTGTTTCAGTTCAACAACGACGGCGCCGCGCCGAGCGCTGCCTCTGAAAGAGCGTCGATCGCGTTTCGAATCAGCCCTCCACAATGGATGCCAGACGGGCGATACCGCGAACTGCTGGACCTGTTCGAGCGGCACAAAGGCGTGACCGACGAGATTACGTTTTTCACGTCATTCACCCATCCGAATTTGCCGGTTGAGGAGATGAGCCGCCGCTGCAAGTTGCTCGCCCAGCGGATCGCGGAAGCTAAAGCACTCGGATACCGATCCGGTATCAACGTGCTCTCGACCATGGGCCATCACGAGGAAAACCTCCCGAATTCCCTGTCCGGCGAGTTCACCCCGGTGACCGACATCGCGGGCAACGTTTCTCGTGGCAGCCTCTGCCCCAATGATCCCCGGCTCCAACATTACGTGCGCCAGATCTACAAAGACGTAGCCGCGGCAAATCCGGACTACATCTGGGTCGATGATGATGTGCGGTTGATGGGCCACATGCCGGTTGGCCTGACCTGTTTCTGTGATCACTGCCTGGCACTCTTTGCGGAAGAGTCGAGCACGAATTACACCCGGTCGAGCCTGCGTGCCGCCTTAACCACAGGCAAGCCAGAGGACTGCGCCGCGCTGCGCAAGGCTTGGCTCGCCCACAATCGCGCCACCATCGCCCGCTTGCTCGGCCTCATCGAACAGACAGTCCATGCCGCCAAACCAGGTCTGCCCCTCGGCTTCATGACCGGCGACCGCTTCTTCGAGGGATACGACTTCGACCAGTGGGCCAAGGTGCTCGCGGGACCGGAAGGAGCCCCCGTCTATTGGCGGCCTGGCGGGGGCTTCTATGAGGACTCCAGCCCTGGCGGTTTGGTGGGCAAATCACATGACATCGGGCGCCAAATCGCTTTCCTTCCACCCTCGGTCCTGTCGATCCAGTCCGAAATTGAGAACTTCCCGTATCAACGCTTGAAAAAGTCGGCGCACATCACGGCCGTGGAAGCGGCCACGCACCTGGCTGCGGGTTGCACGGGAGCGGCGTTCAACGTGCTGTCGGGAAATGACGAACCGCTCGACGAGTTTGAACCTCTCGTGGCGCGCCTGCGACAGATGCGGCCGTTTTACGATCTGCTGGCCCGACATCTCGGACGCGCCCGGCCCATTGGGCTTTTCACCTATTGGAACAAAGACCAGGCAGCAGCGGGTGATTTCATCAGCAATCCCGGCTGGGGCCTGGGACACCTGAACCAAGGCTCGCAGGTTCTCGAAATGGGGCTGCCAGCGGCCTATCACCAGCGCGGCGCCTTAGTGACGCTCCTGTTTCCGCAGAGCGTCGCGGCCATGTCGCGCGAGGAAATTCGCGACGTGCTGGCGGGCGGTGTTTATGCGGACGTGGAGACACTCAATATCCTCAATGAAATGGGGTTCCAGGAACTCACGGGAATGTCGGCGGGACAATCGCACCCGGTCGACTGCATCGAAGAGTTCGCTCCTCATCCGATCAACGGCTCGTTCGCCCGGCGCCAACGCGATTGTCGCCAGTCCTTTTACCGGGTGTCCGGCTTTGTTGGTTACCATCTGAAAAAGCAGGATCCCGGGGTGGAGACTCTGGCCAGGCTCGTTGATTACGGAGGCAAGGAGATCTCACCTTGCAGCCTGGCGGTTTTTGAAAACAAGCTTGGGGGTCGGATCTGTGTCAGTGGGTACTATCCCTGGGACCACCTCCACAGCCTGAGCAAGAACTCGCAAATGAAAGCCATCATGCGATGGCTTTCGCGGGATCGGCTGCCCGCGTATGTGGCGTCGTACCACAAAGTGAATCTCTGGGCACGTGAAACCGGGGACGGAACTTTCGCCGTCGGCCTGCTCAACGCCAGTTTCGATGCAGCGTCTGGACTCGAACTGGCCGTCGCCACCACGGCCGAAGAGGCCCACGTGTTCGACATGGAGGCGCAGAAGCAGATCGTTCGGGCGGTGCGCGCCGACGGACCCTACAGGCGATTCGTCCTCCCCGCTGTGGAACCTTGGGCGGTTCGGTTGGTGGTCCTCCGCGAACCGTAAACACAATCATTCAACCGTTCGACAGCGGGGTGAAATGCCTCGACAGATCGGTGGTTGACGGTAGGTTCTTCTGAAACTCCGTCCTGGTGCGGCCGCAGAGAATCTCTGTGAAATTGCATTCCCAAATCGATCAGCGCAGCCTGGCGATGGCCAGGGCCGTTGTCGCCAGGATTGATCGGGATCCGGCCAGAGCCGGGTTGGCGAAAGCCAAGGAGACGTGCCGTCGATGGATGGAGCGCTCTCCGCTTCCGGCCGACCGCGAATGGTCCAACCTCCTGGATCGGCCCTGGGAAGAGATTCGCAGCTTGCTCCTGGACGAATCCGAATTGGGGCAGCGCTTAAGGCAAAGCGACCCTTTTTGCGGTATCCTGACTCCGCAGGAACGCTGGGAAATCTATCGCGCCTTTCGTGACTCGAACTGATCGCGCCGCCCCTGCCCAGGCTAGCTCGCGGAGCGGTACTTTGCCGCCGTGGATTCCGCCTGCACACCGACTCACATGGCCGTATCCACCTCATGGATGGAGCCTTAGGCGGATGTGAACAATTTGTTCCCATTCTGTGCTACACGGGCAGCGGCTGCCCATCCGACGGAGCGCCTCTCAAAAACTGCCTGCGCCGGTTCAGCGGTACATCTGCAGATTGCACAATCTGCCTTCATCCGGGTGTAACGATGATGCGCCGCCGTCTTCACCCTCCGGAAGAATGATGACAATTTGTCACCATTAGGTTACGTCGTTGATTCAGAGTAGGTAACAGATCTTGAGACGCGCGCTTTTTGTGTCCGATGGCGCGGGGGTGGAGGTCAACGCCTTTACTCCAAAGCTGCAGGCGAATGGCTGCATCAGCGCCATCGGTCTTGATCATCGCGGGAAAGCTCGTGTAAAGTCTTTGCCGGGTTCGCGGACATCAGTTAAAGTCGCCAGCATCTGGCGACCCAACACAACCCGCCGGGTAGTAAACCGTCAACGAAAGGCAAAGCGACTATGGGCGACAAGTCTCCGAAGGCCGTGCATAAGCAATCATCACAGAAGCAAGCTAAAGCCGACGCGGATGCTCAGAAGAAGAAGCAAGCCGCTGCCGCAAAGCGGGTTCCGGGAAAGAAGTAGCGAGGCGCCCTTAGGGTTTCAACCGGGCCAGCCCGGGCAAAACCGCGCGCCCGATCTCCAGCGGAGGGGTGGGCTCTGAGGGGACGGAACCCGGGCGTCGGCGACCTGCCTATCTTGCATCCCCAAAACCTAACAAAGGCGCGGAGGCTTGTCCGCATTTTGCGCGCTGGACTTCATCGTGCAGGATTTCGCGGACTTCATGGACCCAGGCCGTTTCCCCGGTGACTTTGAACAGGTGGCACTCAGCCCGATGATTAAGCCGCTCCTGGATTGGCTGCTGCTGCATTATTCCGACACGCCCAAGACACGGGCCAGGCAAAGGGCAACCGTGGGAGATCACTTGAAAGCACTGAAGCTAAGTGTTTACAGGGCGAAAGTTACGCGGGTTGGACCACAGAAATTGCTCAGCAAAAACAAAAAGCCGTTCCGCATCGCACGGAACGGCGTTCTTAGTCCAAGCAGTGTGACGCTGCTTAGGCCTGAAAACCTGCTGTGCGCGGCCTCCCCGAATCCGGGTGCTCGGCACCTCCATGCCAAACGGAACCGCGTCCAGATTCTAGTTTAGGTAAGCAGGCCCGGGGCTTCTTGTCAATGACGCTGCGAGTTTGATCCGGGGCCTGGTTTCATCGAATTACCTTGATCGTTGTTGCCGCAAGGTAGCGAGGCGCTTCTCCCAAACGCCCTTCACGGACGGAAAGGTGCGGATCATGGCTTCGTAGAGCCGCTCCGCTTCGTCGTACCGCTGGAGCCGTTCGGAGGCGAGGCTTCCGGCGGCGAGCGCCGCTTCTTTCATCCAGAACGGATCGGGATCTTCCCCTTGTTGCAGGCGCTTGCCGTAAACGACGTTCAGGTAATGGGTCAGGGCGGCGTTCAGCAGTTCGGTTCGATTGGCTTGGAACTCGGCCATCTTCTCCAAGACATGGCCGAGCGCCACCTCAGCCTGGCTGCGCGTGGACACGTCCGTGGGGACAGAAAGCAACTGAAAGTACTGGTTGGTGGCCATCTCGTAGCGGTTGGTGTTCTGGGCAGCCAACTGGAAATGGCAATTTGCGATCTTGCCCATCGCCAGCGGGGCCAGGGGACTGCCGGCGTAGAAATTGGTGACGCGCTGGAAGCGCTTGATGGCTTCTTCCCAACGCGCGAAGCGGTTGGTGGCATCGGCGGAGCGGTCTTCGATCTCGATATCGCCCAGCATAAACCACGCCTCGGGTCCGGCTACCGGGTCATCGACCAGGGGAGTCAAATACTTCCGCGCATCCGACCAGCCTTGGCGGAAGAAGGCGGCTTTCGCGGCCATCAGGGACGCTTGCCGGGTCAGTTCAGGCGCCACGGCGTTGGTCGACAGGAACTGATAGGAGCGCTCTGCACTCACATAGTCGCGCTGGTTCAGGTAGTAATCGCCCAGCCAAAGATGGGCGAGAGGAATCACGCTGCTCGAAGGATATTGCTGCACCAGGTTCGTCAGCAGAACGAACGCGTTCGTTTCGCGACCGGACTGGGAATAGCACCACGCCCGCTCGAATTCGGCCTGCGGTCTGAGGACATCCACCGCGTTGGTGTATTGGTTCAGCCACTGGTCGAGAAGGGGAAGAGCGGATGCCCAATCCGAGTGCATGGCGTAGCTGCGTGCCACCGCGATTCGCACTTCTGGCATCAGGGGTGAATCCGCAAAGCGCTTCCCAAAATCCGCAAAAACTTCCCGGCCCTGGTTGAACTCGCCGGCGTCCACGAGTGCCAGGCCATACTGGTACATCGCCCGGCTGGCCTCGGGACTCTTGGGAAAATCGCGGAGAAGCCTTTCCAGTGCCGTCTTGGCAAAGGGCAGGTCCCCGGAATCAATGCTGGCACGAACGCTTTGCGAGAGCACCTGGTCAAAAAGTGTGTCGCGGACTTCAGGGACATCCGAATACTGCTCCACGAGCTGGCGGAATTGTGCCGCGGCATTGGTGTACTCGCGGCGCTGCAGATAAACGTCCCCCAGCTTGAACCGCGCTCGAGCCTGGTCGAGCGACTTGGGCAATTTGGCGATCGCTGTCTGGAGCGCACCCTGGCATTCCAGCCATCTTGCGGTATCGCCCTGGAGTTGCGCTTCCTCCCAAAGGCACCAGCCGCGCCCGAGGGAAGCCTTGCCCAGATACGCGCTATTCGTCAGTTGGCTGACGATGAATTCGAAGTGGCTTCGGGCCACGTGAAGCAAGTTGGTGGCTTGAGGAACAGCCGCCGCGCTGAGCGGGCCCGACTCAGGGAGCAGGCTCTGATACTTCTTCAAGTGAATCTCGCCCAGTGCCAGGCGGATCAGGTCCGTCGCTGGGTCCTGAGGATTCTGCTGCAAGAACTGCACAAGGCCGTTCACCGCATTCGTAAACCGGTTTTGCGCCACCGCGAGGTCGGCCAACCGCAAAAGGGCTTGCCTTTTCTGTTCGTGGGAAACGCCGGGCAGTTCCGTGATGGTGCCGTAAGCCTCGGCAGCAGCCGCCGGCTCTCGTTCCTCGAGGATCTCGCCTTTCAGGGTCAAAGAGCGCGCTTGGAGGACAGCGTTGCTGCGGGCGCTCGCCATCGAAACCAGGTTCGTGACGCGGGCCAAGGCGGCCTCCCCTCGCCCATCCAGCGTCTCGATGCGAGCGAGGAGGTACTGGCGTTCCCATTCCGCTTCGGGCTGAATGCCTCGCGCCGCGATTTCGTTCAAGGTCAGTTCGGCCGCCTGAAAGTTCTTTTGAGCGAAAAGGGCCTCGGCCAGCAAGAAGTTGCCACGAAGAACGGCGCCTTGATTTGTGGTCGCCTTGGCCGCCTGTTCAAACGCGCTGCCAGATGCCTTGAGGAGTTCGACGGTGCGGGCGGTGTCGCCCAGCTTAAATCGCGCCCAGGCTTCCCCGACACTCGCTTCGAGGCGGAGAGGGGACGCCGCATAGGCCTTCAGCAGCTCGGCATAAATGGAAGCAGCGGCTTCGTGATTCGCCAGCTCGGATTGAGCTTGAGCCATCCAGTAGAGGAACCGATCTGCAGCCGGTCCGGCATTCGTTTGGTGCGCCTGCAAAAGCTGGATGGCGGCTTCGTGCTTCTTCAATTGAAACCGGCTCTGGGCCTGCAAGAGGACCGCTTCTATCCGGTTGGTAGCGTTGGGATACGCTGCCAGGAACGCGCTTAACTCGGCTTCCGCCCGGTCGTACCAGCCGCCCTCGAAAAGGCGGGCGGCACTCGTGAACGCGCGCTCCGCGTCTGGTTCCTGCGCCCGGCTAGTCATGAGGAAGCACAGGAGAACCGCGCTTGAAAGGATTCCAAGCAGGCGCCCTCGGAAAGACCACGCAGACTTTCTCACGTTCAGCGGTTCGTTGGAAGGTCCAACGACAAGTTTATGACTGTTGCGGCCGTTCTCATGTCGTCATTCGAGTCACATAGGCGCCCCAAGCACCTGAGTCAAGCGCGACGGGGCCTTTCCGCCCGGCGACACATCGTCACGCCAGGATCTTCGCGAGGTACCGACCGGTGTGGCTGTCCGGGCGGGCCGCCACGGCCTCAGGAGGTCCCGCGACCACGATCCTGCCGCCGCTCGCTCCACCTTCCGGTCCGAGATCGATGACCCAATCCGCCGTCTTGATGACGTCAAGGTTATGTTCGATCACGAGCAGCGTGTTGCCGGGGGCGCGCAACTTAAAGAGGACCTCGAGCAGCTTGGCAATGTCGTGAAAATGCAGGCCGGTCGTCGGTTCATCCAGGATGTAAAGGGTCCGGCCGGTGGATTTCCGGCTGAGTTCGGCCGCCAGCTTGATGCGTTGCGCTTCGCCGCCGCTCAAGGTCGTGGCAGCCTGGCCAAGCTTGACATAGCCCAACCCCACTTCCGCCAGTGTCAGGCACGGATCGTAAATCTGCGGCACGGCGCGAAAGAAGGTCACCGCCTCGTCCACGGTCATGTCGAGCACATCCGCGATGTTCATCCCTTTGTAATGGATCTCGAGCGTCTCGCGATTGTAACGGCGCCCGCCGCACGCTTCGCACGTGACATAGACCGGCGGCAAGAAGTGCATCTCGATCTTGATCAAGCCGTCCCCTTGGCATTTCTCGCAGCGGCCTCCTTTGACATTGAAGCTGAACCGGCCGGCGCCATATCCCCGGATCTTGGCCGACGGCAACCGCGCGAACAGATCCCGGATATCGTTCAACATCCCGGTGTAAGTGGCGGGATTGCTGCGAGGCGTCCGCCCGATCGGGGTTTGGTCGATGACGATGACCTTGTCCAAATGCTCGATGCCGTTGATGGCATCATGGGCACCGGGCTTTTCCTTCGAGCCAAACCAGCGGCGGAACAAGGCGCGCCGCAGAATGTCGTCCACCAAGGTGCTCTTCCCCGAACCGCTCACGCCGGTCACGCAAGTAAGGGTCCCGAGGGGAATCCGCACATCGATGCCCTGGAGGTTGTTCTCGCGCGCGCCCAGGACTTCCAGCCAGCCTCTGGATGCAGCCGGCTTGATCCGCTGTTTCGGCACCGCGATGCTGAGGTCCCCAGACAGGTAGCGCCCCGTGAGGGAACGTGGGTTCGCAATCACATCCTCAACCTTCCCCGCCGCCACCAATTCGCCGCCTCTCACCCCCGCGCCCGGCCCCAAATCAATGACGTAATCCGCGCGCCGGATCGTTTCTTCGTCATGCTCCACCACGATGACGGAGTTGCCCAGGTCGCGCAGCCCTTCGAGCGTTTTCAAGAGCCGTTCGTTATCCCGCTGGTGCAGCCCGATGCTCGGTTCATCGAGGATGTACAGAACGCCCACCAACCCTGCCCCGATCTGAGTCGCGAGCCGGATTCGTTGGGCTTCGCCGCCACTTAAAGTGCCGCTTTCCCGATTCAACGTCAGGTAACCGAGTCCGACATTGATAAGAAACCCGAGCCGGGCGCGAATCTCGCGAATAAGATCGCCGGCGATCGCCTGCTGGAATTCGGTCAGCTTGAGACCCGCCAGGAATTGGTCCGCCGCTTCGATAGAACGGCCGCAAAGGTCCATGATCGACACGCCTGGAATCCGGGCGGAAAGGACCGAAGACCGCGCCCGGCCCGCTCCCGGAACCCCGTCCTGCGTCCCCTCGGTGCCGGGGGAAACAGCGCCGTCCTGCTCGCCTCCGAGGGTGACGGCCAGGATCTCAGGCTTGAGCCGCTGGCCGTTGCAGCCATCGCAATCCTCGGGGCTCATGAACCCTTTGAGCCGGTTTCGGGTGAACTCGCTTTCGCTCTCCTGGTACAGGCGCTCGAGGTTGGGCAGCACGCCTTCAAAGGGCCGCTTCACCGTGCTCATCTTGCCCGCACGCCAGAAATGGAACTCGATCTCCTCGCTCCCCGAACCGTGGAGGAGGACCTGCTTGAAGCTGTCGGGGAGCTGATGGTAGGGCGTGTCGAGGCTCTGCTTGTAGTGGCTGGCGACACCGCGGAGGAGGCTCTTGTAATAGCTGATCATCCGCTTGCCACCGCGACGCCACGGCAGAATCGCGCCGGCTTCAAGCGATTTCTGGTCGTCAGGCACGACCAGGCCAGCGTCGAATACCAGTTTCTGCCCCAGCCCATGGCAGACTGAACAGGCGCCGAACGGCGAGTTGAACGAGAAATGCTTCGGCGTCAGAACATCGTAGCTGATCCCGGTGGCGGGGCTGTACATCCGGTTCGAATGCAGCGTTTCGGTCCAGCCAGACGCCGCATCGCTGCCCGGTTCCTGCCGCAACAGGATCACGCTGCCCTCGCCCCATTTCAGCGCCGTCTCCACCGAATCACTCAGGCGCACCCGGATCTTCTCGTCGATGACCAGGCGATCCACCACCACCTCGATGGTGTGCCGCTGTTTCCCGTCGAGCTTCACCCGCATATTGCTCGCCAACTCCACCAGGTTCCCATCAATTCGCGCCCGGACGAACCCTTCCCGTGCCAGGCGCTCGATCACATCACGGAACTCGCCTTTTTGGCTGCGAACGACCGGTGCCAGGAGCATCAGGCGGGTTCGAGGCGGGAGTTGAAGGATCTTGTCGACGATATCGCTGGTTGTCTGGTGCGTGATGCGCTTTCCGCTCACGGGGCAATGCGGCTGGCCCGCATGCGCATAAAGCAGCCTCAGGTAATCGTAAATCTCGGTCGTGGTGGCAATCGTCGAGCGCGGGTTGCTCCCCGAACTGCGCTGTTCAATGGCGATGGCCGGCGAAAGCCCATCGATGAAATCCACCTCCGGTTTCTGCATCTGGTTGAGGAACTGCCGTGCGTATGCTGATATAGACTCGACGTACTTCCGCTGCCCTTCCGCATACAGCGTGTCAAACGCCAAGGACGATTTTCCCGACCCGCTCAAGCCCGTGATCACCACCAGCCTGTCCCGCGGGATGTTCAACGTGAGGTCCTTCAGGTTGTGCTCCCGGGCCCCGCCAATCCTGATGAATTCCTTCGACATGCAGCAAACTTCCATCAAACGAACAACCGCCGAACGTACAGGAAACCTCGCGGGGAAGCAAAGGAGGTTTCATGCGCCACAGCGATTCGTGCGCATCTCAGCTTTTTCTAGGTGGTAAGGGGGCCACCCTATCCGCCGCCAG
>CAZODO010000001.1:0-165370 GCA_964578605.1 uncultured Verrucomicrobiota bacterium | reverse complement strand
TCTGCAACTCCCCGCGATTCAGTCCCCTCCTTCAAATACGAATCCACCATATGCCCCCGATCAGGAATGCTTTTGCGGGTTGACACTCCCTGGGCGCAAAATTACTGTCAGGGCGCCTGACTGAAAGGGTGTCCAGGGCTTCAGTTAACCAGGAGCCGGCACCCAGTCCTGGAGAGGATGTGAGAATGGTTTGACAGAGATCAAATTAAAGAAGAGTGAGCCGGTGGAGAGAGCGCTTCGGCGGCTCAAGAAGCGCATCGACCGCGAAGGGACGTTGAAAGAAGTCCGCAACCACCGGCATTTTGAGAAGCCGAGCGAGAAGCGGCGCCGCAAAATGAAGGTTGCGCGATTCTCGGCGATGCTGAGCGCCCGCTACGCTGACAATTGACCTTGCACTCCTTTTCAGGGCCGAGCGCTGTTCACTAGCGTGGGTGCGCTCGGCCTTTTTCGTATGTATTCTCTATCAACTTGCTGGAACTCTCATCGGCACACCGACGGCCGGGAGATGCTTCGTGAGATTCGCGATCTTGGGTTTGAATACGCCGAGCTCAGCCACGGAATCCGCATCAGTCTTTTGCCGGGGATTATCGAAGCGGTGGAAGCGGGTGAGATCAAGATTTCAACCCTCCACAACTTCTGTCCGCTGCCGATCGGTGTTAATCACGCGGCTCCGAACCTCTTCAAATTCACTTCGCTCGACGCGCGGGAGCGTGAGAACGCTTATCGGCACTCGGTCAAGACGATTGAAACGGCGGCGCGGCTCAAGGCGCAACTGGTGGTCCTGCACATGGGATGCATCGAGATGAAGGATTATACCGACCGCTTGTTGGACATGGTGGCCACTGGCGAGGGCGAGAGCCCCAAGTACCGCAAGCTCTGCCTGGAAGTCGAGCAGAAGCGTGAGCACAAGAAGGAACGGCATGTGCAGGCTGCGGGCGAGATGCTCCGGCGCCTGATCGAGCACGCCGAGCCCTATGGCATCCGGCTTGGAATCGAGAACCGCGAAGCGCTTGAAGAAATTCCGCTCGAGAGCGATTTCGGGTTTTTCTTCCGGGAGTTCGATCACCCCCTCGTTCGTTACTGGCATGACACGGGCCACGGACAGATCAAAGAGAATCTCGGGTTCATTCGGCATGCCGTGCATGTGGAATCGATGGCCGAGCACCTGGCCGGCTTCCATCTTCACGATGTCCAATTCCCCGGGCGCGACCACTGTCCCCCGGGAACCGGAATGATCGATTACGCGGCGCTCAAGCCGTTCGTGCGTCCCGAGCACATCAAGGTGTTCGAGCTTAGTCCCGGGGTTCCCGTGGAAGAACTCCGGAAAGGCGTGGCCCATCTCAAATCCATTTGGGGCGACGAGTGAGGCCGGTGCGCTCCATCTGGCGTGTGGGGTGGCGCGTCGGCGTGAGCACGCTGCTGTTGGGCTGGATCCTGCACGCGATCTTCGTCGCCGAAGCCCGGCGCTTCGCCGCACCCGCCGGGACCGCCTGGCAGGAACTCCCGAAACTTGCGCAATGGCAACTGGCCTGGTCGCACGGGCCCCGGGAACTCTGGAACACGCTCAACCTGGTCGATCCCGCGGCACTGGCAGTCTCGCTCGTGTTCATGGGCATGACGATCGTCCTCGGCGTGGTGCGCTGGCGGATGGTGCTGCGCGTCCAGGGCCTGCATCTTTCGCTGCCCCGGACGGCGGAGATCTCGCTCGTCGCCCATTTCTTCAATTCTTTCCTCCTGGGATCGACGGGTGGGGACCTTTTGAAAGCCTACTACGCCGCGCGCGAGACCCATCACAAGAAGACCGAAGCGGTTGTGACTGTCCTCGTGGACCGCCTGGTCGGGCTGTTGGCGATGCTGGCGTTCGCCTGCCTCATGATGCTGCCCAACCTCCCCCTCCTCTCGCAACACCGATGGCTGGCAGCCCTGGCCTGGTGCGTTTTCGGAATGCTCTTGGCCTGCGGCAGCGTCGTTGCCTTTTCCTTTTGGGGCGGCCTTTCGAAGCCCTTGCCCAAAGCCCGGGTCTGGCTCAGGCGCCTGCCCAAGGGCGACCTGCTCGAACGCGCGCTTGAAGCCTGCCGCCAATTCGGACGGGACCGCGGCTTTCTCGCCCGAATGCTCGGGGTGTCGATGGTCCTGAACGTGTTTTGCGTGCTCCAGATCCTGGTGCTGGCTCAGGGCCTGGGGCTTCGTGTCCCGGTGCTGGCGATGTTCGTCATCGTGCCCGTCGTTGTTTGCATCTCCGCGATCCCGGTCACTCCCAGCGGGCTCGGCGTCCGCGAAAACCTTTACGTGCTCATGCTGGCCGTGCCTGAAATCCAGGTGGACCCGACCCAGGCGCTTTCGCTCTCTTTGCTCGCTTATGCCGGGAGCCTGTTCTGGAGCGTGATCGGCGGAGTGGTTTACATGACGCGCCGCGATCGGGATCAGCTCAGCGACGTCGCGACCCCCCAAACGCTTCCTGAAGAGGTCCGCAGCCGATAGTTCCAAGCGCGCGATACAGTCCCGCAACGTTGGTCCAGGCGAAGTATGTCCCTCGAATCAACCGCACGAAGGGTGGTCCAGAGCCTGCAGGACGCCGGGTTCGAGGCGTTCTGGGTGGGCGGGTGCGTTCGCGACTTTCTCCTGGGCCGGCCGCCCAAGGATTACGATGTCGCAACCTCGGCCAAGCCCGAACAGATCGAGGCGCTCTTCGCCCAAACGGTTCCCGTGGGCAGGCAATTCGGCGTCCTTCTCGTAGTCGAAGACGGCTGTTCCATCCAGGTCGCCACCTTCCGTGCCGAATCCGATTACCAGGATGGACGCCACCCCAGCCAAGTCTCGTTTGCCAACGCCCGCGCCGACGCTTTCCGGCGAGACTTCACCATCAACGGAATGTTCTACGATCCCATCGGCCGCCAGACCCATGATTGGGTGGACGGGATGCCGGACCTTCGCGCGAAGGTGCTCCGGACCATCGGCAGCCCAGCGGAACGGTTTGCCGAAGATCACCTCCGGCTCCTCCGCGCTGTGCGGCTCGCGGCGGAACTCGGCTTTGCGATCGAACCGGCAACGTTCGCCGCGCTCAACCAACTCGCTCACTGGATCGAGACGGTCAGCGCCGAACGCGTCCGAGACGAACTCCTGAAACTCTTCCGGCCCCCCCACGCGGCTCGCGGATTGGAACTCCTCCGCGAAACGGGGCTGCTCGACCGCGTCCTGCCCGAGGTCAGCGCCACGGTCACCTGCGAACAATCTCCCGAACACCACCCGGAAGGCACCGTTTACGATCACGTGCGGCTCATGCTGGACAAGCTGCCTTCGGACGCCCCTGCCACACTTCCCTGGGCCGTCCTGCTCCACGACATCGCCAAGCCTGTCACAAGCACCCGCGATCCGCATTCGGGCGCGATTCATTTCTACGGACACGAGAGAGCCGGAGCCGAGCTCGCCGACGCCATTCTGCGGCGCCTTAAGTTCCCGAGCAACCAGATCGAAGACATTGTGGCATGCGTCCGCCATCATATGCAGTTCAAGGACGTCCCCCAAATGCGCAAATCCACTCTGCGCCGCATGCTCCTTCGCCCCACCTTTCCGCTGGAACTGGAGCTGCATCGACTGGACTGCCTGGGGTCGCACGGCTCGCTCGACATTCACGACACGGTGGTTCAGGAGCTTAAGACACTGGAAAGCCACCCCGAAATGACCCCGCCGCTCCTCACGGGCGATGATCTCATCGCGCTGGGCATGGCGCCCGGCCCCGCTCTGGGCGCTTTGCTGCGTCAAATCCGCGATAAACAGCTCCAGGAAGAGCTCAAGAACGCCGAAGAAGCGCGAACCTGGGCGGGCGAGCAGATCCGGTCCGGGGGCGGGCAAGCGCGCGGATAAGGCGGCGCTCCCGAGTGCAACCCGCCTGAAACCGCGCTCATGCCGCAGTTTGCATATTAACGACATATTTTTGGTTATTTGATAATATATTCATGATATATCTCACAAATATGTCTGGAGTAGATCACGAGTATAGCACGAGTATATCAAGAGACGATGCGCCCCGATCGGAGCGCCAAGAAAGGCAGGGCCAGACCGCCCAGCCGGCCATGGGTCATAGGTCATCAATCTCGAGGACGAGGGGCACTTAAGAAAAAGACCTGCAAATGCCTGGCTTCGGGCTATTCTGGCCCCCGCTTTTCAGTCGAACCGATAGCCCATGGACACTCTCCTGATCATCGATGACGAGCCGGACGTGCAGTATTCGTTCAGCCGGATTCTCGACCCGTCTGCGATCCAACTCGCCACCGCATCCAGCGGCGAAGAGGGATTGGCGCTCATTCCCAAGGTCAAACCGGACCTCGTGCTGATGGACGTCCGGATGGGCGGGATGAGCGGGTTGGAAACGCTGCGCCGTTTGCGCGAGGCGGACCCCAAGCTTCCCGTTATCATGATGACCGCTTACGGGACCACCCAAACGGCCATCGAAGCCATGAAGCTTGGCGCCTACGATTACCTGCTCAAACCGTTCGACGTCCCGAAGCTCCGGCAGATCATCACCGACGCCCTCCACGCCGCCCGGGCGATGAAGCAGGTGGTCTCTTACCAGCCCCTGCTCGAGTCGGAGGATTACGACTTGGGAATCGTCGGCCGGAGCGAGGCGATGCAGAACGTATTCAAGCTCATTGGGCAACTGGCGGCCTCCGACGCAACGGCGTTGATTACCGGTGAAAGCGGCACGGGCAAGGAACTGGTCGCGCGCGCCATTTACCATCACAGCCGCCGGAGCGACCAGCGATTCCTTGCCATTAACTGTGCGGCCATCCCCGAGAACCTGCTCGAATCGGAACTGTTCGGTCATGAGAAGGGCGCCTTCACCGGCGCGGCGGCACAGCGGATTGGGAAGTTCGAGCAGTGCGACAAAGGCACGCTTTTCCTCGACGAGATCGGCGATATGAGCGTGGCGACTCAAACCAAAATCCTGCGTGTGCTCCAGGACGGCAGCTTTGAACGGGTGGGCGGGAGCCAGCCGGTCCGGGTGAATGTCCGGGTCATCGCCGCGACGAACAAGCCGCTGGAGAAGGCGGTGGCCGCGCGCGAGTTTCGCGAAGACCTCTTTTACCGCCTCAATGTCGTGCGGGTCCAAATGCCGCCCTTGCGGGAGCGGCGGGAAGACGTGCGGCTGCTGGTCAACTATTTCCTTCGAAAGATGGCGTCGAACCCCGCCCAACCGCCCAAAGGCATCGCCACAGACGCGCTCGCGGCGCTGGAAGGTTACTCATGGCCAGGCAACGTGCGCGAATTGGAGAACGTGATTCGACGCGCGCTCGTGGTTGCGAAGGGCGGGATGATCCTGCTCCAGGACCTGCCGGAAGAGCTGAGAACAGCCGGTCCCTCCCCTGCCCTCCCTTGGCCGGCGGCTCCTCGGGAAACGTCCCGCCCGGCTGAAAGGTCGACGGCCGAGCCCGAACTGTCGTTGGCGGAGCTGGCCGGGACGCTCTTTCGCTGGGCCAGGAATCATCCGGAATTGAAAGTCCTTCCGGCGGTCGAACGCGAACTGGTGATCAACGCGCTGGCGGAAACGAAAGGGAACCAGGTGCAAGCGGCGAAACTGCTTGGGATAACCCGGGCGACCCTTCGCAAGCGGATTGCCCGGTTCCAGATCAAGCAAGAGCTCTCGATTCAGTAGCCTGCGCGGAATGGGAGCGCCTCGCTGGCCGCGCGATGGCGGGTCACTTCGCGGGCTGGCGCCTTCCCTGAGTTTTTCGGAACGTCAGAAACAGCTTGAGCGCGTCGGGGTTCTGTTCGAAAAAGCGGGTGAGATCCGAGAGCGCCTCGACCGTCTCGCCGCTCAGGTGGTGTTCCATGCCCTCGATATCCTGTTGTTGGACGTCGTTGTCGATGCCGAACAGCGAGAAGAACCGGGAAAGAGTCTCGTGCCGCCGCTGGATGCCTGTGGCTACCTCCCGGCCCTTGTCGGTCAGGATGAGCCCCCGATACTTCTCGTAATTGAGGTAGCCCATCTCGCCGAGCCTCTGGACCATGCCCGTCACGGAGGCCTGCCGCACTCGGAGCGACGACGCGATGTCCACGACGCGGGCGTAGCCCTTTTCCTCGATCAACGCATGGATTCTCTCGAGATAATCCTCGGCGCTTTGGCTGGGCGATGTTGGCATAGCTTTGCCGGTCCAATTAACCAAAAGCCAGCATGGGGCGCAAGGGCTGGCCCCCGCATTTCAGGAGCTTTCCGGAGCGCTGGCGCGCGACGGCTTCGCCGCGGCGCCCCGGCTGGACCGGCGGTCCGCCACTCCCTGCCCGCACTGCGCCTGGTGCCGAAGAGCGTGATCGATCAGGACGAGGGCCGTCATGGCCTCGACCATGGGAACGGCCCGCGGCAACACGCACGGATCATGGCGTCCTCGGCCCTTTAAAGTCGTGTTCTTCAAGTCTTCCCCGACCGTCTTCTGCTCGTGCATGACCGTCGCCACCGGCTTGAAAGCCACGCGGAAGTAAATCGTTTCGCCGTTGGAAATGCCGCCTTGAATCCCGCCAGACCGGTTGCTCAGCGTGCGCACTTTGCCGCCGATATTCCGGAAGGCATCATTATGCTCAAGGCCGGTCATCAGGATGCCGCCGAAGCCCGAACCGATATCGAACCCCTTCGAGGCGGGAAGGCTTAGCATGGCTTTCGCCAGGTCGGCTTCCAGCCGGTCAAAGACAGGTTCGCCCCAACCCGCCGGGACACCCCGAGCAACGCCTGCGACAATCCCCCCGACACTGTCGCCTTTGCGCCGAATCCGGTCGATAAGGCGGATCATGCGATCGGCCATGGCGAGGTCGGGGCACCGGACAATGCTGGCTTCGATTTGCGCGGCCTGAACGGTTTCAGGATTCACCTCGGCCGCCAAACGCTGCACCTGCTTCACGTAAGCGAGCACTTCCACACCGAACCGTTCCCGCAAAAGCTTTTTGGCCACCGCGCCCGCGGCCACCCGCCCGATGGTTTCACGCGCGCTGGCGCGCCCTCCGCCCTGCCAGTTGCGAATGCCATACTTGGCGACATAGGTGTAATCCGCGTGGGAAGGCCGAAATTTCGACGCCATTTCGGCGTAAGCTTCCGGCCGCGCATCCTGATTCCTGACGAGAAGGCAAAGGGGCGTGCCCAGCGTCTTGCCTTCGAACGTTCCGGAAAGGATCTCCACTCGGTCCGGCTCCTTGCGCGGTGTCACGATGCGCGATTGACCCGGCCGGCGGCGGTCCAGATCGGGCTGGATATCCGCTTCCGTCAACGCAAGCCGCGGCGGGCAGCCATCGATAACGACACCGACCGCTCCGCCGTGGGATTCGCCCCAGGTGGTGACGCGGAAGAGATGGCCAAACGTGTTCGCCATAGGCGCAAGACTGCGGGAAAAGCAGCGCCAGGTCAAACGGGAGTGGAACGTGCGCTAACCTCCGGGCGTGGCGCTTCGCCGTTCGGGAATCAGGACTCGCGGACCAGCCGCGCCACGTAAGCGCCATCTACCCCGTCGCGAAACGGCAGGAGGATGCGCTCGCGCTCGAGGCGGAGGTTGGGGCGCTCGCTGAGCAAAAGGTCAACGACTTCGCGGTTCTCCTCGGGCTCGAGGCTGCACGTGCTGTAGACGAGAAGGCCGCCCGGTTTGACCTGGGTAGCCGCGCGCCTGAGCAAAGCGCATTGCGTGGCGCGCAGACGCTCGAACTCTTCGGGGCGAAGGCGCCACCTGAGATCCACGCGTCGGCGCATGACCCCGGTGTTGGAGCATGGCGCGTCCAAGAGCACACGGTCAAAGCCGGCCGCCGGGGCTGGGGCTGGCTGCGAGACCAGCGAGGGCTGGACGATGGTGACGCCGAGACGCACGCAATTCTCTTCGATCATCCGCAGGCGGCCTGCCTGGATGTCTTCGGCCACGATCCGGCCCTGGTTTTCCATGAGTTGGGCGATAAAGGTGGTCTTGCCACCCGGAGCCGCGCACATGTCCAGCACGGCTTGCCCGGGCGCGGGTTCAAGTTCAACAGCCGCCAGGAGCGTGCTCGGGTCTTGAACGTAGAAAAGCCCGCTCTTAAAACTGGGGAGTTCAGCCAGAGAGGGATGCAACCGAAGCTCGAAGACCAGGCCCTCGGGGATCCAGCTCGCCGTGACCGGCTGGAAATCGACACCCTCCGAAGTCCATAGATCCGTCAAGCGCCCGGCTGAAACGCGCAGGGGATTCGCGCGGGCAAACGTCTTTGGAGCATGGTTGTTCCAGTCCATTAAGGAGGTGGCCTGCTCCGCGCCCCATCGTTCCTGCCACCGCGCGTGCAGCCAGTCGGGATGCGAGAAAGCGAGGGCGGGCGCGCGAGCGCGGAGCTCGCGAAGAAGGGTCTCGGTGGCTTCGCGCTCGCGCAGGTATCCGCGAAGAACCGCGTTCACAAAGCCCGCCTGGCGCGCCCAGCCAAGCCGCTTTGCCAGAGAGACGGTTTCATGAACCGCAGCGTGATCCGGAATCCGCTCGAGCCAAAAGAGCTGATACAGGCCGAGGCGAAGCAGGATACGGACGGCCCCTTTCGGGGCGCCCTGGCGGGTCTTGCGAGCGATCAGCCAGTCGAGCGTGGCCTGCCAGCGAACCACGCCGTAGGTCAACTCGACGGCAAGTGCTCGATCCGAAGGCGAGAAGCTGGCGCCGGCAAGCTCGCCCGTGAGAATATCTTCGGTGTATTCAGCCCCTTTTTCCCGCTGCAGCAGGACGCGAGCGGCGGTTTCTCTGGGATCGCGGTTGTTCACAGAGGGAACATGGTGCAAACCGCGAGGGAAGTCAGTTCCGAAGCTCCATGCAAGGAATTCCCCGCCGAGCCTCAGGCGGGCCGCCGGCCAAGGGCCACCCCTCCTGGGACGGCGGGAGAGGCGTTCCGAACAACCGCGCGCGGGACCCCTGTTCCGGACGGGCCGCGCGCCTCACCTCACTCGGGCCGGCCCTGTCAGGCCGCGTCAACGGGTTCGGAGAGCTTTCGGTACATCGTGGCGAGGCTGATTCCGAGGACTTCGGCCGCGCGCTCCTTGCTGCCACCCACCTTTTCCAGGGTCTTCTGCAAGTAACAGATCTCCTGGTCACGGAGGAACCGCTTCAGCGGAACGAGCTTCTGCACATCCGTGAAGGAAGCGGGATCCGACAGAGCCCTTTGCACCTGGCCGATCCGGCGCATCGGCACCTTGTGCGGAAACCCGGCGCGGTCGCCGTTCGGACATCTCGATCCGGAAGGCGCGAAGAGAGATTCCTGCTGCCGCTGAACGGCAAGCGGCAAGTCCGAGAGCTGAATCATGCCGTCGCGGCAGAGCATGCAGGCCTGATTCAGGGCGTTCTGCAATTCGGCGACGTTGCCCGGCCATGAATAAGCCCGGCAGGCATTCAGGGCTTCCCGGGAAATATCGCAGGGCAGCTGGCTGCGCGGATGGATTTTTCCGGAAAGGAAATGAATGATCAGCGGCGGAATATCCTCCGAGCGCTCACGCAGCGGCGGCAGCACCATGCAGACCTCCGCGAGCCGGTGGAAAAGATCGGAATAGAGTGTGCCCGTTCCGTTCTGGAGGGGTGCGGTCGTGGCGGCGAGAATCCGGACATCCACAGCCACGGCTTCGCCCTCACCAGGCACAGCAACCTGGCGCCTCTGCAGGACCGTGAGAAGTCGCGATTGGAGTGCTGTTGGAAGGGCGTCCACGTGGTTCAAGAGCACGGTGCCGCCGTCCGTCTCGCGGAGAATTCCCAAACGCTCCGTTTGGCTCGGAGCGAAGGGGGGCTTCCGCTCACCAAACAACTCGACTTCAAGGACGGTCTCAGGCACCCGGTCGCAATTGACGACCGCGAACGGCGCGAATCGCCGCCGGCTGTTGGCGTGAATCGTGCGTGCGACAAGCTGTTTGCCGGAGCCGGCCGGGCCACGGACCAGGATGCAGCTCTCGGAGTCCGCGACAAGGTCGATCACGCGGAAGACTTCCTCCATGGCGGGGGAACTTCCGATGATCTGCGGGAGCTGGGTTTTCGACTGGAGTTGCCGGCGCAGGGCGGCGTTCTCCCTCACCGCGGCTTGGTAGAAGAGTGCTCGTTGAACGCGGAACTTAAAGTCCTCCAGGGTGAAGGGCTGGCCCAGACAGTCGTAGACGCCGCGCTTAAGGTAATCCAAAGCCCCGGATCCCGACGCGCGGGGCGCGAGGAGAATCATCAACGAGGGTGGGTTAAGGTTGCGTGCCCGCTGGAGGATGTTCAGGGCGGCTGGCCCATTCTGTTCGAGGCTCACATGGGCAACGACCAGTTCAGGGCCCACGCTGGTCACGCACTCATTCGCGCTGTTGAAATCCGTGAACGGCACGACCTGGTGTCCTTCTGCACGGAGCACGTCTCCGACCATTTGCACCATGGTCATCTCATCGTCCACTACCATTACTTTCGCCATGACGGTAGTCCTATCGGTTTCCGCTGACCACATCGCTCAGTTTGAAAATTGGCAGGAACATGCACACGACGATCCCACCCACGACAACGCCCAGAAAGACAATCAGCAGCGGTTCAATCAATGACGTCAATCCGGACAGCGTTGCTTCGATCTCCTCGTCAAGAAAGTCAGCCACGCGTTCGAGCATGGAATCGATCTTGCCGGTCTGTTCACCCGCCGTGACCATGCGGATAATCATGGTCGGAAAGATCGGGTGTTTGCCCAGCGCCGTGGAAATGCCTTCGCCCCGCTCAATATCGGCAGACGCAGAGCGAATGGACTTCTCCATGATCACGTTCCCGCACGTGTTCGCGACGATGTTGAGGACCTCAAGGATCGGCACGCCGCTCCGGATCAGGGAGGCCAGCGTGCGGGTGAATCGGGCCAGGCATATCTTATGGGCAATCGAGCCAAAAATGGGGAGCTTGATGCGTGTCCGGTCCCAGAACTCCCGGCCGTGCCGGGTCTTGATATAAGCGAACCAGCCGTAGACCAGCAGGCCTGCTCCGGGCAGCAAGTAAATCAGAGAATTCTGGACGAACTCGCTCACGTTGATCAGCCACAAGGTGGGCGTTGGCAGCTTGGCGCCGAATCCCTCGAATATATCGGCGAAAACCGGCACCACCTTAACCAGCAGGAAAATGGTGATCACGATGGCAATGACCGTCACCGCCGTCGGATACATCATCGCGGACTTGACCTTCTTTCGAAGCCGCGCGGTGTTTTCGAGATACGTGGCCAACCGCGAGAGGATCTCCGCGAGCAACCCGCCCTTTTCGCCGGCATCCACCATGCACACATAGAGCCGGTTGAAAACCTTGGGATGTTTCTGGAGAGCCGCTGAAAAATTGTCTCCGCCTTCGACCCGGGCGCACACATCCTTGATGACGTCGCGCATCACCTTGTTGGTCGTCTGCTCCGCCAGGGCCTGGAGCGACTGAACCATGGCCAGCCCGGCATCAATCATCGTCGCCAACTGCCGAGTGAACACGACGAGGTCAGCCAACGGGACTTTTCCTCCGGCCGTCTTGCCCTTCTTGCCAAGTTTCTCCTGAATCGAAACCACCAAAAGGTTGCGATTGAGCAAGGCCGCAATGGCCGCCTGCTCCGTAACCGCCTCGAGCGTGTTACGAATCTCCCGTCCTGTGCCCGCTTCCCGTGCAAGATAGGTGAATGACGGCATACTGTTCTCGTTCGCGAGAATCAAGGCAACTTGCATGCCTAAATGCCGTCAGGGCGGCTTTTACCCCCCGGTAAAATCCTCAAAGCAAGCCGCAAGACCCTTGGGGCGGGCAAATGTTCGTCGGCGAAGCCAAGCGTCAGAAATGAGAAAATCGCAGACCATCGGCTTGCCCGAACCTTCGGCCAGACTGCCGGTCTGTCTTCGTACTGGACAGATTGCCGCAGGGTTGTCCCCAAGCCCTGCCGCTCGCCCGGAGCCCTCGCCCGGCGGATCTCACGTTCCACAGTTTGGCACGGAAATGAACTCACCTGTCTCTTTTTGACCAAACGAGCGCCGGGAGAGCCCAAAATGAACTCGAACCGCTCACGAATGGCGCTTTCGCAGGAAGCATGGGCGTTTCGTCCGCCGCACGCCTTTCCACCGGGCTGCCTTCGGTCTAAACACGGTCGTCACCCGGTCATCACCGTGCCGCATTTCGTGTTTGTCTTATGGATGGCATTTCGGTTAGCATTCCACCAGAATCAATCAGGGGAGTCCGTGTGAATAACAATGGTCGCAACGCCCTGCCTTCGAAGTGGCGCAGGATCCTCGTCCTGACCCCGACGACCTAACGCTCTCATTCATTGCATGAACGCTCTTTGCAGCTACCTGAGGGACGGACACGTGAACCCATGGCAATCTCCTCAGCCGCCTAAGCTGGACCTGGAAGGGGCTCGGGCAAGGCCACCGCGGCGCCGCCTGGCCTTCACCCTGATTGAATTGCTGGTGGTCATCGCGATCATCGCGATTCTGGCCGGGATGCTCCTGCCTGCTCTGGCCAAAGCGAAAGCTCAGGCTCACAAATCCCTATGCACGAGCAACGCCAAGCAATGGGGCCTCGCCATCAATATGTACGCGGGGGACGGCGAAGACGCTTACCCCGATAACAGCGCCGGCGTCGATTTGAGCTGGATAATGCCCTCGATGAGCAACTTCTGGGCGAACTACCTGATCAAGAACGTCCATGGCAAGACCCCCCGCGCCCAGAACGATGTGCTCTATTGTCCCACGGACAAATGGCACCGAGCGTACGAGATCGACAACGTGCTCAACTTCACGTCGCCGCAGTTGATCGGCTACTTCTACTTGCCGGGTCGGAAGGAGAATGACGCCAACGTCCGCGGAATGACCCAGAACCTCGGCACCGCAGATTGGTTTCAGCGAAAGAAGCTCGGCAGTCCGTTCAGCTCAGCGCCATTCCTGATCGATCGGCTGCAAGGGGTCGGTCCGATGACCACCAACATTTACGACGCGCGGCTGCGGTGGACGACCGATTATAGCGGGCGCAAGGTGCTCACTGCAGTGCATCGCAATCCCAACGGCTCGCCGCAAGGCGGCAACTTCGCCTTTGAAGATGGCCATGTCGACTGGTTTGCCGGGCGGCGCGTCAGTTTGGGCGCCGGTGGCGGCGACATTGGCGAATGGAAGTGCTTCTTTAAGATTCCGATCGCCCAGCAGTAACCGCAATCACTGGGCGGTTTGAGGGTGCACATAGGCAATTTCCACCGTTGAGGTGCCTTCCAATATAAGGACCAACCGGCCCTCCGCCTGTTGGAACTGGTGGGGACGGTTCAGATCGACGCTCTTTCCGTTGATGCGGACCCTAGGGGTCTCACGGAAGCCATTGATCAAGACGCGCGACGGTTTGGTGGACCACGTTGCCACTTCAAACGACACCCTGTCCTTGTGCTCCTCAACCTCTCGCAATTCGCCAGGCGCATGCACCAGCAAACCATGCCTATGGAAGGCGCGGAAATCATAGGCGGCAGGTTTCCCGTAAAGCCGGAGCGCATTGACCAGCAGCGTGCCGGGGTTGATCGCCGGACCATCGGATTGCTGGGCGCGAAGGTGGTAGAAATCCGGGAGCAACCCTTTTCTTTCCGGATCCGTGAGCGGCCAGGTATGTTGAACGCCGGCGACGGTGATGCCATCGGCGATCTGCCGCCATGGACCACTCGGATCGTGCCGAACGAGGCGATAGAGCGCGTCGGCATAGACCAGGCCGCACCATTGCACCGGCTGGCCCATCCACGCCGGGGCGACCCATCCGGTGGCACCGAACACGGCGATCGTGCTGTAAAGGCCCACCGGCCCTGACGTTGGCGGCGTAAGATAGACAAACGGCACTCCTGTCCAGGCCCAGTATTCGGCTTGTTCAAGAAACGCGCGGTCTCCGCTCAACTCGTAACCCAACGTGCAAGCCCGCACGAGGTGCGCCGAGGCCAGAATATCCGGGGTGTGCAACGGGATCTCCCAGGTTTGGGCTCCGCGGGGCACGGTATTTCGAAACTTGTCCATGGCCCGCAGGCAGCGCAATCCGAACTCCTGGAGGCTCACGTCTCCGCTGAACGCCGCCGCTTCCAGGAGGCTCTCGACGACTTGCGCCGTCAGTCCGTTCGCTTCGCGGGACCAATGCGTTCGGCCGTAATCGACTGTGCCCGGAGCGGGCTTGTAGAGCACCGAACCATCCGGTTCAAACCGGGTTCGCAACCCCGCGCCGCGCGCTTGCGCTTGCCGGACGTTTTCCATCACCGCACCATAAATCAGCGGCGGGAGTGGATACCGGACATGCCCGATCTGCGAACCACTGTACTGCTGGCGCGCCACGCGGGCCAAGGCAGCTTCTGACGCCTGGAGCAAGGAAGTTTCCAGCGCCGGTGAATCCAACTGGACAGCGAGCCATTGCATCCAAAGGGCCGCGTCGGCTGCCGGTTGGGCGTTAAACCCGGGCCAGAACGCATGCCGGTAAAGGTCGCCTTCGCGAATCTTCGACTCCAACCAGCCTCTGGACGCAAGTTCGAAATACTGCGAAGCCGTGTAGCCAGTTTCCGGAACGGGCGGCAAACCCGCGAGCTGGATGTACTGCTGCACTGCGGGGACGATCGATTCGCCGCGCCGGCCTATCAGTGTCGCCCTCAATCGCAGCGCCTGATTCGCGGCAAGGCGTTCCGGACGGTAAGGCAAAAGGCTTCGCTCCTCGCGGTTCACCCCGTCGGAACCGGGGAAGAGCAAACCCATCAAATGCCCGCCGGAATGGAACTGCCGGTCTGGTGAATCGTGAACGGCGCAAACGTTGGCTTGCGGTTGCCATAGGAGCCCGAGATACCGCCCTTCCGTTTGAAGGGCCATTAAAGGAAAGGTGAGCTTCACGGAATTCGGCGCCAGCCGCCAGGCTGCCGGACCTCTCAGGTCAGCCTCGGAACTGCTTGGTTCGTTTTCCAAGTACTCGAGCCCCGGGAGGAGCCCCTGGTTTTTGTTGGTGCCGAACGTGCCCACACCCGGGAACAGTGTGAAAAGCGGCAAGTAAATCACCTCGCGGTCGCGGTCGACCGTCAGGCGGCTTTCGAGTGCGATGGCTCCGTCGGCAGCCGGCGAGAAGGCCTGGGTGAAGGTCCAAGATCCGCCGTCCGGATCGTTCCAAGCGGATTCGACTCTGAGGCTGTTGTCGACCTGCCGAATGGAGAGATCCTTCGAGGCGGGACGCATCGGTGTCCAGCGCACCTGGTTGTCTAAAACGTAGCCGATCAGCCCGTTGGCCTGGCCGATCGCCATCCTCTTTCCGGCGACTTCGACCGCGAATTCGCCGAGAGCCGTGGCGCTATGAATCAGCTCCAGTTCCCCTGCCGTCACTTTGACCACCTCTCCAGCCAAGTCGGGCACTTCGGGCTTGGGCCACGCCGGCGAGGCGAACACCACTCTTTCCTCGAACCACACCCCGCTGATCACGCAGGTGCCTCCTGCCCCAGGCGGGTCAATCCGGAGACGACAATGGGATCCCAGTGCCGGCATCGGAACCACCGCTTTGTACCAGGCGCCTTGCGGAACAGTGAATCGAACCGATCGCGCCTCGCTCGGGGCGTCCGTGAAGTAAAAGACCTGGACGGTCCCTGCCTGGCTCGATTTCAGCCGCATAGTGAGCCAGAGCAGTTTGCCCGCCGGGTAATTCCGAGCCGGGCCAAGGAAATAAGGGTCACTACCGGAGATGTGGACCGCCAACCCTTCGGCCGTGGGCTCAAGGCGCTGAATGTCATGGGCCGCCTGCCAGCCACGCACGCCCTCCGCATCAGTGAAGTCAAAGGACGGCATAGTGAGGGCCTCCGCCGCGAAGAGTTGCGGCGCCACGAGCAGCGCGGCTGCCCCAAGCAGGACCAGCACACCCCTTGAGCAACGCCGGAGAACAACACCAAGCCCACTCACCATGGAGGTATTCGAAATGCTCATGGAGCACTTTGATACCGGAAACCAAGCGCGGCAGCAATCTTTCGGAGCGCCAGCCTGCTCTTTCACCGTCGCCACGGCCGAGCGGCGCCTCAAACAGGCGCTCCGAATTGCTGGCGAAAAGTGACTTTGCTTGAAATACAGAATTGGACCGTGAACACTGCGTGAAAACACAACCATGATCTCTCAACCGCGACAACGGACGCCTTGCATCAGCCAAGCTGACTGATATGCACCGCCGCGAGAGAATCAGTGCCGGCCTGCTCATGTATCGCGTCCGCGACGGGCATCTCGAAGTGTTCCTCGCCCATCCTGGCGGGCCCATCTTCCGGCACAAGGACCGCGGCCATTGGACCATTCCCAAAGGCGAAGTTCAGCCCGGCGAAGATTTGCTCCACACCGCCAGACGGGAATTCCAGGAAGAAGTAGGTCTCGAACCCTGCGGCGAGTTCCTGCCCTTGGGCTGGATTCGGCAAAGGGGGGGGAAGATCGTGCATGGCTGGGCCTTTCCCGGCGAATGGGACGCCGCCCGCCAGCACGTGTGCAATACCTTCTCCATGGAATGGCCCTTCGGCTCCGGCCGTTGGCAGGACTTCCCCGAAATCGATCGTGTCGGTTTCTTCGCTCTCGCGGAAGCGCATGAGAAGCTCAAGGACACGCAACGCCCCTTTCTCGATCGCCTCGTCGCAGCCCTCGAAACCCAGCAGGAACTTCCCAGGCATGAAGACCCGTCTCATTGATTCCGCCGTGCTCGCCGCCCTGGCGCTGACTCTCACGACGATTCCCATCCGACTCCACGCCGCGGATCAACCGCAATGGGGCGAGGCCTGGTCTCGCAATCTGGCTTCGAACGAGCGCGGTCTGCCTGACAGCTTCGACCCTGGATCCGGGAAGAACATCGTCTGGACCGCGAAATTGGGCACCGAGAGCCATGCCACCCCGAGCGTTGCCGGCGGGCGGGTTTATATCGGAACCAACAACGGCGAACCGCGCGACCCGAAACACGACGGCGATCGTGCCGCTTTGATGTGCTTCGCTGAAAAGGACGGACGCTTCCTCTGGCAGATGATCGTGCCGAAAATCGGGGGTGATCCGCTTCTGGATTGGCCCAATAGCGGCCTTTGCTCCCCCGCGACTGTCGAGGGCGACCGCGTTTATGTCGTCAGTAACCGCGGCGAAGTCGTTTGCCTGGACGCCGCTGGCATGGCAAACGGCAATGATGGCCCCTTTCAAGACGAAGGCGTCCACATGGCCTTGCGGGGCGCCCCGGCCATGGTCCCGGGCTCCACCGACGCCGATATCATCTGGGTGTTCGATATGGCCGCTCAGGCCGGCATCTGGACCCATGACGGCGCCCATAGTTCCATCCTGATTCGCGGCCCGCACCTTTACCTCAATACCGGCACCGGTGTGGACAGCACTCACAAGCGCATCGGCACCCCGGACGCCCCCAGTCTTATCGTGCTCGACAAGGAAACAGGTCGTTACCTCGCCCGCGAGGACGAGAAGATCGCGCCGCGCATCTTCCACGCCACCTGGTCCGCGCCCTCCATGGGAAGCGTTGACGGCCAGGACCGGATCTTCTTCCTGGGTGGCGACGGTATTCTTTATGGGTTCGAACCGCTGCCTCCGAACGTTCCGGCGCCAGCCGAGGCTTCGCCGCCCCACCGTCTCAAAGTCGTCTGGCGCTTTGACCCCGATCCCACGGCGCCCAAGGAGAATGTCCATCGCTACAACGGCAACCGCCGCCAGAGTCCGAGCAATTTCTACGGAATGCCTGTGTTCGTGGACGGCCATCTCTTCATCGCCGGTGGAGGCGACATCTTCTGGGGCAAGAATGAGGCGTTCTTGAAGCGCGTTGACCCCGCAAAGACGGACGGAGCTGAGGTGTGGTCGTGCGCCCTCGAAAAGCATGTTCTTGGCACCCCCGCCATCGCCGATGGACTGGTGTTCATCGCCGATTGTGGCCGCACTTTCCATTGCGTGGACGCAGCCACAGGCGAGCGTCTATGGACGCAGGAAGTGAAAGGGGAAGTCTGGGCATCGCCATTGGTGGCCGACGGAAAGGTGTATCTCGGGACGCGCGCCGGGCAATTCCTGGTGCTGGCGGCCTCCCGGGAGAAGAAGGTGTTAAGCTCGATCGACCTGAGAACGCCGATTAGCGCCTCGGCGGTTGCCGCGAATGGCGCCCTTTACGTCTCGACAATGACCCACCTCTACGCCGTGCGCAGCTCCCCGTAGCCCTTTCATTCGCAGCCCAGGAAGCGGTCCTTTTCCAGCGGCGGTTTGACGGTTTTGGGGCATCATCTTGGTGCTTGCTTTGCCGGAGACCGTTCGCTAGGATCTCGCTTGTTCGGGCGGCGAACGTTCTTCTGCGGGGTTCCCCAACCCCTACCTCCTTGGCGTCGCCGCCCGAGCGCCTCAATCTTCCGCACGCGCCCCATCTCCCGGGCCCGAATTTGCTTGTCTCGACCAATCCCGGTTGCGCAAGTTCAGGCATGCACATTTCAGGTCGTTTCCTTCACGTTTGCGGGGTGTTCCTAATGGCGTGCGCTGTGGGCCTTTTTGCCACCCTGGATGCAGCCAAGGCGGACGAGACGCGGTTGCTCCGGTTTCCGGCCATTCACGGGAACCAGATTGTCTTCACCTACGCCGGCGACTTGTTCAGCGTGCCCACCAGCGGCGGGACCGCGCGCCGGCTCACCACCGATGTCGGATACGAGATGTTCGCGCACTTCTCGCCGGATGGGAAATGGCTCGCGTTTACCGGCCAGTACGATGGCAATACCGAGGTTTACGCGATGCCTGCGGAAGGCGGCGTGCCCAAGCGCCTCACCTACACCGCGGTCCTCGAGCGCGATGATGTGTCGGATCGGATGGGCCCCAACAACATCGTGATGACCTGGCGCGACAACGACACGATCGTGTTCCGTTCCAGGCGCATCGAATGGAACTCCTTCAAGGGCCAGCTCTTTGAAGCCTCTCTCCAAGGCGGATTGCCCAAACAACTGCCGCTCCCCTGGGCCGGTTGGTGCTCCTTTTCTCCAGACGGACGCCGCCTGGCCTACAACCGCGTCTTTCGCGAGTTCCGAACCTGGAAACGATATCGCGGCGGCCAGGCGGACGAAATCTGGATTCACAACCTGCAAGACAAGACTACCGAGAAGATTACCCAGGACGCCGCCCAGGACATCTTCCCGATGTGGCACGAGAACACCATCTACTTTGTGTCGGATCGCGACGAGAACCGGCGGATGAACCTGTTCGCTTACGACACCCAAACGCGGACCACGCGCCAAGTCACGCGGTTCACGGAGTTCGACGTCAAATTCCCGTCGTTGGGCAATACCGGGATCGTGTTTGAAAATGGCGGTTACCTCTACCGCCTGGACCTCAAGACGGATGAAGCGACGAAGGTGCCGATCGAAATCCGCGAGGACTTCGCCGTCGGGCGCGGCCGGCTGATCGACGTCAGCAAAGCCACCACCAGCATGGATATCGCCCCGGATGGTTCCCGGGCCGTCTTCGGCGCCCGAGGCGATGTGTTTACGGTGCCCGCCAAACAGGGCCCGACGCGCAACCTGACGGAGACGCCCGGCGTTCATGAACGCGATGCCGTGTGGTCGCCCGACGGCGCGTCTATCGCGTTCATCGCGGACGAATCAGGCGAAGACGAGATCCACGTCCGGGCCCAGAACGGCAATGAAAAACCCCGGCGCATCACGTCGAATGGCGACACTTACAAGTACAGCCTTGCCTGGTCGCCCGATTCCAAGCGCATCCTTTGGTCCGACAAGAAGAACCGGCTCCAATTTGTCGAGGTCGCTTCCGAGAGCGTGACCCTGGTCGACCAGTCCCCCGTTTGGGAGATCCGCGATTATACCTGGTCTCCGGACAGCAAGTGGATCGCGTATACCCGTCCCGAGCAGCGCCGCTATTCGAACATCCACCTTTACTCGCTCGACACGCGCGAAAAGATCCAGGTGTCAGACGGCTGGTTTGACGTCGCCCAGCCCGAGTTCAGTTCCGATGGCAAATACTTGTTCTTCGTTTCGGAGCGGACGTTCAACCCGACCTACGGCCAGACCGAGTGGAACCATATCTACACGGACATGCAGAAGATCTACCTGGTCACCCTGGCCAAGGATACCAAGTCGCCATTCGCGCCCAAGAGCGACGAGGTGAAGCTCGCTGCCAAAGAGGAGAAGAAAGAGACGCCCAAACCGGACGAAGCCAAGCCGTCCGACGACGCCAAACCATCCGCTGCGGACAAGTCCAAAGACGAAGCCGCTCCAGACAAAGACAAGCCCGACACCGCCAAGAAAGAGCCAAAGCCTCTCAAAGTCGACGCCGACGGCCTCCAGCAGCGCATCGCCGCCTTCCCCATCCCCGCTTCCAATTACGGGGGGCTCACGTCGGTCGGCGACAAGCTTTACTACGCCCGCAAGGGCAAGCTTTTCGTGTTCGATCTCGACAAAGAAAAGGAAACCGAGCTGGGCGATTTCGGGCGATACCGCATCTCGGCGAACCAGAAGAAGATGCTTGTTTCCGGCGGCGGATCGTTCGGAATTATCGACCTGCCAAGCAGCAAGATCGACCTTAAGGAGAGGCTCGACCTATCCGATCTCAAAGTGCGGCTCGATCGCCAGGCGGAATGGAAGCAGATGTATCACGAATCCTGGCGTCAAATGCGGGACTTCGTGTATGACCCGAACTTGCATGGAGTGGATTGGCCGGCGATCCGAAAGCAGTATGAGCCCCTCGTGCCCTTCGTCCAGCATCGGACCGACCTCACCTACATCGTCGGCGAAATGATCGGCGAGCTCAACCTGGGCCATTGCTACGTCGGTGGAGGCGATTTCCCGAAACCGGAGCGCGTCCCGGTCGGATTGCTCGGCGCGGTTGTGGAGCGCCATGCGCCTTCCGGCTTTTACCAGGTCAAAGAGATCCTGCCCGGACAAAACTGGGAGAACGATGCGCGCTCGCCGCTCACGGAGATTGGGGTGAACGTCAAGGCCGGCGATTACATCCTCGCGGTCGATGGCAAGCCCGCAGACAAAATGACCGATCTGTTCCAGGCGCTCGAAGGCAAAGCGGACCGGCAAGTGGTCCTGCGCGTTAATTCGGAGCCCAAAACCGAAGGAGCGCGCGACGAAACCGTGGTGCCCGTCAAAGACGAACTGGAGCTGTACTACCTCAAATGGGTCTTCGGCAATATCGAGAAGGTGAACAAAGCCACCGACGGCCGGGTGGGCTACGTCCACGTCCGGGATATGGGCGTGCGGGGGCTCAATGACTTCGCAAGGTTCTACTACGCCCAGCTTCACAAAGAAGCGCTGATCGTCGACGTCCGCAGCAATGGCGGCGGCAATGTCTCGCCCCAGATCATCGAGCGCCTTCGCCGCGAGCCCGCTTTCTGGACCATCGCCCGGAACGGCGCTGTGGATGTCGACCCCAGCGGCATGGCCCTCGGTCCCAAAGTCCTGCTCGTCGACCAGTTCAGCGCCAGCGATGGCGATATCGTCGCTTACCGGTTCAAGAAGTACAAACTCGGGCCCGTCATTGGTGTGCGAACCTGGGGCGGCGTCGTCGGCATCCGCGGCTCCTTGCCTCTCCTGGACGGCGGTTATCTGAACCGCCCCGAATTCTCCCGGTTCGACCTGGACGCCCGTGAATGGGTCATGGAAGGGACCGGCGTCGAACCGGATATCGTGGTCGATAACGATCCGGCCCGGGAATTTTCCGGCATTGACGATCAACTGAACCGGGCTATCGACGAAATCAAGGCCGCGATGTCGAAGAACCCCGTGCGGCTGCCGCAAGTGCCGCCTTACCCGAACAAGCGCCGGTAACCCGCAGCCATTCCCATTTTAAGAGGGCGCGCGCTCCGGCGCGCGCCGTCTCTTTGCTTTCGCTCGATCCTCGCTGCTTTCAGTGGAAAGTTCCATGGCTGGAGGGATACCCCTGGCTTTGGATCGGGGGCGGCGCTTTGCCCTGCCCCCGCCTGCGCACTTGTCGAGGCCTTCGGCCGCAATGGTTTAACCATCCCGCTTGATCGCCAGAAATCGCAGAACTGAGCGGGTCGGAGTCGGCATCCGGCCTTTTCCGATGCCGCGTTCCTCCCGCTCTTCCTATACTCGTGCTATACTCGTGAGAATTTTGTGCTATAGTTTTTAATATATGATCACATTATCACGAATAAGCTTTTAAATTGTCATATTCGGAAGCAGGTCGGCGCCGGGGCGGGTTGACTTTGCACCCTGCCCGGGTGAATGAAAGGGTTGCGCCTTGATTATGGGCCCGGAAGAAGAACCCATCCCAGCGCCAGCGTCCGACAGCAAGCCAGAGATCGCCCCCGGACCGAGCGGCTCGTGGCCCAATGCCGCGATGTGGACGGCGATCGTGCTCATCGTGGTCTCGGGTCTCGTGATCAGTTTCCGGGCATGCGTGGAGATGCCGGAGCGAACGATTCAGAGCGCCGGCGATGCCATCAACAGAGCAAGCGACGTCTTGGCCACGGTGGCCAGCGCGTTCCGGAGCGGCACCGTCACAACCTCGTTCGTCAGCTACGCGACGACGCTCACCAACAGCCAGCGTCTCCAGTTCGCCACCCTTAAGCAGGTCGAGATCTTCACGCGCACGGAACAAACCAGCACCGCGTTCGGGTACGTTCCGCTCCCGGATGTGGCCGTCGAAGCCCGGGCGCCGGTCGAGTATACCTATTATCTCGATTTGGATGCCAAGTGGGATTTCGTTCTGCGGGACGGTGTCATCTACGTTTTCGCGCCGCCTATTCGTGCCAATAGGCCCTCGGTCGACGTTTCGTCGCTGACGTTCGAGGTGACGAAGGGCCGGTTTGGCGCGTCTGAGGCCATCGAGAATCTCAAGGGCTCCCTCAGTTCTCTCGCCCTGCTCCGGGCCATGGAGAACATCCCCCTGGTGCGGGAAACAGGACGGCACGAAACCGCCGAGTTCGTGGAACGTTGGCTGGCGCGGTCGTTCACCGACGGCAAGAGTTACCCGGTCAAAGTGTATTTCCCAGGCGAATCACCGCCCGACCGGCTCCAGCTTCTCGAACTTGACCGAAGCAAGTGATTGGAGCCGGCCGAACGCGACTTGTTAACGGGGGAATCAAGGCGCCTGGCGCAACCGGTAGAACCGCGTGCCGTTCGGGGTCAGAAGAACAGGACTTGAAACACCGTCCAGGGTCCGCCAGGGCCCTTGGATGACGGTGGCTTCTTCGAGCCGCATGTCTTCGCTCGCCCAAAAGAGCCAGAGCCGCCCACCGCTCATCCCCTCGGCTTGCACCGTGGGCTGGGAAACTCCGCTTAAGCCCAGGTCGAAGCTCAGGTCCGAGGAAGTTGCCGACGCCTGGTGCACTTCCACGGCCACCATGTTGGTTCCTGGGATCAACCAGGATGGATCTGCTTCTTGGGACCAATAGGACGTCTCCGAGGTCGAGGACGAATCGGCCCACGTCGAAGGATCGATGGGGCCGGAAGGCATATTGCTGCGAAAGGCTTCGCGCCCGTTCAGGTAAACCACCGCACCGTCATCCCGCCTCAGGCTGATGACCAGGCTGGCGTAGGCAGATGGGTCGCGCACCTCGAAAGCGCGCCTGAAATAAGCGGCCGGATTCCGATTGGTGGAAGAGCCGCCGTTGATGACGGTGACCTCGTCCCCATCGCCGTATCCAAGCTCCGCACGGCCGGAACGCCAAGCTGTGTCGTCGAAACCGAGCGCTTGCCAATTCGGCGGTGGCGCGGCTTCGGTATCGAGGAATCTCCATTCCGACCCGCGCGCGATCAGGTCTGGGGTCCCGGCTGTTTCGGGCAACAGAGGCAATGCCTGGCTTGTCACCTCGCCATTGGAGGCGTTTCTCAAGGAGATCTGGGCGAACGCCCCCCTTGCCGCGTCGAGGGCCGAAGCCGGAATTCGTTGGGACGTCTGGCCGGGCGCGAACGGGAGCGTCCCGGAGGCCAGCACTTGGCGAGCATTTTCGACGCTGTACTCCACGGAGACCGGTTCGGTGCTGAACCGGCTCAAAGCGACCGGGATGGCCGGTTGCCCGCTGGACGCAACCAGGTGGCTGGCGCGCAAGCCAAAGCCCACACCCACCGGCTTGTCAGCGAGACCCGGAAGGAACGGCGCCAGGAGTGGGCCGTCGCTGGATTGCCAGAGGGCATGGGTCGGGTAATTCGGATCGGTTGTTGCCAGAAAAGTGCCGCGCAGATCCGTGCGGTCCACTCTCTCGGTCCAATCATCCCAGTTCATGGTCCAGACATCACGACCGTTGAAGAGCAGGAATGAATTGGTCATCCGCAGGAACCCGTCGTAAGTCCAGTCGTAATTGTCGCCGAACCGGGCGCCAATTCCATTCCCGGCGGCCAGGCAACCTTCGGCCAGGACGTCGGGGTTGTCCCAGCCGGCTTCGATCCCCTGGCCGCAATTGATCAGGACGGTGTCACGCACTCTCGCGATCCGACCTGAACCGGACCAGGCGAGTCCTTCATGAAAGCACGACTCGATCCAGCATCCGGTCACCGTGACGGTTCCCGCCCCGCCCGAGCCCGCATCGATGCCGTCGTCTTTTGCCCAACCAACAAGGCAATCGGTGATCGTGTGCGTCCCTTCGGTAAAATAAAGGGCGTCATTATCGTCGTCGGCAAAGACGCCGTCGTCGGCCGGGAACTCGATGAATGCGGAGTCGCGGAGCTGGACCGCCCCGCCGTTGAATTGGCCGGTGGTGATGCACTTCTGGACGAGGCAGCCGGTCATAGTTAGGAAACCTTGTTCTCCATGGGCCGCCTGCCCGAGGTTGCTCACGAGATAACAGTGGGTCAGCGAGGCGGTGGCTCCGTTGGACACGTAGATCAACGGCTGCTCCTGCCGGTGGCTATCGCCGCTGCCGGGGTTGGCGTCAAACCAATTCGGGTTCGCACCGCTCCCGGTCAGGATCGCCCCGGTCATCTCCAGGACGGCCGACGAACCGCGCAAGACGAATCCACCCCAAGGGGTCGTTCGCGACTCCGGTGCGAAGAGGACCGGGCGCTCTTGGGTCCCCTGGACGATGAACCGGCCGCTGCTCTGGATCTCCACTCCAGGCGCGAGCTTAATGACGGCCCCGGCTCCGACGGTCAAGTTGGCCTCCGCCGCGACAGTGAGATTGGAAACGACATGGATACGCGCGTCTTCCGGCCAGGCTTGAGTGCCCGTGAGGTGACCTGAGACAGCGGTCCAAGCCGGGTCCGTCTCCACTTGAATGGCTTTGTTGACAACCAACCCCCCAAGGCGGGCAGCGTACGGCACTGTGACCGACGAGAGCGACGCAAACGCTGGCAGAAGAGTTGAACCGAATCCACGGCGGACTTGGAACGATGGAACGCCCTCAGCCGAGACCATGCCGTTCACCCGGACGGGCCGGCCCTCCGCAGTCCGGACCATGGCAATCACCGGGACTTCCATGCCCACCGGAACGTGCCCCGGCAGGACCAACTCCAGTTCGGCGCCGGCAAATTCTCCTGGCGCCGATTGGATCACGGGCAAGGGTGTCCACGGAGGCAAACCCACCTCGCTGCTGCCGCGCTCGGACGAACGCACCACGAACTGGACGCGAAGGCTCTCGGTAGATCCGCCCGCGACGGGCGCCCGTTCCACCAGCAGCTCGTAGTAGCCCGCGCTCGCCAGCTCAACCCAATCCACCGCCGCGATCTCGCTCCCGTTGAGCCGCACTTTGTCCACGAACCCCTCCTCCGGCAGGACCCGGAACTGTGCCCGGTCCGCAAGCACTTGCCGGTTTTGGACCCCCTCGACTACGATCGCAGCCTGCAGCTCGCTGCTGAACGCAAGTAAGGAGATGACGAAGAGCAACCTGCCCGTCCGGGAAAACGTTTTACTGATCACGAGACCTGACGTTATCCCAGCGCTCGCTGCACCGCCAGCATGGAATAGCTGTCGCCCCGTTGCTGGGGTGCAACGTTCGGCATCGCGCCGAAGGCGAAGGCGCTTCCATTTTCAACCCGGGGCGATAGCCTGTCGGCATGCGCTATACTTTCATGTTGGCCGTCGCCGCCCTCGGCTTTGCGGTGTCCACCCCTCAGACGAGTCGCGCCCAAACTCCGCCTGCCGATCCTGAGCGTCGCACGCTGCTCGAGCGGGCGGCAGCGGTTCGGCCCAGCCAGCGCCAGATCGATTGGCAACGGCTCGAGTTTATCGCGTTCGTCCATTTTGGGCCGAACACATTTAGCGATCGCGAGTGGGGCACGGGCAAGGAGGATCCCGCGATCTTCAACCCAACGGCTTTGGACTGCCGCCAATGGGTGCAGGTGATGAAAGACGCCGGAATGAAACAGGTGATCCTCACCGCCAAGCATCATGACGGCTATTGCCTGTGGCCAAGCCGGTTTACGGAACACTCCGTGAAGAACTCGCCCTGGCGCGAGGGCAAAGGCGATGTCGTGCGCGAATTGGCCAGCGCGTGCCGCGATGCCGGATTGAAGCT
This sequence comes from uncultured Verrucomicrobiota bacterium, assembly GCA_964578605.1. Lineage (GTDB taxonomy): Bacteria > Verrucomicrobiota > Verrucomicrobiia > Limisphaerales > SIBE01 > JAXMHN01. Next base: position 138,983 of record CAZODO010000001.1, on the reverse strand, counting down.
GGGCGTCTACCTGTCTCCGGCCGACCTGAACGCGATCGAACGCGGCGTCTATGGCAAGACCGAAGCCAAGCCGCGCGTCATTCCGACGCCCGTCGAAGGTTGGACGCCCAAGAGCGATTACCGCCGCGAAGGCGTTTGGGACGAGTACAACGCCTATTTCATGAACCAACTCTTCGAGCTTCTCACCGAATACGGGGAGATTAGCGAGGTTTGGTTTGACGGCGCGAATCCCAAGCCGGGCACCGGCCAGCGCTATGCCTATTCCGATTGGTACGCCCTGATTCGCCAACTGCAGCCCGGCGCCGTCATTTTCGGCAAAGGCCCCGATGTGCGCTGGTGCGGCAACGAGGCAGGCCACGGCCGCGAGAGCGAATGGAGCGTGGTTCCACTGCCCGTGCCGGCCGAACAGTTCGATTGGGGCGACATGACGGCCGCCGACATCGGGAGCCTTGAGAAGCTCCGCGGGGCGCCTTGCCTGCATTGGTATCCCAGCGAGGTGGACGTCTCGATCCGGCCAGGCTGGTTCTGGCACGAGAAAGAGAATGATCGCGTCAAGAGCATGGCGAAGCTCAAGGAGATCTACTTCGCGTCGGTGGGCAACAACGCGGTCCTGCTCCTGAACATCCCGCCAGACCGGCGCGGGCTTATTCACGAGAACGACGCCGCACGGCTGCGCGAATTTGGCTCGTGGCTGCGGACGACATTTGCCAAGAACCTCGCCACAGGCGCCCAAGCCAAGGCGTCGCACACGCGCCAGCCTGCTGCGGAGTTCCCAGCCAGCCACACGGCGGATGGCGATCTGGAAAGCTATTGGAGCACGGAGGATTGGCAGAATACAGCCGAGTTAACCTTCGAACTCCCCCGGAGCGAGCGGTTCAGCATCGCCATGGTCCAGGAACAGATCCGGCAAGGTCAGCGAATCAGTGGCGTGGCGTTCGACGCCTGGCTGGACGGCGAATGGCGCGAGCTTGGACGCGGGACCACGGTCGGTCACAAACGCCTCCTGCATTTCGAACCGGTCGAGACGGACCGCGTGCGGTTGCGAGTTCTCGATTCGCGCGTGTGCCCCACGGTTTCGGAGTTCGGCCTTTTCAGGTGAGGTTGGCCTGGGCCGCCAGGCGGACTGATCCAAGGACGGGCGGATGGCCAACCCGGCCGCAGAGGACGAGGGAAACGCTCGGCTGCTCAATCGGCGCGCCAGTCGAATCGTTTAGAACCGGCCGCGATGGCGTTTCGGTTCTCGAGTTCGGCCTGCTCTCTTGCCAGGTACTTTGCCTCCCGCCACTGGTCCATGGCGCATGCTTCAAACCCGGCAGCGTCTGCTTCAGGCCGCTGGGCGAGCGCGGTCTGCCCGAGGCGGATGATTTCAAGAGCCGCCACGCGATTGGAGATGGTGATTCCCGGCTCGTCAAGGCACGGGCTCAACTCCGGGCGGTCAAGGCTCACTTGGGGTCCGCGATTGCTCGAATGCGCCGCCAGCTGACGGAGCGGCACGCCGGTCAATTGCTCCAGCTTCTGCACCTGGGCATCGTTCAGCGGCGAACGTCCTGCCAGGTTGTCCGGGTAAGCGCTGGCATAGGAGGGGTAATAGGGCGCGTTCAGATCAATCCAGGTCACGATCCGGTCGAACTCCTCGGCTTTGAGTTGCCCGCCGCATCGCGGGTTGGACAGAAGGCTTTTCACCAAGGGACTCGCGTGGGAGCCCCATGCCATGGCCTCCTGCGTATCTGCGGGTCCGGCACCGATAGCGCGAATCCACTTCTTTCGCCAGAGTTCGTTGTAAGAGGTGTTGAAAACCAGGTCGCGATCGCCAGCAAGGTTGAGCTTCTTGCCCGGTTCGGTCCCGTAATCGTGGCAACTCACGCATCGCCGGTCGAGCACGGGCTGGACTTCCACCAGGTAATTGAAGTCCCGCACCGGGCCGTGCCATCCGTCAAGGCGAGACGGTTCGCGGCGCAAGGCGAGGCTGAGGCCAAACCCCGTGGGCGGCGCTTGCCGGCGATTCTCGTGGCACCCGGTGCAGCTGGCGATTTCACCGGCTTGCGCGAGGGTGCCACTGCGCATCGATTGCACCGCCATTCCGCGCGCATCCAGGAGCTGGAAATAAACAAACCGGCCGGAGGGCACCTCGAAATACGCGGAGCCGTCCGCTTCGACAGGGACGGTCCCCAACACCCGCTTGTTATTGAAATCGTGCCAGTTCATGGCCGGAGCCTCCTGGCCTTGCCCGTTCCATGCGGGGCGAGTCCAAAAGCGTTTCTCAGGCGATTCGACGACGCGAAGCGCCTTCACAGAGCCGCGGGCCACGCCCTGCATATGCGTGCCGACGTAAACGTCTTTAACGAAAAACACCCCCGGATCGCCCGTGAACTCTCTCCGCGAGGGAATCACCGGAGGCCGGAACCGAGGCGCCAGAGGCATCGGATCGAAGCAGCCGGGTTCTTCCGTGTGCACGAGGGTCTCCTTGCCGGAACGCTCGAGCAGGTAAATCCCCATTTGCTCGCCTTTGCCGATCATGCGCGCGCAAAGAAACCGGTCGGAATCGAGCGGATAGGGATCTTCATACTTTAGCGGGACGCGCGTGAAAGCGTCGAAGATCTCCCAGCCCTTCTCCTGGATCAGGTTCATGGCGTCTGCGGGCCAGATCTGGACCACGGGGTCGCGGCCGTCCATGCCGAGTTGGCGGTCGATAATGGCCAGGGCGCCCCACGGCCGGTCGTGGCACGAACCGAAGATGGCGATGGCCTGGTCGGTCCCGGGAATCACGCGCGCATCGAGAACCGCGCCGGGCGAGGCGGTGTTATTGCCCCAATAAAGGAGATGGCTGGTGCCGTCGGGATTCACCGTCCAGAGCGATTGCGCGTCGCCAAAGTTCCGATCCACGTATTCCCAACGGTCGTACAGAATCCGGCCGTCGGGCATCAGCGAGCCATGCCCTTCGAAAAGCGTGCTCTTGCCAATTTGATGAATGTTGGCGCCGTCCGGCTCCATGCGGAAGAGGTTTGCCATCAAGTGCCGGTTGCACATGCAGTACTTGGGCTCGCGGGTGGACGAGAACGCAATGCAGCCGTCAGCCAGGTAGAGCGGGTCCATATCATCGACGTCTTTCGCGAACGTCAGTTGCGTCAGCCCCGTTCCATCCGCGTTGATCTCGTAAATGTGGTAGCTATCAGCGGCGTTCTTTCGCATTGAAAAGACGATGCGGCGGCCGTCGAAGAAGACCTCCGGATCCCGAATCACGCCTTCCGTTGTCGCCAGCAGCGTTCTCGACTTGCCACGGGCCGGATCCATCACCTTCAGCGCTCCGCCTGGCGTAAAGGCGCCATCGTTATGCTCATGCTGAGCGCTGGGAAAGAAGGTGGCGGTGTTGTGGTGATCCGGGCGGAACTGGTGCCGAACCACATAGAGGATCTCCTCAGCGGAAACCAGGGCGGGTGCGGCCGCCAACCACAAAGCCATCATCCAGAATCTCATGGGTGAGCGGATGCTAAAGACCCAGGTCCGAGTGGCAAGCGCCATTCACGACAGCCGCCGACACCAGGCATATTTGGTCTGGCGCGCAGGGGTCCGAAGGCGCCAGTATTTGGCTTATGAACGCCGTCGATTTGCTGAGGAGAGGATTCCTTGCCGGCCCTTGCGTTGCGGGGCTATTGACTGTCACCGCTGTCGCCGCCGAGGTTCAAACCAGGCCCTGGGACGCGATCGAAGTGACCCTGGAAAGCCAGGCGTCGCTCGCGCATCCTTATCTCGAATCGCTGCCCGAGAGCGGCGAAGCGCTGGCGCGCGTGACTTTTGAAGGCACTGACGGGCAAGCGGCCGGCCAACGTTACACGGTCGATGCGTTCTGGGACGGCGGAAAGACCTTCAAGGCCAGGTTCGCTCCGCCCGCCCCGGGCCGGTGGACTTACCGAAGCACGTCCCGCGACCCAGGGTTGCATAACGCGACCGGAGCCATCACCAGTATGGCTTGGAGCGACGAGGAGAAGGATCAGAACCCGGCGCGCCGAGGCTGGGTCCGCGTGTGCAACTCCGGGCCGCGCGCCGGCCGGTATTTCGAATATGCGGACGGCACACCGTTCCTATGGATTGGCGACACGTGGTGGAACTGGACCAAGCGAGGCGTCAAGCTTTCCAGCTTCGAGAAGCTCGCCAACGACCGCGCGGAAAAGGGGTTTACCGTTGGCCAACTCTTTTTCGCCGGGCGCGGATGGGGCGCCCGCAGTTCGCTTTTGGATCGCCGGTTCACCACGCCGGATTTCGAGCATCTCCGGCATGTCGAATCGATGATCCGTTACGCCAATAGCAAAGGCATCACGGTGTGGATTCATCCTTGGTGGGGCGGACGCGATCTCGACCGGCAGATCGGGGTGGAGCACCTCCGGCGTTGGTGGCGCTACGTTATCGCCCGACTCTCGGCTTACAACGTGATCTGGACCGTTGCCGGCGAGTACAACCTCTACAATTACGGTGGGCTCGGGCTCGAGTTTTGGAAGGACCTGGGCGCCATGATCGATCGGCTGGATCCTTACGAGCGGCTCCTCGCGCTGCATCCCACACCGCCCGCATGGGACGGCGGGGACGGCGCCCCGCAATGGTCCACAGGCGAAGTCCTCCACGCCGAGCCTTGGCTTAACTACAACCAAAGCCAGGTCGGTCACGGCCGCTGGCGCAATGAGATGATCCCTTCGGTCATCGCGGCTGATTACGCCCGCGTCCCCGCCAAACCCACGGTGGTGACGGAGCCGTGGTACGAATTCATCGAGGGCAATCCCACGGCCGAGGACATTCGGTTCGGGGCCCTTTCGGCCATTCTTTCGGGCGCCGCCGGGCATTCCTACGGGGGTGGCCACGTCTGGAAAGCGCATGTGCCGGAAGCGCCCGCTGGAGAAGATACCTGGCCCATGGAGATGGGCTTCGAACGCGACACGCTCGATTACCCGGGCGCCGCCAGCCTCGGCTCGATCGCGCGGTTCCTGAGATCCAGACCCTGGTGGAAGCTGGAGCCGCATCCGGAGTTGGTGACGGAGTACCCGGCTCCGTTCTGCGCGGCCGTGCCGGGAGAAGAGTATCTTGTTTACCTGCGCTGGAACGGATCCCTTCGCCTGGACCTCCGCTCGTCGGCGGCCAAAGATCAATTCGACGCAAGTTGGATCAACTTGGCCACCTTCGAACGCGGGCGCCCAAGAACCCTCTCAGGCGGCGCGTGCCAGCGGCTGAGCTGCCCACAGAACTATCCGGGCACACCCGAAATCAGCGACTGGCTCCTGCACGTTGTGAAGCAAACGAGGGAGTAGGACCTTTGGCGACTCCGAGGTTCCTTGCTTTACTCGCCCCGCTCGCGTTTGGCATAACAACGCCACTCCGTATGAGAAGAATACTCTTGGCGCTCGCCGCCGGCTTGGCTCTTTGTCTTGACAACCTCCCCGCGGACGCCGCCCGCGACCAGGTGTTGTGGCCTGGGATGCGCCCGGATGGTTCGGTGCTCCTGCCGAACCAATGGTCGTTGCGTCCGGCCGGCAAGCAGGTTTCCCTGGGCGATTTCCCGGTGAATATCGCGGTGCACCCCGCCGGGCGCCATGCCGCCATTCTCCATAGCGGGTATGGGAAGCATCTGGTGGCTGTTGTGGACCTGGCTAGCCTCGAGGTCGTCTGCCGGACGAATCTCGACGAGAGCTTCTATGGCCTCGAGTTCTCCACAGATGGAGGCCAACTCTTCTGCAGCGGTGCCGGCACAGAGACGATTCACTCCTTTCGCTTTGAAGAAGGCCGCTTGTTAGACCATCGCCGCCTTGTGCTGCGGGATCCGAAAGAACGCGGCGTGCCCGCGGGACTGGCCCTCGACCCGACCGGAACGATGCTCTATGCCGCGAATGTCTGGGGCCATCAGGTCACCGGTATCCAACTAGAGCACCCGACGAACGTGTGGCATCTCCCGTTGACGCGCCCCGAACCGGCGCCTGCTGACGCGCGGGTCGTGCCCCCGACCGATGCGGACACGGCCGCAGCGACCAAACGGGACGAGGCTTTGCTGGACGAGGCGAAGACGGGGGACCCCTTTCCTTACGCCTGCCGGGTGGATGACCGGCGTCAACGCCTTTATGTCAGTCTTTGGGCGGAAGCGTGCGTTGCGGTGATCGATCTCCAGACGCGTCGAGTGGAGGCGCACTGGCAAGCAGGCGATCACCCCAATGAGATGGTCCTGAACCAGTCCGGCAAACTCCTTTACGTCGCCAACGCCAACCGCAATACGGTCACCGTCATCGACACAGACAGCGGCAAGCCGATCGAGACGCTCACTGCCGCCCTCTATCCCAAATCGCCGCCCGGCTCGACGCCTAACAGCCTGGCCCTCACCCCCGACGAGCGCGTGCTCTTTGTCGCCAACGCCTGCAACAACAACGTGGCCGTGTTCGACGTGAGCAAGCCGGGAAAGAGCCGCGCGCTCGGGTTCATTCCTGTGGGATGGTATCCCACATCCGTGCGCGTCACACCGGATGGCAAGACGCTGCTCGTCGCCAACGGCAAAGGGCTCGTCTCGAGAGCCAACCCTCAAGGCCCTGCTCCTGGCAAACGCCGCCCGCCCGGCACCACGGAGGAATACATCGGCGGCCTGTTCCACGGGACGCTCAGCGTGATTCCCCTTCCCTCAAGAAGCGCGTTCGAGGCGGAACTCCGCGACCCTACGGCCAATGCGTACCGTTGCAGTCCGCTCCAGGCCGATCCCAATCTCGCGACGCGCGGGCAAGCTGGAAACCCGGTTCCCATGAAACTGGGAGACCCCAGCCCGATCACCCACTGCATTTACATCATCAAGGAGAACCGAACCTACGACCAAATGTTGGGCGACATGCCCGAGGGCAACGGCGACCCGGCGCTTTGCCTTTTTCCGGAGGAAATCACGCCTAACCATCACCAACTGGCCCGTGAATTCGTGCTCCTCGATAACTTCTATGTCGAGGCCGAGGTCAGTGCCGACGGCCACGAATGGACGGTGGGCGCGTATGCCACCGATTTCGTCGAGAAATCCTGGCCGTTAAGCTATGGGCACAACCAGAGCGGCAAATTCCCCTACCCTTCCGAAGGCCGGTTCAAGATTGCCGAACCGCCGTCCGGCTATATCTGGGATCGCGCGGCCGAGGCCGGGGTCAGCTATCGCAGCTACGGCGAATTCGTGAATGCCGGCCAGACGCCCGAGCATCCCGCCACCAGCCGCGTTGCTTCCCTGCGCGACCATTTCGACGAGTGGTTCCGGCCGTGGGACCTCGATTACCTGGATATCAAGCGCGCCGAGCGGTTTATCGAGGAACTGAAACGGTTCGAGAACGAGGGCCAAATGCCGCGTCTGCAACTCGTCCGGCTTCCCAACGATCATACCCATGGCACCACGGCCGGGAAGCGCACTCCCAGGGCCATGGTCGCCGATAACGATCTCGCCTTCGGGAGGATTGTTGAAGCCATCAGCCACTCGAAATTCTGGCCCACCACCGCCATCTTCGTGGTCGAAGACGACGCCCAAAATGGGGCAGACCACGTGGATGCCCACCGCACGATCGCCTATGCGATTAGCCCCTATGCGAAACGTGGCGCGGTGGACTCGACCATGTACTCAACCAGCAGCATGTTGCGCACAATGGAGCTTATCCTGGGGCTCAAGCCGATGTCCCAATTCGACGCCGCGGCGGTGCCCATGTTCAACTCCTTCCAAGCGAAGCCCGACCTCCGGCCTTACACCCACCTGCCCGTCACCGTCGATCTCGAGGAGCGCAACGGCAAGACCGCGTGGGGCAACGAAGCATCCAGCAGGATGGATTTCTCGAAGGAAGACGCCGCAGATGACCTGTTGCTTAACGAAGTGATCTGGCGTGCCATGCGCGGCCCGGATCAGCCGGCGCCGGCGCCCGTCCGAGCCGCTTTTGTGTTTCCACACGCAGACGACCCGGACGAAGACTAAGCTCCGGCCGGGCCACTCAAGTCACTGGCTTTCAACGGCAAGCAACGATGGTGACAAAGAGTCACCATCGTGTGCGACATTTCATCTTGGATTCTGTCAGTTGCCCGCCACAACCGGCTTGGGCTGCGCGTTTTCCCACTCGGCCTTGCTGACCTTCTTGGTCTCGTGCAGGAAGACGAACGTGCCCTTCTTATTGCCGACGATCACATCCAATAACCGGTCTTTATTGAGATCCGCCACGGCCACCTGGGTTCCGACGCCCGAGTCGCTGTCGATCAGGTGGGGGATGAACTCCGCCGAATTGTTGGGGCGCACAAGCTGGAACCAATAGAGGACCGCCGGGGCGTTCGGTTCGTCGTCGCCGGAAGGGCCATGCGCCCAGAACCGTTTGCCGATGACAAAGTCCGTGAGCCCATCGCCGTCGATGTCCGCGATGTCGATGGCGTGGTGCTGGGAGAAAATCACGCCGTACTTGTTCGGCTGCGGCCGGGTATCCTTGTCTGGCCGCTCGTTCAGAATCAGGTGCTTCTTGAAGGTGATACTCCCGCTCTCTTTGACCTGTTCGAACCAGGCCAAACCGTACCCATGCGGGTTCAGGCTGGTGAGGACGTCATTGAGCCCGTCGCCATTGATGTCATAGGCGTAAAGGTGCGCGGCGCCGGTGTTCGGGGCAAACGGATAGGGATGATGCTTCCAAACAGGGTCGCCCGCCAAGGATTCCGGTTGCTCCCACCAGCCGTCTTTCTCAAGGAGATCCTTGTGGCCGTCCCCATTCACGTCGCCCACCCCGAGGCCATGATTGTACTTGTGATAATTGTTGTTGGGGCTGATCGGACGGAAAGTCCAGGCCTTGGCCGGGTCGGCACGATCCGGAGCGGCATAACCAAAGAACCCTTTCGAGTTGCAGACCAGCTCGGGTTTGCTGTCCCCCACGATATCGGCAAAGATGGGCGATTCGTTGTCGGTTACGGCAATGGCAACGTAACGCGCCCAGTGCCCCTCCCGTCCTTTGGGGTTTTCATACCAATAACACTCCTCGCCAGGCATCCCGATGACGAAGATATCCGTCCAGCCATCGCCGTTGATATCGTCTGTGCTCGTCACGAAATTGTTCGAATAGGCATTTTTCGAGCCCAGCGCACCTTCGTACCCCGCAACCACCTCGTCCTTACCTTCCGCGTCTTTGCGGGTAAAGGTGGCCGTCGCCGGGTAGAACTCGTGGCGTTTCACAAAGCCCGGCCCCTCATACCAGAACGGCCCGGAAACGATGTCCATCTCTCCGTCTTTGTTGAAGTCGCCATAATAGGCCCCTTCGGACCAGAATTTGTCTGTGACCTGAACTTTCCGGAACGAGTGCAGGGTATAATCATCGGCTGCCGCCAGCAGGGGTGCAGACGCCAGAATCGCGCTTGCCAAGAGAACTTTGGTCATGGGCCTATGTGTCGCAGGAGACGGATTCATGTCAAGGCGTTTGGCAAGGCCGTGACGGCGCGTCGGCGCGCCTTCGAAATCAGGTTCTTCGCTGTTTTCAGTGGAATTGCTCTCTTGCTTCAGGCCTGCGGCCTCAATGAGTCAACGATCCCACTCGAAAGAAAGCCCGTATTCCACCGAAAAGACCGCGAGGGACTAGAAATCGTCGGTGCGAGGCAGAAAGTCTTTGATTGCCGCCTTTGAAGTCGATACAATCCGCGTTCGAGTTGACCGATGCACTGATCGCCGCGGGCTGGGGCCCGGCGAGCGTCCGTACGATAAGTTAAAGCCTGAGTCAATAAAGCGTTATGCCTCCCTCCTCATCCGCACGCTGGCTATTCTCCCTGTTGGCCATCCTGGTATTCACCGCAACCGCGCGATCGGAGATTGTCTACGATAACTCCGACACAGGTGGAACGAACGTCTATTACAACACCGCCTTCGAATTTGGCGACGAAGTGCTCCTGGGCGGCACCAGCCGAGTGATGTCGCAATTCCTATTCGAATATTACGGCGATTTCACACCCGTAGGCGACGAAACCGCCCGCCTGCGCGTTTACAAGCCCGACGGCCCGCTGGGCTCGGATGGAAATCCCACGCCTGGAACCGTCCTCTATGACAGCGGCGAGTTTTCCATTTCGCCGGGATGGCAAACGAAGAAATTCAGCAACCTCAATATCTCCGTCCCCACCGACCTGATCTGGACGATCCAGTTCGGGGGATTGGGCGGCATTATTGGCGATCGCGCCGGGCTGGTTTTCCGGCCGGTTCCTTCGGTCGGGCGGAGCTACGACGATATCTGGCAGAAATCGGGCGAAGAATGGCTGCTTTTCAGCTGGGGCGGCAATCCCAAGGCCAACTTCGCCTCCCGCATCATCAGTGGCGGCGACCCCACCCAGGTTTCCATTCGCCGTGACCGGAACAAAGTGGTTGTCGAGTGGACGGGCCTTTCGGTCCTCCAGGTGAGCGACGGTGTCGATGGCCCCTTCAAGGATATCACCAACGCCCGAAACCGGTACGAAATCAATCCCGGCGTGGCGGATATGAAGTTCTGGCGCCTGCGTGATTAAGGGGTTCCTTCGGGCTCCATCCCCTTGCCCACGGTGTCTTTATTGACCATCAAGCCTGCCGAATCGTGCCGCTTTGACCTGGCCGCGCTGGGCGAGGTGATGCTCCGCCTCGACCCAGGCGAAGGCCGGGTCCGAACCGCCCGCGAGTTCCAGGTTTGGGAAGGCGGCGGCGAGTATAACGTCGCGCGCGGGTTGCGCCGTTGTTTCGGGATGCGCACAACGGTGCTGACGGCTTTCGCCGATAACGACGTGGGCCGGTTGGTGGAAGATTGCATCCTGCGGGGCGGCGTCGATCCCAGCTTCATCCGCTGGCGCCCCTATGACGGCGTCGGCCGCACCGTCCGCAACGGGCTGAACTTCACCGAGCGCGGGTTCGGAATTCGAGGGGCGGTGGGCATTTCCGATCGCGGGAACACGGCGGCTTCCCAGCTCAAACCGGGTGATTTCGATTGGGAGGAAATCTTCGGCCGCCAAGGGGTCCGTTGGTTCCATACAGGCGGCATTTTCACCGCGCTTTCCGAGACAACCGCGGCCCTTGCCGAGGAAGCGGTGCAAGCGGCGAGGAAATATGGAACCATCGTTTCCTACGATCTGAACTACCGGCCGTCCCTTTGGAAGTCCATCGGCGGGCAAAAACGCGCCCAGGAGGTCAACCGCCGGATCGCCCAACAGGTCGATGTCATGATCGGGAACGAGGAGGATTTTACCGCCTGCCTCGGCTTCCCTGTCGAAGGCGTGGACGAAAACATTTCCGAGATCGATGTCCGGCACTTCCGGAGCATGATCGAAAAGGCCGTGCGAGCGTTCCCGAATTTCAAGATGACCGCCACAACCTTGCGGGCGGTGAAATCGGCAACGATCAACGATTGGGGCGCGATCTGCTGGGCCGGCGGCCAGTTTTACGAAGCGCCCAACAGGAAGAACCTCGAAATCCTCGATCGGGTCGGGGGTGGTGACAGCTTCGCTTCGGGCTTGATCTACGGGATGCTCGCGTTTGGCGATCCGCGAAAAGCCGTCGAGTACGGAGCCGCCCATGGTGCTCTGGCTATGACCACGCCGGGGGACACTTCCATGGCCAGCCTCGCGGAAGTTGAGAAGTTGGTGAAGGGCGGCTGCGCCCGGGTGCAGCGCTGACCTCTTTTCGCACCGGGATTTGGGCTGCCGCTGCGCGGCGAAAGGATCTCCTTAATGGCTCTGGATCAGCGCAGCGCGTTGTGCGCAGTTCTTGTGATCACGACAAGCTGTGCGAACTGGGGTCGGAACTGGCATTGACCCGTTGCGCCACACACCAACCCGGAGCGCGTCCGCGGTCGCGTTCCCAGCCGGCACATCCACGCTTGGCGTCTTCAAAGATTGGCCCCATGCTCCGCGCATGGAACGACTCTCAGACGACGAGATCCGCCGAATCGTGCGCCTGGCCTTGGACGAAGATATCGGCGCCGGGGACGCCACAACGCTGGCGACCGTCCCCGAAGCGGCCCAGGCGTCCGCGCGCGTGGTCGCCCGCGAACCGCTGGTGGTCGCCGGGTTGGCGCTCGCTGAGGCAGCGTTCCAACTGCTTTCCTTGGAGGTTAAGATTCAACGGATCGCCACCGACAGCCGCCGCCTGGAAAAGGGCGACGTGCTCCTGACATTGAAGGGACCCGCCCGCCCCATCCTGACAGCCGAGCGGGTGGCTCTCAATTTCCTCCAACGGCTCTCGGGCATCGCCACCCTGACGGCGAGGTTTGTCGATGCCGTCCAAGGCACCCGGGCGAAAATTCTGGACACGCGCAAGACCACGCCCGGATGGCGGCGGCTGGAGAAATACGCCGTGACCTGCGGCGGCGGTCACAACCATCGCATGGGGCTCTTCGACCTGGTTTTGATCAAAGACAACCACCTGGCGGCCCTCCGGCACGAACCGCACACCGCCATCGGCGCCGCCGTGGCTCGTGCCCGGGCACGGTTCCCTGACCTGAAAGTCGAGGTGGAAGCCGACACGCCGGAGCAAGTCCAACAAGCCCTCGAATCCGGCGCTGATATCATCCTTCTCGATAACATGGATCTCGAACAACTCCGGACGGCGGTGCGTTGGGTTAGCGGCAAAGCCCAAACCGAAGCCAGCGGCGGCGTCACGCTCGAAAGTGTCCGGCGCATTGCGGAGACAGGCGTCGATCTGATTTCCGTCGGGGCGCTAACGCACTCCGCGCGGGCCGCCGATATTGCGCTGGACTTTGATGAGCAAGGAGAGTGAACGTGCAAGTCGTCCCGGAAAAGCGAATGGGCCCCCATCCACACCGCGGAGTTGTGACGGTTGATTTGAAGATCCTGACGTTTCTGCGGCACGCGGGTGAACGGGCCGTAGCTGGCGCGGATCTTGCCCGCATGCTTGGGATCAGCTCCGATCTCCTTGGCCAGCATGTGGAGGCGCTGCGCGCTCTGGGCTACGAAATCGAAGCCAGCCCCCATTTGGGTTACCGGCTGCGCCGCGCCCCGGATGCGCTGCATCCGGACGACCTGCTTTCACGCTTGGGCACCACGCACGTGATCGGCCGCGAGATCCGTGTCTTTCAGGAAACCACCAGCACCAATGACCTCGTGGAACTGCTCGCGCGCGGGGGCGCAAAGGAAGGTGAAGTCGTTCTTGCTGAGGCCCAAACGCGCGGACGGGGAAGGCACGGCCGGACGTGGGTGTCGCCTGCCGGCAAGGGGCTCTGGCTTTCGGTTCTGCTCCGCCCGAAGTTGCGGATTGAATCGGTGACTCAACTCACGATCGCCGCCGCCGTGGCCCTGAGCCGAGCCATTCGAAACCAAACGGAACTCCGGCCCGAGATCAAATGGCCCAACGACCTCCTGTTCTCGGGCAAGAAAGTGGCCGGCATTCTGACCGAACTCAGTGCGGAACCAGGCGCCATCAAGCACGTGGTCGTGGGGATCGGAGTTAATGTGAATCTCTCGGTGAGCGACTTCCCGGCCGACCTTCAAAGCGTGGCCACTTCCCTGTCGATCGAATGCGGCCATGTCCTGGACCGCGCCGCGCTTGCGGCCGCCATTCTGCGCGAACTGGACGCGGATTACGCCCGGGTGAACCGCGGCCATTTCGAAGCGCTGGCTGACGAATGGGAGTCCCAATGCGCCACCCTGGGCCGTGCCGTCACGATCCAAGTGGGCCAGCGGCGCTTTCGCGGACAGGCGGAGTCGCTCGACGCCAGCGGCGCGCTCCTGCTACGAACCTCTCATGGGCATCTGGAGCGGATTAGCGCGGGCGACGTGACCATGGAAGGACACCATCTCGCATGATCCTTCTCCTGGACATCGGCAATACCCATGCGCACCTCGGGCTCGGAGATGCCGAAGGTGTCGTCAAGGGCGCCGAGATTCCAACGTCCACCTGGGCACGCGGTGGCGCACCCGCGCGCGTGGCCAGGTTCGCCGGACGCCGAGCGTTGACCGGCATTTGCCTTTGCAGTGTCGTTCCACGTGCCACGCCTTTCGTCAGGCAAATGGCCCGCGATTGGAACGTGCGGCTTGTCGAGCTCACTCACCGGACGCTCCGCGGCCTCGGCATCGATTATCCGCAGCCGGAGACGATCGGTCCCGACCGCCTGGCGAATGCGCTCGCGGTCCGGCGGCACTTTGGCGCGCCCGCCGTGGTGGTCGACTTTGGGACTGCCGTCACCTTTGACGTGGTCGATCGCAAGGGCGATTACGCCGGCGGCATTATCGCTCCCGGCCTGGCCGCGATGACCGGGTATCTGCATGAGAAAACGGCGCTGCTCCCCCGCATCCAGATCCGCGACGTCACGGCGGTGGTGGGCAAGAGCACCCGGGAAGCGATGCAGATTGGCGCCGTGCACGGATACCGCGGGCTGGTCCGCGAATTGGTCCGCGAACTAAGGCGGGAACTGGACTGCCGAAAGCTCCCCGTGGTTGCCACCGGAGGTTATGCCGAACTGATCGCAGCCAAAGTCCCGGAGATCACCGCGGTCGATCCGCTCCTGACACTGGAAGGGCTTCGACTCACCTGGAAAGCCCACGCCCCCGACGAGGCCCCTCGACGACCCTCGACCCGCGCGAAGGCCGTTCCATCGCGGTCGCTTCCATCACGCCGTTAATCCCGGTTCGCACTTGCGTGTCTCCGGTCGAACCTGGAAACTCCAGCGCGGATGAATCGTATCGCGGAACGGTTTTCAACCTTAAGAGCCAGGCGCCGGAAGGGCTTTATCGTTTACCTGGGCGCGGGCGACCCCGACCTCGAAGCCACCCGGCAACTCGCGCTGGCATTCGACCAATTGGGTGTGGACGTGCTGGAGTTGGGCATCCCCTTTAGCGACCCTTTGGCGGACGGGGTGGTCAACCAACTTTCCGCCCAGCGCGGGCTGGCCTCCGGCACCACTCCCGCAAAAGTGCTTGAGACGGTCCAGACGATCCGGCGCGACTCGGCAATCCCCATCGTCTTGTACATCTACTACAACCTCGTTCACCGTTATGGTGTGCAGGCGTTCATCCAGGACGCTGCCCAGGCAGGCGTGGATGGCTTGCTGGTCTTGGACCTGCCGCCGGAAGAGGGCGGCGAATACGAGCGATTGATGAGCCAAGCGGGTCTCTGCGCGATCTACCTGGTAGCTCCCACCACACCTGAGGGCCGAATCCAACGGATTGTGGAGCACGGTTCCGGGTTTGTTTACTATGTGTCGCGCGAAGGAGTGACCGGCATGCGCGACAGCCTTGCGAGCAACCTGGGCGCCATGATGGCGGCCATTCGCCGGCATACCACCTTGCCGGTGGCGATCGGTTTTGGCATTTCCACTCCGGACCAGGCGCGTGCGGCGGCTTCCCATGGCGATGCCGTGGTGGTAGGCAGCGCCATCGTGAATCAAGTCGCTCAATTTGGGCGTTCGGCACAACTCGTCCCCGGTGTGAAGGAGTTCGTTAAACCCCTCATCGACGCTGTCAAACATGAGCAAGACCAAGACCAGTCCGGCTGATCGTTTTGTTATTATCATGGCGGGCGGGCGGGGCGAACGTTTCTGGCCGCTCAGCCGCGAGAGAAGACCCAAGCAACTGCTCACGATTCTCGGGACGCGTTCCTTCCTTCAGCAAGCCTATGATCACGTGGCACCGCTGGTGCCGGCCGAGAACATCTTCGTCATCACGAATGCCGTCCAGGCGCAGCAGGTCCGCAAACAACTGCCGTTCCTGCCCAAACACAACGTCGTCGCTGAACCGATCGGACGCGACACCTGCGCCGCCGTGACCCTGGGCGCGGCGCTCGTCGGCGCCCGCTCCACAACGGCTGTCATGGCCGTCATCCCCGCGGACCATGTCATCCCTGAGGAGCGGAAATTCCAGCGTGTGCTGACCGACTCGTTGAACCTGGCGCAGCGTGAACAGGCCATCGTCACCATTGGCATCCGCCCATCCGAACCGGCGACTGGATACGGCTATATCCGGGTGGGCAATCCCATGCCTCCGCCCCGAGGGGCTAAGCCCTATCGCACCCGCTTCTTCCGCGCAGAGCAGTTTGTGGAAAAGCCGAATCTCGAAACCGCTGCCGCCTATTTGAAGAGCGGCCAGTATCGCTGGAACGCCGGCATGTTCGTTTGGTCGGTTGGCACGATCACCGCGGCCCTTCGGAGGCACCAACCCGCCCTGTTCGAGGCTTGCCAGCGCTGGTCTTCCGCTGCCTCAGATCCGGCAAAGCTCACCCGCATCCTTGCCAAGGATTACCCGGGGCTAGAGAAGATCTCCATCGACTACGCGCTTATGGAAAGGGCGCTGAATGTCGTTGTGGCCGACGGAGCCTTCGCTTGGGACGACCTCGGTTCCTGGAACGCGCTGGCCCGCCATCTCAAGCCCGATACCGACGGCAACTGTGCGCTGGCGGAGCTCGTCCATGTGGATGCCGCTCAAAATCTGATCGTCGACGCCCGCACGAGGAACCGCGCGCCCATTGCCGTGGTTGGCGTGCGCGACGCCATTCTTGTCCTGAGCGACGACGCCACCCTCCTCGCCGACAAGAGCCAATCGCAAAAGGTCAAGGAACTGGTCGCGAAACTGGCGGCCGACAAGGCTTACAAGCACCTGGTTTAGCCCGCCCGATTCAAAGCTCTCATGCGGACGTGCGCTTCGGCACGAACCGCTGTCCAATTTGTCGTTTCCAGCTACATTCAAGAACGGATGATCGTCCTTCCCATCGTGGGTCGTGAGCTCAGGGTCGCGGGGCGCCGCAAGGCCACCTTCCGGACGCGCCTCTGGGCGGCGCTTGCCGCCATGCTACTGGTCGCGTGGCTCACCTGGGGATACTCTGAGAGCAACCCGACGTTGGCGTCACAAGGTCAAGTGCTCTTTTACTTCTTGTCGGGGTTAGCCTTTCTTTTCTGCCTGGGGCTGGGCGCGCGGGTCACAGCAGATTGCGTCAGCGAGGAGAAACGGGAGGGCACGCTGGGCCTCCTTTTTCTCACGGACTTGAAAGGGATGGATGTGGTTCTCGGCAAGCTGGTGGCCAGTTCCGTCAATTCCTTCTACGCCTTGCTTGCCGTCATGCCCTTCCTGGCCCTGCCTATCCTTCTGGGAGGAGTGACTCTGGCAGAATTTGGGCGAATGGTGGTCGTTCTGCTCAATGCCCTCTTCTTCTCTTTAAGCATCGGGATGCTGGTTTCGTCACTGAGCCGCAATGATCGCAAGGCCATCTTTGCCACGCTCGTTGTGGTATTCGGCCTCTCTTTGCTGCCGTATGTGCTTGCCTTTTTCGTCGTGCTTGTCCTGGAGGTTCTCCACGGCCCGGAAGACCTCTATATTCTGCTCCCGCTATTGATTCTAAACCCGGTCTTTCCGTTTCTGCTTTCGTTGCCCACGGCGGGCCTGGGCCCCCTGCCCTTCACCATTCCAGCCGCCCTCTTTTGGACCTCAGTGGCTCTGGTTCACTTGATGGCCTGGGCGGCTCTCTTGCTCACGGCGAGAATCCTGCCTGCGGTCTGGAAGGATCGTCCCCGGACGGCGGGTTCCTTTCGCGGATTGGATCTGGTGGCGCGTTGGCGCTTGTGGGCCTACGGAAACCCCGAGCAACGCAAAGCGCGACGCGTCCGTCTGCTGGGCTGCAACCCCTTCCTCTGGCTCGTCAGCCGAGACCGCCTCAAGCAAGGCTACGCCTGGTTCTTCCTGGCGTGCATGGTGTTAATCTGGTGCGGTGGATATCTGCAGCATCAGGATGTCATGTTTGATTTCTACCCCCTGGTTCCCACGGGGATGCTCGTGCATACCTTTCTCAAGGTCTGGCTCGTCGCGGAAGTGTGTCACCGGGTCATCGAAGACCGGAAGAACGGTGCGCTGGAACTTCTCCTTTCCACCCCCTTGACCACTGAGCGGATTATCGAGGGTCAACAAAGGGCTGTCCTCCGCCAGTTCGCCATGCCGGTCCTCGCGTTGTGCCTGATCGAGCTTGTGACTTTCCGCACTGCCTTTCCAATGCGTGTGCTCCTCCCGGTGCAAGCGGTGCTGGTGGCGGATATGCTTGCGTTAATGTTCCTATCGGTGCGGTTGAGCCTGCGGGCGCGCAGCATCAATGAAGTCCTGCTAAAGAGCCTCGGCTGCATCCTCCTGGTCCCGTGGGTGGCGTATCTTGTCGCCTCACCCTTCTGGCACTCCTTTTGGCGCGAATGGCGGCCCCTGGGATATCGCCGATACGAGTTTAACGAGCGCGTCTATTTCTGGGCTGCCATAGCGCTGCTTAACAACGTGTTCTGGGTCCTCTACTGGACGCGCTCGGAGTGGATCGCCCGTTTGCGCGGCCTGGGAGTCCCCTGGGTGACCGCGCATCCCCGGCGCCGGAACGACAGATGGAAAGCGTCGCCCTTGAACGCCGAACCGACCGAATAGCCCCCGTCTCAGGACCTGCTACCTGTCCGCCGCCGTGAAACTGGCCAGCACGGGACGGTGATCCGATGCCAAACCCCAGTTCGGCATGGCGAGCACATAGCTATTCGCGGCATCCCATTCCCGCGCCATGCCGCGACTCACCAGGATGTAATCGACCCGGCTATAGGTGTCTTCCACACCGTAAAAGTGTGTCCACACGACCTTGCGCAAGGCTTCTGTCGGTTGAGACGCGCTCCGCGAACCGCCCTGCCGTTCCGCCGGCCGGGTGTCCACCAAGCCCAGCCTCCCCCTGCCGGTCACCGCCCGCGTGGACGGGGAGTTCTTCACGTCGTTCAGGTCACCCACCACCGCCAGGTTGCCATCAGGGCGGGCCTGAAGCCGTGCTTCGACCAGTTCACGCAGGATCAGGGCCTCCTGCTCCCTGAGATCCGCTTGATCCGCCACCGCCGACGGGCTTCTCGATTTGAGGTGCGCCACGAAAAGCGTGAACACATACTTCTCATTCACGCGAATCTCCACTTCCGCAATGCCCCGTGAAGTCCGGAACCGGCGGCCGTTCAAGAGAAAGCCCTCCTTCGAATGCGAACGCCGCGCCACAATGGGAAACCGGCTCAGCACCGCCACCTGGATGTTGGTGTCGAACCCGCTCACATGCTCCCAATAAGGGTATTCCAGGCCTTCTGATTTCAGCGCCGAACGCAACTCGAACAAGGCATTCGTATTCCCAATCTCCTGGAGCGCGAGAACGTCCGGGTGCATGGCGCGTATACTTTCACGAATTAGCACCCGGCTCTGCGCGGGCTTGACCGGGCGCGACCCGCCTGGAACGACGATGTAGTTCTCCAGATTATAGGTGGCCAAGCTGAACCTCTCGGCCGCTGTGGCCTCAACCATCAGCCCAGCGCAAACTGCCCCTGCAATCGCAGCCGCGAAACGCCGTCGACGACCGTCCGCACTGCGCCTCTGAACTCCTTGCCGTGCCCTTCGCCAGAACACAGCCGCTCTCAAGATTCCAGGCGTGGATTCAAGCGCGGGCAAGAGCCGCCAAACGCCTGCCAAGGGTGACTGAGCATGAAGCAGAACCTCCATGCGCGATTTATAGCGGCCATTCGCTCTCGAAGTCAAAGTCCAATCAGCAATGCTCATTTTAGACTGGGCGGGTCGGCTCGGCCCACCGTTGGTGATTTGAATTCCCTATTCCCAAGGGGCCAGCCCGGCGCTCCGGCCCTGCCCTTTCTGAGCAAAATGAGAACACCCCGGAACAGCGTTGCGCTCACTGCGCCCATGAACCTCAAAACGCGCAAGTGGTTGGTAACCAAGTCAACTGTTTTGAGGTTCATGGGCAGAATTACTGCAAATGTCGCACAGTCTGCTGCCAAAAAGTCATCAGCGGTGTTAAGATTTTGGCGCTCAACATATTGCCGTGATGAGAACAAATTGTTCCCGTCTCGCCCGGCTGCGTTTACCCTTGCTCTTGCTCGCCACCGATAAGCGTGAGGCCCGCTTGGACCAAGACGCCGTTCCTGGTGGCGGCCTGCATAGAAAAACTCTATGCACGCATGCGATAGACGTTCGCTGGGACTCGGTCTTTACTGCCAGCATGAAAACTGTTTGGTCACTCGTTCTCATCCGAGTTTGCTGTCTTACCCCCCTTGGACTGCTCCTCGCCGCGTGCAGGCACAATACGTCGCAGGCAGACGCGGCGGATCCGGTGGGCGTTTACGCTCTGGTCAGCGCTGATGGCAAGCCGGTTCCCACCACCGTCTCTCATGACGGTCATAACCTGGAACTGCGCTCCGGCACGTTCACGATCAATACGGATGGCACCTGCAGCACCAAGACTGTCTTCTGCCCCACTCCCGGGAAAGAGGTTTCACGAGAGGTCAGTGCGACGTACACCCAAAATGGCGCCAAGCTCACCATGCGCTGGCAGGGGGCTGGAATGACCCAAGGGACGGTTCACGGAAATACCTTCACCATGAACAACGAGGGGATGATCCTGGTTTACAGGAAATAGGCCGAACGGGCTCCCGGAGCAAAAGACTGGCGAGGCCGGGTGGCTCCGAGGTTAATATCGTCGCTATGGAAATCGTGAACCTGCACAGGACGGAGCCGTTCATCACCAAGGACGGCTCGGAAATCCGCGAACTGCTGGCGCACCGGAACTCGTCCATCCGCAACCAGAGCTTGGCCGAGGCTCGGCTGCCTGCCGGCGGCGCTACTCAGGAGCACTATCATCCCGTGGCCGAAGAGATCTATTATATCACCCACGGCACCGGCCGCATCCGCATCGATGCCGAGGTGCGCGAGGTTGCGGCGGGCGATGCCATAGCCATTCGCCCGGGACAGAAGCACAAGCTGTGGAACACCGGGCCGGAAACGCTCCGGTTGCTTTGCTGTTGCGCCCCTGCGTACGAGCATGCCGACACCCTTCTGACCGAAGACGACTCCGCGCCGGCGGAACGTGGGTGAGACGGCTGGTCCGGCCTCGTGAAACACACCGCAAATAGCAGAGCGCTCTGCCGGCGCCCCGGTTGACCCTCCGGGCGTCGGCTGCTTGCTGGGTGAGTCCTCTAACGCCGGAACTTTCGTTGTGCCCAGGTGAGAGATGGGCGGATGGTCAAGCCCAACGCCAAACCTGCGCAGAGCCATCCAAACCAATCCCCGTGCCGCGTGTAGAAGGTCAACCGCCGGCGTTCGCCCGCATCCAGCACGGGGACATCGACCCCTTTGAACCCCGCACCGTAAATGTCGCGTGTTCCTGGGAAATACACGTCATGCATGACCCCGCGCGGATCCACCCAGCAAGTGAGGCCGTTATTGGCGCATCGAACAAGCGGGATGCGGTTTTCCACCGCTCGAAAGACGGCATTGGCGGCATGTTGCCATTGGGCCGCGCTTTCGCCGAACCAGCCGTTGTTGGTCAGGTTCAACAGGAAGTCCACGTCGTCGTGGACATCACCGGCGGCGCCATGGGGGAAAGTATCTTCAAAACAGATCAGCACGGAGAGCTTGAGATTCAGCTCAGGAATCCGGAAGGGCATCGCGCCGGTTCCGGCGGTGAAACTGCCGCCAATCGGCGTGAGTTTCTTCATAAAGGGCAGCCATCGTTCCAAGGGGACATACTCGCCAAAGATCACGAGGCGGCGTTTCTTGTAAGCGCCGGCGATATCGCCCCTGGGGGTCACAAGGAAGCTGCTGTTGAAGTAGGAGAATTCGCGTTCGGTGCCTCCAGGCCGGGGCTCGGCATCGTCAGACCCGAGGATGATCCAGACTCCGTGCGCTCCCGCCAAATTCGTCACCGCCCGGTAGATCTCCGCGTGGTAGCGAAGCATCTGAGGAACCGCCGCTTCCGGCCAGATGAGCAATTGCGCGCCCGGCGTGCTCTGCAGGGCGCGCTCGGAAAGGCGCACGAGTTGTTCGAAGCGTGCCGCGCTTTGGCTGGGGTCCCAGATCAACGTCTGGGGAATGCTCGGCTGGACAAGCACGGCCTTGACGGATCGGTTGGCGAGCGGTTGGCTGCCCAGTTGAGCCGAGCCCCAGGCCAGCACAGCCAGCAACGCCACCAGAGGCACCATGAGATCGAGGACCCAGGCCTTGGTCTGGGTCGGGTGCAGCACCATCCGAAGCACGCTGATCACCAGGGCGACCGAAAACCAGACCACCAAGAACGAAACGCCATGCACGCCCGTGACGGCGGCGATTTGGATCACAGGCAAGATCCGGTGCTGCGAGACGCCGAGCAAGTTCCAGGGGAACCCGGTAAACAACCGCGCCAACAGCATTTCCAAACCAACCCAAAGGACGGCACAGGCAAGAGCCCATAGGATTCGTCGCGGAAGCGGAGTTTGGAAAAAGGCGGCGAGCGGCTTGCCGTTCCCCCATCCCGCGGCGGTTTCAGGCGCAGGCGGTTCCGGGACAGCCCTGCCCCATGAATCAAAGAGCTTCCAGGACAACCAGACCCAGCAAGCCAGATAGAAACCCACATAGGCGCTCAAGGCCACCCAGCCCGAAATGGCGCCCGGCGGGAAAGGAATGTAAAGAAGCCAGGACAGCGCTGCCAACGCGTACGCCAGCCCGCCGGAGAACCCGATCCGGAATGTCTCGCCGCCGCTCCGGCCCAGAGCCGAAAACAGGAGGCACCCTGGCGCCACCCAGGCAAGACCGGCAATCCCAAGCTTGGGAAAGGAGGCGGCAAGGGCCAACCCCGACAGCACCGCCCAAAAGTGGCGGCTCCACAGGGTGCGTTGAATCCAGGTCGCGTTCAAGCGTTCAACCCAAAACGAGGGAAAGCCGAACGCCGGGAACCAATCCCGCCGCCCCACCAAATTCGCGCTGTTGCCACAGTCTATTTCGCCCTCAGGACGAACTTGCGATGGGCGGAAAAGACGTCGCGAAGCGCCAACGACATCTTGTCCTGGACCTGCTGCAGTTCCTCGTAAACTTCCACCGCGGCGGGTCGCGGAAGAGCCGTTTCGGACTTGTTGATCTGCACAAAGGAATCCGTGACGTCCTGGATGGCGACGTCTTCGCCCTGTTCACGGCGCCAGCACCAGAGCGCCTGCAACGCCGCGCCGAAGGCGGCGCCTTCTCCCACCTTCAAGGTCACCACCTCGGCGTTGAAAACGTCGGCCATAATCTGACGCCAGACTTTTGAATTGGCCCCGCCGCCAGTCGCGCGGATCTGGGTGGGCTGAATCCCCAACTCCGCCAGCCGGCGCAGCCCGTAGTTCATCCCGAGGGTGACGCCCTCCATCGCAGCACGCGCGAAACGATCGGCCGTAAAGGTCCGGGCATTGGCCCCCATAAACGTGCCGGTGCCCTCCGCGACATTCGGCGTCCTCTCGCCTTCCAGGTAAGGCAAAAGCAACAGGCCGTCGGCCCCGGGCGGAACCTTGGCCGCCGCCGATTCCATGCGCTGATGGGTCCAATTGAACTCGCGGCGCACCATTTCCGTGGCCACGGTGACGTTCATCGTGCAAAGGAGAGGGAGCCAGCGGTTGGTGGAATCGCAAAAGGCCGCAATCTCGCCTTTGGGGTCAATGATCGGCTTTTCCGAGCAGGCATAGATGGTCCCGCTGGTGCCGAAACTGGCGGTGATGACGCCTTCGCGGGTGTTTCCCGTCCCAATGGCGCCCATCATGTTGTCGCCCCCTCCGGCGCTGACCAGGACCTCGGTAGACAGGCCAAGTTCGGACGCCGTTCCCGGCTGCAGAAAACCCGCGGGCCGGTCGCTGGAAACGAGAGGAGGCAGTTTTCCGGCAAGGCCAGAATCAATCGCTTCCAGAACATCCAGGGACCACCGCCGCTTTTTGACGTCCATGAGCGCGGTGCCGCTGGCGTCGCCATACTCCATCGTCCGCTCGCCGGTAAGCCAGAAATTCAGGTAATCGTGCGGCAAGAGCACCGTCGCCAGGCGCCGAAAATTCTCAGGTTCATTCTTCTTCAGCCAGAGAATCTTGGACGCGGTAAACCCCGGGAGCACGGCATTGCCAAGGGCCCGGATGACAGGCTTGAGACCGCCCAGGGCCTCCATAATCTCTTCGCATTCCTGCGCCGTGGAGGTGTCGCACCATAGCTTGGCGGGGCGGATCACTTCACCCTCGGCGTCCAGCGGCACAAATCCATGCTGTTGCCCGCTCACCCCGATGGCCTTCACTTCCCCGTTCTTGGCGCGCGCCATCCGCAGGGCCTGCCGGACCGCGCGGGCGGTGGCGTCCTTCCAAGTATGCGGGTGTTGTTCCTTTGCGCCCGGAGGCAGATTCGGGAGGAGGTCGTATGCCTGCGCGGAGGAACCCAGAACATTTCCGTTGGACCCGTCGATGACAAGAGCCTTGGTGGATTGGGTGCCGCTATCGATGCCGAGGACTAGTGTTCTCATAAGGCGTTGAAATTCGTGCCGAATCGCCGCTCAGGATACCGGGGCGCGATTTCCTGTCGATGTTTATGGAATGGGCAGAATGGCTCCTTAACCGACAGGTACCGGGCCTCCTCCGTGTGCGAAGAATTTTGTCCTGCGCCCTTCGCTCATTTCGCGGAGTGAATTAGCGGAGTGAATTAGCTTGCATTCTTTCCATAAAGTGGAATTAACAGGGCTCAGACGCGCTTTCCATTCCGGGAAGCGCTGCTTATGAGACTGCCGCCCCGGCTGGATCATCGGTCGCCAAATGAACCGGGTTGGCGGTCGGGGACTAAACAAACCTAAGGGACACAAACCATGAAGCCGTTAACACGGACTCTCCACTCCCTCGCGGAGATCGCCCCAAAATTCCTCGCTTGCGGTCTGTTCGCCTTCGTTGTCGCCGACGTTCAGGCGCAATTGCTGTATAAAACCAAGTTCTCCTCCCTAGAAGGTTATACCAACGGCTGGATGATAGGCCAGCCCTCGATTGGAACCAAATGGGAGAATGCCAATGCCGACTGGGCCTGGGTTCAGGCCAACGAGCCGGACCCGGCGTCCTACAGCCCCCTAAACAATGGAAAGAGCTGGATACCCGAAGACGCCACCGAACCGTGGTACATCGTTACCGCCACCAATACCACCGCGCCGGGCGGCGGTCAGATGATGGTCGCCTCCGACGGAAACCGCGGAACCAACGCCGCGACCTACTTCTGGAAGATCGATTTCCCGAAGCAGCTGAAAGGGCCGATCACCGTCACCTGGGACTGGCAATTCCATTGCACCAACGAAATCCCGGCGGATTACCATCCGCTGACCAACAATTACAACGCGCAACTGCCCGGTTACGACCACGGTTTCACCCTGGCCGATTACGCGAACCGAACAGCCGACGGGGATATCGGCAATCCCAATTGGAAGTATAGCGAACTCAGCACCGGGGTGCGGCTTTCCGCGCGCCAGGACTGCCGCTATAACGGCATCGGGGTCTGTGGCGGAGGCGGCAGCTGGTTCGATCGCGGACCGGAATTCAAGGATGGCAAGGTGCTCCACATGAAAACCATCATGTACGTGGCCAACGGCGCCGACGGCGACCCGGCCTACGCGAACACCTACGACAACTTCGCCCAGCGGGATGGCGAAGAAGTCTGGCAAACGGCCAAGCACGATGGGAACTTCGATTACGAGGATCCCATGGGGCCGCTGCCCATGCCCGAGTTTGGCATGCGCCGGTGCGTGGGCGAAGTGGACCCCTCCAGCGGGATCAACTGCATCCTGTGCTGGATGAATGGCGACCAGTTTTCCCGATACGTGCTGATCTCGAACATTCGCGTGGTCGGCCCCAACCCCGTTCCCGTGCCCGCCCTGGCGATCGACAAAGCCGGAAAGATCACCTTTGACGGCTGGCTCGAAGCTGCGGACAAGCCGGAAGGCCCTTACCAGCTGGTTGCGGTGCAGAGCCCTTACACCGCGGCGCCGGGCGGCGGCGCGAAGTTTTACCGCGCCAGCAACTGAGCCCGAGCGGCCGGTTCCCGAAAGACAGCCTTGGCGGCGCGCCGCTGCCTTCGGGTTTGCCTCGAATTCAACGCGGATTTGACCGGTATTTGACTTGATAGACCATCGAGTCAAATACCTGTGAAGTCTGGATGTTCTATCCCGCAAACGCCCCAATCATGGGAACTCACAGCACGGAACTGCGCAGGTGGCTCCGTAGTGGCTCCGTAGTGGCTCCGTAGTGATCGGGAGGTCCGGGGCTGGTCGTGTCCGAGTGTTGTCCTTGCGACAGAGACGCACCTCGGACGGATTCCAGAGACGTCACGGGCATACCGCCAATGCATTCCCCGGAAGAACCCCAGCCTGATTTTTGTCGCCTGCCGCGCCAGCGACGAGTAGCCTGCCGCCATGCTGGTGAAGGTGCCATCCGAACGGCTCTGGCCGTGGCGTCGTCCGGCGCATCTGCCCGGGCATCCCGGTCGCCGGTTGGCCCAGATCCGCCAGCGCATTCACGAATATCCACCACCATTCCCATGAAAAGACGCGAGTTCCTGAAAACCTCACTGGCCGTGTCCACTTTGGCCGGCATGTCGCTGACGGCCGCCGAACCCAAGGGCCCGCAAGAGTTCTACGAGCTCCGGGTATTCCGGCTCGGCGCCGATTCGAAAGGCGAACTCCTGCATCGTTACCTCGAAAAGGCGCTCGTTCCGGGTCTGAACCGGCTGGGGATCGAGCCCGTTGGAGTGTTTACGGAACCCGAGCCAAAGGAAGGCCCAGCCGTCTTTGTCCTGATCCCTTACGCCCATCCGGAGACGGCCATGAGTGTGGCGGCCCGGCTGAACGCCGATGCGGAATACCTGCGGGCCGGCGCCGATTACATCCAGACGCCCAAGGACAAACCAGGGTTCGACCGGATCGACAGCTGGTTCCTGCGGGCTTTTGCGGGAATTCCGAAGATGGAGATCCCCGCCTTCTCGCGCGAGAAGAAGCCGCGCCTGTTTGAATTGCGCACCTACGAGAGCTACAGCGAAGCCAAGGCCCAGAAGAAGGTCGACATGTTCAACGACGGAGAGATCGAGACCATGCGCGAAACCGGTTTGGCGCCGGTCTTTTTCGGCCAGGCGCTTCTCGGAAAGGACCTGCCTCACTTGACCTACATGCTTTCGGCCGAGAACATGGAGGAGCACAAGAAGCACTGGTCCGCCTTCGGCAGGCATCCTGATTGGAAGCGAATGTCCTCCGATCCGCAGTACGCCGACACCGTCTCCAAGATCAGGAACTACTTCCTGCAGCCAACGGCCTGCTCGCAGATCTAGGATCGGCCTGCGCGGATGTGGCAGTTGCCAGTGGCAAACCGGGTTTGCTAGCATCCGCGCGTGAATTTCCTGGTAACTGGCGGCGCAGGGTTTATTGGATCCCACGTTTGCGAACGGCTGTTGGGTGACGGGCACTCGGTCACCGCGTTCGATGACCTGAACGATTTCTATTCCCCTGCCGTCAAGCTGCGCAACCTTGCCGAACTGCAAAAGGCCGGGAAGGCCTTCCGATTTGTTCGAGGCGACTTGGTGCAGGCGGAGGCGGTCGAAGCCACGGTGGCTGGCGGCCGGTTCGATCAGATTATCCATCTCGCCGCGCGGGCGGGGGTGCGGCCCAGTTTGGAGCAGCCGGCCCTGTACCAGCGCGTGAACGTGGAGGGGACCGTCAACGTGCTGGAAGCCGCGCGCCGCCACGGTGTCGGGAAGCTGGTCATCGCCTCTTCGTCTTCGGTGTACGGGGTCAACTCGAAGGTTCCGTTTGCCGAAGCGGACCCGATCTTCTCGGCCATTTCGCCCTACGCCGCCAGCAAGCTGGCGTGTGAAGCGCTGGGGCACGTGTACCACCATGTTTACGGCCTGGACATCGTGATGCTGCGGTTTTTCACGGTTTATGGGCCGAGGCAGCGGCCGGACCTTGCCATCTTCAAGTTCGCCAGCCGGATCGCCGAGGGGCGGCCCATCCCGGTCTTTGGCGATGGTTCGACGGCTCGCGATTACACCTATGTCACCGACACGGTCGACGGCATTATCGCCTGCACCCGGCGGTCGTTTGGATATGACGTCTTCAACCTTGGCGAATGCCAGACCGTGACTCTCAGCCGATTGATCGAACTGCTGGAGAAGGCCCTGGGCAAGCAAGCGATCCTTGACCGGCAACCGCTCCAGCCGGGCGACGTGCCGATTACCTGCGCCGATATTTCAAAAGCCAAAGCCAAGCTGGGATACGATCCGAAGGTCAAGATCGAGGAAGGCATCCCCCGGTTCGTGGAGTGGCTCCTGGGGACCCTTAGCCACACGCCTCTCGACACCGCGGCCACGTGAAATTAGCTTGAGGCTATTGAAAGCCAGTGAAATCAGTTCAACGCAACGGTTGTTGGGCGAGTTGATCGCTATTCCGAGCGTCAATCCGGCATTCGGAGAGGACCACGCGGCCGGCGAGCGAAACCTGGCCGAATATCTCGCCGGGCTGGCCAAGAAAGCGGGCCTTGCGGCGGAGTTGCAGGAGGTCCTGCCGGAGCGCCCCAACCTGCTCATCCGGTTGCCCTCTCGAGGAAAGACGCGGCACCGGGTCATCCTTGCGCCGCACCTTGATACCGTTGGCGCCCCGGGCGATCCCGCGGACCTGTTCCGGCCCGTCCACCGCAACGGACGCATCTATGGGCGCGGGGCGTGCGACACCAAAGGCAGTGTTGCGGCCATGTTCATGGCCGTTCTCCGAGTGGCGGCATCGGGGCCGCGCCCGGAGATGACGGAGATCGTCTTCGCCGGGCTGGCCGACGAAGAGAATGCCCAGGCGGGCTCACGCGCCCTGGCCGCGAAGGGTCTGAGCGCCGATCTGGCCATCGTTGGCGAACCGACCCGGTTGAAAGTGGTCACGGCCCACAAAGGGGATGTTTGGCTGCGGCTGGAAACCCAAGGCAAGCCCGCCCATGGCGCCCGTCCGGAACTTGGAAAGAACGCCGTCCATGAAATGGCAAAGGTGGTGGACCTTCTGGAAACGCGGTATGCGGAACAACTTCGAAAGCGCACGCACCCCTTGCTGGGCCGCGCCACGATCAACGTGGGCTCCATCCGTGGCGGCACCCAGCCAAACATCGTTCCAGCGGAATGCTCCATTACGATCGACCGGCGCACCCTTCCCGGCGAAAACGAAACCACCGTCCGCCGCGAAATCAAGACCCTCCTGCGACAACACGGATTGAAGGCCGCTTTGGCCAGCGCGCGCCACGCCCCGTGCGTGCCCCTCGAGACCAGGACGGACGAGCCGTTCGTCCGGAAGTTCCTGCAGTGCGCCCGACAGCAGACCCCGATCGGCGTGGATTACTTCTGTGACGCAGCGGTGCTGGCGGCGGGTGGGATACCGAGTGTCGTGTTCGGGCCAGGCGACATCAGACAGGCGCATACCGCGGCCGAATGGA
Organism: uncultured Verrucomicrobiota bacterium; assembly: GCA_964578605.1. Lineage (GTDB taxonomy): Bacteria > Verrucomicrobiota > Verrucomicrobiia > Limisphaerales > SIBE01 > JAXMHN01. The sequence continues at coordinate 109,785 of CAZODO010000001.1, read as the reverse complement.
TCGCCAGAGCGAGCCTGGATTCTGCCGTGAAGCTTCTCGAACGTTTCCTCCGGTCGTTGCCGTGAGGCTGGCACCGTGACCCGTGCGGACGCCCAGGCAACCCGGCGGCAGGGCCGCTCCGAGGCACGCGTTCCTTCCGCCCGGAAGAGGCTGACCGAATGAGAATCGCCTTTATCACTCATGAACCCTTCTTCCCGCCAAGCGGCGGGGGTTCGGCGGAAGCACCCTACCTGGTGCAGGAATTTGTGCGCCGCGGGCACGAGATGCACATCTTCTGCCCGGACCTGAGCGATCCAAAAACGGTGGCGGCCCAATTCTCAGTCACCCTCCACCTGTTCCGGCGTTGGGAGATGGGGCGATACACGTCGTTCCGCAGTTTCAAATACCTGCTCTATCCATCCGCGGTCCAGCGGCTGGTTGAGGACGCGGCACGAACCACGCCCTTTGACCTCGTGTTCTCGCAGCATGCCATCTCTGCGGTCACCGCCGGACGCCTGCGGCAAAGGCTGCAGGCCAAGGTGATCATGAACTTCCTCGATTACCTGACCGGGTTCATGGAGACCTGGCCGCGCCACCTCGCGCCGCGTCCGCTCTTGAACCGGATGAAGGCGTTCGAACTCTCAATGCCCCGTCGCTACGGAGCCGATGCGGTGCTGACGGTCTCCGATACGTTGGCGGATTCCTTTGCCGAGACCGGATACCCTCGCGACCGAATCCTGCCGATTTACTACGGCTTTGACAGCGCCTGCTTCGAGCTGCGGTCAGAGAAGGCAGCCAAGGCAGCCAGCGATACACCCACCCTGGTGATGCACGGTTCTCTGGATCATCACCACTTGAAGAAGATCGCGCTCGACGCCATGGCATTCGTCGCCGAGAAACAGCCCGAGGCCGTGTTCAAGTTCGTGGGCAAGGAAACCGCCGCCCTGAAGGGTTTTCTCAAGCGGGTCAGGCAGCGGATCCCTCACGCGCTGGTCGAATGTACTGGGTTTGTGCCCTACGAAGACGTCGCGCAGCACCTGGCAGCCTCCACGGTGGGAATCGTTCCTTACGAAGAGTCGGCGGGAACGCACTGCGCTTTTGTCGCGAAGATCGTGGAGGGGTTGGCGGTTGGATTGCCCGTGGTGAGCACGCCTTTGAACAGCGCCGTGCGCTATTTCGGCGAAGAACCCATGGTGCGCTTCTCGGAGTTTGATGGCGCGAGCTTCGGTCGAAAGGTGACGAGCCTGCTTCTCGACCCGCCGCAAATGCGCCAACGCTATGCGGAAGCCGCAAGCCAGCGCGTGCGGCAACAACTCGATTGGCGAGTCCTCTGTCACCGCGCCGTCGATTTCGTGGAGTGCATCTGCCGAGCGCCTTTGGAGTGAGCTTTCCTGCTCGATTTCACGGGAGGCTTTGGGCTTCACTAGGCGCCTGATGACCGCAACCCGATCCGCCGCCGAAAGGCTCACTTTCTTTCGCCAGAGCGGGTGGATGGTCGTGGCGACGGTCCTCGGTGGGATGTTCATGACGGCGGTTCACGTGGTGGTGAACAAGCCGATGATCGAGTCGGAATATGCGCTCTTCTACACGTTGCTCCGAATCTTTCTGCTCCTGGGCTTCCCGGCAGGCGGACTGCAAATAGTCTTTGCCCGCCAAGCCGCGGCCGCAGTTTCAGAGCTCGAAAAGAGAAGGCTCGCTGCCGCCACCCGGGCGGTGCTGGGTGCCACTTTCCTGATCTGGATTGTTATCGCGGCCGGCGTGTTCGCTTCTCGTAACCAGATCCTAACCGCGTTGAAGATCTCGAACCCCGCTGCCCTCTGGGTTACCGTGCTGCTTGGATTGGCTTCCCTCTGGGCGCCCATCGTGAAGGGTGTGCTCCAAGGACGAGAGCACTTTGCCGGGCTCGGCTGGGTCATGATCCTCGATGGCGCCGGCCGGTTTGCTGCGATCGTCCTGATCGTCTCGTTGGGCGGGCAAGCGGCTGGAGGAATGACCGGCGCGCTCATCGGCCAGATCGTTGCGCTGGGGATTGGCACCTGGCTGATCTGGAGCATCGTGACGGGCCCTGGAACGTCATTTGAGTGGCGGCCCTTGCTGAACAGGCTGGTGCCGCTGACGTTGGGGGTGGGAGTGGTCCTTTTCATGGCGAACGTGGACGTGATCTTCGTCCAGTCGGTCTTTTCGAAGGGGGAATCCCCGTTCTACACGCCGGGCGCGATGATCGGCTTGGCCATGGTCAGCTTCACCACCCCGCTCGCCGCCGTGATGTTCCCGAAGGTCGTGAGGAGCGCCGCCCTTACGGAAAAAACGGACGCACTCCAGCACGCCGTGATTGCCACGGCCATTTTGGGCGCGGCGGCGGCTCTCGCATGCACGGTGCTGCCGTGGCTTCCCTTGAGAATCATCTATTTCCGTAACCCTACTTACTGGGCCTCGGCGCCCTTGGTGCCGTGGTTCGCCTGGAGTCTGTTGCCCTTGATCCTGGCCAATGTGCTCATCAGCAACCTGTTAGCCCGCGATCGTTTCAGAATTGTGCCATGGACCGTCCTGGTGGCCATCGGGTACGCCTGCGCCCTGGGACTGCTCCGGAACCGGATTGCGGGGTTTTCGGGCCAAGAGTTCTTCCAAGGATTCAAGATCGTGGTCGGGACGCTGGGCGTCTTTAACACACTGCTCCTGGGGGTCGCGCTTTGGTTTACGTTCAGGAAGGAGCGTCACCCTTAATGGGTTGCCCCGTTCAGGCCCCGTTCGGCCGCCTTCCGCTGGCGCGGGGTGTGGAGCGGACCAGGTAGCGGCTGCGGCGCGCGTAGCAGCTTCCTGTAAACCCATCCCTCGAGCGGGCGAAGCGGCCGCAACCACCGGTAAAACGGCGAATAAACGAGCCGCAACCGGATCACCGAGAGCAGAATGCCCAACGCACCCCGATTCAGCTTGATCTTCGATCCCAACTTATCGGTCCATTCGGTCGGCACTTCCCGAACGGTGAATCCGTGGCGTTTCAGGGCGTATAGCAGGTTGATGTCAAAAGCAACATCCGCGATGCAAAGGGCGGAGTGAATCCGTTCCACCGCTTCGCGCCGAATGACTTTCGCTCCACATTGGGTATCAACGATATCCATGCGGAACAACAGCTGGACAATCATATGGAAAATCCGACTGAAGATCCGCCGCTGCCTGGACTGGGCCTGGTGAAGGACCGAGCCCGGCAGCCAGCGCGACCCGATCGCGCAATCCACGCCTTGGCAATGCTCCACGAGGTCCAGGAAAGCGGGCGGCGCGGTCGCCCCGTCCGCGTCCACATACCCGATCAAGTCGCTCATCGGCGCGAGTTTCAATCCCTCGATGAGCGCGCCGCCCTTCCCGATCGGCGCCGGGAAGTTAAGCGCGCGGATCTCGGGATGCTCTGCGGCCACCCGCTCAACCACGGAGAGCGTGTCGTCGATGCACCCGTTCAGCACCACGACCAGCTGAAATCTCCCGGTATAATGCTTCCGAAAATACTCCGCGTAGGCCCGCAAGACAGGCTCGATCCGCTGCTCTTCATTATAAGCAGGGATCAGGAGCAGGATGTCAGGGATTGGCTGAGTCACTCCGCTCTATTTACCAAATCACCCGGGATTTGCAACGGTCCCGGCCCCAATTCCCTCGTCTTTTCCTGGCAGCCTGATACGATCGATGCCGACATGAATCCGCACAACGACGATGCAACAATGGCGGTCTTTCTAGACCTTGAGAACATCGCCCTCGGGGCACGTGAGGCGAACCACCCGCGGTTCGACATTCAGAAGGTGATTGAGCGGCTCTTATTGAAAGGGCATATCGTCGTCAAAAAGGCTTACTGCGACTTTGACCGTTACAAAGAGTTTAAGCGGGACCTGCACGAGACGGCGTTCGAACTCATCGAGATCCCCCATCTGCGGCAATCCGGAAAGAACTCGGCCGATATTCGCATGGTGGTCGATGCGCTCGATCTCTGTTATACCAAGGGGCACGTCGATAGTTTCGTGATCATCAGTGGGGACTCCGATTTCTCGCCGCTGGTAAGCAAACTCCGGGAGAATGCGAAAACCGTCATCGGCGTGGGCGTCAAGAAGTCCAGCTCCGACCTGTTCATCAACAACTGCGACCAGTTTATTTACTACGACGACCTCGTCCGGTCGGAACCGTCAAAGACCCGGCGCGCCTCCGTTACCGGCGTCGTCTCCAAAGCTGGCGAAGGAGAGTCAAGAAGGCCTTCGCAGGAGAAAGCGCTCGAACTGATCGCGGAAACGTTCGAAGCCATCACGGACGAGCGGGAAGAGGACGAGCGGATCTGGGGTTCCATGATCAAACAGGCCATCAAGCGGCGCAACCCGGGATTCAACGAACGCGCCCATGGGTTCCGATCCTTCAATGAGCTGCTCCTCGAAGCGGAGAAACGGGGCCTGGTAAAGCTGGAGCCCGACGAGAAATCGGGTGGATACATCGTGCGGGCGGTTGAGTGAGTTGAGCGAAGCGTTATGGGGAAGCTGAAGGAGGGGTGTTGTGTGGCCAGAAGCTGGCAAGGAGTTTGCTTATTGTCGATCTACCTGTGTTACCTCCATTGATGTTTTCATCATCGTTGATTGCCAGCGCGCTGGCGTTTGCTTGGACCCTATCTGCTTCGGCAGCAGGGGTGTTTCCCTACGACGCGGAATGGAAATACCTGCCCGGGTTGAGCGAAGCCAGTCCCGGCGACCCCGCGGCATGGCGCGTGGCAGGGTTTGACGACTCGGGTTGGGCCACCGGCAGGAGCCCCTTCTTCTACGAGGACCAACCCGGCAACCAGAACGCGCTCGGGGGCAATACCGAGCTGGTGGAAATGCGGGGCAATTACAGTTGCGTGTTTCTTCGCAGAGAATTCGTCGTCAGCGATCCCAAGGACATCCGGGAAGTGCAGCTGACCGCCATGTGCGACGACGGGTTTATCGCCTGGATTAACGGCGCCGAAGTGATCCGGTTCAATATGCCTGGCGGCTTCGTCCCTTTTAACGGCACGTCGCGTTCGGCCCTTTCCGAACCGGTCCCGGTGGAGACGACCGTCCTCGGCCAGGCGGAGGCGCACTTGCTCGAGGGAACCAATGTCATCGCGATCCAGGCGTTTAATTCGGGGTTGGGCAACAGCACCGACTTCGGCATTTGGCTCTCGATGTCCAACTCGGTGGACGACATCGCCCCTGCCGTTGAAATGGTTGTGCCGCTCGTTAACGCCCTTGTGCAGCGCCTGACCCAGGTGGAGATCGCTTTTGACGAGGACGTCACGGGAGTCGATGCGGCAGACCTTCTTATCAACGGGCAACCGGCGGTGAAGGTGACGGCTTTCAATGCCTCCCAGTATGGTTTTGAGTTCCCTCAACCTCCCGAGGGCACGGTCACGCTCGCCTGGGCTCCGGGTCATGGCATCCATGACCTTGCGTCCGCAGCCAATCCGTTTGCTGGAGGGACCTGGAGCTATACGCTCGATCCGAACGCTGAACCGCCCGGGCTTCTGATTTCGGAATTCATGGCCGACAACAACGACACGCTCAACGACGAGGACGGCGACAGTTCGGATTGGATCGAGATCTTTAACGCCGGAAGCACCCCCGCCACCCTGTCCGGCTATTCACTCACGACGCGCAGCAATCTGGTCCAATGGCGCTTCCCGAACGTTTCGCTCCTGCCCAACACCTGCCTGCTTGTCTTTGCGTCCGAGAAGAACCGGACCAACCCTTTGGCCCGGCTGCACGCGAACTTCAAGCTGGCGCGTGAAGGCGGTTACCTGGCCTTGTGCGATCCGGACGGCAAGGCCGTCTCGGAATTTGCGGTTTACCCGGCGCAGTTCGAGGACGTTTCGTATGGCCGGGAGCGGGGCAACCCCAACCTGCTCGCCTTCTTCCCCGCGCCCACCCCGGAAGCGCCCAACGCCAGCGGCGGACCCGGGTTTGCGGCGCCAGTCCGATTCTCTCGGCCTGCGGGCACCTTCGCGGCGTCGTTCGCGCTGGAATTGTCGGCCGACTCGCCTGACGCCGTGATTCGCTTTACCATTGATGGTTCCCTCCCGACCGATCGTTCGCCGGTCTATTCGGCGCCGATCGATATCAGCGGCACCGTCCAGGTGCGTGCGGTCAATTTCAGCCCAGGCTTGCTCCCCAGCACACCCGAAAGCCGAACCTACATGCAGCTCGATGCAACCGCTGCCGAATTCAGCTCCGACCTTCCTGTGGTGGTGATCCACAACTTCCAGGGCGGGCGCGTGCCGGCTGGCACACGACAGTTTGCCAACATCTCGGTCTTCGAGCCCGGATTCGGGCGCACCTCGCTGACCAACCGGCCCACGCTCAGCACCCGGGCCGGCATCAACCTTCGCGGCTCGAGCACGATGGGCCAGGCCAAATCCAACTTCCGCGTCGAGTTCTGGAACGAACATAATGACGACCAGGATCATGCGCTGCTCGGAATGCCCGCGGAAGCCGATTGGATTCTTTACGCCTGCAACAATTTCGAGCCGGTGCTGATCCACAACAAGTTCGCCCACGACCTGAGCCGCCAGATCGGGCGCTATTCGCCGCGCGCCCGTTTCGTTGAAGTGTTCGTCAACACGCGGGGAGGCGCCGTGACCTACGCCAACTACAACGGCGTCTACGTGCTCCTGGAGAGAATCAAACGCGGACCGGACCGGATCAATATCGACTCCTTGCAGCCGGAGCATTCGAAGCTCCCGGAAGTCAGCGGCGGGTATGTGTTGAGCGTGGATCGCGGGGCTCCTGATGAGGGCCAGCTTTACGCCGGGGGCCTTGGGATCAACGCGCAAGACCCGAAGTGGGCCGAGATCACTCAACCTCAGCGCGCCGCCCAATACCGGTATATCACGGACTACTTGGACGAGATGCTCACCGTCTTGGACAGCCCCAATTTTGCCGATCCGGTGAACGGTTACGCCAAGTATATCGACGTGCCCGCCGCGATCGATCACCACATCCTGAATATCCTCACCTTTAACGTCGATGCGCTCCGGCTTAGCGGCTACTTTTACAAGCCCCGCAATGGCAAACTCGCCTTCGGCCCGCTCTGGGATCTCGACCGCGCCTTGGGATCGACCGACGGGCGCGACAGCAATCCCCGCCTCTGGCGTTCCGCCGGCGGCGATCGCGGAACGGACATGTTCAACCCGGACTGGATCTTCTCCAACCCATGGTACTCTCCCATGTTCAGGGATATCGACTTCTGGCAGCGCTGGATCGATCGCTGGCAGGAACTTCGGCGCGACGCGTTTTCCATCGCCAGCCTTCATTCCCTGGTGGATTCGCTGACCGGGCAGGTTCGTGAAGCGCAGAAACGCGAGGTCGCCCGCTGGCCGGGCTTTACGTCGCCGCGATGGGGCAGTTACCAGGCCGAAGTGGACTACCTGAAGCGGTGGCTTGGTGACCGCGTGGACTTCATCGACACAAACTTCCTGGCAGCGCCCGTCATCAGCCATCCTGGCGGACCGGCCGAACCGGGACTTTCCGTGACGCTTTCCGGTCCGGCGGGCGCCGCCCTTTACTACACTCTGGACGGAGCAGACCCCCGGGCGCCGGGAGGCAATGTCAGTCCCAATGCCCGGACCTATTCCGGCCCCATCACCCTTGCGCAGAACACCCGCCTTGTGGCCCGCGCCCGAGACTTGAACCACCGCAATCTCACCGGAGCAAACCAGCCGCCTCTATCGAGTCCCTGGTCTGGTCCCGTGGCGGCCACATTCGTGATGAGCCGGCCAGCCCTGACGATCAGCGAGATCATGTTTGCACCCGAGCCAGGGCCGGGCAGCAGCGATGCAGAGGCGTTCGAGTTCATTGAGCTGAGAAACACGGGCACAACCCCCCTCAACCTGATCGGGGCCGCTTTCACTGCGGGGATTGAGTACACGTTCACCGCGGCCAGCGGCGTGACTTCCCTGGCTCCTGGAGAGCACGTGGTGCTGGTGAGGAACCGCGCCGCTTTCGCCACCCGATATCCAGGCGTGAACAACGTTGCCGGGGAGTTTCTGGGCAGCCTCAGCAACCAGGGCGAACAGCTTGTCTTATCGGGCCCGTTGCAAGAGCCCCTCCTGAACTTCACCTATAACGACGCGTGGTTCGCGATCGCGGACGGCCTTGGCTTTTCCCTGGTGCCCCTTGACGAGAACGCCGCTCCTGAGCGCTGGTCCAGCCGCACCCATTGGCGCCCCAGCAGCGCCCGCGGCGGTTCGCCAGGGGCCGCCGATCCGCCGGAACCCCAGATCCCCGGCGTCGTCGTTAATGAAGCTCTCACTCGCGGCGGCGCTTCCGGATTGGATACGATTGAATTGTTCAATCCCACGCCCGCCGAGGCCGACGTCAGCGGCTGGTTCCTCAGCGACGATTCGGGAGAACCGGCCAAATACCGCATTCCAGCCGGCACCTTGATTCCGTCCGGCGGCTATCTGTTGGTGGACGAAAACCAGTTCGGCAGCGGTCCCAATGGTTTCGGCCTGAGCGCGGCTGGCGATGACGTTTATCTCTTCTCCGCCGACGGAGGGAACCTCACCGGTTATGCCCATGGATTCAGCTTTGACGCCGCGGTTAGCGGCGTTTCGTTCGGCCGCCATGTGAACAGTGCCGGTGAGGAGCGGTTCGTCGCCCAGGCGCGCCCGACCCTTGGCCAGGTGAATGCCGGGCCGGCCATCCCGCCCGTGGTGCTCACGGAAGTGATGTTTGATCCTCCGGCGTTGAATGGGGAAAACAATCTCCGTGACGAGTTCATCGAAATCCACAACTCGAGCCAGCAACCGGTGCCCCTGTACGATCCGGCTTGCCCGACGAACACCTGGCGTTTGGCGGGCGGGGTCGACTTCACTTTCCCCACCAACGTTGTCCTGGCGCCCGGCCAAGCGATGCTGGTCGTTCATTTCGATCCCGTGACGGACAACGCCGCGCTGCAAGCCTTTGCCGCCGCGCTCGGACTGGACACCTCCCGCGCGCTGCTGGTGGGTCCATTCGTGGGAAACCTCAATAACGCGGGCAATCGTATTGCCGTTTACCGCCCCGACGCCCCTGATTCAGGCACAACGCCAGGCATCTCAGTCGTCCCGCAGATTCTCGTGGACGAAGTCCGATACTCCAGTCAGCCGCCCTGGCCTACGGGCGCCAACAGCACGGGGAAATCGCTCCAGCGGCTTTCGAGCAGTCTCTACGGCGACGACCCGGCCCATTGGATCGCGGCCGAGCCCACTCCGGCGCAGTTCACCTCGTCTGGCAGCAACGATGCCGACCAGGACGGGCTTCCGGATGAATGGGAAATCGCCCATGGACTCGATCCCAACAGCGCTGCCGGCGTGAATGGACCCGACGCGGATCCCGACGCCGACGGGTTGACCAACCTGGAGGAGTTCCTTGCCGGAACCGATCCGCGGGACCCGGCAAGCTCCCTGGAATTGCAGGTGGTGGGGGTCGAAGACCAGGCCGCCGTCCTGGAGTTCCAGATCGCCGCCGGCAAGACCTACTCGGTTCTGTTCCGCGACTCGCTGAACGCGGGGTCGTGGGTTCGCCTGGTGGATATTCCCGCGAGCGATCGGCCTGGGGCAATGCGCGTGAGCGACCGAGCCTTCGGCGCCACCCCGGTTCGGTTCTACCGGGTCGTTACGCCCGCCATTCCTTAATCGGGTTGCCCGCTCTGCCGCTCTCAGACCGTCCACCGGAACACGTTGTATTCCGGTCCGTACTGGGCCAGGTATTCCGCCGAGAACGCCCGACGGAAGATGTGGATCGGCAGGATCAGGACGGTCCCGATGTACGGGATGATCATCAGGCAACCGGCACAACAGCACGTCACCAGCACCAGGGCCAGGATAAGCAGGCCAATCGCAATCGAAAGCACGATCGAGAACAGGATGTAGAGCACGAAATAGGCGAGGTTATCGGTCAGAAGCAGCATCAACCGCCGCCACGCGACAACGCAGCTGATGGTATGGAGGAACATGACCGGGACGACGAAGTCCCGAGTCAACTTGCTCACGAGCGCGAACAACACGCCGACTCCGGTCAGGCTCAGAACCGTGCCTGCAAGCGCCAGGCCTGTGACGAACGTCCGGCTCTCGCCTGAAACCATTCGGGTGAGCATCCACACGCCCAGGACAACCAGCGGCACCACCAGCACGAACGTCACCAGCCCCACAATGACTCGGAACCCGAACAAGCTGTTGGCGTGCTCGGCGTAGATCCGCCAAGGAACCGCCACCTCCGCTTTGCGTTCGCCGACACAATGGAGAAGCATGAATTCCCCCCGGCTGCTAAGCCAAGTGAACAGGACCCAGAGCGCCAGCCCAACCAGCGCAACGCCGATGGCGACCGGCACCAGCCAATGGAGATTATCAAGGACGTAACTCCAGGCGTCACGCAGCGCCTCCTCCAAAGACGCGTTCCGCCGACCCCCGAAATTGAACCCTGTCCCGCCGCCTCCCTGGCGTCCGAGTTGCGCCAGCCAGGCGGCAACGCCGATGGTCAGCCAGACCTGCAGGTCGAATGGTTGGAACAGCAGCCGTTTCGCCCTCTCGAAGGCGGCTGTCACGGGAGCCGTGACGCTGATGTTAAAGGAAGGATCAGGCATAAACTTGGGTTGGTTTGGCGATTAGCTCGGTCATTGATCGTCGCGGTGCGCCTTCGTTGACAGGACACATTGGATCGGTCGGAAAGGGATTATAACATAAAGCCGCTTGTGGAATCCAGCCGGGACGAAGGCGGAGCGGCGACGGAATTCTCGAAGCCGGGGCGCGCTGAGGCGATCACCACGATTTTTTGCCTTCCGAGAACACAGTTGGACGGCAAGTACTTACGCTCTTGATATACTCGTTCTATACTCATACTTTATTTGTGACATATTTGTTGGATATTTATTTTATATATGACCAATTTATCTGCAGTTTACTATGACATTATTTAGGTCGAGAGAAGGACAAGAGAAGTTGCCCGCTGGTTGCATCCTGCCCTGTCCGAATTCACCTCCCCGCTATGACGAGCCGTCCGTTCCTGTTGCCCGTTTCAGGGCAAGAGAATGTGAAAGGGACGAGTCCGCGGGGCGGCACTGGCGGTACCCCGGGCTGACGCGTTCTGGTGCCTTTGGCGCGGTCACTCGGAAACTCTTGCGGAATGAGGGCCTTCTGCGGCGCTGAAAACGCGAAATTATTGACTTTACCTTCGGCTGGCATGCGTCATTCTCTTGAGGCGTCTATCCAAGACCAGCCAAGGCGAGCCAGGCAGGCTTCCTTCTGATCCTGGGGCCGCTCTGGGTTCTCCTCCAGTCCGAGGAGAGTTCATAATTTGCAGAGCCGAAACGATTTATGACCGAGATTATACTCAGAAAAGGGGAGCACGTTGAGAAGGCATTGCGCCGTTTGAAGAAGAAGTTGTCGCGCGAGGGAACCTTTGAACAGGTTCGCCGCCGTCGCTATTTCGAGAAGCCAAGCGTCAAAGCTCGCCGGAAGCTCAAAGCGGCGCGATTCTCCGCTATGCTCAGGGAGCGCTACGCGGACCAGTGAAACTGCGGTGGGAAACGAGGCGCTCGCCATGGCACCTTTTCCAAATCGCACTCAGGCAAACCATGGCGGCTGTTACTGGCGCTTAGCGCGGTTCGGGTTGGATATTGAGCAACCCGGCTTGGTCCAAGCGCTGGATTTCCGCGCTGTACCCCTGGCGGAAGGTCGGGTACTTGAAGGTAAACCCAAGTTCCATCTTCAACCGCCGGTTTAAGACTTTCTTGTTCGTCCTGCCGCGTTTCCGATGTTCTTCACTGTCCTCCTGGACGAACGGCGGCATCCATTTGCCCAGGGTTTCGGAAAGCCAACGGTAGAAGTGCACGAGCATGATGGGCTCGTCATCCACGAGATTGTAAATCTCGCCTGGGCGGGCGCTCTTCAAAGAGGCGATGATCCCGCCGACGACGTCGTCGACGTGGACCATGTTCAGGAACGCTTCGCCATGTCCCGGGATACGAGCTTCGCCCTGGAGGAATTGCTTGAAGTAATGGCCGCGCCCCGGTCCATAAATGCCGGCTACGCGCAGAATGACCACTGGGAACTTGGACTCACGAAAGGCCTCCAATAGCTTTTGTTCGGCCTGGACGAGCACTTTGCCAGTGTCGGTTGCGGGCTCGGTGGGGCTGGTTTCCTTGACCTGAGATCCGTCGGTCTGGCCGTAGACGCCGGTGCTGCTGGTGTAAACGAATTTGCGGGGCGGCATGGCGGCCAGCCAGTCGACGAGGTTCTTGTTGGCGTTAAGATAAACCTGGCGGTAATCCTCCACGCCGCCTTTGCCTGAGGAAACCAGGCTGACAACCCAATCGTACGGGCCGGGAAGTTGGCGAAGTGGGTCGGGTTGCGTGAGGTCGCAGACCAGGGGCTGGACCCCCGATTGCTTGATCCGCTCTGCGCTTTCGGGAGAGCGGACGATGCCCCAGACCTCGTGGCCTTGCCGGATCAGTTCCAAACCCAAAGGCAGCCCGACATAACCGCACCCTGCGATCAAGACACGCATTGCATTCAGTACAATTCCGTGGATTCCTCTTCCTCGATGGGACGCTGGAATTGGTCGCTGCTAAGCTCGACTCTGAAACGGGCGTCAGCGGCCCGGGCGGCTTTCACGATCACCTGCCACGAAGCCACCGCCTTGGGCGCAAGCTCGGCCAGAACTCCCGCCGTCACGACCCCTGCGCCGGCTTGCACAGGCGTGACCCCGCCGCCCGAGACGAACTCTTCGCTCGGGGGCAGTTTGCAGACGACCCGGATGTTCGTTCCGGGTGCGGTGCCTTGGTTGGTGACATTGACCTGGTAAGTCACTTCGCGCCCAACCTGGACCGGGTCCTCGAGGTCGATCAACTCCAGCAGGATGGCGGGAATACCAAGGACACGAGTCCCACAGGTGGTCTCAACGGCCCGGGCTTTCTGTCCCGAGGCCACGGCGTTAAAGGTGAGCGAGCAGGGTTCGCGCACAGCGAATATGGCACAAAGTTCCACGCTGGCCTTCGGCCGGAGGTCGGGAATGCGCCAGATGACCCGGCCCTCAGAAGCCGCGCCGTCGCCTGTCGTCCGAACCAGGGTGGCCTTCTCCGGGATCGTCAGGCTGACGGTCGTCATTGGCTCGATCGCTTCGCTGGGATTGGTCAACTCGAGGCAAACCTGGACCGGCCTTGCTGCCAGGACCTCTTCCGGAACCGAGCAGATCAGGGCGAGCGTGGGGTTCGGCTCGGGGCCAAGATCGACCAGGAAAAAATTGCTGCAAGCCTTGGGCGTCACACAGCGGTAGCGCCGCCCTTTGGAAGTGAACGGGAAGGCATAAGCCGGCGCGGGTTCTTCGCCTGCCCATAGCACATTGCGCAGGCAAATCGGCCGGCCGTCCTTCCGCGACGACATGAAGGGCATGGTCGACCCGATCGGGATGGGCGCCTCCTTGATCTCGGCCCTGAGCCCCGCGCGGTAAAAGTCCGCAAGATCACCCTGCCATCCCCATTGCCGCAAGACGGTGGCCATATCCTTCCGCAATTGGGCATCGAGAAACCGAGCGCGCAAATCGTCCTTGGTCTTGAGAGGCGGCGCGAACCGGGTCGCGGGATGGCCCAGGTAAGTGGCCCGGTGTTGCTCAGCGAGGCTGCCTGCTCCCCCGAGGAGGAGGTTCCCAACCAGGAAGATCATCGAAAAGTGCCAGCGATTCATGACGCCCTAGAATGCGAAAGAACCGCCCTGAAAAGCCAGCCAGCAATTGTCATTTTGCAAAAAAGTTGGGCCGGACCGCCGGGCCGGTCTGAATCTCAGGGCAGGTCGCTCCGTCGACCGCCGTTGGTTTGCTTTCTCTTCCTTCAAACATCCTGCAGACTAGGCGGAATGGATGAGGGATGAGTCAATCACCGTTAAGCGAAAGTTAGCCACGGCGCGCGACGGAGCGCGCCGCTTGCGAAAAACGGCATCCGAAAGAGAAAGACTGGAGGAGTTTTCACAACCGCCGCGGTTGGGACGATAGCGACCCGACAGGCGTCACCAAGTGAGGCTCCTGCCTAACCGGTTTCCGAAAGGATCGTTCGGACGGCGCCAAGCAGTCTGTCCACTTCCGATTCGCTGCCGATCGTGATGCGCAGATAGTCCCGCACTTCGGGCGCGCCGAACCAGCGGACGAGCACGCGCTCGGCGCGGAGCTTCTCGAGCCAAACCTCGGCCGCGTATCGCGGGGGCTTGACCAGGATGAAGTTCGTCTGGCTTGGGAAAACGCGAAAATCCAACGCCGCCAGTTCGCAGGACAAACGCTCCCGCTCCGCGATGGTCCGCTGGAAGTTCCGACGATAGTATGGCAGGGAGTCCAAGGTGGCTTCCGCGGCAATCTGCCCCAGCCCGTTCACATTGTAGCTGTCGCGGATCTTGTGCAGGGCACCGATCAGCGCCGGATGCCCCACAAAGTAACCGACGCGCAGGAAGCACAACGAAAACCCTTTGGAAAACGTTCGCGAGACGATTACATGGGGATACTGCAGTGCCAGGTCGAGCGCATTCTCGCCGGCAAAATCGACGTAAGCCTCGTCCAGGATGAGCACCCCACGGTGTTCCTCACAAAGGGCCTCGAGCCGGGCCCGGCCTGCGCCCAAACCGCTGGGTGCGTGAGGCGTCGTTATATAGGTGAGCGCCGCGTCAAAGTCCCAGGAGGTGTGTCTGAGTTCCTTGATCGTGGGGAATTCGAAACGCTCGGCCAGAGGGACCGGCTTGGGCCGGGCACCATGCACCGCGGCAAGGACCGGGTAGAGGGAGTAGCTCGGTTGAAAGTACTGGACCGCGTAACGGCTGGGCGCCAGGGCCTCCGCCACATCGGCCGGGGCCGACTGGAGTTCAGCCTCCTTAAGGCGAGTGGACGGCCTGGCCGCGCTCTCGAGCGCGTAGCCAGTCAGACCGCACAACGGCTCCACGAATGCGCGCGTCGCCAGGGCCAGCAGTTCGTCAGAACCATTTCCAACAATGATGTTTTCCGGACGGCACTCATGGTACTCGGCAAGCTTCGCTCGCAGGCGGTCAGCGGTCGGGTTTGGATAGAGCCGCAGCCGGCCGTCAATGGCAGCCTTGAGCGCTTCCTGGACCTCGGGAGAAGGCCCGTAGGGGTTCTCATTGGTGTTGAGCTTGACCAGACCCTCGATCTTCGGTTGCTCGCCCGGCACATAAGCCTGTGCTCGGCGGACCAGAGGCCGAACCAGGGTTTCCGGATTGAGGCGTTTCACTCCAAGGTCAGGCTTCATGCCCGCCTCCTCGCTGAGGTTCCCCTGTTCTGCTTGGAGGATGCACCCTTCGGCTCCAGCCGCACGGCAGCGGACCGGCCGTGGCCGCCCAAACCTTCCACTTGGGCAAACTCGCGCACGAACGGTTCCGCCTTGCGCAGCGAACTGCGGTCATACTCCACGACGCTCGTGCGCCTTTGAAATTGGTCCACCGTCAGCCCCGCGAAGGAGGCGCCGGCGCCGCCCGTCGGCAGAACGTGGCTGGGTCCGGCGACGTAGTCCCCGAGGACGGTGGGCGAGAAGGGCCCGAGAAAAAGGGCGCCGGCGGTGGTGATGCCCGCCGAGACCTTAGCCGCGTTGCGCGTCAGCACTTCGCAATGCTCGGGCGCGAGTCTGTTCGCCAGCTTGACGCCGTCTTCAAGCGACCTGACCTGGATGAGCCAACCGTCATTGGCCAGCGCGCGCTCGATGAGCTCACGTCGCGCCAGCTTGGGCAACTGCAGAGCGATCTCTTTCTCAACCGCCCGGAGGAGTTGGCCTGAGGTTGTGACCAGCCAAACGCGTTCGTGCCCCGAACCGTGTTCGGCCTGGGCCAGCAGGTCCGCAGCCACGAACCTGGGATCAGGTGTGTCATCGGCCAGAATGAGGACTTCGCTCGGTCCCGGGAGGAGATCGATGCCCACGTAACCGCATAGAAGGCGCTTGGCGGCGACGACGTACGCATTGCCAGGGCCATAAATCTTGCGAACCCGCGGGATGCTGGCCGTTCCGAACGCCAGGGCGGCAATCGCTTGGGCACCGCCAATTCGGTAAATCTCCGTCGCGCCCGCCGTGTTGACCGCAAAGAGCAGCGCGGAATTGATTTGCCCGTCTCTCCCGGCGGGGGTGCAGGCCACAATCTCGCGGCAACCGGCCACCTTCGCGAGCAGGATGGTCATCAAAGCTGTGGAAACGAGCGGGGCCGTGCCGCCGGGCACGTAAACCCCGACACGATCGAACGGATCGAACTTCTCTCCGACCTTCGCTCCCTGGGCATTCCGCGCCGACCAGTTCTTGCGCACCGAATGCCGGGCGAAAGCTTCGATATTCTTCCGGGCTGCCGCGACGGCAGCGCGCAGCGACGGCCCCGCCTGCAACGAGGCGTTCATCAATTCCGCCTTCGTCACGGCCAGTTGCCCCGCCTCGTATCGCCGCCCATCAAAGCGTTCGGCAAACTCCAGGACCGCGTCGTCGCCCCGGTCTCGCACGGCCTCGATGATCGCGCGGGTCCGGGCTTCGATCTCGAGATCGAAAAGGCTGGATGGCGCGGTTACCGCCCTGAGTTGTTTGGCAAAATCGGCGTCCGTATACCGGATTATCTTCATCGCGAGATCGACGCTAGGAGAAGGCTGGGCAAAAGTCAAAACGGCGAACGCCCTTTGAGGGCGCTGGCGTCGTTATAACAAATGTATTACATCGCGTGGAAACCCGGGAGGCGATTCATGCAATAACCTGATTTGCAATGGTTTGAGAATTGGAACAAATTGTTCCCGTTTTGCGTCGCTCGCGAAGCTCCCCTGCGCATCGTGGAGCCTTAATCACCGAAGCTTATCCCCAAAGCCCTCGCCGTCTGGACAATCTCGCCCTCCGGCGGCACGGTCCGGAGGCGCCGGATAGCCGCCGTAATCTTCACGGCCACGATGTCCGGCGGTTTGGACGACACCATGCAGCCGAAGTGGCCATCGGCAATCAACTGCACCGCGCGGGCACCAAACCGCGTGCAAAGCAACCGATCCGCCATGGTGGGTGCCCCGCCACGCTGGAGGTGTCCCAACACACAAACACGGGTCTCCTTGCCGGTGCGTTCCTCGATTTCGGCGGCGACCAAGCCGCCAATTCCGCCCAGGCGCGTCTCGCGATCAAGCGTGCCCGGCCCAGCCGCCACGTAGCCCTTGCCTGCTTGCCGAGCGCCTTCCGCCACCACCACCAGCGTGAAGCGTTTGCCTTCGCGTTCGCGCTGCTGGATTTTCGCCGCAATACGTTCGTAGGAGAAGGGAATCTCCGGGATCAGGATCACATCGCCGCCCCCGGCAATTCCCGAGTGGACTGCAATCCAGCCCGCGTATCGTCCCATGACTTCGAGGACCATGACGCGCTCATGGCTTTCAGCCGTCGTTCGCAGGCGGTCCAGCGCATCCGTCGCGCAAGCGACGGCGGAGTCAAAGCCAAACGTGGTCGATGTTCCTTCCAGGTCATTGTCGATCGTCTTGGGCACTCCCACAATAGGAATCCCCTCTTCGAAAAGTCGCTGTGCGATGGTCAAGGTGCCGTCGCCCCCCACGCAGACCAGACCGCGCAATCCGAGTTGTTCGAAGTTGCGTTTGGCCGCGGCAAGAATCTCTGGAGGAATCTGCTTTTCCTCGCCAAACCCGGATTTAGCGGCAAAGCGTCCGCGGTTGGTGGTCCCCAGAATGGTGCCGCCAACATGCAAGAGCGCATCCATCTCTTTATAATTGAGATGCCGGTAGCGAACGGGTTCCAACAGTCCTTCGTATCCCTGGAGAAAGCCGATGGTCTCCCAGCCCCGCTTCGAAGCCGACTTGACCACGGCGCGAATGACCGCGTTCAACCCTGGACAATCGCCGCCCCCGGTGAGAATGCCAACGCGCTCGCTCATGACTTTCAAGGGGCTGGCGCCGCCGCGGCGCGTTTTTCGAGGATCGACTCCACAATTTTGCGCGCCAACTCCGGCTTATCGACCAGGGCTTGGCGGGCGGCGTCCCTTCCCTGCCCGATCAACTCGCCATTGAACTGGAGCCAGGCCCCTTTCTTCTCGACGACGCCGGCATCGAGTCCCACATCCAGGATGCTGCCTTCCCTGTTGATCCCGTGATTGTAGTAGATATCGAACTCAGCCTCAGCAAAAGGCGGAGCCACCTTGTTCTTGACGATCTTCACTTTGACATGGTTGCCAATGGCGGTGCCTGCCGCGTCTTTGATCGTTTCTTTCCGCCGGATATCTATCCGAACGCTCGCGTAGAACTTGAGGGCCTTGCCCCCGGGCGTGGTTTCCGGGTTGCCAAACATCACCCCGACCTTCTCGCGAATCTGGTTGGTGAAAACGCATGTGGTCTTCGCCTTGGCCAACACCGCGGTCAGCTTGCGCAGAGCCTGGCTCATCAACCGCGCCTGCATCCCCATCGTCGCCATGCCCATTTCGCCTTCAAGCTCCGCCTTGGGCACCAGGGCTGCCACGGAGTCCACCACGATCACGTCCAGGGCGTTGGTGCGCGCCAGCGTCTCGCAAATGCTGAGCGCTTCCTCCCCGCTGTCCGGCTGTGAGACAAGCAGATCCTGCAGGTTCACGCCCAGCTTTCTCGCGTAGTTGGGGTCAAGCGCGTGTTCTGCGTCAATGAAAGCCGCCAAGCCCCCGGCCTTCTGGGCGTTGGCAATGACGTGCAGCATCAACGTTGTTTTGCCCGAAGATTCCGGTCCGTAAATCTCCACCACCCGCCCACGGGGGACACCTCCGACGCCCAGCGCCAAGTCGACGGCCAAGGCTCCCGTCGGGATGACGTCGATTTTCGCCTTGTACGAATCGCCCAGGCGCATGATGCTGCCTTCGCCATAGGCCTTCGTAATCGAAGAGATCGCCAGTTCCAAGTCGCGCTGGCGTGTCGCGCTCACTTTCGCCGCTTCGGCAGCGGCTGCTTCCGCGGCGCGCGTTTCATTGGGAGTGGCGCGTCCGGAAGGCTTTTCGCCCGCTTTTTCAGCCGGAGATTTCTCGTTCAACGCCTTATCAGATGACTTCGGAGGCATAGGTTTAATTTGGGAGAATAGTCCCTTTGCTGCGGAGGACAACCTAGGGGAAACTCCAGGACGGGTCAACTCTTTGAGGCCCACCGGATCGGGGGATTCTATTTGGGAGATGGCGTGGATTGTACTTGGCGTCGGGCCATAGCGATGAGGCCAGCCAGTCCTGCACACAACGCGATGCTCACGGCCCAGACACCGCTGTTAGGCGATCCGGGAAAAAGATAGAGAGCACTCGCGCCAATGGCCGGTCCCCCGAAAATCCCGGCACCAATGGCCGCCTCGTGCACGCCACCATGTTCGCCTTTGGCTTCGCCGACATCCATCGAATAGTACAAGGAGGAGTAATAAATCAGACCAATGGCAGCGCCAAAGGCGATCTGGGCCAACACAATGGCCGTGAGGTTCGGCACCAGAAGCAGCGTCGCAAAACTCGAGATCAGCAGCAGATACGAGCCGAAAAACCAGCCCAACCGGTAATGCCACCCCGTCCAGAGCCACAGAAGCAAAAACGCGCCCAACCGTGCGAAGAACCAGACGGAACAGAACACTCCCGCCAGCGCAGGGCTCAGATTCAACTTGGCCGCCAACCCGGGGACAACAGCCGCCACCGTGTTGATAGCGACGTAAGCGAACGGGTTGGCCAGCCAGGCCATGCGCAGGAAGGAACGCGCTCGGCCAATCGGACGCGGATTCAGCGCCACGGCAACCGACGACGTGACAGGGACGGCCGGACCGGACACCCCGCCGCCGGATGCTGCCCAGAGCCAGGCCAGCAACGCCAACTGCAAAAGATGGATCGCCGCAGGGATCCAAAACAAGCTTTTCAACCCAAGCCATTCAAGGAAAATGCCGCCGATGAAATAAGCCAACGCCCCAGTGCCGGCCCATACGAGGTTGTAAATGCCGATCATCTTCTGCAGGCCGACCGCATTCTCTTTTTCGCTCGCCAGGGCCTCGAGGTTGGGCCAGGTGAAGCAGATACCTACCGTCCAGGCGGCCAGGACGCAGACCTGGCCCATGGCCGAGGGAACTCCGGCGCCAACGACCAGGGCAATTGCCATGGTGGCGAAGCCCAGGGCCAAAGCCTTAAAATAGCCATACCGCTGCCCGAAAAGCCCTGCCAGCCAGGCCATCAGGGCGTAAATAAGTCCGTTCAGCGCCGCCAACGCCAGGTTCTCCTGGTTCCCGAAACCGAACTGGCGCTGCATGTAAAAGAACAAGTAATAAAAATAGAAGCTCGTCGCGAAGGAGTTGAGCCCTTCGAGGACAAAGCAACCGGCCTTGAGCTGGCGAGAGGTCATAGTAAAGCGGAAGTGTCGTTGCGGCCTCGACCCGAAGATAGAGTTCAAGCCGGGGCTGCAGACCGTTGCCGCAGAACAGGAATTGATAGCAGGGTTTTCGACCGCGAACGCCCTTGAATTCAAGGTTGCCAAAGAGCACCGGCGCATGCCGGAACTCCACGGCCGCCCTCTGAAAGCAAGGCGGGCGCTGCGGGCAGGTCAATAATCGTAAAGGCCGCTGTCGCGCGAGTAGCCGCCGCCATAGCCGCCCATTCCTTCTTCATCGTCGGGGCCCCCCATGAAGTCGCCAAGGACATCGCCCATATCCTCTTCGATCTTCTCGGGATCTTCCCCTTTCTCGAGGCGTTTGATGGCGATGTCCATCTCCTTGGGCATCGTCCCGGGGGGCAGGATGTCCTTCATCTTGCGCATCATGTGGGCCATGTGCTTGGGATTGTTTTCGTCCAAGTACTCCATGTCGCGCTCCATCTCGCTCATCGCACGCATGACGCGCGGATCGTCCATATCGGGCATCGGTCCCTCGTCTCCCTCGGTTTCAGGCTTTGCGGCAGGTTCCTTGAGCCCGCGCGGCATGGCGAACCGGCTCATTCGCCGGCTCATCTTCTTGTTGCCGCACTTGGGACAGACCGGCGTACGATCCGGGTTTACCCGTTTGGACAGGAAACTGAAAATCACTCGGCATTTCGGGCAGGCAAATTCGTAGATCGGCATAGTCAATCCATCTCAATTCCGTTCCGGACCTTATATCAGGAAGGCCCGTCTTGGGGAAGTCTGAAAAGGCGCCCTTCCGAATTTCCGGGTCGCGTGAAAATCCCGTCGCGCCTGCCAGGCCAAGCTCATCGCGCAGAAGCAAGGCCCTGCCGACTACACCCAAAGGTCCATTGTGGGTGGCCAGTCGCGCGGTAAGATCCCTTCAAAGAACGCGGCCTGTCCGATTGCAGCCGCGCACCGTTCTCGAAACAGGCTTGAACCGAACTAAGACACACCCAGCCGCCCATGAAAACGGGAGCCATTGTAAATGAGGGACCACCCGCGACGGTCCGGCCCAGCCCGGACCGTCGCTCGCCAGCCGCCGACAATTCGACCGTCAGGGTTTGGCACTCGCCCCAAAAAACGCGCACTCAGCCCTGGCTCGCAAAGCCCGCAGGCCCAGAGGCGGACTCCCCTGCCCTTCGCGATCGCAATGTCACCGCGCAGGATCTCCAGGGGGCGGTGTTGTTCGTGCTGGGGCTCTTCGCGTCGCTAGCGGTCTTGAACCTCCACGCCGAATTGGCGCACCTCGCTCAGCACTGGCACCAGTTCGTGGAGTTCCTGGCCAATGCGATACTTTGAGTTCTCGCCCGTGCTCTCGCCATCATTTCGATAGCCTGGCGCCCTTCACATTCAGCTTCACCGCATAAAGGCCACGGCTCGCGGTGATGAAGAGTGTCTGCCGGTCTGAGCCTCCGAACGATACGTTGGCCGTCCACGATTCGGGCACTTCGATATGCTGGACCTGCTTCCCACTCGCGTTGAAGACGAACACGCCACGCCCGGTAAGGTAAACATTGCCTTGGCTGTCGAGCGTCATGCCATCCGAGCCCATATCGCAAAAGAGCGTCTTCCCACTCAGAGAACCGTCGTCCTGGATCATGTAGCGGTAGGTCTTCCGCGCCCCGATGTCGGCCACATACAAGGTGCGGCCATCCGGCGTGCCAATAATGCCGTTGGGCTGCCTGAGATCTTCCGCAACCCGGCGGAGCTTCCAACGCCCGCCCGACTGTTCCGCGTAGTAGACATGCTGCCCGTCCTGGGGCATCCGTTCGTGGTTCCACCATGGCCGCTTATAAAAGGGGTCGGTAAAGTACAGCCCGCCGCGGGGACTTGCCCAGACATCGTTAGGACCGTTCAGCATCTTGCCCTCAAACTCCCCGAAAAGCACCGTCACCTTTCCCTCAGGAGTGATCGACCACATCTCGGTCTTCTCGTCAGCGCACGCGATCAGGTGACCCTTGGAATCGAAATACATGCCGTTAGCCCTTCCTGCCGGTTGCATGAAGGTCGATAATTGTCCATCAACACCCCACTTCATGATGCGGTTGTTCGGTTGGTCGGTGAAAAAGACGTTCCCCTCGGCATCGGCGGTCGGACCTTCGGTAAACTGAAAGTCGCCTGAAAGTTTTTGGACCTTCGCCCCTGGGGCGAGCAAGCCGTCCGCCGATTCGGCAGCCTGGGCGGCCGACAGGAATCCAATCAGAGAAGCCACTGAAACCGTGCGGATAGTTATTTTCATGGAATTCGCGCTAATATGTGGGTTTCAACGGCGACAACCCTGCGTCAATTCGAGCCGGTGCGGAAGCAGATTTTTCATGACCCTGGCCGCGGTGGGCGCATCTGACGCTTTCCGCCTGGCAGAATCTCCTAATCGTAATCGAAACCGGCGTTTTTGATCGTTTAGGGGAAGGAAAAGGCCCCAGCCGGGCCGGAGGAATACGAGAACGATTGCGAGGCCAACCGGAAACGGTGAGTTGCCCCCCCTTCCCCAGGCCTCGAGATTCCATATCGACAGGCCCGTCAACCGGGAGTATGGGTAGGCCAAGGCTTACGACAAATTCGCTCCGCGACACCAGCCGCGTATGTGGCGATTACTCATGATGAACGGGGTCCAACAGGGCCGCGCATTGAAACTCCGGCCGGGAGTCAATCGGATCGGGCGTGGCACGGAGAACCATTTCCAGGTCCCGGACCCGTCCATCTCATCGTCCCATTGTGAGGTGATCCTCCTCGGAGCCGGGGTTTTCGTACGGGACCTGAACTCGACCAACGGAACGTGCATCGACAATGTGCCGGTCCAGGAGTCGGTGATGCGATCCGGCCAGGTGCTGCAGGCGGGGAATATTGATCTTCAACTCGAGGAACTCCCTGACGAGGATGGCCGAGTCGAAATCCGCGTGCCGGACCTTTTCTCCGGAGGTGTGGGCGCGCCGTTGGTGCTCCCCGATGGAAACGCGGCCTGTGTTACCCACCCAGGGATCCGCGCGGAATATCGGTGCACCCAATGCCAGCAGACACTGTGCGAATCGTGCGTCCGGGTGATCCGGCGCGTCTCCGGAGATTCGCTGGCGTTTTGTTCGCTATGCAGCGCGCAAGCGCTTCCCCTGGACGCCGCGCCACCCAGTCCACAACCTGCCCCGGAGCGGCGCCGGGGTTTGTTCAGCCGTTTGGGCCGGACGTTGAAACTAACGCGGAAACAGATGGAACGTTCTCCACGGCAGACAGATCGAGAGGGAAAGACCCCCGGCGCCGAGGAGTGAAGACGGATTAGAGGGCATCGGGAAAATGGAGAGAATCGTTTCCGGATCTAATAAACAACATTTGCCGATTGCCGGCCAAGAAACGTTGAGCGCATCTGGGCGGAAATGTGGCATGTTCTAAGGACTGCGGAGACGGAACGAAGGGCTTTCAGGCAAGAACCACCGCCTGTAAGGGAGCGTGACACCCCACCTTTTTTCCGCCGCTGCATTACAAATTGATTGAGCGAAATTGGGAACCAACGTGAGCGCTAAACCAGTCCTTTTCAATAATACCGTCCTGCGCGACGGGCACCAGTCGATGGCAGCAACGCGCATGACCACCGCGCAGATGCTAACCCCGGCTCCGATCTTGGATGAGATGGGATTCCATGGGCTGGAAACCTGGGGCGGCGCAACCATCGATTCCTGCCTCCGCTATTTGAACGAGAACCCGTTCGACCGGCTGCGCACGCTGAAACGCGTCGCGCCCAAAACACCGCAGCTCATGCTCCTGCGCGGGCAGAACATCGTCCAGTATGCGAGCTTCCCGGACGACGTGGTGGAGGCGTTCGTGCGGTGCATGTGCCAGAACGGAATGGACATCGTGCGCATTTTCGACGCCCTCAATGACGTGCGCAACCTCGAGACGGCGATCAAGTCGGTGAAGAAATACGGCAAACATGCCCGGGGCGAACTTTGCTACACGATCAGCCCGGTCCATACGGTGGACAATTTCGTCAAGATGGGGGTCGAGTTGGAGAAGATGGGCTGCGATTCGATCGGCATCAAGGATATGTCGGGGATCATCCAGCCGCAGATTGCTTCCCACCTGGTGAAAGAGTTGAAAGCGCGGGTCGGCATCCCCATCACGCTCCATACGCATGACACGGCTGGGTTAGGGGCTTCAAGCTACCTCGCGGCGATCGACGCCGGCGTGGACTGCGTCGAAGTCTCTATCGTGCCGTTCGCGAACGGGACGTCGCAGCCGGACACGCAGCGGATGCTGGCCTTGTTGGAAGAGCACCCGCGCTGCCCGAAATTCGACACGGAGAAGCTGGCCAAACTGCGCGATTATTTCGAAGGCGTTTACAAGGAATTGGCCGCCTTCACTAGCCCGGCCAACGAGCGGGTGGATAGCGACATTTTGATTTACCAGGTGCCTGGCGGCATGCTGTCGAACTTCCGCACCCAATTGAAGGAACAGGGCATGGCCGACCGTTTTGACCAGGTGGTCAAGGAAATCCCGGTCGTGCGCGAGGCCTTGGGCTGGATTCCGCTGGTGACGCCAACCTCCCAGATCGTCGGCACCCAGGCCATGATGAACGTGAAGTTCGGCCGTTGGAAAATGATCTGCCAACCCGCCCAGGACATCGCTCTCGGGAAGTATGGCAAGACCCCCGGCCCGATCGCTCCGAACGTGCTCGAGCAAGTCGAGAAACAGACCGGGAAGAAACCCGTCACCACACGGCCGGCCGATCTCCTGGAGCCCGGGATGGAGAAGTACCGCAAGCAATGCGCCGACAAAGGCCTTCCGGTCGACGACGAAACGGTGGTGTTGTTTGCGATGTTCCCGCAGCAGGTGGAAGCGCTTTACAAGAAGACCGCCGCCGCGACTCCGGCGGCGCCCGCGGCGCCCAGCCCCGCTTCGGCCGCAGCCGCCCCCACGCCGGCGTCGGCTGCCTCCGTTTCCGCCCGCCTGCCGAACGGCGCGGCGCATCGGATGTTTATAACGGTCAACGGGAAACGGCATGCGGTAACCGGAGAGACCATGGAAGGCTAAGCCTCCCTACCCAAGCATTCTTATGAGTTCCCCAGAGATTCAACCCGGTCCCGGGAAGCTGCTGACTGAGTTCCCCCCGGCTCCATATGAAGCGTGGCGCAAACTGGTCGAAGCCGAGCTGAAAGGCGCGCCTTTCGACAAGAAGATGTTCACGCCGACCTACGAGGGCATCACGCTTAAGCCACTCTATCGCCAGGACGACGTGTGCGGCTTGCCGCATGTGAACTCGTTCCCGGGGTTTGCCCCGTTCGTGCGCGGCGCGACCGCGAGCGGCTACGTCAAGAATTCCTGGGAGGTGTCCCAGGAGATCGCGACGCCGAGCCCCACCGAATTCAACAACGCCGCCCGCAACTATATCAGCCGCGGTTTGACGGCGCTGAACATGAACCTGGACCAGGCCACCCGGAGCGGCCATGACCCCGACTGGGCGCGGCCGGAAGAAGTCGGGCTGGGCGGATTGTCCATCGCGACATTGAACGACCTGGACCGGGCTTTGGAGGGGATCGACCTGGAAACCACGTCGCTGTTGATCCGGTCCGGGGCCTCCGCGATGCCTTTCGCCGCCCTGTTGGTCGCGCTGGCGCGCAAGCGCCGCAAGACGCCGACCGCCCTCCGCGGCTGCATCGAGATGGATCCGCTTGGCGTGCTCGCCCATGAAGGGCGGCTGCCGCAATCGTTCGAAGGCGCTTACCGCGAAATGGCAGCTTTGACACGCTGGGCGGCCGAGCACGCCCCGCGGTTGCAGACGATTTGCGCGCACAGCCGCGCCTGGCATGAAGCAGGCGGCAGCGCCGTCCAGGAACTGGCTTTCACACTGGGCATCGCGGTGGAATACCTGCGCGAGATGCATCGGCGTGAATTGGACGTGGAAAAGGTGGCGCCGCGGCTGAGGTTCGCCATGACCATTGGGGAGAACTTCTTTACCGAGATCGCCAAGCTGCGGGCCCTCCGCATGCTCTGGTCCCGCGCGGTGGCCGCGTGCGGCGGGAGCGAGCAAGCCCAAAGAGCGACGCTGCACATCCGGACGTCGTGCTGGAACAAGACGGTTTACGACCCGTACAACAACCTGCTGCGCTCGACGGTCGAAGCGTTCGCCGGGGTATTGGGTGGGTGCCACAGCATGCAGGTGGGCGCTTTCGACGAAGTGGTCCGGAGGCCAGACGATTTCAGCCAGCGGATCGCGCGGAATACCCAGCTCATTCTGCAGCGCGAGTGCCAATTGGATCATGTGATTGACCCGGTCGGAGGATCATGGTTTGTCGAAAGCCTGACCGCGGAATTGGCGGCGAAAGCTTGGGGCCTCTTCCAGGAAGTGGAGAAAATGGGCGGCATGGCCGCGGCGCTCCGGGCGGGATTCCCGCAAAAGGCGGTCGCGGAAACGGCCGCGGAACGGATCAAAGCCGTCAATCGGCGCCGCGATTCCATTGTGGGCGTGAATCAGTACGCCAACCCTAAAGAGAAGCTTCTCGAAGGCACCCCGTTCGATGCCAAGGCGTTCCACAAACGCCGCGTCCAGCAAGTGTCCGCCCATCGCACCTCGATGGAAGACGAAGAAAGCGAGATTGTTCTCGAGCGGTTGGCGGCGGTCGTAGAGAGCAAAGGCATCGGGCTGTTTGAAGCCTGCGTCGAGGCGGTCGCGGCCGGGGCGACGATCGGCGAGATCACCCGTGCGGTCCGCATCAATGAAACGCCGTGCGAACCGGTAACGCCGGTATGCATCACCCGCCTGGCGGCTTCCGTGGAAAGGCTCCGGATCGCCATGGACGCCTTTATGAAGGAGGGCAAGGATCGGCCCCGTGTGTTCCTCTGCAATATGGGATCTCTGCGCGATTACAAGGCGCGGGCCGATTTTTCCCGAGGTTTCTTCGGCGTGGGCGGATTTGAAGTGCTGTCGCCCGACGGCTTTAAGACGCCCGAAGCCGCCGCGGACGCGTTCGCCAACTCAGGCGCACGGATCGCCGTGATTTGCTCTACCGATGACAAGTATCCCGCCTTGGTCCCCGCCCTGGTGCCCGCCCTCCAGGCGAAACAGCCAGAGACGATCGTGGTCCTCGCCGGGTTTCCCCAAGACCAGGTGGAAGCCCATAAACAGACCGGAGTGGATGCGTTTATTCATATCCGCGCCGACGCTGTGCAACTCCTTGCCAATTTGCAGCAACGCTTAGGAATCCGATGATGACCTTCCCTGATTTCAACCAGATCCCGTTTGAGGCCGCACCCGCGCCCGTGGGATACGACGCTTGGCGCGCCCATTTTGAAGCCGAAACCGGCAGATCGCTCGAGCAATGGGCTCACAAGACCCTTGAACAGATCGATCTCCAACCGCTTTACACGGCGGACGACCTCAAGGACGCGGAACATTTGGAGACGCTTCCCGGCATCGCGCCTTACGTTCGCGGCCCCTATGGGTCCATGTATGTTTCGAAGCCCTGGACCGTGCGCCAATACGCCGGTTTTTCCACCGCCCACGAGAGCAACGCCTTTTACCGAAGGAACATTGCCGCGGGACAGCAGGGCTTGTCGGTCGCGTTCGACCTGCCGACGCACCGGGGTTACGATTCGGATCACCCGCGGGCGTTCGCTGACGTCGGGAAAGCCGGCGTCGCGGTGGATTCCGTCCTGGACATGAAGGTGCTGTTCAACGCCATCCCGCTCGACCGCATCTCGGTCTCCATGACGATGAACGGAGCGGTGCTGCCCATCATGGCGTTCTACATTGTGGCAGCCGAGGAACAGGGCGCCAAACTCGAGCAGCTTTCAGGCACGATCCAGAATGACATCCTGAAAGAATACATGGTGCGCAACACCTATATCTACCCGCCGGCGCCTTCCATGCGCATCATCGCCGACATCTTTGCCTTTGCGTCAAAGAACATGCCCAAGTTCAACTCGATCTCGATCTCGGGCTATCACATGCAGGAAGCCGGGGCCACTGCGGATCTCGAAATGGCCTATACCCTGGCGGACGGGCTCGAATACGTCCGCACCGGGCTCAAGGCCGGTATCGACATCGACGCGTTCGCCCCCCGCCTTTCGTTCTTCTGGGCGCAAGGCAAGAACTTTTTCATGGAGATCGCCAAGATGCGCGCCGCACGGGCGCTCTGGGCCAAGCTGATCAAGCAGTTCAACCCCAAGAATCCCAAGTCCATGGCGCTGCGGACGCACTCCCAGACCTCGGGTTGGTCGCTCACCGAGCAGGACCCGTTCAACAATGTCGTCCGCACGTGCATCGAAGGCATGGCCGCAGCCCTGGGCCATACCCAGTCGTTACATACGAATTCCCTGGATGAGGCCATCGCCCTTCCGACCGACTTCTCCGCGCGCATTGCCCGCAATACGCAACTCCTGCTCCAGGAAGAGACGGGCATCTGCCGGGTGATCGATCCGTTTGGCGGGTCGTTCTTTGTCGAAGCCCTTACGCAAGCGATCATGAAACGCGCCTGGACCCACATCCAGGAGGTCGAGTCCCTCGGCGGAATGGCCAAGGCCATCGAAACCGGCCTGCCCAAACTGCGCATCGAAGAAGCAGCCGCCCGCCGCCAGGCGCATATCGATTCCGGGAAGGAGACCATTGTGGGCGTGAACCTGTTCCGCTTGGAAAAGGCGGAGCAACTCGACGTCCTCGAAGTGGATAACACCGCGGTCCGCCAGTCCCAGATCGACACCCTGCACAAACTCAAATCCGAGCGCGACAACGCCAAGGTCCAGGGCGCTCTGGATGCCTTGACCCGGGCCGCTCAATCGGGCGAAGGCAACTTGCTCGGCTTGGCGGTGGATGCGGCCCGCGCCCGCGCCTCACTGGGAGAGATTTCGTTCGCCTTGGAGAAAGTCTTCAACCGCCACAAAGCTGTGATTCGATCTATTTCCGGCGTTTATCAGTCTGAATTCGGCCAGAACCCGCAAATTGAGCAGGTTCGACGCCTGACCGACCAGTTCGCGGATAAGCACGGGCGCCGCCCACGCATCCTGATTGCGAAGATGGGTCAGGATGGCCATGACCGCGGGGCGAAGGTGGTCGCCACCGCGTACGCGGACCTTGGGTTCGACGTGGATATCGGCCCCTTGTTCCAGCAGCCTGACGAAGCAGCCAGGATGGCCTCTGAAAACGACGTCCATGTCGTGGGCATCAGCTCGCTCGCCGGCGGGCACAAGACGCTGCTCACCCAACTCGTCGAGGAACTCCAGAAGGCCGGCCGCGATGATATCATGGTCGTGGTCGGTGGCGTGATCCCGCCTCAGGATTATGATTTCTTGAAAAAGAACGGCGCCGATGCGGTCTTCGGTCCAGGCACCTTTATTCCCGACGCGGCGAAGGAAATCCTGACCCAATTGAATGCGCGTCTGGAGTAAGGCCAAAACCACGAGGCTGGGCCTTGCCGATCCCGGGTGCGATGCCGCAGTGGAGCGCCGCTCAACGCGAGCATCGCTCGGGGATAATCGAAGGCCCCGCCGCCGATTCGCCTTATCTCAATGAAACATGAGTGAATCCACCCAGCATGCCCAAGGGAGCGGGAACCTTCCGCTTCGGCGCCCGCGTGCCCTCAGCACTGAGGACTACGCGAAGGGCGTGCTGGAGGGAAACCGGGCTCTCCTCGCCCGGGCGATTACCCTGGTCGAAAGCGGCTCGCGCCTGCACGAGGCGCAAGCCCAGGAGTTGCTCCAAAGGCTGCTGCCTCAAACCGGCAAAGCCAGGCGCATCGGGATTACCGGGGTGCCCGGCGTGGGAAAGAGCACCTTTATTGAAGCACTCGGGTGTCTCCTGATCGAGCGGGGCCACCGAGTGGCCGTCCTGACGATTGACCCAAGCAGTGCCCGGTCCGGAGGCAGCATTCTCGGTGACAAGACGCGCATGGACCGTCTCAGCCGCGAACCCAACGCGTTCATTCGCCCTTCGCCGGCGGGGGAAAGCCTTGGCGGCGTGGCTCGCCGCACACGGGAAACCATGCTTCTGTGCGAAGCCGCCGGGTTCGACACGGTGCTGGTGGAGAGTGTGGGAGTGGGGCAAAGTGAGATCGCACTCCGTTCCATGGTTGACTTCTTCCTGGTCCTGCTGCTACCGGGGGCGGGAGACGAACTGCAGGGAATCAAACGGGGCATTCTTGAAATGGCCGATCATCTCGTCATCAACAAGGCCGACGGCGAGAACCGCACGCGCGCCGAACACGCCCGGGCCGAGCAAGACGCCGCGTTGCATTACATGCAGCCTGCCACACCCGGTTGGAAGACGGAGGTAGGCATCTGTTCCGCCCTGACCGGCGAAGGCATTCCGGAGATCTGGAAGAAAGTCGAACAATTTTATGCTGCGACGGAGCAGAAGGGCCTTCTTGCGGAGCGCCGCCAAGGGCAGCTCCTCGATTGGATGGATGATCTGATCTACGACGAATTGCGGCGACGGTTCCAGCATAACCGGCATGTCCTGGAACAGATCCCCTCCGTCCAACAGGCGCTCCTCCGGGGCGAAACGACCGCCGTCCGCGCCGCGCATGCGCTTTTGGAAACCTATGACCGGCATCAACGGCCGGTCATGGCAAGCGAAACGACGAACCTCCCTTATTTATGATCAAGAAAATCGACCATCTCGGCATCGCCGTCCGGTCCTTGGACGAAACGGTGCCTTACTACGAAAAAGCTCTCGGGCTCAAGTGCGAGCACCGCGAGGAAGTGCCTTCGCAAAAGGTTCGCACCGCCTTCTTCCAAGTGGGCGAGGTCCACATTGAGTTGCTCGAACCGACCGATCCCGAGAGCCCGATTGCCAAGTTCCTCGAAAAGAACCCCAACGGCGGCATTCACCATATCGCCTTTGGCACGGACGACGTGCAGACGCAACTGAACCAAGCCGCAAGTGCCGGCGTCCGGCTCATCAATGACAAGCCGTTCGACGGCGCCGGCGGCAAATTGGTTGCTTTCCTCCACCCCAAATCCACCTTTGGTGTCCTGACGGAATTCTGCATGCCCAAAGCGGGCGGTTGTTGCTGTCAGCATTAATCTGAGCCAAACCACGCCACATTCCTATGGCCATACCTAAATCATTCCTGGAAGACCTCGAGAAACGCCGGGCCGCCGCGCGCGCTGGAGGCGGCGAAGACAAACTCGAAGCCCGTCGCAAGAAAGGCGTCATGACCGCCCGCGACCGGCTGACCGAACTGTTCCAAGCCGGCACGTTCCAAGAGTGGGGCATGCACGCGGACCATGATTGCCACCATTTCGGGATGGAGAAGAAGTCGCTTCCGGGCGATGGCGTGGTGACAGGCATCGGGATCGTGGATGGCCGTCTCGTAGCGGCGTTCAGCCAGGACTTCACCGTCAGCGGCGGGTCGCTCGGCCGGATCCATTCCAAGAAGATCAGCGACCTCATGGACTACGCGCTCAAGGTGGGCTGCCCTGTGCTGGGGTTCAACGACTCCGGCGGCGCGCGCATTCAGGAGGGAGACGACTCGCTTTCGGGCTATGGCCAGGTCTTCTTCCGGAACGTCCTGCTCTCGGGTGTGGTGCCCCAGATCGCGATTGTGGCGGGCCCCTGCGCCGGGGGCGCCGCGTATTCGCCAGCCCTGATGGACTTCATCATTATGGTCAAGGGGAGTTCGCAGATGTTCATTTGCGGCCCGGAAGTCATTCAGGCTGTCACGGGCCAGAAATGCACCATGGACGAAATTGGCAGCCCCATGGCTCACGCCAGTGTCAGCGGGAACATCCATTTCGTCGCCGACAGCGATGCGCATGCGATCCAGATCGCGCGCAAGCTCCTTTCGTTCGTCCCTGCCAACAACTTGCATGATCCGCCGCATCATCCGACGGCCCAAGTCGACCTGAGCCCGGATCCGGAAATGAACAAGCTGGTGCCCGAGACTTCGAAGGAACCGCTCGATATCCACAAGGTGATTGCGCGTCTGGTGGACAAGGGCGATTTCCTCGAGGCCCATGCGATGTGGGCGCGCAATATCGTGGTCGGCTTCGGCCGCATCCAGGGCATCTGCGTTGGGATCATCGCGAACAACCCGTCCGTCAAAGCCGGCACGCTGGACATCGACTCGTCGGATAAGGCCGCCCGGTTCATCCGGTTTTGCAACGTATTCAACATCCCCGTGGTAACCTTGGTGGACGTTCCCGGTTTCCTGCCTGGCGTTCAGCAAGAGCGCGGCGGCATCATTCGCCACGGGGCGAAAATGCTCTTCGCTTACGCGGCAGCGACCGTTCCGAAGATCACCGTCATTCTCCGCAAGGCTTACGGCGGCGCTTACCTGGCCATGTGCAGCGCCGATATGGGGGCCGATTTCGTCTACGCCTGGCCGTCGGCGGAAATCGCGGTCATGGGAGCCGAGGGCGCCGTCCGGATCCTTTACCGGCGTGAACTGACCGCCGCCAAAGACGCGAAGGCCAAGGAAGCGGAGCTGGTCAAAGAGTATCGCGAGAAGTTCTGTTCGCCGTATGAAGCGGCCAAGAAGGCCATGATTACCGATGTCATCACGCCGGCCGAGACGCGCGCGGTCGTTTCACTGGCGCTCCGTAATTCCCTGACCAAACGCGAGTCGCGTCCAGGCAAGAAACACGGCACCATCCCGCTGTAATCCAGCGGGCGGCCAAACCCTTCCAATCCTATGAGCAATCAGGATCCTTCACCGGCCGGTGCCGCCGAAGCGGTCTCCACCGCGGAATCCAATCTTGGCCAGGTGCTGGCGCTGATTCACCGGGTTCTCCCAAGGCTGGACGATCCGGCGCGCCGCGCCGAAGTGCAAGCCGCACTCCGCCGGGCCGCATCCTTCATCGATGCCGCGCGGCAGGCGCTGGAACCCGCTGGCGCAACCGCTCTGGTCCCGGCGGGTCCCGCCGGCACTCAGAAGGTCGCCACGCAGGTGCCTTCGGAGATCGCCGCCGTCATCGCCGCGGCGGTGGCCATGCTGATCAAACAGCCTTACCGGCTGGTCTCGGTTCAGCAAGTGGCCACGCCGGTTCCGCACCTGAACGTATGGGCGCTCGAAGGGCGCACTCAGATCTTCCAATCGCACAGAATTCGCTGATTCAATCTTCCCCTCATGATCAAAAAGCTACGCGTCACGGTTGATGGCAACACCTACGACGTCACGGTCGAATTGCCGGACGACTCAGCCGTCCCGGCCCTCGCGGGCGGGCCCTGGGTTACCCCTCCCGCTTCCGCAACCCCGGCTCCACCCTTGATCCCCACGGCACCGCCCAGCACCGCGGCGCCCCCGGCTCCGGCGCCAACGCCGGCTCCGGCGGCACCCAGTTCATCGGGGCCAGGGGACGTGCCGAGCCCGTTGGCAGGCCGGGTCACGGCCGTGGTGGTCTCCGCGGGCCAGGACGTCAAAGAAGGGGATCATCTGATCACGCTCGAGGCCATGAAGATGAACACCTTCGTCTTCGCCCCGCGTTCAGGCAAGATCGCCGAGATCAAGACCGAGGTGGGTGCGGCGGTCGAAGAGGGCCAATCGCTTGTTCGAATCGAATAGATTCGCCGCGCGCAGGGAAACGGAACGGATGCGAACGTCGCCAGGCCAGAATCATGGTCTCTCCATCGCGCCCACGGAGGGAGCTTCGGTCTTCACCGTGGGGCGATGGCAGGTCCATGAGTATCCCCAGGTGCCCTCGACCAACCTGGTGGCAGCCGGTCTGCCCGCCTGGCACGCCGTCCGCGCTGACACCCAAACGCAGGGGCGCGGCCGGTTCCAGCGCGACTGGGTCTCGGATTCTGGAGGACTTTGGCTCTCTGGCAGCGTCCCGCTGGACGCCAAGTCTCCCATGGCGCCCCTGTTGCCCCTGGCCGCCGGACTTGCGCTCTGCGTCGTCTTGCGCGAAGGAGGGGTCAAGGACCTGTCTATGCGCTGGCCAAACGACCTGCTCGTGGGGCGCCGGAAGCTTGCCGGTCTTTTGATCGACCAGGTGATGCCGGGAATCGCGGTGGTGGGCATGGGGCTGAATGTGATGAACCATCCCGAAAAACGGGACCCTTCCCTCCAGGGCCAGGCGACCCGGCTTGCGGATCTGCTCGCGTCACCGCCCTCGCTGGACCAGTTGACGCGCGCGGTTCTGCACTCTCTTGAGACCGTCTGGGACGAACTCCAGACCGCCAGCCCGGCAAGCCTGCTGCCGCGAATCAACGCGCTCTGGCGCACGCCTGTTTCCGTGGCCCTGGACCTCGACGGGCCCGTGGTCCAAGGCGACTTTCTCGGCGTGGACTCCCGCGGACGCCTTGAACTTCGCGTTCCCGGGCAGCCAAACCAGCTTTTCGAGCCGCACCGCGTGCGGTTCTTGCGAGAACTCTCTTAAGCCCCATGAAACCATTGAACAAATTCACTGTCCAAGAGGCAGCCCAACTCATCAACGACGGCGAAACGGTGGCCGTCAGCGGCTTCACCGCCGCCGGCGCGCCCAAAGCGATTCCGAGCGCCATTGCCGCGCGCGCCGCCGCCGAACATGCGGCCGGCAAACCCTTCAAGATCAATCTCATTTCCGGTGCCTCAACGGGCCGTTCCCTTGACGGGGCGCTCGCCCGAGCCAAAGCCATTGGGTTCCGGACCCCTTATCAATCGGACCCGGACTTGCGCAAGAGCATCAATGCGGGCGAGACGCGCTTTTTCGATATGCACCTCTCGCGCCTGCCGCAAGACGTGCGTTACGGCTTTCTCGGCAAGGTCCATACTGCCCTGATCGAAGCGTGCGAGGTGACCAAGTATGGCGAAATCGTCCTCACCTCATCGGTAGGCGCCTCGCCTACCTTTTGCCGCCTGGCCGACAAGATCATCGTTGAGCTGAACCGCTATCACCCTCCCTTCTTGCGCGGCGTCCACGACATTTATGAGCCCGACGATCCGCCGCGCCGCAGCGACATTCCCGTGTTCAGCCCGTGCGACCGCATTGGGCACCCTGTGATCCAGGTGGATCCATCCAGGATTGTCGGCGTGGTGGAGACCCATTTGCCCGACGAGGTCGCGCCGTTCGATCAGGTCAGCCCGCTGACGGCGAAGATCGGCGAGAACGTGGCCGATTTCCTGGCGGCGGAAATCCGCCGCGGGCTTATCCCCAAGGGCTTTCTGCCGGTGCAATCCGGTGTCGGCGACACGGCGAACGCGGTCCTGATGGCCATGGCGCAGCACCCTGAGATCCCCCACTTCCAGATGTATACCGAAGTGATCCAGGACTCGGTGATCGCCTTGATGCGCCAGGAACGCGTCACGTTTGCCAGCGGCTGCTCGCTCACGGTTCCTTCTCCAACTCTGGAAGGCATCTACGCCGATTGGGAGTTCTTCCGGAACCGTCTCATCCTCCGCCCACAGGAAATCACGAACAACCCCGAGGTCGTCCGCCGCCTTGGGACCATCTCGGTCAACACCGCGATCGAAGTGGACCTGAGCGGGAACGTCAATAGCACCCACGTGCTCGGTCGGCACATGATGAACGGGATTGGCGGCTCCGCGGACTTTGCCCGGGCCGCGTTTCTCTCCATGTTCATTTGCCCCTCGACGGCCAAAGGCGGCAAGATCAGCACCATCGTCCCCATGGTCAGCCACCTCGATAGCAGTGAGCATTCCGTCTCGGTCATCGTCACGGAACAGGGTGTCGCCGATCTCCGCGGCCGCGCGCCATCCGAACGCGCCCGCCTCATCGTGGATCACTGTGCCCACCCGGATTACCGGCCGATCCTCCGCGATTACGTGGCACGGGGCGGCAACGGCCACTCCTTGCAGAGCCTCGGCGCCTCCTTCGGGATGCACCTCAGCTACGGCAAAACCGGCGATATGCGGAACATAAACTGGGCCGAGCTTTTCGCTTAGAGCTTAGCTCAGACAGGCCGGGTTCCTCGGCAATCGGGGAACGCCGAGCCTCCCCAGAATGATTGCCCTGCGTGCGGTCCTTGGCGGGCCGCGCGCAGCCGCATGGCACTGCCGCAAAGGGGGCAGTGCGGGGTGTCGGACTGGTCGGAACGCGTCGGACAGGTCAGACCGGCCGGACGGTCTGATGCGCGGCTGGCTGCGGGCTCTGTAGAGATTCTCCGTGAAGCCGCTGTGATTGCTCACCCTCCTCGGATGAATTCAACGCGATGAATTCCAGGAATCTTCGCTGCGCCGGGCAACTGCTTTCGGTCTAAACGCACGCTAAACGCACGCTAAATACAAGATAAATACACGTTAAACGCATGGTATACGCATGACATCATGAATTTAGCATGCGTTTAACGTGCGTTTAGCGTGCGTTTAGAATGTGTGCAGGCCCGATTGTCTGCTCATCCTGAGCGCCAGACCTCCAATAACCGCCGCTCCCCGCCATCTCGCTCCCTTGGATCTGCCAATCAGAACCGCCGGACGGCCCCTGATCTCTGTTGCATTCCAAAGACGCTGCCATTATTTTCACCAGCGGTTGCTGGCTTCGCCGTGATAATCAAGACCCTCATATGATGAAAGTTCGACAAAGTGTTCTCCGTCTCCCCGCTATGCTCGTCCTGGCGGCCTTGTTTGATATGACCGTCGCGCAAGCGGCCAGTCTCTCCTCCTATGGCATGGGGCGATTCGAGCAGTACGAGCAGACGGGCGATGCCAGCGTCGCGCTGGCGACCGGGAATTCCTACGCCTTCCGAGCTTTCGCCATCCCAACCACCTCCGGCTCCATTTTTGCGGGCCTGGTGAACGCGCCGGGCTCGATGATCCCGATGTTCCTTTCCGGCGAGGACGCGCTGACGGGAGAAGCCCTGTTTGACACGCTCAGCGCGCTTGAAGGGGCGTTTCCCACAGGGGAGTACACCTTCTCAATGCTCAGCGAAAGCGGGATGGAAGACGGCAAGCTCACCCTGGGAACCGGGGCGCTTCCGAAGACGCCGCAGATTGCCAATTACACGGCCGCCCAGGCGATCGATGCCACGAGGGACTTCGTCGTGAACTGGAACGCTTTTGAAGGCGGGACCAGCGGCGACTTCATTCAATTCACCGTGAAGGACGAGAACGAGAACATCGTCTTCCAGACCGGGTGGCCAGGCCAGGCAAGCGCGCTCAGTGGCACGGCCCGTTCGGTGACCATTCCGGCAAATCGCCTCGCGTCGCGCAACAACCAGGGCGCGTTGTTGTTCATGAAAGTGACCGAGCGGAACACGGCCTCGTTTGGAGGCGTGCCGGGTTGGGTGGGAGCCGGCAAAGAGACCGTTTTCTCGCTGCGAACCGCCGGCGGTGGCACGGGCGGGGACGATACGACTCCGCCGCTTTTGGTGTCGACTTCCCCCGCGAATCTCGCGTCCAACGTGGCGACGAATTCGCCGGTTGTATTCACCTTCAACGAGGCCATGGCCCCGAGCCAGGAGATCACCTGGAATGGCACCGGGATTGATGAGGGGAATTTCACGTATAAATGGAGCGGCGATGGCCAGATGTTGACCTGCACCTATGTGGGCGGGTTCCCGGCAAACACCATGGTGGTCTGGGATCTGAATCCGTCGGGGTTCCTTGACCTGGCCGGTAACGAGCTCGAGAGCGATGAAACCAGCGGCTTTTTCAGAACCGCCTCGGGCGGCGGGTCCAGCACGAACAACCCCTGCGACCCTGACCCGGGCGAGGATGACGGGTCCGGGGCGTTCACGGTGTTCAAGCACTTTAGTTACGTTCAGACAGGCTCGGCACCGCCCGTCCTTGACCCCGAGTCTCAGCCCATGTTCTTTGCCAACCTGTTTTCCCCGGACACGAACCCTGTGACCCGAGCCACGCTGACCTTGCCCAACGGGTCCACCAAGGAGATGGAGAAGACGTTCAACGCGTTCATGGTCATGGACGAATTCACCACCGTGGAGGCCCTGGAAGCGGCCTACCCCGCGGGCATTTACCGCGTCCAGGCGCAACGCGAGAACGGTTCCGCGACGTTGACGGTCACTGTGCCGTCGTCGGCTGCACCGCCCATTCCCCAGATGGGCAACGCAAGCGCGTTTCCAGATTTCAACCCCGCCGCGGATTTCACCTTGACCTGGTCGCCATTCACGGGAGCCGGGGCGAACGATCAGATCGCGGTGACTTTGCACGACCGGATGGACACCACCTTCACGGCGCCGGATGAGTGCGTGCCGCGGCCGCTTAAGGTGACCGACACGTCGATCCTGGTGCCAAAGAACACATTCACCAGCACCGGGCTCATTGAAGGCTCGCTCACGTTCACGAGATTCGGAACCTTCGATACCAACACCGTGCGCGACATTGTCGCTTCAAGCGCCGTCAGCAAACAGACCAGCTTCAGGCTCGGGAAGGCATCGTCCTCCGAGATCGTGCTGCAGAACTACGCGCGTGAGGGAAATGGCACCTTCCGGTTCCAGGTCAAGGCCGCCGAAGGCAGTATGGTGATGGTGGAAACCTCCGAGGATCTGGTCACCTGGACGCTCGTCTCGACCGGGACGGTCGCGGGCGGAGTCCTCGAGGTGGTGGATTCTCAGGCGGCAACCCGCGAACGCCGTTACTACCGCGCGCGGACGCTGTTCTAGCGCACGCACGACTGGAGCGCAGGCGAGTTGGCTGGCCGCGAGGCATCAACCCCATTGCGTGGCGTCCACAAAAGGCACCTCATGCAACAACCCGGTCGCCAGGCTGAGATCTTGTTCAACCGGGCGCTGGACCTCACCGGGACGGCGCGCTCGGATTTCCTGAGGGAACAATGCGCCTCAGACAACGCCTTGCGGCAGGAGGTGGAATCGCTGCTTCACGCCCATGAGACGGCAGGGGATTTCATGGACACCGAAGTCCAGGACACCCGGGCGACCACTCCGGCCGAGCCGGTGGAACCGAGCTCAGCCTCGCCTCAAGCAGCCCACTCGCTCCGCCACCCGCCCGTGCCATGCATCCCAGGGTACCGGATCGAGCACAAGATCGGCGAAGGCAGCCTGGGAATCGTTTACCGCGCCCACGACGAGAAGCTCAACCGCCCCGTCGCTCTGAAGGTCCTCCGGCCTCAGATCGATGCGCCACTCGGGCGGCGCCTGCTGAAGGAAGCCCGG
Source organism: uncultured Verrucomicrobiota bacterium (assembly GCA_964578605.1). Taxonomy (GTDB): domain Bacteria; phylum Verrucomicrobiota; class Verrucomicrobiia; order Limisphaerales; family SIBE01; genus JAXMHN01. Next base: position 70,449 of record CAZODO010000001.1, on the reverse strand, counting down.
CAAGCCGCCGCGCTGAATGATCCGGCCGTGGTAACCATCTTCTCGGTGCTGGACGAAACCAGCCCGCCCGCGATTGTGATGGAGTTGGTCGAAGGCTACCCCCTTGATCGCTTCGCGGCGCAACTCAAGTTCGACCAGAAAGCCCGCCTGCTGCGCGAGGTGGCCCGCGGCCTGAGCGCCGCGCACCATCGCGGGTTGGTCCACCGGGATTTGAAACCCGACAATGTTGTTGTCGGCCCGGATATGCGGCCGCGCATTCTGGATTTCGGCCTTGCCTTGCCTATGGAAGAAGCCGCCAACCGCCTCCCTGCCTTCGAAGGCACGCCCCTTTATGCTTCGCCCGAGCAGGTCCGGGGCGAGGCGCTTGGACCGGCCTCGGACATCTTTTCGTTCGGGTGCCTGATGTTCAAAGTGCTGACCGGCCGGCCCCCCTTCACCGGAGAGACGGTCCGGCAGGTCCTGGAAGCCATTGCGAACACCTCGCCGCCGATGTTGCGCGAAGTGGCCGTGGGGGTGCCTGAGGATCTCCAGGCGCTTTGCCTTGCCTGCCTCGCGTGGGCCCCGGCGGACCGGCCGACAGCGTCCGAGGTGGACCTGGAGCTGGGCCGCTACCTTGCCGGGGAGCCGGTCCGGGTCAGGCCCAAGCTTTACGACGACGTGCTGCGACGAACCATCAGCGAGCACTCTGCGCAAGCCGCCAAATGGCAAGATCAGAGCATCATTTCCACGGAAGACCGCGATGCCCTGGAGGTGGTCCACCGCCGCCTGCTCGCGGACGAGGATCATTGGATTATCGGCGCGCGGCGAATCACGTCGCCGCAGACGCTCCTTTCGGGCGGCGCCTGGCTGACGTTCGTTGCCACGGCGTTGACGGTCTGGATGCTTCGCGAAGATCTGGGGCCGCTCTGGCGCTGGCTGCTCCCGGCTTGTTTCACCTTCACGCTATTCGCGGCCGGGTTCGTTGCCCATCGGTTAAAGGAGACGCTTGCGGCCGCAGCGTTTCTAGCCGGCGCAACGCTGGCCATCGCGCCCTGCACACTGGCCGTCCTGGGCGAAACGCACCTGCTGGCGGAAGCTCCGGCAGGCGTTGCGCAACTCTTTCCGGGGGCCTTCAGCAATCAACAGGTGCTCGCCGCTTCCGCGATCGCGCTCAGCGTGTCGGTCATGGCCTTGTGCTTCCTCAAGATGACCGGGTTCGCTTGGACCACAGCCGCCCTGGCCACCGCGACCTATCTTAGCGCCTTGCTCTTGCTCAACTGGCTCGATCAGAGACCGGAAGTGCAAGCCCTCTGGTGCCTCGGATTAGTGGCGCTGGAGGTGGTAGCGCTCTTGTTTGAACGCTTCGGGCGGGTTCGATGGACGCTGCCATTCCATCTGGTGGCGCTGGCGGCCTTGGTCGCGGGGCTCAACATCATGGCCTGGAATGGACCCACACTCCGCATGCTTGGACTCCAGGCGCTGGAATGGCCCTACCTCAATGACGACCGGCTGCAGGCTTTCTCGTTTGCCCTAAACGGGCTCGTCTTCCTCGGCCTGATGCTTGTGACCGGACGCTCCGCCAGCCTCGATCTGAGGCGGTCCAGCAAACTCCTCGAGCTTCTGGCGATCGTGCACACATTGAGCTCGCTCTTCGCCAATGCGCTCCACCATCGCGGCGCGCCTTATGTGCGAGCGGATGTGTGGATCTATATCGCAGCAGCCCTGTTGCTGGTCGGGATGGGGCCGTTTCGTTCGCGCTGGCGCATCCTGGTGGGAGGGCTGGCGGGGTGCGGCTTGGGCAGCTACCTGCTGGTCGACCTGGAGTTGATCGCCCGTCGACCCTTTATCGTCGGTCTGGGCGTGTTCGGACTGGTCGTGGCGCTCGGGGCGTTCGTTTACGTTCGGCAGAGGCAGCGAATTCGGTAAGGGATCAACCCCGTTTGATTTCACGATAGAGCCACGCTCGGGCGTAAGCCCAATGCCTCTTGGCCGTCATCGGCGCGATATCGAGCGCGGTGGCCGTTTCCTGGATTGTCAACCCCGCGAAGTAACGGAGCTTAACCACCTGCGCTTTCACGGCGTCGTGCTGTTCAAGCGCATCCAGCGCCTCATGAATCGCCAGCACCTGGTCATCATCTGCCGGCGAGGCGATCTCAAGAGCATCCAGGCTGACTCGCTCGGACTGCCCTCCCCGCCGCAAAGCCTGGCGGCGGCGCGCCCGATCCACCAGGATGCGTCGCATGGCCTCCGCGGCGGCCGCGAAAAAGTGGGCCCGGTTCTTCCAGGCGGGCTGTTCATCCGCGCCAAGACGCAGCCAGACTTCGTGAACGAGGGCCGTCGCCTGGAGCGTCTGGCCTGGGGCTTCTCGAGCCAGTTTCTGCGCCGCCAGCTTCCGCAGTTCGTCGTACAAGAGCGACAGCAGGTCGTTTGCGGCTTGTGCGTTGCCCTGCCCGGCTTCCTGGAGAACTGCAGCGAGGTCGTTCATGCGGCTTGGACGTCCAGGCACGCCAGCGCAAAAGGCGGGAGAACCAAGTCCGCGGCACCGGCGCTCGCCTCGATCCAATCGCCCGGAATCGTCCAGAATCCTTCGAGATCAATACAGGCTGGTTCCGCATTGCCGGCGTGCAACATCCGCAGACACGCGTGCGGGGCGTCGAGCTGCAGGCGAACACGCTGAGTTCCTTCCACAAGGCTCCCAAAAGCACTCGAACCTTCGCTTCGGTTCCGCGCAGGACCAGACCGGCGGCTGATAGGGAGTTGGGCAAAAGCAGCGGACAGACTCGTGCCCATCCGGCGAGGGCGGCATACACGTGGAACATGGGGAAAACGTGCGCCTCTGATTCCATGATCCCCACCGGACCGACGGTTGTGTAGTCTCGCCACATGCAGCCCGGCGCCCAACTGGCTGGCCAAGGTGGCCGCCCGGCGCAGGTCGTTCCGCCAGGCGGATCTCGACAAGCGCAGGTCCAACCTCAAGTGGCCCAACCGCAAACGACGAAGCCGCTCCACGTCTTGCGCGGCAGGCGGCCTGCCTTGGTCCGCGAATCCCAAGCCAATCGGCAGCAACGCAATCGCCTCGCTCAAAGTCGGCGCCGCATCTTCCGGGTCGGACGGGGCGCAAGCCCGACCCTCGAGGCGCATGCACCCGCCATCGGGCTGGAGATTGCCTCCGAGAACGTTCATCAGGGTCGATTTCCCTGCACCATTCTCTCCCACCAGCACAAGGGTTTGGCCGCTGTCCAGATCGAAACTGATCCCCCGCAAGACGGGCACCGAAGAGAAACTCTTCGTGATGCGATCGAACTCAAGCAGAGGCACGCGCATTGAAAACCGCCGCATGTTAGAACACGAAACGCGGAGATCAACCAGGCATTTGCGGGCGGTCGAAATGGAGATCCGGAAGGGGGCCGATTACTGGCGAGCAAGCGTACGGGTGAAGCGCAGATCGGTGAGTGGTTGAGGACGTGAGTCGCACCGGAGGGGCGGGTCGCGGCGCCGGGTTCGGTCTATGGTCGAGGAACAGATCCGCGATGCTCACGGACATCCACTAGGTTACAACTAATAATCATGTAAGGTTTTACTATGATATTTTGATATCACCATAGTTGAACCATAGTGACACCATAGTGGATCTATAGGTGCAGCTGGGTTCCGTTCGCCGTTCCGCTGGGTGGCCCAAGCCAGTTGACCCCGTCGGCAATCTCCCTCATCTTCTATCATGGCATTGCGGCGCAGGGATTTTCTACGGTATTCCGCTGGAGCGACGCTCTTCGCGGCGTTTTCGGCGTCTGTTTGGGCGGCAAGTTCTCAGAATCGGGCCGCTCGTTGGCTTCGGCACCTGGTGCGAGACAGTCGGCGAGACATTCTTTCGCCCGCCCAAAAGCCCGATTTCGCTTCGTGGAATGACAATGCCATCACGTTGAGCTGGCTCGGACACGCGACGGTGCTGATCAACTTCTATGGATTCCGCATCCTGACGGATCCGGCCCTATGCCCGCGGGTTGGCCTCTGGCTGAGGGTGGGCACGCTCGGACCCAAACGCTATATCGCCCCTGCCCTCACCGTGAAGGAACTCCCGCCCGTGGACCTGGTCCTGCTTTCCCATGCTCACATGGATCACATGGATCTTGCCACGCTGCGCCACTTGCGAGCCACGCCGGCCACGGTGACGTCGCGAGCTACGACCGAGATTATCCGCAAGGCCGGCCTGCGGAATATCCAGGAACTGGATTGGGGTCAGCGCGCCAAGGTCAACTCACCGCGGGGCGACCTTGAAATCATGGCTTTCGAGGTCAAGCATTGGGGGCGGAGATGGCCGGACGACATCGATCGGGGCTACAACGGATACGTGCTTAGGCGGGAGCAAAAGAGCCTGGTCTTCGGCGGCGACACCGCAAAGACCCACCTGTTCGGGAACATCCGGTCCGAAGGCAAACATTCGTTGGCCATCCTGCCCATCGCCGCGTACAACCCCTGGATCTGGAGCCATTGCACGCCCGAAGAAGCGGTGCAGATGGCAAACGAAGCCGGGGCCGATTATTTCGTTCCCGTGCATCACGAGACGTTCAAGCTGAGCGACGAGCCGATGTCGGAACCGATGGAACGTTTGCAGACGAGTCTCTCAACCGAACCCGAGCGGCTCGCGCTCCGCGCGGTTGGGGAGACGTTCACGCTGACTTGAATCGTTGAACATGGGCGGGGCGCGTCGGCCTCGGCGCGCCAGCCCTTCCAATCGCTGATTGGCGACTGGTCAGGGTCTTGCCGATTGAGTAAGGTGGCGCGGCGGCCGGCGGCATCCGTTTGCCCCGACCCAAGCACTCCATGAAAAGCCATTCAGACCTCAAAAGTTGCGGAGGGCAGTTTGCCCGGAAGATTGAACATCGGCTCTTTGCAGGGGCCCTGGTGAGCGTGTTGGCGAGCCATCTCCTGGTTTTGGCGACCAGCGCAGGGGAGGTTGCGGCCGGAGGGGCGCTAGCGCAGTCGCAGATCCGGCTCGTGCCCAAGCCGGCGGATCGTGCAGTGGAGAGGCGGCCTCGCGCGCAGCCGGAAGTGCCTGAGGGAGCGAAAGAGATTCCGTATAGCGAAACGGCCGCTGAGCCGGTCCTGAACGAATCGGAGAAGGCACGGGGTTACATGCTGTTTCAACGCCCGATTACCGAGAGCGTGTATCCCAACACTCGGCCCCTGCCCCATGAACGCCTGGAAGCGTTGTCGGGATTCGCGACGCCAGGAGAATTCGAGCCGGTGACGTTCGCACTGCATCCCGTGCGGGACCTCGTGAACTTGAGGGTGCGCGTTTCGGCCCTGGCATCGGGGTCGGGCAAGATCCCGTCTGAAAACGTCGATGTGCGCCTCGCGACGTACTGGAATGTCGGTTATCCGTCGTACACCACAGTTCAGACCTTTCGCCGCACGCCGGAACTGCTCGAACGCGTCACGGTTCACAGTTCGCCTGCGGGCGAGTGCCAATGGTACTGGCTGACGGTCCACGTTCCTATGGATGCCAAGCCGGGCGTGTTCAAGGGGACCGTCACGCTCTGGGACGACGCCTTCGGCCAGGCGGTGGAAATCCCAATGGCCATTCGCGTGCTCGGGTTTCGTTTGCAGAAAGACCCGGCCAAGCATTTCTCGGCGTATTACTACGTCCGGAACCGGACCCTTTACCGCGGGCGCGATGAAGCGTTCATCCGCAAAGCGGCTGACAACGATTACCAGGCGATGGTTGATTTCGGACTGGACATGCTGCCAACTCTTTACTTGAGCTGCGAAGATGGCAAGCGGATCAGCGTCAATCATGCGGACGAACTCGACCGCATGCTGGACGCCGGGATGACCGGGCCCGCGCCCGCGACGGCGGACTCGGTGATTGCCCGGCTTTACCGGGACACGACACCGGGCGGCAAACGCGAGAGCCATTGGCGGGTGGATCCCTTGCCGCCGCCGGAGTTTTACGCGCGCGTCACGGAACTGTTTCGGGCGTTCGAAGCGGAACGGAAGGCCAAGGGCTGGCCGGAGTTCGTTTGCTGCCCGATCGATGAAGTGGACGCGTCGTGCAAAGAGTTCGGGGCGGGCGTTTACGCAGCAGTCAAAGCCGCAGGCATTCGGACGTATGCCACCAAGGATCCCGTCGGCGCCGATGCCAAAGATTACGCGCCCTTCCTCGATATCTGGTGTTCGCAGCCGTATTCGGTTTCCTACGAGCGGATCGTTTCGCAGAACCGCTATGAATATTGGTGCTACCCCAACCACAACGCCGGCGAAATCAAAGACCGTCAAACGATGTGCAAAGGGGGCCGGATGACATACGGCTATGGGTTCTGGCGGAGCGGATACACGACGCTGATCCCGTGGCATTGGTGCTGGCCTTCCGAGCCGGACGCGTTCAATTATCTGCAGGGCCAATTCTCGGGTTGTGGCCAGCGGGTCGACGATGACGGTGAGGTGATCCCAGCCGTTTACTGGGCCTGCTTCCGCGAGGGGTATGACGACGCACGCTACCTCTATACCCTTCAACAGGCTATCGTGGAACGGCAGGAATCGAAAGACCCCGCGTGCAGCCAGGCCGTGACCGAAGGCCGCCGCTTGCTCCAGGAAACGTGGGACGCCATCCGCGTTCAGCCGCGTTACCTGGCGGAGGGAATGTGGCCTTCGGAAGGGTTTGACACCATCCGCTGGCGCCTCGCCACGCAGACCGAGCGGCTGCTGCATTTCCCGGCGCTTTCAAAGGCAGTCGCGCCGTCGGTGCTCATCGACGCCTCCGCGGAGAGGAAACCAGCGCGGGAGTCGTTAGAGCCGAATGATGCAGCCGGCCGCGCAGAGCATTTGGAGCGTGTCGACCTCGCCGACGGTTACGCAGGCTGGAGGAACGGAACGGCCGAGGGCAAAATAGAAATCACCGAAGCCGCGGCGCGGACGGGCGAGGTTGGGCTGCGCTGGACGATTACCATGGATCACAAGAACGACGGCGGTGAAGGCGGCAAATATCCCGTCGGCTGGCCGCGGCTGGCACGCGAGTTCAAGCCAGAGACGCTCGACATGAGCCGATCCGACACCTTGGAGTTCTGGGTTCGGGTGGATTCCAACCGGGATGAGGTGGCGGATGATCGCACGCGGATTGGCCTGGTCATCTCGTCGCATCGCTCGTCCAAGTCGCTCTATTCCACGACGGTCGATCTTGGCGATGCGCAGCGCGCCTGGGTGCCCGTGCGCTTCGCTGTCAAGCAGATGATGGCGGCGGCAGACGCCGGGGTCGAGCCCTGGACATCCATAAGCCGGGTGCAGCTGTTCATTTCCGAGCATGATTATGCGCATGGAACTCGGCTCGCCTTCGACCTGGGAAGCATTTCCCTCCTGCGTTGGACAGCGCCTGTGATCGCCGCGATTGATGCGCCCCGGCACGTCTTGCTTCCACGCAGCACGCTGGCATTCGACTTCGACCTGCTCGGGACCGGGTCGGCGCGTAAAGGCGACCACACCGTGACCGCTACCCTCGAGACCATGGACGGGTCGGTCCGTGCGAAGGTCCAGCAGGATGCAACAGCCCCGCAGCGGGCGGCGTTGCCGGCAAAGGGCCTTGAACCGGGAAGCTACCGGCTGCGTCTGACGATCCGCGATGCCGACGGCAAACCGTGCTCAGAATCGGTGCAGACTGTGATAGCACACGCGGGACCGCTCTATTGATGCAAAGTCTTCCACAGTGATGCGGATCAGGCTCTGAGGCGACTCCGTCGCGCTGGCGGAATCCGTCCGGACCTCAACGAACAAAGAGGATCAGGTCTTGGCGGCCGTCGCCGCTTTGGGCGAGCGTGCACTCTTTGCGCGAAGGGCAGATCCTGCGGGGTTGGCCTGAACCTGGCACATCACGACGGTCCCGCCGGTTCGCTGTTTCTCGATGCTCAGGGTCCCGCCAATCATGGCGGCACGATAGTTCATCACGCGGAGCCCGATTCCGTTGCTCTTGCTGTCGCTTTTCGGGAACCCGACGCCATCATCTTTGATGCTGAGACTGATCGCACGGTTCGATTGCGCGAGGGCCACGTCGATGCGTTGTGCTCTGCCGTGTTTGATGGCGTTGTTAATGGCTTCCTGGGCAATCCGGTACAGGTGAAGCGCGGCGTTGTTGTCGAGGATGCGAACGCCCGGCGCGCATTCCACCGAGCAACGGATATTGAAGACTTTCTCCGTGGTGGCGGAAAGATCGAGCAATGCGGCGTGAAGGCCGTTGTTCTCCAATTCGACCGGGCACAGTCCCCGGGCCAAATCCCGGGCCTGAAACACGGTCTTGTTGACCAGGGTCGCGATCTTCTCGGCATCGAGGGCTTCCGGCAGTTCCTTCTCCGCGAGTTTGCGCTGGAGCAGACGCGACATAAAGGCGATGCCGGTCAAGTATTGGCCCAAACCATCGTGCAGATCCTGGCCGATGCGGCGTTTCTCCTGTTCACTGACTTCCTGGACCTGCTTTTCGAGGCGTTTCTGCTCGGTGATATCGACGGCGGCACCCCCAGCCATAATGGGCGATCCCTGCTCGTTGAGGATAGGGAAGGCGGTGACCAGCCAGTAATGCACGTCGTCGCTCTGGGGGATGGCGGCGGTTGTTTCCACGGCCTTTTTCTCGATCAGGGTGCGCCGGCTGGCTTCCTTGAACTTCTGCGCCAAGGGCTTCGGCCAGAGCTCATCGTCGGTCCGGCCCTGCCAATTAGTCTTTCCCCGGTGGAACACGTTCTGCCACGTCTCGTTGACGTAGACATAGCGGCCCTCCAGGTCTTTCATGTAGAAGGCACCGGGCACGTTCTGCATGAACGACGCGAGTTGCGCTTCACGTTCACGGAGCGCACGCAGGGTGGTGAACTGGTTGATGGAATATCGGATTGACCTCTCCAGGAGCGCGGAGTCCAAGCGATCTTTGTTCAGAAAGTCCGCCGCGCCCAACGTCATGGCCCGCGTATCCACCTCCGGGTTTTCGGTGGTGAGGATGATCATGGGTGCCTCGCACCCCAACGCCAGCGCTTCCTTGAGCAGGTCCAGGCCGTTAAAGGCCCCTAAGCGATAATCGAGGAGGTAAACATCGTGCCGTTTCTTCGCGATCGCTTCCAAGCCGGCCTGATAGCTCGAAGCCCAATCGACCTGGAACGGGCGTTGCAGTTTGGAGAGCAATCGGCGCGTCAAAAGGTGCGAGTTCTCGTCATCGTCCACGAGCAGCACCTTGATTGCTGATTTTCCGGCACTGGCATCCAGCGAGTAGGGTCTCATATCTATCGCAGCAGGCTCAACTCCCGCCAAGCCCCCGGCACTCAGCGAACCGGGCGAATTCAGCCATACAGACGGCTCCTATTTTCAGGTCGTGCAAGGTAACGGTGCTCGGTTCATCTTTCAACTGACAGCAATCTCCTTGTCACCTTTGACCATTTGGACAGGGCGCGGTTCTCGGCGCGCCTTCGCTGTGATCGGGCGGTCAGCACGGCCTCAGTGAGACGCAGGTTCCGGCGGGAGTCGTTCGATCGCCACGGGTTTCAGCCGGCGCCTCTGGTACCAGGCCACCGCCAGCAGATCCGCGATACCGCGTCCCAAGCGGTTCCATATGCCATACTTGGAAACGCCCGCCACCCGCGGCCGGTGGTGAATGGGAACTTCCAATGTCTTGGCGCCCGCGCCATGGACGAGCACCGGCAGGAACCGGTGCACCCCGTTGAACGGAAACACGCCCATCAGAACGCTCCGTTTAAAGACCCGAACGGCGCACCCGGTATCGGCGAAATCAATGCCCAACACCAGCTTCCTCGCTCTTCGGGCCACCACGGTGGAAACACGCCGAAGGAAGTTGTCTTGGCGGCGCGCCCGGACGCCGCACACGAAATCGTAACGATCCAAGGCGGCGAGGAGCGCCGGAAAATCCTTCGGATCGTTCTGTCGGTCGCCATCCATGGTTGCAATGACCGGAGCTGTGGCTGCCTGGATTCCCGTCCAGAGCGCTGCGCTCTGTCCGCAATTGACGGCGTGCCTCAGGCCCCGGATGCGTTCATCGCGGCGTCGGGCTTCCTGGATTGCCCCCCAAGTGCCATCGGTGCTGCCATCGTCAACGAAGACAATTTCATACGCAGGAACGCCTGAAGCCATGGCTTCCGCCACCTCTCTGGCAAGAGGGACGATGTTATCCTGTTCATTGAACACCGGGATAACAATGGAAAGTTCGCACGCCACTCCGTCACGTTAGTGGCCGAACGCGCCATGAAAAGCAGAATCGGACGGGCTGCGGGAGCGGCGAGCGGGCGCGGGAGATTATCGGTAGCGAATAAGAGCAAGCGGAAGCGGAACCGTGAAACGCAGGCTGTGGTGATGGGAACAATTTGTTCTCATCAAGCCAAGATGTTGATTTCCAAAAGCTTAACTTCACTGATGACTTTTTGTCAGCAGACTGTGCACCATTTGGCCGTCCGATCGGCGTTTTCTATGGCGAGGCTTACGGGATCGTGCCAGGGCGGAAAACGTGAGATGCGGCGCCCGTCCCCGCTCTCTTGCTTTGTGCCTTGCGTGTTTCGCGGGCTTTTTCCTATGGTACGGACGTGTCCACACGCACGATTGCAGGCAAACCTCAGCCGCCAGCGTCTCTCCTGCGCGACGCGGTGAGGCTTGACCCCGCCAAGATCCTGGATCCGCATTACCGGGTAAAAGGGGTGCCCATAAGAGCGGATGCCCCCGCACTGATACTCCTGGCTGCCGGCAAAGGCACTCGATTTGGCCAGGAACCCAAATGCGCCCAGCGGGTGAACGGTATCCCCTTGGCCCGGCATTCCCTTGAGGCGTTCCGAACCTTTAGCCCCGCGCCCATCGTATGCGTGGTGGGATACCGGCACGACGATGTGGCGGCGGCTTTGGGCGAAGGGAACGTTTATGTTCGTTCGGAGAACCCCACCGGCGGGACCGCCTTCGCCGCTTATGAGGCTTTCAGCGTCCCGGAACTGGAGCAGCAAAACCCGGTCCTGATCATCACGATGGGGGATCGCATTGTCCCTGGCTCCATTTTTGGCCGCCTCTACGAAGCCCACATGACCGGGCCGCGGGAAGCAGATCTGACCTTTCTCACTGCTGTGTATGAACCCCCGCGAAATCGCGGGAAAGGCCGGATCATCCGCGGGGCCGATGGCAAGGTGCTGGGCATCGTGGAACAAAAGGATATCGATGCCATCCCAGATGAAAAGGTGCGGCAATCGCTGGAGGATCTGACCGAAGGCAACTGTCCTCTTTACGCCATCCGCGCGCGCGGGTTGCGCCATCACCTGGAGGGCCTCTCGAACGACAATGCCCAGCGGCAATATTACCTCACGGACCTGATCGAGGTGATCCGGCGGGGGGGCGGCGACATCCGGACGATCAGCACGACCATTGCCGACCCCGAGTATGACCTGCTCTGCTCGGATGTGACGCGTCCGTTGGACCTAGCGCTTTTGGAAGGGGTCCTCAAGGCGGCGCAAGCGGGGGATTCGGCAAGCCGGCCCCAGGTCGAGCATGCCGCCGCCTTGATCCGCGCCGACCGCCCGGCTGTCCAGGTGGCCTCCATTGCTCTGCAGTTGGATGAACTGATTGCCGCCGGATGCAGTCTCGGGTTCAAGCCGGACCAACCGGTTGCTATTGGCCTTTCCGGAGGGCGCTTGCGCATCGCCTTTATGCACCCTGACATGGGGCGGTTCTTCGGTCCGGCCTGGCAAATGCCAACCGGCGCCGGAACCCCTTCCGGCCGCGAACAGATCGTCGTCCTGATGCAAAGCTCCGAAGATCGACGCATCCACTTGACCCCTACCAACCCGGAATTCCAGGAGAAGATCTGCTCCATCCCTGCCGATATCGAGTGCATGTATCCCGGGGCGGAGGTCGGGGATTGGTACAGCTACGAAGGATTCGGCACGCGCATGGCGGAGAATCTCCTCCTATCGCTCGGCTATTTCACCGATGACGAACTGCAAGCGCGGCGCGAGCGCGGCCGCCCTCTTCCGCCCTCGTCGCTCTGGATTAACACCAGCATGCGGCGGCCTTTCTCGCTTGTGGGCAATGCCATCGCTTCCATGCGGACCGTCCGGTCCGGCAGCCTCGGCGCCAGAGTCCAAATGGCCCTCGGACGCGAGAGCTTCACCGGGCTGCGGATCGTTTCCTCGGGCAACATTCCGCGCGGAGGTTTTTCGAGTTCCTCAGCCGTGACGGTGGCGACGAAAAACGCCATCAACGCCTTGTTCGATCTTGGGATTCCAGCGGACTTGCTGGTCCATCTCTCATGCCAGGCCGAGTACGGGACCGGGGTGCGGGCCGGGTCGCTCGATCAGGCCACAGAGCAAAAGGGCCGCGCGGGCCAGGGCACCCTCCTTTCGTCCAATCCGCAGGACAACTACCGCATTATCGGCACCTACCCGGTCCCGGCCGACCGTTTCCAGGTGCTCTTCCCCTACTCCGTCGATCGTGACCGCGCCGCGTGGCATTGGTCTGCCGGTGTCTATGCCCCCGACCCGGAATCGGGTCCGCAGACCACCGGCGAAATGCGCAAAATGACCGGCAAAGCCGCCGAGCTTTGCGCTATCCTGGTGCAGCTTCCTTTGGACCAAGACTTCTTCAAACGACTGGAAAGCGATTTCGTCCAGACCGGCGTGCTCGGGGCGGAAAACCGGCGCTGGGTCGCCGAAGTGCTCCGAAGGGTGCCTCTGCTTATCAGCCAGGAGGAGCTCCGCGCTCTCGTGGGACTGCACCGCCCGTGGTATATCGATCAATTGGCAGAGACGGAAAAGCTTAGCGCCGCCGCGGCGGCCGAAAAAGCCCAGGCCACTTTCACCAGCCTCTTTGCCGGGTGGCGCGATCCCTTGCTCGCGCGGACCGATGTCTCCGGCCAGACCGTTCGAGAACGAGGAGTGCCGCTCAGGGCAACGGTCGGATACCTGTTCGCCGAAGTGGCTAAGAACTTCTGCCTCATTCACCATCCTGAACAGTGGATCCATTGGGTTTCCCGTTCCCAGCGGGGAGATCGCTGCTTCCAGATTGACCCTGAACAACTGCCAAAGCGGGAGCAGATGCTGAACGAGTTGCCTTGGGAGAAGGGATTGCCCGGGGCCGCGCTCATGGAACGTTGGCTCGAGCGCGCCGGAGCGCAGCCGTTCGACTTCAACCGCGGCCTGGGCGACGAAGATCTTGCGGCCGGCCCTGAGCTGCACCAAATCGAGGGGACCAACTTCTTCCGCGGGCTGGCGCTCATCGATCTGGCAGAAGCCATGCTCAAACGCGCGTTCGGCTCGGACGCCATCGCTGTGCGGGTCAACGCCGCCGGCCAGGGCGACTTTTTCCAGGTGCATGTCGACACACAGAAGGCCAGCGTGGAAGACGTCAAGGAGTTCGTCCGCAAAGCTTTTTACCGGCGGTTCGGCCTCAAGCCTGAGCAGGAGTTCGTAGAACCGCATCCGGGGGGCGGCGCCCTTGGAATCCGCCTGGACCGGTTCCAGCAGTTGGCCGATCTCGTCCGCGCGCTGGGGCGAGTCCCAACAAATCCGTTGCGATGAGCCCCGGACAGGGGCATTCGGAACGCCCCGCACGCACTTGGCTGTCCCACCCGGACTGCCTCCTGGTAAAACGCCGGAGCGGCGTCCTGGCCGCGCTCTGGCTCGGAGCCGGGGCACTCGCCTATGCCGGGAGGATGGGTGCGGTGGCGGTTCCCGGATTCCTCTTGCTCTGGGGCGTCGTGCAATGGACCTGGGGGAAACCTCCCGCTTGGGGGAAACTCCTCCTCGCCGCTGGCGGAGCTTTCGCTCTGTGCGCGGCTACGACCGCGCTCGCCGTCGGGCTCAAGGCCCACGCCCGCAAACGCGCCGGCACCTACGACTGGTCAAGCTGACGGATCACTTCCCGGGCAATCTCATCCACGTCGAACCTGGACCTTCCCGCAGGCCCCGGCCGTTCGTTCCGCGCCTGGCACGCGGAAGCCGCCTCCGCAAACCCGCAATCCGCCAGGAGGCACGCGACCCCGGACCGGATGCCTTCCAGGTCGGTCTTTTCCCGCGGCGAGAGCAACTGCCGGGTGGTGCCCAAATTGAATCCCCGCAGGGACATCCCCGCACGGAAACCCTCCGGGAAGTTGGTCCCATACAGCATGGCATTGATGAGGTCCAGCAGCTTGAATTGGATGCGCTTGGCCTCCTCCAAATCGCCTGCGCGGAATGCCGAGTACAGCTTCATCACCACCTCCGGCACCACGCCCGAGGTGGCAATCGTTCCCCCATCCCCGCCCATCAGTAACGCCGGGAAGAGGATCTCCTCGCACCCAATCAAACAGCTGAAATCCGGCCGCTGCGGCTTGATTGCGTGGAGCGTGTTTAGGAAACGGGGAAAGTCGCGGCTGCTATCTTTCACACCCACAATTCGCGGGCAATCCAGCGCCAGCCGGGTCAGGACAGGCACGCTGAATTCATTGGAGAACTGCGGGATGTTATAGAGCACGATGTCGATGGGCGACGCCGTTGCCAACTCGCGGAAGAAGTGCTCGATGCTCTCCTGGCTCACCTTGTAGTAGTAAGGCCCCGTGACTGAAACCGCCGCGCATCCCAGGTCCGCGTAATGCCGGCAGGCCTCCAGGATCAGCGTCATGTTCGATTCCGCCGCTCCGGCCAGGATCGGAACGCGCCCCTTGGTCTCCTCCGCGACAATCTCGATAACCCGCTTGCGCTCTTCGAAGCTTAACCGGATGAACTCGCCTGTGCTCCCGTTCGGATACAAGCCCGTGACGCCTTTTTCGATGAGCCAAGGCACCATGCGCCGCAATTCAGGCTCGTTAATGCGCCCGTCATCCAGGAAGGGCACCAGGTTGGGGGTGTAAATGCCTTGAATCATAGGGGTGCGCCTTGGTTCAGCCTCCAGCGCTTGCTTCGTTCCCGGTTGGTTCCTTCAGAAGCCCCGCCGCGATGCCTTCCGGAATTCGCAGCACGGTGCCGTGTCGCGGAGCGGCCGGGAACCTCATCTCCTTCGTGCAATCCTCCCAATTCGTGAGATCTCTGGACCGCACCGCGCCGTAGAACTGGGGCCGGGCATAATGGTCGAAGTAAACCAGCCATTCTTCTCCCATCTGAATCGCCGACGGCCCTTCCACCCAGTCGCGCGTGATCGGCTCGGATGGCGCGCCGTAAGGCCCCTCAGCCCGGTCCGCCACCGCGTAGCGCAGGACCTTCTTTAGCGGATTCTTGCGCTCGTCTTTGAAAAACATGTAAAAGCGGCCCTTGGCGGCCAGCAAGGTGGCGTCGATGCAATTGAACCCGGGATCGTAGAACAGTCGCGATTCGTTGAACGTCTCGAAATCCTTTGTCGTGACGTAATAGATCCGGTGGTTATAGCCGTCGTCGCCTGTGGCGTCCGTCTCTGGATACCGGCCCGGGATTGTAGAGGACCAGAAGATCAGCCAGCGTTCATTCGCTCGGTCATAGAACAGTTCCGGCGCCCAGATGTTGCGGGTCTTCGGCTCATGCTGCATCACTTCGATCCCACGCTGGAGCGACCATGATACCAGATCGCGCGACGAAGCGTATCCGAAAACCTTGCCGCTCTCGGCAGTCCAACCAGTCGTCCAAACCAGGTGGAAACGTCCGTCCGGGCCAAGAGCAAGGCAGGGATCGCGCATAAGCTTGCCCCCAACCTGAGGGCGCAGAAAGGATCGATCGCCTTGGACTGCCGACCATTGATATCCATTGGTGCTGAGCGCCAAGTGCAGCCCGTCTTCGCCATTCCCTCGGAATGAGGTGAATAGAAAAACCTCTCCCGCGCCGGCCGTCACCACGCCAATCCATGAAGACGCCGCCATGACCAGGGCGAGAGCGCATTGGGTTGTCATCTGGCGATCTTCACGCAAACCGCCCGATCTTCCAACTTCAATCCGTTTCCGGGCCTTCCCGCAGTCATTACTGGCAACGAAGATCACCCCAAAGCTCGAGCGGCATCTCGGAGCCAGTCCGGGCCAGGGAGGGCGTAAGGACGGAACTTCTCCAGGTATCCTTCGCGCTCATTGTAAAGAAGAGCGCGGTGGAGCCCCAGTTTGCCCGCGTCAGGGTTGTCGATCAGGCTTGCGGAATCGCTGGCGCTCATCTGGAAGAGCACACGCGATTCGAATTCACTCAGCCCCTTTCGGCCAAGAAACCGCGACACATTGTTGTAGCTATCGACCGTGGCAACGACGTGGCATCCCCGGCTTGGACCGTCGCTGATCAAACTGGACAAGGCGGCGGCCGAACTCCGCTCGCTGCCGGGCTCCGAACCGGAAAGGGCAAACTCGTCCTCGGCCCGAAGTTGCTTGAAATCCTGCAGTCCAAGAAGGACCAAAAAGGTCGTCGGCGCACTTCCCGGAGGTTCCTCCCCGGTTCGGTGGAGAATCTCGTCGGTCAGACCGTTGAGCACTTGTCCCAACTCAGGCCGTTTGGGCCGCTCCACCGGGTGCGGGATGGCGTCCACGGCGCGGTCGAGGAACGCGCGTTCGGGCGATCCGGGCACGGTGCATTCCAAGAGCAATAGCCGGAGCGTTTTGGCGGGGTGCTGCGCCGCCAACGAAACGAGCGCAATAGCGGCCATGCTAAGAGCTACCTCCTCGCGCTGGCCCACCACGAGCAGGTTGTTGCCGCTCTGGCGCCGAAAGACCACTTCGGTGGGTCCTTTAATGGAGTTCGGGGCCCCAAGCCACACGCGCGGCGTGAGCGGCGGCGTGATCGGGTGGGTTCTGAGCGCCTCGACCAAGAGTGGGTTGTCGCGGACGTCAGCGGGCGCGTTGCCTTCGAAAACGATCGGCCCTGGCGGCGCCGCCGGGCTCGCGGCGGCCTTGGCGTGGACTTCGCCCAGCAGCTTGTCGCGGAGATCGTCCGGGAGCCAGGCAACCTGGAAAGGGCTATTGCCTTCCAGGGCTCCGGCCATGTCGTTGTAGATCCCCTCCCCTGGACGCGACAGGAGCCTGGGGGCGGCGTTGGTTTCGTCCATGATCAGGTAGGCATCCGCTTCGTTGCATTGAAGGGCGATGCGGATCACCATTTGCCCCATGGTGGCGCGCGCGAGAGTGTAGGCGCCGCCGAGCGTCTGCGATCCCAGGAGGACATGAATCCCAAACGCCCGGCCCTGGCGCACAATCCGGTCCAGGAGAACGGACGCGGACTGAGAGATCCGGTCCTCTTCCGTAAAGAACTCCTGGAACTCGTCAATCATGAGCAGCAGCCGGGGCATCCGCTGATCCGGCACCGCCTTTCGGTAACCCGTGAGGTCCTGCACCCCGGCTTTCCGAAACAGGTCGCCACGGCGCCGGAGCTCGTCATCGACACGCTGGAGGACGCTCAGGCCAAACTCGCGATCGCTTTCGATGGCGACGACCTTCGCATGCGGCAGGCGGCTGTCAGCGTAACACTTGAACTCGACGCCCTTCTTGAAATCCACCAGGTAAAACTCGACCTCTGCCGGGCTGCACCACAGGGCAATATTCGTGATCATCACGTGGAACAGCGTGGATTTTCCGGAGCCTGTCTTCCCGGCGATCAGCGCGTGCTGCCGCGTCCCCCGACCAATGGCCAGGTATTGCAGTTTCGCCGCCCCCGACCGCCCGATAGGCACCCGAAGCTCCGAGGAAGCGTCTTCCGTCCACCGCTCCTGAGGCGACGGCGCGATCTGCGTGAAAGGCAGCTCAACGCGGTTTGAATCCTTGGTGCTCTGGCCCACTTTGCGGAGGAAATCCGTGGCGAACCGGGATGGAGGCGGTGCCTCCAAGCGGAGGCGGATGCCGGGCGCGACTTGGCCACCGAGAACCAGCCCTTGTTCAGTCGCCACGATTCGGATGCTGTTCTTCCGGAGTTCGTCGATCAAAAACCCGTGCGGCAGTTCCAGCCGGCGATCCCATTGGACGATCGTGTAAACGCCGCATCGGGCGCCGCTCGCCGCGATGTTCAGCAGCCGCCGTCCGGCGGCCTCGCTGAAACTCATCGGGAAGCCGGCAATGACAAGGAAATGGTACTTTTCAGCGATCGCGCCGGCATGGGTGTTGTACTCGGCAATGGTGGCGTATTCATTGCGCAGGTACATTTGAATGACCTTCTCCATGTGCTCGTTGAGTTCCCCGAGCTTTTCTTCCATCTGGCTGGCTTGCGTCCAGATGCGGCTGCTGACCTGGCTGTCCTCGTAATCCGCCAGGTGCATGATCCCTGCGAAATTCTGTCCGAGCCCGATCGGATCAAAGATCGTAAAGCTCAGTTTGCCGGGCGGCCCCAGGGCGAGGAGCCGGAACAGGATCGTATTCATCGCGGCAATGGCCTCACCGCCTCCCGTGTCGCCTGTTTCAAAGAGCAGCGACGCTTGTTCCGGAAGCTTGAGCATCAGCGGGACCGAGAACACGTGCGGTCCCGGGAAGGCCATCCGCTTCTCGCGAAGACGGACTTCGGCAAGCTTCTCCAGGTCGACTTCGAGGGAACCGAAGGGTACCGCGTGCTTGAAGTCTTGGGGCGGAGACCAGGATTGCCAATAATCCGCTGCCGTCCAGGCAGGGCACAGACGTTCGGCGAAGGCGTTGGCGGACTGAATCCGCTCCCAGAGTTGCCGTGCGCGAGTTTGCCAGTCCTGTTCGAGGTCGCGGGCTTGTTCCTGGAATTCCTGTTCGCACCGGGCAAGGGCCCCTTCCTGGGCCGACGTGCTCTCTCGCGCCTCGGTTTCCGCCACGGCGCGCAGGCGCACGCCCATGACTTCATGCCGTCGGTTGAGTTCGTCCAGAACCCGCTGGGTATGGAACTCGTTCTTCCGGCGGGCGCGGTTCATCTTTTCCTCAAGCTGCTTTGGAAGGAGGGCGCGGGCTTGATCCGCTTCCTTCACGGCCGCCTCCCAGAGCTCGGAGGTCTCGCGGATGACCGTTTCGTAAGCCGCCTTGATCTTGCTTTCGTCCTGCAAGTGCCGTTGGGCTGCTTTGCGCAGGGCCGCGGCGTGCCATTGTCGCGCTTTCACAAGCCCCTGGCTGATCTTCAAGGCGGCAGGCCGGCCGAGAGCCTTCGCAAGCCAGTGAAGGAGGAACGCCCCAACTAACGCCCCTCCAGCCCCGGCAGCCGCCTGTTCCAGCGTCAGGATGTCCAGGCCGTGATAGGTGCGGAGAAAGAACCAGATGCCGAACGCCAGGACCAGCAGGGGGATCATCAGCCAAAGCGGCACGATCCGAAACAGGGCGATGAGCGGGTTGCGCTTGAAACGCATCAGGGTGCGTTCAACCCCGGTGCGCAGTTCCCCCAGCCCGGTCAGCAGCTCATACTCATCCTGGGTGGGATCGGCTTCCGGTGCATCGGCCGGCTCCACCAGGAGGTGGCGAAAGCTCCGGAAACTGGAGAAGGCCTGGTAGGCGTTTACTTCCAGGGACGCGAATTCGTCCTGCGATTTGGAAAGCCGGGACCGGAACTCCGTCAATCGGGACGAAGCGCCGGCGAGATCGGATTCGCGCTGGCGTTCGGCCTCGAGCGTGCGCTTCTGCAACGTGTACTTCTGGCGCCCTTCGCGCTGTTCAATGGCATCGAGCACCCGTTTGAGGCTCCGTTTGTGGGCTTCCTCAATGCGCGCAGCCCGGTTCTGGCGCCGGGTTTCGCCATGCTGCCGCGCCGTGTCGAACTCGTTCTCAAGGGCGGCCAATTCGCTGCCCAGCTCGGCGGCTCGCTGTTTGGTAGCCGCCTCAAACGATTTAGCGAGGGTGGAGCGCCTGGCTTGCCAGCCTTTCTGAAGCGTCTCGTCCTTTTGCGCGAATTCACGCGCCGAGCTCTTGAGCTCGTGGAGGAGTTCGAGCGTGGCGCTGGTCCCGGGAATGCTACTCACAATCGTTTCTAACCCTGGTTAATAATTGATCCAATTTCTCGATAGCCGCGCTGGCCTGGCTGCAGCGCGCGACAAGCTCCTGCATGTATTCGGCGTCGAACTCCTGGGCTTTGGCATCCCGCCACACGTTCCTGGTCTCGTCCCAACTCCTGCACAATTCCCGGGTGAGGCTTTCTACTCGGGTGCGAGTGGCATTGAGATTCATGCGGGTCCCTCCCCGCCAGGAGTTTCGGCCGAGGGCACTGCGGCCGAGGCGGACCCGGGGGCGAGTGCCGCTCCGGCCTCCGACCGAACCGCCGTGTAGGCCTCGAGAGCGGTCAGGAGGCTGCCCAGATGCGCCGCCGCCTTCCCCAGGTCCGTGCTAACGAACGTCACCATCTGTTCGACCTGCTTGCCGAGCGGTTCGGCCCGGTTTTCGAACTCGCGGATCCACTTGTTGATCAGCAACCGCTTCTCCTCGGCGTCATGCACGGCCCGTTTCGCCCGCTCCACCGCGAGCACCTGAGCAGCCGATTGGGTCAAAATCCGCGAAAGCTTCGCGCTGAACAAGAGCTGTTCCTTTTCCTCGAGATCCCGCCTGCGGCGGCGCAATTCGTTTTCCCAATGCGGGCGCTGAGTGTTCTCGAGCCAGGTCCGGGTCTGGCGGATTTCGTCGCTGGCTTCTTCAAGGGCGGAGCGCACTTTGCTGATGTAAACGATCAGCCTGGAGCGGAATTCGCCCACGGCTTCGACCGAGCTGACCTGGGCACGACCCGGCATCGTCAACGCTGGTTAAGGTACTCTTCGATCCGCTGCGCTTTCCGGAGGAGGAAAGGCGTTTGCTGGCCGGAAATCTCGACGAATTTGCGGAGCGCCTTCATGGTTGTCTTGAACTCCTCCGAAAACTTGATGTGTTCCTGGTCCTGCCAGGTATCGCCAAGCGCGGCAAAACGCGCCTGGAGCGACGCCATCCGCGCTTCGACATCCCGGTTGAAACGCTGGAGTTCCTCCGCAAACCGGCGGACGCTCTCCGGATCCATGATTGCTTGACTCATATCTCTCCTAAGTTGGGCCGCTGGTTTCCCGCCCATCCCACCGAACCCGCAGGAAACCACCTGCCGCATGACGGCGACCGAGCGTCCTCCAAGATAAGGAGGGAATCGGAATTGAGCAAGACTCGCGCCGATCTGGGCGCTTTTCATTTGTTCGCTCCCATCCGCTGCGCTTAACATCGGCCCCATGAACACGCCGCTCAGCCGCCGGTCTTTCCTGCAACGCACATCCCTAGGCATCGCCGCTGCGCCCCTCATCGTCCGGGCATCAGTCCTTGGCCTGCAAGGAGTCGTCAGCCCAGGCAACCGCATCACCGTCGGCTTCATCGGGACGGGTGATCATGGGATAGGCTGGAATCTCCCGCCTTACCTCCGGCACAAGAGCGCCCAAGTGGTGGCCGTTTGCGACGTGGATGGCAAACGCCTTCTCCGCGCCAAAGAAACCGTCAATGACCGTTACCAAAACGAAGACTGCTTCGCCACCAGGGATTTCCGCGAGATCCTCGCCCGACCGGACATCGACGCCGTCATGATTTCCACCCCGGATCATTGGCACACGCTGATCAGCGCCCTGGCCCTCCATGCCGGGAAACATGTCCAATGCGAAAAACCCACGTTAACGGTCGCCGAAGGCCAGGTCCTGACCGAAACGGTCCGCAAGCACAAGCGCGTGTTCCAGACCAGCACCGAAGATCGAGCTGTGCCGGAATACCATCGCATGGCCGAACTGGTGCGGAACGGTCGCATCGGCAAGCTGCAGCGTATTGAAGTGATCCTGCCCAAACAGCCTAACGTGCCAGGCGATCCCACGCCCCAGCCCGTGCCGCCTGATTTCGATTACGATATGTGGCTCGGCCCCGCCCCGGAAGCGCCTTACAACAAAGACCGCGTCCATTTCAACTTCCGTTGGATCCAGGATTATTCAGGCGGCATCATCTGCGATTGGGGCGCCCACCTTTTCGACACCGCGCAATGGGCCAACGACACCGAACGGAGCGGCCCGGTGGAAATTGAGGCAACGGGCACCTACTGGGAGGGAGGCCTTTATAACACCGTGAAGGATTACGACGTCACCTATCGCTACGCCAACGGCGTCGTTATGACGTGCAAACCTGGCAACCCGAGCATCAAGTTCATCGGCTCGGACGGCTGGGTGGGCAACACGGGCTGGCGCGCCCCCGTGCAAGCCAGCTCCAAGGAAATCGCCGAGTCGATAATCGGCCCCGACGAACTCCACCTTTACACGAATCCGAACGGCGAACACGACGACTTCCTCCAGTGCGTCAAGAGCCGGAAAGACCCTTACTTTCCCGTAGACATTGGCCACCGCGTCTCGACCGTGTGCCACCTCGCCAATATCGCCATCAAACTCGGGCGCAAACTCAAGTGGGACCCGGACCGCGAGCAGTTCGTCAGCGACGATTCGGCCAACGCACTTCTCTCCCGCCCCATGCGCGCCCCCTGGAAACTTCCGCCGGCCTAAAGGGCCTTAATCGCGGAATCAGGCGCGAGGTTCGGCCAAAGGCGCGCAAGGAAAGCGCGACAAATGGCACTCCGAGATCGCTCGCGCCGTCCCCACTCCTTCGCGTGGTTCGCGGTTCTGAGAGGGCCGCCTGTGAGCGCGGAACGGAACCTACCCGTGAAGAGCGGCAACGCCTCCCCGATCTCCCCTTTCCAGACACGTTCAACCCACGTTCGAAGCACGTCCGTTGACGTGGCATCAACGTGCTTTCAACGTGGGCAGAAGGGTAGGAGGTCCGGACTCTTGAGGTAATCGGTGACCACTTCGCCGAGGGAAGCGGGTTGTCGCCGACGGACTGACGCGCACTCAACCCACGGCTGCCGAACCGCCCATTGCCGCTGAATAACGAACCCCAAAAGCGAGGTTTCTCCTCATGGAAGACTTCAGCCACCTTCGCTAGCAGCTCGTCTTCTGCTTCGTCTCGCACCGTCCCGCCGTGCTGGATGATGAACTCTGAGATTTGCGTGAATGCCGCCTCTGCGGCAACCGTAGCCTTGTTGTAGTGCGTGTCCTCATAGAGGGCCACCCGCCCCGGCCCTCATAGTCACCTCCGTAACGGCTGATCGTGTGGTCGCTAGCGAGGAGGCTGGCTACACGTTCGGCAGGAAGCGGACTTTCAGGCCGCGGGCTTTGTGCAGCGGCTTGCCGGGGCGCTCTGCCGTGATGAACTCATCTGCTTTCAGCCGTTTTGCTGCCGCCACGTGGATCGCGTCCACGGCGGACAACGGCACCGCGCCGGCTTCCGCAAGGGCTGCTCCCACCAGATCCTCAGATGCTTCACACCAATCGACCACTCGGGCGAAGAACTCGCCCAAAAACTCAAGTTCCGCCTTGCGGCGATGAAACGTCGGTTGAGGAAGCAACTCCAGCTTCAAGAACGTGGCGGCGACAAACTCCCGTTCAGGATCCTCCAGCAAAGCCGCCGTCTTGTCGCCGTCGACGCCCTGGACCGCTTGAATCAAGACTGAGCTGTCCAGATAGGTCCGTTTCATCGCTCTCCCCTTCGTCGCGCGACCTCCTTCTGTACTTCGTCCAGCGACAAGGGGCGTCCACCAGACTGAGCATACTCTGTCCGTGCAGCCAACAGCTTGCGTCCTAGAACCGTCCGAGGCCGCCTGGCTCGCGACCCCTCGCGTTCAAGTTTCTCAGCAATGGCGTTCCGCACCCAGGCGCTTCGATTTGGCTTTCCGCAGACCGCTGCATGATGGTCCGGTGGCAACTTAACGGTTAAGGACATCAGTCCGGTCTTACTCATACAGTAAGACTACCCCTCGGCCAGCCTCTCCAGCAAGCGGCAAGTGCGCTTTTGGGCCAGCGCTCTCTCCGTCCAGCGCCGTCTCTTGCTTCCCACAGGAAGCGGCTTGAAATGCTGGAGCCCTCGGCGGACTTTCAAGCCATGAGTACTGTGAAGGTCGATGAAGCCAAGCGGATTCGGCTTCCCGTGCGGAGTCCGGGTGACTGCTATGGAGCGGACTACCCGAAGAAATCGTTCTGCGTCGGGTCAGTGAGCCACAGCAAAAGGTTCAGATGACCCACAAAATTGAGACGGCCGTCGCACTTTTAGGTTGACGGGCCACGTGAGCGTGCGCAAGGTAGGTCTAGAGTAGGGTTCACCTGGAATAAGATGCCCATTCGGCATCTTGATAACAAGAGAGCATGATGAAACGATCCAAAAACTATCAGAAGCTGATTAGCAGAAGCTGCCTCGCGGCCGGTTTGCTGTGCGCCGCCGGAGCTTACGCAGGCACAGCGGAATACGACTTCAACACAGATCCCATTGCCGATGGGTTAATGACCTTTTTCGGAGTGGGCTACTGGAATCCATCCGGTGGGGCGAGCGGAGCGGGCGACGACGGCTACCTGGTCGTCACCGAAGCCATTGGCCAATCCAGCCGCATCATCTTCAACGATTTCGATGATGGCAAGGTCGTCAAAGCCTTCACATTCGAGGCGGATTTCCGGATCGGCAACGGCTCGGAAAGCCCAGCCGACGGATTTTCGGTAAGCTTCGCGCGCGCGGGCGATCCGGTCATCGCGGCTGGAACCTGGGCCGGCGGCCAGAATTGCGAAGCCAGTTTGGCCGAAGAAGGCACGCAGACAGGCATCGCCATCGGTTTTGACGCCTGGAATAGCGGCGGCACGGCAGGGTCGTTGTGCAACGTAGCCGACCAATCGATCGGGCTCGACGTGGCCGCCCTCACTGTGCGCGTGGACGGCACGCTGGTGGCCCAATTCCCCTTGCCCACACGCAACGGCACCTGCGCCGATGTGACCTCGCTCCAGACCGGCGCTTGGGACGGCTCGGGAGACCCTTCGGCCCTGTGCTGGGCGAAGCTGAAGGTGGAACTGCTCGAAAACGCGCAGCTCAATGTCTGGTGGAAGGGCAAACAGATGCTCACCAACTACCAGACGGCTTACTTTCCAAGCCCTGGCGTCCTGGTTTTCGGCGGCCGCACAGGTGACGCCTGGCAGAACCAGCACGTCGACAATATCAAGATCGTGACCATGGTCGAAGAGGCGGACACCGAGAAGCCGACCACTCCCGCGAACCTCCGCGCGGTATCAACCGGCGCTGGCCGGGTTGAACTCGCCTGGGACGCCGCCACCGACAATTCGGGCCGTGTCGCGTATGAAGTCCAGCGCGATGGAAAAGTCCTGACTTCCGTCCTCCAGACGACCAGCTTCGCCGACTTCCCGGGCCAGACTGGCAAGCAGTATGCCTACTCGGTCCGCGCCCTGGACATCACGCCGAACTATTCGGATGCGGCGACCCTCCAGGTCACGACCGCCACCGACGTGCGCCCCGTCCCCGGCACGCTCAAAGTTGAGATCTTCGAAGGCATTTCCGGAACGACGCTGGCCGACCTGACCGGGAACGCGAAGTTCACTGCCAATACTCCCGATCGCGCCGTCTACATCGGCAGCCTGCAAGCGGGCAGCGCCAACGGCACCGCGGGATGGAATGAGTCCTTTGGGGACAATTTTGGCCTTCGCATCACCGGCGTTTTCACGCCGCTCGAAACGGCCGATTACGACTTCTTCATCCGGAGCGATGACGCTTCGGCATTCTTCCTGAACCAATCGGGCGCGGCCCTTCCTGACCCGCTCGTCGATGCGCCGCTGATCCAAGAAGCGGGCTGCTGCGCAGCCTTCCTGGAACCCGTCGATGGCGACGAAGCCACCACGGCAGCGCCTGTTCGCCTCACTGCCGGAAAGGAATACGGCTTTATCGTGCTGCTAAAGGAAGGCGGCGGCGGCGACGGCGTGGCCGTTGGCATGCGGAAGACGGATGATACAACGCTGGCAGCGAACCTGCCGCCCATCGCGGGTGCCGTGCAACTTGCCGGTTCAGGCGACCCGGTTGGCGCCGTGCTGAACTTCACCACCCAACCCGGAAACAGAACCCTCTTCGCCAACGAGAGGCTGACCGTCGCGGGAGCCGTGACAAACTTCAGCTATTACGGCAACAGCGTCTGGTATCAGTGGCTGCGTGATGGCAAGCCCATCGTGGGCGCAACGACCCCGTCTTACACCATTCCAGTGCTGACCACCGCGGACAACAATGCCAAGTTCGCCCTCGTGGCGGGCACGCTCGGCATCGCGAAGACCAGTTCGGTGGCGACCATCACGGTCAATGCCGACACCCGGAAGCCGCTCATCGCCAAAGTGACTGGCAGCGAGACGATGACGTCGGCGGATGTGACCTTCTCTGAACCCGTCACCGCCCCCACCGCCACCACGGCGGCCAATTACACGTTCAACAGCGGCCTGACCGCTTCGGCGGCAACCCTGGTGGATCCGTTCACCGTGCGGTTGACCACTTCACAGCAGACCGAAGGCGCCCTATACACCCTGACGGTCAATAACGTGGCTGACAACGCGGGCAATATCATCGCCGCCGACAGCGCTTACACCTGGAAATCGTTCAGCCTGGTCCCGTCCAGAGCCAAAATGGAGATCTGGAGCGACATCACCGGAACCGCGCTGCAAGCGCTGTATGACGATCCGGAATACCTGGCCAACACGCCGGACACCGTGATCTACACCCCGGGTTTCAACACCCCTGATCGCGCGGAGAATTACGGCGCTCGCGTCCGCGGTTATCTGATCGCAAAAGAAAGTGGTGAGTACCACTTCTTTATTCGCAGCGATGACGCCTCCCAGATGTACCTGAGCACCACCGATGCCTGGCCGGTGCCTGGAACAGACGCTCCGCTGATCGAAGAAGCTGCCTGCTGCAGTGCGTTCCTCGAGCCGAACAACGTGGAGAAACCCACGGTCACAACGGCCACCCCCGTCGCGATCACCGCGGGCAAACGCTACCCGATGATTGCCACGCTTAAGGAAGGCGGCGGCGGCGATTTCGTCCAAGTGGCCATGCGCAAGGTTGGCGACAGCACCGCCGCGAGCAGTCTGGCTCCGCTGTCTGACGTGATCTACTGGTACGGGCCGGACGTTAACGTCCTGGCTCCCTCCAATGCCATCGTGGCGACCTCCACAAACTCGCCTGCAGCCGAACTCGCTCCGAACGCGATCGACGCCAACTCGGCAACGAAGTATCTGAACTTCGACAAACTCAACGCTGGCTTCACCGTCACCCCGGCCAGCGCCACCACCGTCCGAGGCCTTGCCCTCACCTCCGCCAACGACGCGCCTGAGCGCGATCCCGCTTCGTTCGAACTCTGGGGATCGGTCGACGGCAGCTCGTTTGTGAAGATCGCCGAGGGTGCCGTCCCGGCCTTTCCGGAACGCTTCATTCGGCGCGAAGTTTTCTTCGCGAATGACGTGGCCTACACCTCCTACAAGGTGATCTTCCCGACCGTCGTGAACGCCGGAACGGCCAACAGCATGCAGATCGCGGATGTCGAACTGCTCGGTTACACCGGCGGCACGCTTGCCGA
This sequence comes from uncultured Verrucomicrobiota bacterium, assembly GCA_964578605.1. Taxonomy (GTDB): domain Bacteria; phylum Verrucomicrobiota; class Verrucomicrobiia; order Limisphaerales; family SIBE01; genus JAXMHN01. The sequence goes on along the minus strand of CAZODO010000001.1, from coordinate 43,198 downwards.
AGAACCGCAAACGGCGGCGTTGAGCGTCACCCGGACAGCCACGGGCGACCTCGTGCTCACCTTCGAAGGCACGCTGGAATCGACCGACAGCCTCGTTGGCGGCACCTGGACGACCGAGTCCGCCACCAGCCCGGCAACGATCTCGCCCACGGGCGCCATGAAGTTCTTCCGCGCAAGGCGGTAAACAAGCTGCAGCGGAATTGCTAATCCAATTCGCAGAGGCCAGGGGCAGTCCCCTGGCCTCTCTTTTCAGAGCGCAATCGACGCAGCCAAACGGGGCGAGCGGTGCTCATGCGGTGCGCCGATTTGGGTGGTTGGTTCTGCCGAGGTGGAATTCGCATGTTTCACGTGCATCACGGGAGAGGCAGTTCCCGACAACGACTTTGAGATTGATATCGAGTGAGAACGCCGAACGGGACCGGTCAGGCAAGGGCGCCGGATTGCTCTTGTCCCAAGTCGGCGGCCTCCGGCGCGCCGTGCCTGCCCCATCCGTTCAATCATTTATGAAAGCGCTAAAAGGATCATGCCTGTGCGGTAGTGTGGCATTCGAAGTGACGGGAGAACCACTCATCTTTTTGTACTGCCACTGTCGGTCATGTCAGAAGTCGTCTGGGTCGGTCCATGTGGCCAATCTGGGCTTCCCTCTGAATTCTGTTTCATGGACGCGTGGTGAGGAGCTCATTGGGCGATTCGTTGACGCCAAGGACAATCCGGGATTTACCCGTTGCTTCTGTCAGAACTGTGGAGCCGCCTTGCCAAAGTTGAGCCGCAACCAGAAGCTTTGGGTTGTGCCGAGCGGACTGTTGGATTCCGATCCTGAAATGCGGCCCCAGGGCAACATTTTTTGGGCGGAGCGCGCACCTTGGTATGTTCCGGTGGAGCAGATTCCGACGTTCGATGGACCGTATGTCAGACAAGACAGTGCAGACAACAGCCATGGCGCCGGCCGGTAGCGTGAGCCTCAGCAAGAACCACCCTGTGGTTGCGGTCGCACCCGTGGCTGCCAGTGGCTGTGCCTGACCTTTGCGTTCGCTGCGAGTTGAACGCGGGCGCCGAGGTTGACTGGAGGTCTCTTTCTTTGACGGGACCGCCGTAATACAAATGTTATAACATCGGTCTCGAAGAAGGGTGTCCGAATGCGCAAGTTACTGCAGTTCAAGCACTATCGCATGGTGACTTTTTGAGCTCAAATTTCGAAATCGACGTTGCCAGCTGGGGAGCGCGCACGTTAGTTTGGCCAAACAGCGCCTAGCGGTGAAGCAAGAGACAAGAGTCAATTCACGAAAGCAATCCTCGGAGGATGCGCTGCAGGGTCCCGCCGGAACGGCCGACACTTCACGCCGCACGACTGGGGCCCCCAATCGGCTGCCGCCCGGCAAGAGAGCCTTCTTTGCCTTGATCGCGTTCGTGCTTCTCGCCGCGCTTGGGCTCGTAGCACTTGAAGTGGCGTTCCGGGTCGCCGGATACGGATACGACACGTCTTTCTTCAATCCAGCGCAAATTGGCGGTCAGCGAATGCTCGTCGAGAATGACAAGTTCGGCCTCCGCTTGTTCCCGCCGGAAATGGCGCGGAGTCCGGCGCCGGTGGTCATGAACGCGGTGAAGCCGGCCGGGACCTTCCGAATCTTCATTTTTGGCGAATCGGCGGCGCTGGGGGACCCGAAACCGGCGTTCGGCCCGGCGCGGTGCATGGAAAAGCTCCTTGCGAACCGTTTTCCCGGCACGCGCTTTGAAGTCGTCTGCACGGCGATGACCGCAATAAATTCCCACGCCGTTTTGCCCATTGCGCGCGAATGTGCCGGCCATGATGGCGATATCTGGCTGATCTACATGGGGAATAACGAGATGGTTGGGCCTTTTGGCGCTGCCTCGGTTTTCGGCTCGCAAGCCCCGTCAAACGCCTACGTTCGGTTCATTCTCGCGGTGCAACAGATGCGCGTGGGGCAATGGTTGATGGCCTCGGCCCGAAAGATCGCCGGACGCTCTTCCGGACGCCTGGAATGGGAAGGCATGCCGATGTTCATGAAGAACCAGGTTGCGCCGGAAGATCCGCGGAAAGAGGCTGTTTACCGGAATTTCGCGCAAAACCTGCGCGACATTCTCGCCGCGGGACGCCGCGCGAAAGTCCGCATCCTCCTGAATACCGTGGCAGTCAACGTCAAAGATTGCGCACCGTTCGCTTCGATCCATGGCTTGACGGGCGAAGCTTACGCCACCTTCCAGGCGGCGCTTACCAATGGCGTCCGTGCCGAGATGGAAGGAGCGCACCCTGTAGCTTTGAAATTCTACGAACAGGCGGCGCGAGTCGCTCCGCTCAGCGCCGAAGCCTATTTTCGCTATGGCCTGGCTCTGCTCAGGGCAGGCCAAGCGGCCGATGCCCTCTCCCACCTTCAACAGGCGGTGGACCTCGACGCCCTGCCCTTTCGAACCGACGGGCGGATCAATTCCATCATCACCCAAAGCGCCAGCCAAGCGACCAACGCCGGGGTCGCCCTGTTCGATACCCGTCCTTCGCTCGCTGCCGACTCCAATGTTGGCATCCCCGGAGCGGAGACCTTCTACGAGCATGTCCACTTCAATTTCAGGGGCAACTACCTTCTCGGCCGGGCGTGGGCTGACCAAGTTGCGGATCTGCTTCCTCCGACGGCCACCGGCGGCGAGGGCAAAGATTGGCTCACCCAGGAACAATGCGAACGCAAGCTTGGACTGACGGATTGGAATCGCGTCGCCGTTTACAGGGACATGCTTCAAAGGCTGTCGGGCCCGCCCTTCAGCCACCAAATCAACCATTCGGACCGCGTGAAAGGCCTCCAAACCGCGATCGCCGAGACCCGGAAGCGCATGGACACGAATGCCGTCCAGGTTGCCCGCGCCGTCTATGCCGAAGCCCTTGCCAGCGCTCCTGGCGACCATAGACTGCACGAAAACTTCGCCGAGTTCCTCGAAGCGGTTGGCGACGCACCTCAAGCGCTCGCGGAATGGACACGGGTTCGCGAATTGATGCCGCGTCATCACGTCGCTTATTTCCAGTGTGGGCGGATCGCTTTGCGGTTGCGCGATCTTAATGAAGCCGAGAAGCAACTCTCTCATGCCGTAACCCTGCGTCCGGATCTGGCGGAAGGCTGGCTCACCCTGGGCCAGGTCGAGACGTTGCGAGGCAACTATACCCGCGCTCTGGAGCATTATGAACGGGAAAGGCGCCTCGCACCCCGGGACCCGCGGGCGTATTACCATATCGGGAAGGCGTGCTCGAATCTGGGGCGGCGTTCGGAGGCCATCGGTCACTTCCAACATGCGGTGCAGCTCAATCCGGCCTACTGGGAAGCGCACTATATGCTGGGCGAAGAACTCGCCTTTGCCGGCGAAACCGCCTTGGCCCGGAAGCAGTTTGAGACCGTTATCCGCCTCAATCCGGGTTACGCGATGGCGCATCTGAACCTGGGGGTTGCCCTCTTCCAGGTCGGTGAACGTGAACCGGCGATCCAACGCTTTGAGGAAGCTTACCGGTTGGATCCCAACAACAAGCAGGCCTCTGAGTATCTACGGAAGCTTCGGTAATCCGGAAGAGTGGACATTCGCTGAACCCGCAGGTTTGGTGCATCGAAGGTCAAATCTGGCGGCATGAGTTGTCACCGCCGACCACAGCCGTCTCGGCGAACGGTTTCGGCACTCGGACTTCTTTCGGCGCCTTCGGTCTCTTCGAGTTTCGGGCTTCACCTCGCCACGCCTCCCCCTGCTCCAGTCGGACCTGGTCACTCTCTTCCTCCCTGGTGCACCCGGTCATCACTCGGTCATCACCCGGTCATCACTCGGTCATCACCCGATCACGAACGGGTGATCTACGGGTGATCTACGGGTGATCTACGGGTGATCTACGGGTGATCTACGGGTGATCCCCCTGCAGAGGTGCTCACCGTTATCTTAGGAAGTCGCGTTTGCCGGGGGCCAGGTCAGCGTCGATTCTCCTCTTGAACGATGGCGTTGGACATTGCCTGCGAGAAGGCTGCATATTCAAACCCGATGTTGGGCGAAGGCATTATCAAAGGTCTGGCGGAAACAGCCCGCAATTTCGTGGGCAGCTACACGCGCCCGGAGCGGCTCGTGACCGTCCAATACCCGGAGGAGCGGCTCGAGCCCAAGGAGGCGGCGCGCATTTTCCCTTTCCTGGTCTATGACGGAGAGGACCCGGCGAAAGGGCTCCGCTGTGTCGCGTGCCAGATTTGCGAGAAGGAATGCCCACCCAAGTGCATTTATATCGTCAAGGACACGGTCAAGAAGCCCGATCACGCCGGCAAGATGCAGACGCAGCCCCGCGTTTTCGAGATTGATACCGCGGTCTGCATGAGCTGCCAGATCTGCGTTGAGGTATGCCCTTTCGACGCCATCAAGATGGATACGGAGTTCGAATTGAGCACCCACGACCGCTTCCGATCGCTTCTTCTCGACAAGTCCCAGCTGGCCAAGTCGAACGCTTACTACCACAAGATCCATCCGACCGAAGCGGCGGAGGTGGACGCCCGTCTCGCCGCGGAACGAGCCAAAGTCGAGGCGAAAGCCAAGACGGACGCCGAAGCGAAAGCCCGGGCCGCCACTGGAAAGGCAGCGGGCCCGCCCCCTGTCCCGATCGCGCCCAAGGTCTAGGCCCGCAGCGTCCAAGCCCGAACTTCGGGCTCAAGGCATTTTGTAGAAGCCTTCCTATTTTAGGCAGGGCGAGGCGCTCCGTCGCGCGCCGTGGCTAACTTCCCCTTGACCGTGATTGACTCCGCACAAGATTCATTCCGCCCAGTCTGCAGAATGTTTGAAGAAAGAGAGAGCAAACCAACGGCGGTCGACGGAGCGACCTGCCCTGCCTAAGGTTCAGATGTTTTCTGAGCAAAATGAGATCACCCCGGAACAGGATTGCGCGCACTGCGCCCTTGAACCTCGCGTTGCGCAAATAGTTGGTAATCAAGCCAACCATTTTGAGGTTCATGGGCAGAATTGCTGCGACCATGCAGCTCCCGCTTGACTCGCGTGCCCTGATTGAATCACGCTGGCGGGCATGAACTCGCGAATTTCGTTCTTCAACGGATTCCTCTCCTTAAAAACCCTTTCGCCGCGGCGAGCAAGCGCCGTCTGGCTGGCCAGCCTGGCTGCTGGCTGCTTATTAGCCGGTGTGGCTCCCCAGGTCACAGCCGCCCCGGTCACCACAAGCCGGCTCCTGGACGAAATGACTGACCTTGCAGATATGGCCCAGTTCCCCAACCCGGCCTACACCTGCAAACAGTTCTCGTCCTACGATCGTAACGCCAAGTCGCCCGCCCAGGATTGGTTTGCCAATGGCGATGCCGGCCATTATTTGCGGACCGAAGAGCACAACGGGCGCAAGGAGTTCGTCATGATGGACACCGAGGGACCTGGCGCGATCGTCCGCATCTGGTCGGCGAACCCCGCCGGGACCCTGCGCATTTACATCGACGGGAACTCGACGCCCGCGTTGGAAAGCCCGATGTCGGATATCCTTGGCGGCAAGTACCCGGGCCTTCCGCGTCCGATCGCCGGCGAATATAGCAAAGGCTGGAATCTTTACTTTCCGATTCCCTACGCCAAGCACTGCAAGGTGACCAGCGATCAGGGGAAGTTCTATTACCACGTCAATTACCGCACCTACGCTGGCGGAACCACGGTCGAGTCGTTCTCCTCAAGCCAAATCAAGGAGCTTGGCGCCAAGCTCGAGCGCCTCGCCGCGCAACTGGCTGAACCGGGACGCAATTCCGCCGTGCTTGGTGGCGACACGCAGGAGTTCCAACTGGAAATCGCCCCTGGCGATTCCATTCGCCAGGAACTTGCCGGGCCCGCGGCGATCACTCGGGCCGTCTTGCGTGTTTCCGCGGACGATCGCGACGCAGCCCTGCGAGGCATCGTTGTGAAGATGACCTTCGACGGCGAGCATTGTGTGGAAGCGCCGCTGGGAGACCTGCTTGGAAGCGGGCCAGGCATCAACCCGTTCAGCACCTTGCCTGTGGGCATGGCTGAAGACGGCGAGATGTACTCGCACTGGTTCATGCCGTTCAACGACGCCGCCGTGATTGAGTTGGTCAATCACAGCCAGCAGACCGCCACTCTCACCGGCGAGTTGGTGCTCAAGGACTACCGGTGGACCGACAATTCCATGCATTTCCACGCCAAATGGCGCGCCGAATTCGATGTGCCCACCCGCCCCATGCAGGATTGGAATTACCTTGCCGCCAAGGGCAAAGGCGTGTTCGCAGGCGCAAGCTTCACGATTGATAACCCGGTGAAAGACTGGTGGGGTGAAGGCGACGAGAAGATCTATGTGGATGGCGAAGCGTTCCCCAGCCATTTCGGGACCGGCACCGAAGATTATTACGGCTATGCCTGGTGCTGGCCGACGGTTTTCACGCATGCCTATCACGCCCAGCCTCGCTGCGACGGCCCCGGCAATTACGGCCGCACCAGCGTGAACCGGTTCCATATCCTGGACCGGATACCCTTCACCAAAGACTTCAAGTTCGACATGGAACTGTGGCATTGGAACGCCAACTGCAAAGTCAACATGGGCATTGTGTCCTATTGGTATGCCCGGCCGGGCGCAACCGACACCTTCAAACCGATCCGCCCCGGGGAAACGGTCATTCGACCCATGCCTGAATACGTCGTGCCTCGCGTCCAGGGGGCGATCGAAGGCGAGAGCCTCAAGGTGGTGCGTGTTGCCGGCACCGCTGAACCGCAAAGCTGGGATAGCACAAGCGCTGGCAGCCATCTCTGGTGGCACGCAGGCATGCGGCCCGGCGACACCCTCACCGTGGCTTTCCCCGCTCCCAAAGAAGGCAAATACCGCGTTTACGCGCGGTTCCTTAAAGCCAGGGATTACGGGATTCACCAACTCTCCGTCAATGGTGCCAAGGCCGGCCGGCCGATCGACTTCTATAACCCGGACGTGCAACCGAGCAACGAAATCGAACTTGGCACCTTCGACCTTCGCGCGAAAGACAACCTCCTCTCGAGCACCATCGTTGGAGCAAACGAGAAGGCGGAGAAGTCCTATATGCTCGGCCTGGACTACCTCCTTCTCAAACCCGCGGAGTAATCCCTCTCAAAACGCCCTCTCCCATCCGGGAGAACGCGATGGGAGAGGGAGCCGGTCGAGGTGGGCAAGGCTGGAGCGCCGATCCGCAGGGATCTGTCACGCGACAAATCCCTGCCCGTCCTCCCACCCGAAAGGGGCGGCGAATCAGGTCGCTGTGAGGCGCAGAGTCCCTTTTTCGATTCGCCAGATGATGCCGCTCCGCCACTTTGGCTGGACCGAGCCTTGAATTTCCGACGCGGCAAGATCCGGAAGTGTCGCAAAGGCAATCCGTTCTCCGACGGCCAGTTTTCGGGCGGATTTCACAACGACGTCAACGACATCCGAGGCTAGAATTCGGGCGCGATAGACCGGAAGCTTTCCCCAAGCGTTAAGGGCTTCGGGAGTCTCGCGGGAAGGGTGGGAGTGGCAAGTCTTGTAATGGCCGTTCATTCGCACGCAATCTCGATGCTCGGATCGATGCCCATCGGACCCGCGTGGCGCCCCCGGAGCAAATCCAAGGAGTCGGACAACATAGATCGCTCCTCGGGAAGGAGTTCGTCTTTGCTCCCGTTCAAGGTCTCGAGGCATTCGAGCAATTCCATCCTGTGATAGGCATGCCACAAGGGACCGGGATAAGCCCGCAACAGAATCTGCAAAGGCTTGACCGCTCCCCGCTTGCACCATCGATTCATCAATGAATCCACCGTCGTTGTCAGGCGAAGCCTGGCCCTCTCCCCTGTCAGCCCGCCTTCCCGCTCCGGCAGGCAGTCCCGCTCCGGAATGGAGCCGCAGACAGCTCGATTCCGCATGTTGCACATGGTTCGTCCCATCGAAACCGGCAAATGCAGGAAGTGTGCCTCCAATGAGCACTGGCGCGCCCAGGATACTCTCCAAGGCGCAAAGAGAGCGGAAGAAACGGGCGCCAGCTGGCAATTGCCTCACTTGATGACATCGTGTCATGGCCTGGGACAGAATCCGCTGAGATCCTGACGGGATGCAACCCGCCATCGGCCTTGCCGTGGCTTGGTCCCGAACGCATACTCGGGGACGAATCACCGCAACGATGAAACCACTGATTCTCCTCACATTGGCTTCGGCTGTCCTATCTCTCGGGGCGGCGGACATTCGCATCAAGACGGAATTGGATCCCGCCGAACCCGTCGGCGAAAGACCTTACGAGATGGTTTGGGCCAATCGCAAGGAGCCCAGCGGTCCGGGCCTGCCTCTGACCTTCCAGCGACTCGAAGGGTGGTCCATCAAGGTCGAAGGCGAGACGGATGCAGAATTGGCCCTCAGCCAGGCTCAGAACATCTGGGATAGGCCGGTCGCGAAACTGCGCTACCGTGGTTCCGGAAAGTCGGAGGACAAGCCGCGCATCCTGCTGACCCCAGACCAGCCCGTCATGATGGGCCACGACGCTGATTCGGTAGAGATGTGGGTCTACGGCAACCGCTGGGATTGGGAGAATCCACCAGACACCCCGCCTGTGCGTATCCTGTTGCACTTGCGCGAAGGGGTTGATGGACCTGTGCGCCCGTTCGAAGCCGACCGTGTGCGTTGGAAGGAATGGTGGCTCATTCACAAGAAGCTGCCCAAACACCAGCAGTGGCCCGTTTTCCTCGAACAAATCGAAATTGCTGGGGGCTGGCAATCCGAATGGCGCGAGATCTTCCTGGATTCGATCCACTTCTTTCGGGAGTCGTTGCCTCCACTGCAATTCGCTCCTCGCCCGCGCCGCAACCTGACGCTATTCGAAGGCCAGTCTCCCGGAGTAAACACCGGACCGGGCAAACTCCCGTTCCCAACGCGCGAGCAGACCATTCTACCGCCGCACCCGGCCAACGGGTTTCGCAATGAGTTGGTTGTGTTCGGAGAGCGGGTCGCCCTGGTTTACACGGGCGAAGACGGCCGGGTCAGTTACGAGTTCGATGCAGAAAAGGGATTGAGCGGGATCTCGGCCAGATTCGAATGGGGTGACGCGCCACAGAAGATCGCCTGGAACGCCGCCGTGATGGATGGCGGCGCGGTGCGAACTCCCGACGCGCCACAGCAAGCCGCTCTGCGAAACACCAAGCTGACCAGCGACGCCCTCACCGCTGAATATGCGGATGGCACGATTCTGGTGCTTCGCCTTTGGCAAAAATCGCTGGTCGTTGACGTGATCAACCGCAGCGGCAACGCCACCGAACTCAGCTTCGGCCAGATCACAGGCGTCTCGGAACCGCGCACGGTCTGGATTCCCTATCTGACCTACGGCGGCGGGGTGCACCCGAGCGTGCTGATTTCGCGTGCGGGAAAGGGACATGTGTTCACGAGCCTTTGGTTGGACTGGTACCGCTCGAACGGCTCGGAGCCTTACGCGGCAGAGTCCGCTTCCACCAACAGCGCCAAGATCAACGGCGGCGTCCGCTACCACGCCCGCACAGACGGCCAGCGCAACCCGATGTTCGAACGCCTTTTCATCACAGTGTCCCCCGTTTTCGAGGAGGTGCTTCCGACCATTCCGAATCCGCCGGGATTGCGGGCAGCCGATGCCGTCGACCGGCTTTGGCAAGAGTCCTGGGGGCCTAACGATTTCGAGAAGGAAATGAAGCGCAGCCGCATGCTCCGGGCTTACGGCATCGAGAAGCTGATCCAGTGCAACCACGAGATTGCGTGGCGCGACGGCGGCGAGAGTTTCACCCTGCGGTTGCGCGCGGCACCAAAGAAGGGCGGCGACGAAGCGCTGCAAAATTACGTGGCGCACCAGCGCGGACTGGGATGGCTCGCGGGGCTCTACAGCAACTACACCGATTACGCCCCCGTGAATGAGTTTTGGTCGCCCGATGGCGTGCAGCGCCAGCCGGATGGCAATTGGCGGAGCGCCTGGCCGCGCTGCTACGCGGAGAAGCCGGTTAAAGCCGTCGAATTCGATGCGTTGCTGGCGCCGCAGATCAAAGCGAAGTACGATCCGAACAGCGCCTACACCGACGTGCATACGGCCGTCTCGCCCTGGGGCTATAACGATTACGATGCCCGCGTCCCAGGCGCCGGGACGTTTGCGCAGACGTTCTACGCCTATGGCGAGTTGTTGCGAAACGACTCGCGAGTTTACGGCGGGCCGATCTTCTCCGAGGGCACCTATCACTGGCTCTACGCCGGTTTGGCCGACGGTAATTACGCTCTCGCTTACGATGGGCGGCCGCTGGCGAAAGAGCCCCTCCTGCCCATCTTCGACCTCTACGAGATTCATACGAAGGAGTGCGATATCGGCATGGGCTGGACGGCAAACTTCTGCGACGCCATTCCGGATTGGCGCAAGGCTGAGAACATGGATCGCGCGATTGACCGATTCCTCTTGAACACCATGGCCTATGGGCACATCGGCTGGCTGGTGGAAGAAGCGCATGGTATGGACCGCGTTTGCCGATCCTATTACATGCTTCAACAAGTCCAGTCCCGATACGGATTGAAAGCGCCGCGCCGCATCGCCTACTGGGACGGCACCAACCTGGTCAGCGTTTCCGAAGCGGTGATTCGCGATCTGCCCCGCTCCCACCGGCAACTCATGGTGGAGTATCCCGGCGGCCTTTCGCTGTGGTTCAACGACCATGCCACAGACGACTGGAAGCTCCCCGCATCAGCGCTGGGCGGACGCCGTTCAGGCCGGGGCGCGCGCACGGGCCTGGCTGCGGACTTCGAGCGCCGAATCTCGGACTTGACCTTGCCTGCGTCCGGATGGGCCGCGTTCACGAGTGACCGCCAATTGGTCAGCTTTTCGGCACTCCAATCCTCCCATCGCGTCGATTACCTCCGGAGCGGAGCCTACACCTACCTGAACGGCCGCGGGAAGATGTTCGAAACGCCCGAAGCCACCTCAGACGGAGCCCTGGCAATACGCCCTCTGGACGACGGACGTTTGGAGGTCATCCCGATTTCCGGTGGCGCTTTTACGCTCCGCCGCCCCTACTCCACCCGTGGCGCGCTTGCCGAAGCCCACGTCTTTGACGTGGACGGACGGCAATTGGACGCTCCTGTTTGCCAGGACGCCGGTGGTGAAACCCGCGTGCAACCGGTCGAGAACGGGTTGCGATACGTCTTCCGCTTTGCCCAGAGCGAGTAGCTTGGCATTTCGTCACTTCGCCAGGACCCGGTAGAACCGCTGCCCGTTGAGCGGGCGTGGGTCGGTGACTTCCAGCGCGCCTTGAACGCGGCGGCAGCCGCAACTGGCTGCCGCTTGCGATGACCCTGAGCGAGTGATCGGCAAGGGGCAATCGGTCCCCACCACTCGGACAATCGCTTGGAAGGGCGGGGCCGATCCCCTTTCTCAGCAGACGCTTCGGCGCATCAGAAGCCTCGACCGACGGCCTGACCTTCTCGTTTGCCGGCGAGTTGCTCGGTTACGGACTTGGCACGGGCGACGACAAACGGCCTGATGGGTTTCACCCGAGTGCTCCCCGCAAATCCCGGCCCCATGGTGATCGAAACTTCCTCCCCAGCCACCGCTTTGGTCAAGGCGGCGAGTCGCTCCGGCGATTCTTCTTCCAACGGGCCCCGTAGAACGTTCGCCAGTTCGTCCACCTGCTGGTGAATGCGCTCTGGCTGAAAGATTGTCTCACTGAACTCCCGCAGGCGCGCAAGGTAATTCGTTTGGAACGATTCCGTCTTGACGATTCTCTCAAGAAAACGGTTCCCGCCCGCCCAGGGCTTCTGGATGCTGAGGTTCTCACGCTGCTCCTGTGTTCCGCGAGGGAACTGGCCGAACGGCTGGTCCTGGTCCCAGGGAATAAACAGGAACCGCTGCGTCTTCGGATGGAGATACACGTAAAAGTTCTGGCCGGGCCCCAGAATGCCGTCGAGATCGCTGGACCAGGCCGTGATCGCCATGTAGCGGGCAAAGTTATCGATGTCCAGGTAATCCGGAAGCTTCGCCGCAAACTCTTTGTCATCGGCTTTTGTCGCGAACTTGCAGAACTGAATGATATGCTGTTTCTCCGCGTCCGAGAGGCTTCCTTTAGGATCGTAAGTCTGATGGTACTCTTTCCAATCGTCACCGAGGTCCGAGAACAGGTTCGGAGTCACCGGTTTGAGAAGGGCTCCCTTTGAAGGACCGAAGCGCTCCTCTACGAACGCAGCCCCCACATCCTCAACGAGGCTGTAAAGCCCGAAATACCGCCGATCATGTTTCCCGGGAACCGTGATGTAGACCTTCGCGTAAGCCGTGCGCGAAGCGGGAACTCCGCCGTCGCGAAAAAGCCGGTAAGCAACCGCTTCGTTCATGAAACTGGGATCCCGCACGGCATTGTGGAGGTTGAGCTGTGACATCCCGGCGAGCTTTTGACCCTTCTTAAACTGGTTAAGGTCGATCTTGAGGGAACGCTTCAGACTTTGCTGCGAGCTGAAGAAGGTGCCGTTCCCTTTGTATCGGACCCCAACATCCTTAAACCGGAAGGTGCCAAACTCAACATCGGCACGGACATAGTCGAAGACGAACCCGAAAGCCGATGCGATCCCGTTCCGGCTGCCCTCGGGACCTTGAAGAAAGCTCCTGCCGCCGCGCGGTCCTCCTAGGGACCTTGGCCGCTGTTTTGGCTCCATGGCCTCCCATTGCTCTGGCGCAAAGGTCAGATGCACGGTCCAAATATTCGTGAACTGAAAGATCTCCCCCGCGGCAAGGTCTTTTGCCTCGTCTTTGCGGATGACTTCGGCGGCTGTTGACCGGCCGCCGGCCAAGCCCAACAAAACCGCCGCGAGCACGATTAGGTTTCGGATCATAGAATGAATTTTTTAAGTGGCCTGTCTCAGCGGGGCACTTTTCCGACTTAGGCCCGCACGTTATTCAGCAACTCTAATGCACTTGAGCTGCGCCTGGTCCCGGATGAGCAGCTTTCCGTCCGCAAGCGCCATCGGTGCCCAGTTCTGGTTTCTGCCCCCAACTCGTGCTGCCATTCCATCGTCGCCCGGAGCCGGTTCGGGTAGTAACTCCGCGGAGGCAATCTGCTTGAATCCCGAAGGGGCGGGTTCGATAAGGTAGAGCGCCCTGGCTCCGTCGCTCGCCAGAATCAGGCCATCGGCCAGAATCATGCTGCCTTTATTGAAGTCGGGCGAACGTTTCGTTTTCCACAGGATCCGGCCATCCATACTCATGCAAGCCATTCCGTCCCGACGGTTATTGGTTCCGTACTGCGCATAGAAATGCCGCTCATGAAGCACGGGCGGTTTTGTTTGATCGCCGAACTCTTTGGTTCTGAAGAGCTCCGCGGCGGCGTAGCGGCCCTCGGCATTCTTCTCGATTTTGAGCATCAACGCACCGAGCTCATATCCGCCGACGATAAGAACTCTATTCTCATCCGCATCGACGGCGCTCGCCACGGGAATATGGCATTCCCACTTGTCAAATCTCCAGAGGATGTCTCCGGTGAGTGGCTCGATTCCGACGACGTTGCCCAGTTCATCGATCGGACTGGTGCGCTGGAAGGGATTTGTCGAGGAGGTCACCATGACCACGTGGTCTTTTCCGTCGACCTTGACGACGGCCGGACTGGCATAGCTGATGAGGCCAAGAGACGGTGTTTTCCATTGAAGCTTTCCGGTCAGTTTTTGGTAGGCGACAACACCGGCTTGAGGTGCCTGGGAGGCCACGATCACCAGGTCACCGTACACCAGGGGACATTGCGTAATCGCCCAAAACGGCAACCTTTCACCGCCGAAATCCTTCCAGACATTCTTGTTCCAAACGGGCTTGTGAGTATTGATGTCGATGCAGTACAAGTCACCGTTGTGACCACAGGAGAACACCTTGTCGCCGTCCACGGTCGGCACGCTCCGTGAACCTGGGAACATCACCGTGCCCGGAGCATCATACGCGAAGTTCCAGAGCTGATTGCCGTTTGAGAGGTCGAAACAACGAAGGTTGTCGCCGATCTTATCCTCCCGGTCGAGCAGGTAAACTTTGCCGTCTTTGACAACCGGCCCGCCAAAACCTCTGCCTACGGCGGTGCTCCAGAGAACGTCCGGCCCTTTCTCCGGCCAGGTCCGAAGAAGGCTCTTTTGGGGTGAGGTGCTATTTCTTTTGGGGCCAAGATACTGTGGCCAATCGTCGGCAAGCGCATAGGAAGCCAGCATGGCCCAGGCGATCAAGCCGATCACGGGCATCACGAAGTGGTCAGGTTTAGTTTTCATAAAGGGGGTTGATGTCTTAGAAACGATTCACTCCAGTCAAAGGTCTGTCTCCGCGTGGGCGATGCTCGGCGCCGCTCGAGTCCGGTCTTGGGATCCATCCAGCAGCCGCAGGCCACTGGCCGTTCTTGCCGCCAGCCATTGCCCGTCAGGAGAAAACACGATCTCCCTTACCGGATCAACGAGGCGCTGGATCGAGAGGAGTTCCTGCTGCGTTCGAACATTCCAGAAACGCAGGGTGCTGTCATCGCTGACCGACGCCAGTGTCTCGCCATCGGGTGTCAAAGCCAGCCACCGAACTCCCTGAGTATGCCCTCTGCAAGTGCCGAGAAGTTTCCCCGTGCCGGTCTCCCACAAATGGACCGCATTCTCGCTTTCCGTCATTGGATTTGACCCGATCGCGAGAACCCTGCCGTCATCGGAGAGAGCGAGCGAAGTGGCGAAACCGAAATCTGCCTGAACGGGAAACTTCGCTTTGAGCGATCGCGCCTTCGCTTCCCACACCTTGAAATATCCGTCGTGGAGCGTCACCAACGCCGCGCCGTTGCGCGAGAACAGAGCGCCTTTGCCTTCCATTCGGAGCGGCGGCTCGGAAAGCGCGCGCAAATTCCACCAAAGGGTAGAGCCTCCTCCCCCTGCAAGGAGCGCTGATCCATCCGGCGCGATCGCAGCCCACGGTTTCCGAAGTTCACGACCCAGTTCGACTGACTCTCTCGTTCGCAGGTCCCAAACGCGGATTCCGCCCTCGCCTAAGGGCTCCACCAGGGTTTGCAGGTCATCGCTGATTGCCCCCGTCCAAAGGAGTCTTTTCGTGAGCTGAAGCTGCTCTTCGACCTCGCCTGTCTTCAGGTTCAGCAGGGCGAACCTGGACTGGGCATCGATGACGGCAAGCGCTCGACCGTCTTGAGAAAACTTAACCGGTGCCCAACTGCCTTGGTAAAGCTGTTCCCGCTCAGTGCGGTTGGTTGTCCATATCCGCACGGTCCCGTCTTTGGCGCCGCTGATAATGCCCTGACCATGGGCGGCGAAGGCGACGGCCCAGACTTCTGACGGATTCCCATACAATCTGGCCACGCACTGCCTGGCCCCGAAGTCCCACAATCGAATGGAGTGATCGTGACTCCCGGACACGACGAGCTGTCCGTTGGGAGCAACCGCGATCCCTGAAACCAGGCCCCCATGTTCCACCGCGTCGCGATGCGCCGGCACACTGGCCATCTTCGCACCCGTTGCGGAGTTCCACACATCGAGAACATAGATGCTGCCTTCTCGCAGAAGATTGCGAGCCGCGATCACGGAATCCCCGTCCGGAGAAAACACTAACGCGTTCATGGAGCGCATTCTGGGATCGGCGAAGATTCCCTGTGAGTTCTCCAAATGGCGCGACGGTTTTCCGGCGTCTATGTCCCAGAGAACAATCCCGTTGGGGGAGTCAACGGCGATCAGGTTCCCTTGTGGGCTGAAGGCAAAGGGTGGCAGGGTGTCGGGGATTTCAGCCACGAGCTGTCCGTCGTCACTATCGAAGACACGCACTCCTCCGGGCGAGTTCGCTGCCAACCGGCGTCCATCGGGTGAGAAGGATGCGGGAGCCGTGTGCCCCGGAATTGAGAACACCTCAGCCCAATCCGAGGTTCGCCAGACCCGAACGGCGGTCTTGCTTGCCGTCGCAAGGAAACCGGCCCTCGACAAAGCAACAGAAGAACCCGTCTTGTTCAGTGTCTTGGCCAAACTGCCGGTTTTCCAGTCGTAGATTCGAACCGAGTCTTGCAGGCCGACCACCAGCCACTCCGGCGAATTCGCCAACGACAGGATGCCGGATGCCTCTTGCGCGAACAACCGGTGGTCATCCCCTTGCGCCGCATTCCGCAAGTATTGCCACTCGAACCGTTGCGAACCCTTGGCGCGGTGTCGGGTCAAGAGTTCTGTCCCTCGCGCGAGGTTGCCGGCAACGATGGACTTGTGGGCGAGATTGATGTCGGCCACATACTCGTTCAGCTCCGCTCTTTCCTGGTTTGCCAAAGCACGCTCGCGCTCCCGTTCCGCATTGGATCGAAGCAGCGCCTCGTTCTTTCGCCCCAGTTCGGCAGCGCGTTCCGCGCGTGTGGCTCGAACCGCCTGCCGAATACTGACGGAGGTGCCCACACCCACCGCGAGGAGAATCGCGGCCACGGCGGCAAAAGCCGTGCGATGCCGGAGAACGGCCTTGCGCAGGCGGTAGGCCCGGGTCGGAGGCCTGGCCAAGACGGGTTCCTGGTTGAGATAGCGCTGGAGATCGGCAGCCAACTCCTCCGCGGTCGAGTAGCGGCGAGCTCGATCTTTCTCCAGACACCTCATGACGATCCAATCCAGGTCTCGATCGACCTGCATGCTCCCCTGGCGCGCTGGCTTTCCGGCGAGAGCCCGTCGCAACCGGGTTGAAGGTGTGGGTGGCTCGACCTCCCGGATCGTGCGCCGCATTCCCTCCAGTCCCGATTGAGTCAGCTCCTTGGCGTCGAAAGGGGTTGTCCAGGTGAGTAATTCGTAAAGCAGAACCCCCAGCGAATAGATGTCGCTCCGGGTATCCACGTCCGATCCCGTCATCTCGGCCTGCTCCGGGCTGGTGTAAGCAGGTGTCCCGATGAACGCGTGAAAATTGGTCAGAATCGTCTTCGACGTCAGCGGTTCCTCGATGGCCTTCGCGATTCCAAAATCGATGACTTTCGGCATCGGTTTTCCATCCTGGACCGTGACGAGCACATTGGAGGGTTTCAGGTCGCGGTGGATCACACCCTTTTGGTGCGCGTGCTGGACCGCGTGGCAAAGCTGAATGAAGAGCCGGAGGCGTTCCTCCAGGGGCATCTGATTCGCCGCGCAATATTCGGTAATGGGAACTCCCCGCACCAACTCCATGACAAAGTAGGGCCGTCCCGTTTCCGTGGCCCCGCCGTCCAGCACCCGCGCGACACTCGGATGATCCATAAGCGCCAGCGCCTGACGCTCCGCTTCAAATCGGGCCACCACACTCTTGGTGTCCATCCCCAGCTTGATGACCTTGAGGGCGACCTGGCGCCGAACGGGTTCGCTCTGCTCGGCTCGATAGACAATCCCGAATCCGCCCTCGCCGATCTTCTCCAGAAGTTTGTATCGCCCCACGAAATCCCCAATCTGCTCCTCCTTAAACGTGAGCCTGCCCGTCACTTCCATCGAAGTCCGCAATCGTCCGACATCGCCCCGTTCCAGAAAGGTGTCTGCTTGATCGCTGGCGAGCAGCGCCTCGACGTCTTCCTTCAGCTTCGGGTCACCCGCGGTCGCGCGCTCAATAAAAGCCGCCCGGGCCTCGGTCGAAGGCTGCTCCAGGGCTTCAAGAAAGATGTCACGTTCGCGGCTCACGTGTTTGGATTTCCAGTAAATAGCCAACGTGACAAGCGGAGAAAAGAAAGGAAGCCCGCCACTTTTTCCATCCGTCAAACAGGGCTCGCTCTTCACCAAATCCACGCCTCGGGCCGGGTAACGTGAGCCCCACCTCGTTCGGCCCTTCCATTGCCGATGAATGCCTCCGCCTCAGCGATGCTGGCTGGCGTTTCACTGGGGTCCAATGCAAAAGAGGTGTTTCACTCCGCGCAGGAAGATATTCCCGCGAGCAAATGCCGGGCTGGCATAGATCTTTTCGTCCAGGTCTCTTCGAGCAATCTCCTTGAAAACGCGTGCTGCATCGATCTCGATCAGAACGCCTTGGGTGGCGACGAGGAAAACGCGGCTTCCAGCGATCATGGGCGAGGCGTGGCATTCCATGCCCAGATCCCGCTCCCAAAGTTTCTTTCCGTCCCTCGCGTCGAAGCACGTGACCGTTCCAGGGGTGCTGAGGGTGAAGACAAGCTGTCCGTTGCTCACCGGGCTGCTGATATCAGGCACGTTGTCCTCGGCAATCCAGGCCACATGCGTTTGGGTCACGTCGCCCTGGCCATCCGCCCGAATGGCCGTCAGGACTTCGTTTGGGGTCGTCGCCAAGATGAGTTCGCCCGCATGCGCCGGTGATGGCGTGACTTCGCCTTGCAGCCCTTCGAAGCGCCATAGTTCCGTCCCATCCCGGGCGTCATAGGAAAGGACCCACGGCACCGACAGCGTGATGATCTGCGGTTTACCCGCCGCATGGACCACCATCGGTGTGGCCCAGGAAACCGATACCGGACGCGTTTTCTGCCAGACGACTTGACCGGTCGCTCCGTCGATCACGTAAAGCTTAGACAATTCCTGTTCGGCTTCGCCTTGATCGAACTGCACCACCAATCGCCCTTTCCACGTGACGAGCGATGATGCGTGACCGTGCGGGTTTTTGGGAGCGCCGAGATTCCTGGCCCAAACTTGGTGCCCATCCAAAGTGAATCCAGCCAGGTCCCCGTTGGCGAAGATCGCGTAGACGCGGCGACCATCAGTTGCCACGGTCGAAGAGGCGTGACCACTCTGATCCGGGATTTCCGGAGACACTGCTGAACTCCCGCCAACGTCCCGCACGGGGCGTCTCCATACCAACTCGCCCCCCCGTGTGCCATAGCATACGACCTCCCGCTGGACCGCGTCACCGCCCGACAGGAACAAGCGCTCTCCCCAAACGATCGGCGAGCCAAAGCCCGTGACCGGGATCTCCACCTTCCAAAGGTTCGTCGAGCCTGCTTGGGCTGCCAGCGTCACTGGAAGATTCGTGGCCGGGGCCAAACCGTCGCCGCCAGGCCCTCGAAACTGCGGCCAATTCTGCCGCATCTCCGCCTCGGGGGCATGGTCCGCCGCGGTCAAGTCACCGGAACTGCCTGCCTCGAGGAGCCCCCCAGCCGCAACCAGGCCCAAGGCCATGGCCGACCTGCGCGACCAGGCCACCCTTCGGACAAAACCATGGGCAACATCGCAACGGGGATGAGGCCATTTCAGACGCATTGCCGACGTAACAAGCGGAGAGGCGCAGAAAAACCCGCCACCTTCTTACTCTGGATCCGATCTGGAGCGCGGTCTCCCCAATTCACGCCTTAGCCACGCTCGCGCGTAAGACCATAAACGTTCCGCACTTCGCAACGACAACCCCATCGTCGCCGCCGCTTCCATCATGTTCATCCCGACAAAATAGCGGTATTTGACCAAAATCGCCGCCGACGGATCCTCCATGGCCAAGCGCTCCAGAGCGTCGTCGATCGCAAGCAACTGCTCAGGAGGCATCTCCTGCACCAGATGATCTTCCTTAAGTTCCTGAGACACCCCCCCACTGCCGCGCTTGGCCGCATGCTTCCGGCGCGCCGAGTCGACGAGAATTTGCCGCATGCCCTCCGCCGCGGCCGAAAAGAAGTGGGCTCGGTTTTGAAAGTTGGGATCGCCCTCCCCCACGAGTTTCATCCAGGCTTCATGGACCAGAGCGGTCGGCTGAAGCGTATGTCCGGGAGCTTCCCCCGCCATCTTTTGGGCCGCTATCCGTTTCAGCTCGCTGTAAACGAGCGAAAGCAACTGCTCAGCGCATTGCTGATTACCGCCCCTGATCTCCCGCAGGATTTCCGTGACTTCCGACATGGCCTGCCTCTCAAGACACCCTGGGGAGAAGAGGGTTTCAGAGCCATTGAAAGAACGCGGCACGCCTCTCTGCTTCCATCTCTCCCTCAAGAATACAAACGCGCAATTCGAACGGTTCAATCGCAACGCAACGCCAAAACAGATTCGGATGGTGACGGGACGAACTCGAATTGTCCAAATAATCCCGCGCGCTCACACGGGCATTCAAATGCTTGCAACGAGGCTAACCAACTCGCCAAAAGTGCTGGGCTTTGTCAAGTATTGGTCAACGCCGTAATCCCTCGCCCGGTCCCTATCCCGCTGCTCGTCTGAACCGGTCAGTAACACAAACGGGATGGGCAACTTCCGGGGTTGATTCTTGAACCATGCCAGCAACTCCAGACCGTCCATCAACGGCATCTTGAGATCGGACACCACCCTGGAAGGCAAAGGGTGAGCGGCGCGATCCTCAAAGGGTCCGTCCCCGGCGAGGTACTGCCGCGCTTCAACCCCGTTGCTGGCGCGCCGAAGCTTCGGCGGGGGAGTCAAACGGGCGCAGGCCCGTTGGAGCAGGAAGAAGTCGTCGTCACAATCCTCCGCAACCAGCCACAGCAGGGAACTGTCGGTTTGCATATGCTCATTCTTGTTAAGTTTCCAACCAGCAGCAGATTTAGAGTGCCTCCATCGCAGATCTGCTGCTATGGGGTATAACCCTAAGTCGAAATCAGCAGGGGCAGACGCCTTGAAAAGGCGGAGGGCGAACGCACGCTTAGCCTTTTGTCCGAAGACCGCAGGTCTGAAATGGGCGTAAAACGGATGACCTCTGTTCACTGCGGCCGCTTTCGATTCACCCGAGCGGAGGAGAACCGCCAGCGATCAGGCCAGTGGCTTGAGTTGCCAACCGAGAGTTACAGGCGGGCCTGAAGCAACGGCAAAGGCCGCCAGGCTTGTCTCGAATGAGGAATTGAAAAAGAGGTCAGCCCGTTCGTTAAGCAAGGTGGCGTGTTGGTGAGCCACCGGCTGTTGATCAAGAACTCAAGCCTATTCAGTATGGACCAGTCACCATCGAAGCGAGCAAGTTTCCTTGTCCTACGATCTTGTAGGTAAAATCCCGAGTTTGATTCGTTTCGGCGTCATAGTACCCTCGAATGCGGTAGCGAGTGTCTTTAGCCACCAGTTTCCCGTCAATCCGGGTTTCGATGTAACCGATCACCTGCCCATCTTTCACTATTTCTGTGCTCATAGACTCCCAACCGATCTCCATTTCCGGGTGTTCACCTAAACTGCCGGGTCGCACGCGCGCCCAAAACGTCCCGCGCCAAACCATCAGTTGCTTTGTCTTTCCGCTCCCTGACCACGGAACCATTTCTTCACCCCCGCGGCGCCGCGGGTCGTCCAGTGCTTTGAGGTGTTCAGCCACCGTTTGGCCCACGCGAACTCAATGGCCAGAATCGCCAAACCCGCGGGAATGACGATGAACGCCGGGCCGGGCAGGACGATCAGCGCGATCCCTGCGATCAGAACCGCCGCTCCGGCAATAGCCACCATGACGCGCCTCAGCTTGTTCGCCACTGTGAGGTCATTAGAAGGAACGACAGGATCGTCTCTCTTACGCGGCTTTGCAGTCATAACGGTTGCCGCGGTAAGTTGCGGCCAATTCATACCGGAGCAGGTTTCGGCAACGCACGGTGCCGATCATGGCGTGACTCTGCCAACCCTGGCAGGTGACTTCTCCCACGAACCGCCGGGCCCTGCTGGCCACAACCTCAGCGAGAGATGCACTCAGATCAAAGTCGCCCCCGACGCATCGATCATTCGGACAGCTAAACAGAAGGACTGACTTCGCATGACGCAAGTCCAGGCGGTACTTGACCTCGCTGCTCCTTCTGGAGGGACGCTCGGGACGGAAGTGCGTCAAGAGCACCGTCAAGGTTCGCAGTTCGGGGAATTCCACTGCCAAGCTCGTGGAGCTTTTCACGCGTTCGTTCTCTTGGTCGCGAAATTCCTGACGTGCTGTGGTTGATTTTCTATGATGCATGAGAATGCACTTTTTCACTGAGAGCACGACCGAGGAACGGTCAACTTGGACGGGTTCTCCGTGACAGCGCGGACACTCCGTCGCGGACATTTTGTCAGCTTCGAACGGCAGTGACGGCATCTGAGTAAATTCATTTTCGTTCTGAGTGGTTCACACTTCGTCTTTCACGTTGACTCTGCACCTCCGTCTGGTGATCGCATAGTGAAGGTGAGGAGAAACGCACTTAGGTTAATGCTTTCCCCCCGTAATTGGACGAAGGGAATATAGCCTCTAACACCAAGCCACGCCACTCATTTGAGCCAGGAAGCCAGCAATTCTCATCTTAGCGCGTTCCTGCAAAACCGCGCGCCCTGGGTTTTGCGCCACAGCGGGCTCATCGCCTCTATCGGATTTCGCGTTTCAGGCCACAGCACTGTGGCGAAGAAACTGCCTCTATTGGGGCTCAGAAAACAAGGCGTGACATTTTGACACGCAAGTCGCTGAGGTAAAGTCGGTTACAAAAATGTACACAGATGTGTACATTCCCTTCACTTACTTCACCTGCACCCGGTAAAAGCGCTGGCCGTTGAGCGGGCGGGGGTCGGTGATTTCCAGCACGCCGGTTGCGCCGGCGGGCGGCGCTTCGTGCAAGACTTGCCACTCGCCGGTCAGTTGATCGCAGGAACTCGCGACGTAGCCTTTTCTGGCGACAGCGACGAAGCGGAGCCTCACCGCTCCCTGATCCGAAATCGCCACCTCCAGGCGCAACGCGCTTGCGGAGTCCTGCGGATCGGTTCCGGCCTGGTATTCCTCGATGTTGCTGAGGCCGTCGCCGTCCGAGTCGGCCGCGGCGTCGTTTGTCCCGGAATTCAAGCCGTGCGTCAGTTCCCAGGCGTCGGGCATCCCGTCCCCATCGGCGTCGGGATTCGTCTGCGGCGGTTCGGCGGTGCCTGGCGAAGCCTCGGCGCTGCGCCAACTGACCGGGTCATTGCCCGACGGCGCATTCCAGGTTCTATGGAGTGACAGGCCCGTGCCATCGGCCCCGTCCGGCCAGGGCGCTCTGTCGGAGTAAATGACTTCATCCACAATCCCCCAAGCCGGCGGCGCGTTTGTGGCGTCGGCCGGATGCGGCTTTTCCAGGGCGACGCGATCGCTGCTATTGCTAAGCTTGCCCGCGTACGGTCCGACGAGTCGCTTGGTGCCATCCAAGCCGTACCGAGTGAGGAAAGCGTTGCGCGTGGCGCTGTCATCTGGGTCGAAGCTCACGACCAACAGGGCATTCCCCGGTTCCAAGGTAATCCCGGGCGGAAAGAGGAATTCCACGCCGCCATCCAGACGCCATGGTCCTGTTGCGTTGAACAGGTCGACAGGGCTTGCCGTCGGGTTGAATACCTCAACGTATTCGTCAGCCAGGTTGTCTTCGCCTGCCGAAGCCTCTTTAGGACGGAACATAACTTCGGTGATCGTCACCGACAGCGGAGGCGGACTGTTGGCCGCGTTCGGGGTTTGCGCGGCAAGCCCAGACCACCAGGGGGCGCCGTCCGGAAACCGTCCGTAAGATCCGCCGCTTTCCTGGGCTTTGAACTTCACGCTGTCCACGACCCGATCCGAGGGGTTGCCCGGCAAATGCGAAAGCAGGACCTGCTCGCCACTCTTGCTCAAGCCGAACCCAACGGTTGGCGGGTTGTGGAACCCCGCCACTTCATCGAACCGAACCCAGCCGCGGACGGGAATGACGGTGTCCGCCGGGATTTCCCATTTCTTAAGGTCCGCCGGATCATCGCTGAGGAACCAACTCGGCCCGAGCGGCAAGGGTTCCGCGGTCGGATTGTACAGCTCGATCCAATCGTTTGAATCCGTGGCGCCTGCGCTTTCGGTATGCGCGGCGACCTCATTCAAGACCGGGCCAAGCAGTGCTGCAGGATCCGCGCGTCCGGACGAGCCGTTACGGAAAGAACTGGCGCGCCAATTGCCCGGGTAATCCAGTTGTCCGCCACCACCGCCGCCGATCGCCGCCGCCAATGGGACCAGCGAATGCCCGGCGCCGTCCGCGGCCACCGGCCAGCCACGCCCGTCGCCATACTCAAACGAAAGGATAGTCGCGCCTCCGGCAGCCGTCTTGAGCGTGATGGGTTCCCCGGCATTGTTCAGTGCACCCGAGTAAGGTCCCGCGATGGACACCTCCGTGCCCAGACCGTAAAACGCCCGGAAACCAGCAAAGTTCCCCTCATCCGACACCGGCACGACGAGCACGTAACCACGCGGCGGCAAGGTGGTGCCCGCGGGGAAAGTATAGCCAATGCCCTGCGTGAAGGTCACACCGGCAAGATCCAGCGCCTGCGAATCGCTCACATTGTGCAGTTCGATGAACTCGTAATCGCTTCCAGCCGGCGGGTTCACCATCAGCTCCGTGATCCGCAGATTCTCTTCCAAGCTGGCGGCGCTTCCGGCCGGAGCGGTGGTGAACACGACCGGTTCAGACCAATGACTCCACCGGCCTGCGTTGTCTTTCATGCGCAACCGCAAACGATAGGTATGCCCGATCTTCACCGCATCAGCCGGCACCATGATCTCCGGCGTGAACGCGGCGAGTTCAGCGGATTCCCAGACCGGTTCGATCTCATACCGCCGCGGTATGGACGGGTTGAAGCTCGGGCTTTCGGACGGAGTCATTTCGCCAATGCGCCACTTCATCGCCGCGAACGGATTCGGCCCGCTGTAAGGCGCCGCGCGGAAGGTCAACTGGTCGGTGGGAATGGACGTTTCGCTGACCGGCTGGATCACAGGCAGATCCGGGATGAGTGGATCGTTGGCCATCTGATCGAGCAACGCGCTCCGGGCAACGACGTAATTCTTCATCTTGCTGACCATGCCCGGGAAATCTTTCGTCGGGACCACCTGGTAAAACCGGCCCTGGCCCGCCTTGGAGCGGTTCACAATCGAACTGGCCATGATCGGGTGGTAATCCCACATCGCGCGATCCGCGTCCACGAACGAGGGCGCGCCGGTTGGATCATCGATCATGGCCGCATACTCGTCGATAAGCTGCCAAGCCTGGTCCGTGTTGAACAACAGATCTCGGATCTCGCGGATGCGGTTCTGGAACTCCAGGGTGAAAGCCGGGCGAGGCAAGACGCGGTTCATGAAATCGTCCACGCCGCCGCAGCCGGCGTCGAACATATTGTCGGCCCAAGTGAGATCCAAGTCCCACGGATGCACCGACCAAATCCCGGTGTCCGGATTCAGGAAGTAGAAATAGTTCTTCCCGTAACAGATGTCATAGTGATGGATGCCCTGGACGATCGCCTGGTAGCTATAGTAGCGGTCCAAGCTGAAATTCTGGCGCCACCAATCGTCTGTTGGCGAGCCAAGGTAGGTCGACATAAAACTCCGCAGGTCAGATTTGTCCGTCACCCCGGTGGCCCCTTGGTTGTTCAATTCCCCGCTGCCGCCTTCCATCTTGTAGAAATTGCCGTCCGGCAGCCCATGCTCGTCCAGGAACCGGCCGTCCTCCTGCTCGACCGCAAGGTACAGGCCCCAGAAATCGCCGTTATACTGGCTGGCCGGATCGCTCTCCTGCGCTTCGTCAATAATCCGAAACTGGACAAAGTGCGTCTTGGGCGACTCGACACCCACGAGGTTGAACAGGCGAAAACCCACCGCCTCGAACATGCCCTGTTCGCCGCGATGCTGGTAATCGCCCTGCTGGATGCACGCGCCCAGGTTCAGTTTCGTCCAGTTGACGGAATAGCGACGGCCATTATTATCGCGCGCTTCGAAATCGTGGCCCCGGTTGAAATCGAACTTCCACATGTTCTTGCCCATCGCGTAGCGCCACACCCCGCCCCGAGCTCGATACCCGATATGGTCATAGACTTCCCCATCGAACACCAACGTGCCCTTCCAGCGATAAAGGTCGCCCCCATAACCGCTGTACCAGGTGCAATCTTCCACCGAACTCTTCTTTGAGATCAGGTGATAAACCGGCAACCGGCGCATCACATCGGTCCCGTAAGCGACCACGGCGCCGCGGACCGGGTCCGAGTTGCCGGGTTGAATCGCGCCGCTCCAGGCGGGCACCCCGTCATAAACAAAGTAAGCGAAATTCGGCTGCGGATCGTCCGCAAACGGGACGGTGATGCTTCGCCCGCCGGCATCCGCTGCCGTGAGCCGGTATCGCACCAATCTTCGATGTTGCTGCAGAGATCCGGGCAGCTCCGCGCTAAAAATGCCGTCGCCCGCAATGGCGTCAATGCCGCCCCCTGAATCGGTCATGGGAACGGACGTCCAGCTCGTCCGATAGGCTGCATCTTCGAGGGCGATGTAATTGCCGGGCTCGACCACCTGGTATTCCAACGACACATTCCCCATCCCGTCCCCGTCGGTCATCTTCGCCGTGATTGTAACCGGCTGTCCCGACACGGGCGCTCGGGGTTCATGCGCCACCTGCCTGATCTGCGGGGGAAGGTTCTCCGTGTAAACCGAATTCATCCTCCCCGGCGTCGGTCCACGCGAAGCCGGGCCGGTCTGCGAGGTCAGCCGCACATCAAAGAAAAGATCGGAGCTGGCACTGACGCTCGAGTTGTGGACCTGCAATGCGATGACGTTCTCCCCCGCCACCAGGCGACTTGTCCCCGCGCCAAGAGGAAAGGGCACAAACTCGCCGTTTTCGATCGCGCTGGCCGCCGTGGCGTCGAAAGGCACTTCACCCGCCGGCAGATTGGCGCTGACCACGCTTTGGCCGTTGATCCAGACCTTCAGCCCGTCGTCATACCGGGCCTCGAGCAGGAGTTCCGAGATCTTCGCGGGGTCCGGGACGTTAAATTTGAGGCGCGCGAACACGGACCCGTAATTTCCGCGCATGTCGTCCAGTCGCGTGGCGATGAAATTCTCTCCAAAACCGATCGGCGCGCTGCCCATTAGCCAGCTGGAATCGTCGAAACCGGCCTCACGCCACGCCGTGACAGGCGACGACGGTTCCTGGGTTCCTTTGAAATAGCGCCAGTCGCTCCGTTCGCGGACCAACGCTTCCTGCTGTGGAGTGACCGCGCCGGCCACCGAAGCGCGCCAATTGCCGCCCAGATTATTGTCGAAGGCGGGGTTCACCAGTTCGATCGAATAACCTGGCGCGTCCCCCACTGTCGGCCATGGGAATCCCAGTTGGTACTCGACCTGGTCCACAACCTCGCCGACCGCGTCTCGCAACACCACGTTCTCCCCCTCGTTCGCAAGGCGTCCAATCCACGGACCAAGCGCGCCCGTCACGCCAAACCTGGCGCGCAGCGCCTCAGGGTCCTCCCCCACAACCAGAAACTCGCCGGGTCCGATCGACGTGCCGGCCGGGAATTGAAAGGCCACTCCATCCGCCAAGGCCCATCCCGCCAAATCGACGCGGGTGGTCCCAGCATTGTAAAGCTCCACGAACTCCACTGGGTCGGTCTTGACATCGGGACTGTAGTGCAACTCGTTGATGACCAAGTCAGATCGCACGGAGGCCAGGCTGAAAAGGCAGGCCACCAGCAGCCATGCCACGCGGGGCACGCGCGGCAATCCCAACGGCAGAATTCTGCCTTGCTCCTGTTGAAAGTCACACACCGCCGGTTTACCGAACGAAGGTTGAGCGCGCATTCAAGGATAACAATGCCGGATTTCTTGGCCGAATCCATTGGAATAGAGCAGAATCCGGGCCGTGACGAATGGGCAGGAGACGCGCTGAACCTATCTGCTTCCCACGATTCAATCGCATGCACAACTCATGCCAAACACATGATAAACGCATGATATCATGTGTGTATTATGTGTTTGCCATGCGTTTGCCATGCGTTTATCGTGCGGTTAGCGTGCGTTTAGACGCTGTCGAGAGTGAATGCGTTGCCGGTTCTCACGCGCTGATCCCCTTCCGCCCAGCCCCAGGGGGTTCTGTTCGAATTCTGGACGAACGTCCTTCAACAGGACGCGACTCCGAGAAAAACCCTGCGTTTCAGCGACGGAACCTCGGCCGAATCACCGGTCTAAGCCTCTTTGTTGTAACATCTTGCGTGAGAAAAAAATCGATCGCAGGCCGCCGCGTATGATTTCTGCTGAATCGCGCGCGTGTACCTGGACTTCTACGGTCTTAACGAGCCGCCGTTTGCGATCACGCCTGACCCGCGGTTCTTGTTTTTTAGTCCAAAACACCGGGAAGCCCTGAATCATCTGCTTTACGGGATTCGCGAACGGAAAGGTTTTGTGCAATTGACCGGAGAGGTCGGCTCCGGAAAGACCACGGTCTGCCGCGCGATGCTGGAACAGCTGGGTCCGCAATATGCCACAGCGTTGATCTTGAATCCGGTGCTCGGTGCAGGCCAGTTGATGAAAGCCATCGCGATGGAATTCGGCCTCCAGGTGCATGCCCTCGACCGGCTGGAAACTGTGGCGGCCCTGAACGCGTTTCTTCTCGAACAGGTCGAGAAGCAAAGAGAAGCGGTCTTGATCATCGACGAGGCGCAGGATCTGACCCACGAACTGCTCGAACAGGTTCGGTTGCTCTCGAACCTGGAGACGGACAACCGGAAGCTCTTGCAGATCGTCCTTATGGGACAACCCGAACTGCGAGATCGGTTGAACGATTATAGCCTCCGGCAACTGCGCCAGCGAATCACCGTCCGGTACCATCTTCGCCCCCTCTCCCGTGCCGAGGTGGGTCAATATGTGCATCACCGGCTCCAGACTTCCGGCGCAAACGGCATGCCTTCCTTCACCTCCGCCGCGCTATGGCGCATTCACCGTTATTCCGGGGGCATTCCACGCCTGGTGAATGCCCTGTGCGACAAATGTCTGCTGGCGGGGTTCGTCCAGTCCTGCGAGCGAATTGACTACTTCACGGTGCGCCGGGCAGTGCGCGAACTGGAGGGAGATTTCGAACGATGAGCTTAATCAATGAAGCGCTAAAGAGGGCGAAGCAAAGCCATGCCCACCAAGCCGGCAGTGCGGCGGCTGGACCTCCTCTGCAGCCGGTTGCCGAAGCCGGATCGGTGGGGCGGCCGATCTTTGCCTGGATGGTGCCTGCGGCAGCCGGCGCGTCGCTTGTCCTGGGCACTTGGTTCCTGGTTCTCTCATGGCGGCCGCCGGCCGCGGCGACAGCACCGCAATCGCTCCTGGCCCGTGTGCGGACCGAAGCAGCATCGCAGGGGAATCGTGCCGCCGTGCCCCGGCCTTCGGTCAAAGCAACCGCGCCAGCGCGCGTCGTTCCAAAGGCGCTCCACTCACCGGTCGCGTCCGTCAAACAAACCATTGCCAACGCCCCGCCGCCCGCGCCGGAACCCGCGGCCAAGACGATGTGCGTCCCGCCACAGGTGGCTGACCCGGTTCTGGTGAAGGATGTCGCCCCGGCCGCAGGTGAGGGCGTGACGGCGGCGCCAGACTTCAAATTGCAGGGGATCTTCTACCGCTTTTCAAAGGCGTCGGCACTGATCGATGGGCAGACGCTGTTCGTTGGCGACGAGATCGGCGGCGCAAAAGTTGTCTTGATCGAGCGGCACTCGGTACGGTTGGTTAGGGACGGCAGGCCGATCGTCCTCAAGCTCCGCTAGAGGGTGACAGCCTTGCCGGGTTCGATGGATTTGTTGCTCGCGCTATGCTGTCTTCTATCTATGCCGCACTGCAACGGGCGCCCATGCTTGTCCGGGTCGCTCCCTTCCTCATTTTTGTCGCGCTGACCGGTCTGCAGGGGAAGTTCGGGGAGGACTCCCGGTTCTGGCTCTATTTCGCAAAGACATTTGCGGGCGCCGGAATGGTCTGGGCCGTTTGGCCGCTGGTGCGCGAAATGCGCTGGGCATTCAGTTGGGACGCGGTCGTGGCGGGGGTGGCGGTGTTTGTGCTCTGGGTGGGGCTGGACGGCTTCTACCCGCCTGCTGACGTTGTCTTGCGGAAGGGTCTCTGCCCGATTATCAAGCACCTCGGCTTCGAGGCATGGTGTGCCAGCGAGAGCGCACAACCCAACCCCTGGAATCCGCACGCGCATTTCGGAGCGGCGCTGGCCTGGATGTTCGTGCTGGTCCGGGTGATCGGATCGACGCTGGTCGTGCCGCCGCTTGAAGAAGTCTTCTATCGCTCGTTCCTTTACCGGTATATGGCCAAGCCGGAGTTCATGACGGTGCCCCTGAATTATTTCGGATGGGGGCCATTCCTGATCACGGCAGCCATCTTTGGCTTTGCCCATCACGAGTGGCTGCCGGGGATTCTTTGCGCGGCCATCTTCCAGGGCTTGGTCATTCGGCATAACCGGTTGGGCGAAGCCATGACGGCGCATGCGATTGCCAACTTCCTCCTCGGATCGTGGGTCGTATGGAAGGGAGCCTGGCATTTCTGGTGAATGAGAAGCTCCCCTGCGTTCTTTTCGAAGACGAGTTCCTGCTGGCCGTGAACAAGCCGGCAGGATGGAATACCCATTCCCCTGCCCCTTTTGCCGGCGAAGGGATCTACGATTGGCTCCGGAATCGCGAACCGCGCTGGGGCAGCCTGGCCATTATTCACCGGCTGGACAAGGAAACCTCGGGCGTCCTGGTCTTCTCAAAAAACACCGCCGCCAACCGGTCGCTCACCCGCCAGTTCACCAACCGGTCCGTGCGAAAGAAATACCTTTTGCTTACCGACCGACAGGCGCCCGAAGGGACTTTCACCGCTCGGTCCAACCTCGTCCGCGTCGGCGCGCGTTATGTGAGCCGTGCCGAGGCTTCCGGAAGTCCCGCGGAGACGCGCTTCCGCCTCGTGCGCCAGGATGAGCAAGGCCAGAGCGTGCTCGAAGCCTTGCCGGTGACGGGCCGGACCCATCAGATCCGGGTGCACGCGGCGGATCATGGCTTCCCGGTTCTTGGCGACACGCCGTACGGAGGGACGCCCTGGAAGCGCACGTGCCTTCACGCGGCGGAACTGGAGTTGGAGCACCCGCACACCGGAGAACGAATGTCGTTTGTCGCAGCGCCAGACTTCAAACTCGATCCAGCAATGGCGCTGCGCGCGGCACTGATCTCGCCGGATCTGACCGACAGTTATCGGCTCGCACACGGCGCCAGCGACGGCTGGCCGGGTTGGTACCTGGATCGGCTGGGCGAGTTCCTGTTAGCGTCATCAACCGATCCCGAGCCGAGCGGCGGGAATAGGCGCGAGGACATTTCGCGTTGGGTGGGCTACTGCGGACTGGCGGGCGCATGCCACAAACGCCTGCAGCGAAGCCCGGGCAAGGAAGATCCGGCCGAGGTTGCTCCCAAACGGATCATCGGCATGCCCCCTCCCGATCCCTTGATTATCCGCGAAAACGGGATGCATTACGCGCTGAGCCTCAAAGAAGGCTATTCCGCAGGGATATTCCTCGACCAGCGAGAGAACCGGCGGCGAGTGCTCACGGGTTACGTGGGCCCGGACTTTGCGCTTTGGACAACCGGGGCGAAACCGGCCGAGGTGCTCAACACGTTTGCTTACACATGCGCCTTCTCCGTCTGCGCCGCGGCGGCAGGCGCCCACACCACAAGCCTGGACCTTTCCCGGCGTTACCTGGACTGGGGCCGCCGCAATTTTGAGCTGAATGGCCTCGACCCTGGCGCGCATGATTTCGTCTTCGGAGAGGCGTTCGATTGGATGCGCCGCTTCGCGAAGAAAGGCCGCCAGTTCGATCTCGTGATCCTTGACCCACCGACCTTCTCACGGTCCAAAGAAGGCGTGTTCCAGGTGGAGAAGGACTACCCGGCCTTGGTGGAACTGGCCCTGCCCCTCTTGAAACGGGAAGGCGTGCTGCTCGCCAGCACCAATGCCGCCAGCCTCGAACCCGAGCGCTTCCTGCGGATGATTCACGAGCCGATTCCAAGGACGCACCGGCAAGTTCTTCAGGAGCAGTATGTTCCCCAGCCGCCGGATTTCCCGATCAGCCGGGCGGAACCTGCTCACCTGAAGACCGTATGGATGCGGGTCGGGAGCGCGCAAGGCAGGGCCGGACCGCCGGGCCCTGCCTAAAATGTTGTCAAATGACGTCCCAAGCCTATCTTGGGCCGAATGTTTTCGGAGGGAAGTGCGTTGGTCATTGCGGGACGTGAGCTTCGTTCGCGCCTCATCGTTGGCACCGGGAAGTTTTCTTCGCCGGAGGCCATGCGGAATGCTTTGGAAGCCAGCGGCACCGCGATGGTGACCGTCGCCCTGCGCCGGGCGGATCTTTCGGGGAAAAAGGACCCATTTGCGAACATCCTGGAGTTCGTCGATGCCGCCCGATACGTGTTGCTCCCCAACACCAGCGGAGCGATGACCGCCGAGGAAGCGGTCCGCCTGGCGCGGCTGGCCGTTGCCGCCGGCTTGCCAAATTGGATCAAGCTGGAAATCCATCCCGACCCCCGTTACCTGCTGCCCGATCCCATTGAGACTCTGAAAGCAACGGAGATTCTGGTGAAAGAAGGCTTTGTCGTCCTGCCCTACATCAACGCAGACCCTGTCTTGGCCAAGCGCCTGCAAGACGCCGGCGCAGCCACCGTGATGCCGCTCGGCTCGCCCATCGGCTCAAACCGGGGCATCCGGACCCGGGATCAAATTGAGATCATCATCGAGCAAGCCATCGTGCCGGTCGTGGTCGATGCGGGCTTGGGCGCGCCCAGCCACGCCGCCGAAGCCATGGAAATGGGAGCGGATGCCGTGC
This sequence comes from uncultured Verrucomicrobiota bacterium, assembly GCA_964578605.1. GTDB lineage: Bacteria > Verrucomicrobiota > Verrucomicrobiia > Limisphaerales > SIBE01 > JAXMHN01. Next base: position 10,789 of record CAZODO010000001.1, on the reverse strand, counting down.
TCGTGAACACGGCAATCGCCGTCGCGAACGATCCCAATCGGATGGCGGTGGCCTTTAAACAAGCCGTGGAAGCCGGACGCACCGCCTACGAAATCGGTTTGGCTCCGGAACGAACCGATGCCGCGCCCACCAGCCCTCTGACCGCCTTTCTGGATTAGCAGGCCTCTTTCATGAACGCGCTCTCTTTGCCTCGCGTCCGCCACTTGCTCAAACGCGCCTTGCGGACGCGCATCCTGGTGATCGGCGACAGCATGCTGGACGAGTTCGTCTGGGGAAAAGTGGCGCGGATATCGCCCGAAGCGCCCGTCCCAGTGGTCGAATTCGATCACGAAAGCTTGATGCCTGGGGGGGCAGCCAACGTGGCCCGCAACTTGAGAAGCCTCCATGCCAAATGCGAACTGGCGGGCGTCATTGGTGGCGATGCGAACGGCAAGAAGTTGAAGGAATTGCTGACCCAGGAACGGATCGAATGCCGCGCCTTGCTCTCCCATCCCGGAAGGCTCACCAGTGTCAAAACAAGGATTGTCGCGCACCACCAGCAACTGGCGCGCGTGGATCGCGAGACGGTGGAAGATCTTGATGCTCGGTTCTCGCGGCGCCTGGCGCGCGCCATCGAAATCCAACTGGAGTCTTCTTCCGCCGTGATCGTTGCGGATTACGGCAAAGGCGTGATCACCCAAGGACTTCTCGACCAGGTGAAACGCTGGTGCCGTGAGAGGAACCTCTGGCTGAGCCTTGATCCCAAACCCGTCCACCGCCTGAACCTGAGCGGACTCTCGCTGTTGACGCCCAACCGCAAGGAAGCTTTCGAGCTTGCCGGTCTCTCCGACGGAGCGAAGCGGGGCGACCCTCTCCATGACGCCGGGCTTCTGCACGCGGTGGAAGTGCTCATGAGCAAGCTGCAACCGGGCTTGCTCCTCATCACACTCGGCGACCAGGGCATGCTCCTTTGCCGCCCCGGCCAGGCGCCTTTCCTTATTCCCACGGTGGCCCAGGAAGTCTTCGACGTCTCCGGTGCGGGGGATACGGTGATTGCCTGTTTCACCTTGGCGATCGCCGCTGGAGCCTCACCGGTCGAAGCGGCCATCTTTTCGAATCACGCCGCGGGTGTCGTGGTGGGCAAAGTGGGCACGGCAGTCGCCACCCCCCAGGAGTTGCTGGCCAGCTTCCACCGCAAGCCGTCGCGATGAAACGGGCCTTGTTCCTCGATCGCGACGGGACGATTATCGCCGAACGGAACTACCTCAGTGATCCGGCGAAGGTCGAGGTTTTCCCCGGCGCGGGCCGGGCGCTCAAGCGAGCGATGGACCACGGATTTCTTCTCTTTATCGTGACCAACCAATCTGGAATTGGGCGCGGGTATTATACAATGGACGATATGCATCGTGTGAACCGCCGCGTGCTCGAGATCCTGGCGGGCGATCACGTCCGCATCGAAAAGGTCTATTTCGCGCCTGAGGCTCCTGACCAACCCAGCCGGGGCCGCAAGCCTTCCCCTCAATTCCTGTTCGACGCGCGCGACGAGTTTTCGGTGGACCTCGCGCGCAGCTATGTCATCGGCGACAAGCTGATCGACCTGGAATGCGGCTGGAATGCCGGGGTCAGGATGCCCCTGCTTGTCCGCACTGGATATGGTGCGGAGACGGAGAAGAAACTAGGCGCCGACGCTCACAGAACGGTGGTTTGCGACGACCTTGACGCGGCGGTGAAGTGGATGATCGCGGACCATGCCACGCGCGCCCGCCTATAGGCCGCGGTCCTCGAGATCGATCTCCTCCAGTCCCAAGTAGTGGCCCAACTCGTGAAAGAACGTGGCGCGGACCTCCCGCCGGTAAACGGCCTCGTCCTCTTCCGCTTCCCACCAGATGTTCTCGAGGTACAAAATGATCTGGGCCGGCAAGCCGCCGCTCCCCTCGCCGGCCTCCAGGATGTTCTCGCCGACAAACAGCCCCAGTGTATCACCGACCCCTTCCGCGTCGAGTTGCTCGGTGCTGCGGCTGTCGTAGACCAACGGAATCGGTTCCGCCCTGGCACGCAGTTCCTCCGGCAGGGAGTCAACGATCCGGCACACCTCTTCCTCGGCGACGCGTTGCAGATAGTCACGCCGGGACTTCATGGCGCTCCTAACGGACGCACCAGGGCCCGCGCGGGCGCACCGTCGCTGTCCCGGAGCTTGAGCGGGAGGCACACAAATTCATATCTCCCGGGGCTGACTTGCGACAGGTCCAGGCCTTCAATGATCCAGATCCCGGCCGACAGCAGAGCTCGGTGTGTTTCGGGTCCATCCTTGGTGAAGCCCCCCACGGACAGGTAATCGATTCCGACGGTGCGAACGTGGCGATCGGCGAGAAACCTCGCGGCTTCTTCCGCGATATAGACGAAGTCTCCGTGGAACTCCCGGTTCTCCCAACGCCGGGCGGAGTTGCGGGTCTTGAAAAGAATCCGCTCTCCGGGTGTGATGCGCTGCTCTTTCAGCTCTGCAACGCGAACCGCGTCCGGGTCCTGAATTTGGAGAACGCGGCACTCGCCAATGAGGGCCTCAAGCGGCGCCTGATCGATCCCAACGCCGTCCTGCAGAAAATGCGCCGGGGCATCCATGTGCGTGCCAATATGGGCACTCGTCGAGAACTGCGTTACGTTGCAGACGTCGCCACGATCCAGGCTTTGCACACGGCAGGACTGGAACTCGGGATCGCCCGGCCAGTGGACCATTCCCTGGTAAACGGGGACCGAAATGTCAATCCATCCATGCTCGATCATGCGTCTCATACGGCGGCGCCTGATCCGTCAAGCAACCGCGATCACATTCTTAATCCCGCCCTGTTCGCCGAGCAACAATTCGCGGGCCGAATCCATCGGGTGCCGGCCGGTGATCCGCATCCATCTCTGCCGGCGGTTTGGGCCCCGGAATCCCTGTCAAAACCTCAACGCCGGTTGAACTTCCAACGGCGCAAGCGCAACGCGTTCCCGATCACAATCAAATCCGAGGCTCCCATGGCAAACGCCGACATAATCGGGCTCAGGAACCCGAACGCCGCCAGCGGAACACCGCACGCGTTGTAGAAGAAGGCCCAGAACAGATTCTGCTTAATCGTCCGCAACGTCGCCTGGGCGAGCGCCAAAGACTCGGGCACCGCATGAATGTCGGAGTTCAGCAGAATCATGTCGGCGGCTTCCCGGGCCACGTCGCTTGCCTTCGCCACCGCGATGCCCAGGTCCGCTTGTTCCAGCGCCGGAGCGTCGTTAATTCCATCCCCGACAAAGGCCACGTGCGCGCCGCGCTCCTGCAATCGCTGAACCACCGTTGCCTTCGCCTCTGGCCGGACCTCAGCAAAGACATTCTCCGGCGGGATACCGACTTGCGCGGCAATCGCCGCTGCCGTGGCCTGGTTGTCCCCCGTGACCATGTAAGGCGTGATGCCCTGCCGTGCCAGCGTTTCGACCACCTCCTTCGCCGCCTCCTTGATCGTGTCGCGCAAAGCCAGGAGTCCAATCAATCGCCGGTCCGCCGCCACCGCGAGAAGCGTCGCGCCGCGTCCGGACCACTTTTCGATAAAGGCCGCCCCCGGCGAGAGATCGACCTCGGAAGCACGCATCCAGGCCAGCGAACCCAGGCGCCACAACGCCCCGTGCAAACCCGGCTCTGGAATGTCCAACCGGGCCTGGACGCCAGCCCCCCGGACCTCTTCCCAATCGTTCGCCGGGAAGGTCACGTTCGACAATCCGGCCACGGCCTGGCTCAGAGGGTGATTGGACGGACGGCCGAGCGACGCCGCGATCTTGTGGAACCCGGCCGGCTGCGCCCCTGGATCAAGAAAATCCTCGCTGCCGGCCAAGCCCATTCGCCCGTGCGTCAGTGTCCCGGTCTTGTCGAACAGCACCGAGGTAACGGTGCCGGTCTTCTCGAGCGCCACGCCGTCCCGGATGAGGATGCCGCGCTCCGCGGCGACGTTCGCCCCCGCCATGATTGCGATCGGCGTCGCGAGCCCCATGGCGCAAGGACACGCAATGATCAGGACGGCCACCGCATGGTAGATGGCCGCCGCAAGGGTCCCGGCCGGGTGGTGCGCGCGCCAGAGAAACGGCTCCATCCAGTCGCTGACCGCGCGGGCGCTCTCGGGAGCCAACCCCCACCCGAGCCCTGCGCCCAGCGCAACCAGGACCACCACGGGGACAAAGATGCTGCTGACGCGATCGCCAAGCTTCTGAATGTTCGCCCGGCTTGTTTGGGCTCGCTGAACGACGGCGATAATCTGGGCCAACGCGGTGCCCTCTCCGGTGGCGGCCACCCGCCCCAGCAGCCACCCATGCATGTTGACTGTGCCCCCGTAAATCCTCGCGCCGATATTCTTGTTCACCGGCATCGATTCGCCCGTGAGCATGGACTCGTCTACGATCGACGCCCCTTCCACCACCTCGCTGTCAATCGGCACCCGGTCCCCCGGTTTGATCACCACCTGATTACCCACCCTGAGCTGCGAAACCGGCACTTCCACCTCCGCGCCACCAGGATCGAGCCAGCGCGCTGTCGGTGGCGAAAGATTCAGCAAGGCCTTCAACGATTTCGCCGCCCGCGCGCTCACCTTCGATTCCATCCAATGGCCAACGCTGATGAGCGTGATGATCGACGCCGATTCCATGAAGAACAAGTGCCCGGGCACGCCGGCAAACAAACCCCAGGTGCTGTAGGCAAACGCCGCCGTAGACCCGAGCACCACCAGGGTGTCCATGTTGGAACTGCCAATCTTGAGCTGGTTCCAGGCGCCCCGGTAAAATCGCGCGCCGCAAAGGATCTGAATAGGCAGGACGAGCGCGAATGCCAGCCAGTGGTACCAGCGCTGCGTGCCCACTCCCAACCCCCATTCGAGGACGAACAACGGCAAGGTGAGGATGGAGCCCAGGATGACATTGAACTGCCATCCGGAGAACGGCGACCATTTGCTGGCCGCTTCTCCAGCGCCCGCCCCGACCACCCGCGCCTGGAACCCCGCTCTTCCCACGGCCTGGACCAGCGCGTCTTCATCGACGAGGATGTCCGGCTGCCATTGCACAACGGCGCGCCCTTCGTCCAACTGCACGTCCGCGCCGTCAATGCCCGGGACGTTCCGCAACGCCTGGGTCACTTTCCGAGCGCACCCGCTGCAGGTCATTCCCCGGACGATTAGCCGCGTCGCAGCGCGCGAGGGGGCCATGTCCCGTGGCTCTGTTTTTGCCTCAAGTCCCGCTCCCATAGACATGTCCCCTAATCTGGGGCACCCAAGGGCGTCCCGTCAAATGGCGTGGAAGCAGGGCTGGCCTGCCGGGCCGGCCCTGCCCATTTGTTCAGCTCAGAGGGCGGGCCGAACCGACCCGCCCTATTCGGATTTACCTCGTAATTTACACGTATTTGACAGGCATATAACACGTTCGCCAATCGAGTTAAATACGTGTTAAATACCTGTTATATACGTGTTATATCCGAAGGGACCCCGCTCTGAACGCCGCTCAGTCCGGGTCAAACCCCGCTTCGTTCCCGCTCGACAAGCCGCGCCGACACGGCCGAAACTCGGGTGTGATGCCTTGGGTGGTCATTGACAAGGTCTCGAAATCGTTCCCGGATCACGGCCGGGAGGTCCCGGCGCTGGACGGGGTTGAACTCGCCGTGGCTGAACGGGAATTGCTCGTTCTGGTCGGGCCATCGGGATCCGGAAAGACCACCCTCCTTCGGTTAATTGCCGGGCTGGACCAGCCCTCGCGCGGCACGATCTCCATTGGCGGGGTCGACGTCACCCAGGTCCCGCCCCAGGACCGCGGGGTCGCCATGATCTTCCAGGAGCACTCGCTCTATCCGCACATGACCGTCCGCGCCAACCTGGCATTTGGGCTGGAACTGCGAAAAGTGCCCAAGGCGGAAATCGGTCGCAGAGTGAGCGAAGCCGCCAGCTTCCTTGGATTGGAGCCGCTGCTGGACCGTCGACCTGACGCTCTTTCGGGAGGCGAACGGCAGCGAACGGCTTTAGGACGGTCGCTCGTTCTAAGGCCGCGAGTCTTCCTGTTGGACGAACCCCTTTCGCAACTGGACGCGCCGTTGCGCGCCCAAATGCGGAGGGAAATCACCCGGGTGCACCGGGAACTCGGCACGACCATGATTTACGTCACCCATGACCAGGCGGAAGCCATGAGTTTGGGAGACCGGATCGCCGTGATCCGCGCCGGTGTGATCGAGCAGACGGGCAAGCCGCTCGAGCTTTACCGCAGCCCGAACAACCTGTTCGTCGGGAGCTTCTTTGGTTCGCCACCGCTCAATCTTTTCGCAGGCATCATTGAATCCAGCGCGGGCAGACGGACGTTCCGGTGGCAAGCGGAGGATGGGCGGCAGGAGGCTCCAGACGCATTGTGGGACCTGCCACAGGCCGTGGGCGAAACGGAGGTGCACAGGGGATCAGTGGTCCTCGGGTTGCGCCCGGAGCACCTGAGGTTGCTGGCGCCGGGAGAACCCAACAGGCCCGGTGAAGTGGTTCTCCGGAGCCGGATCGAAGCGGTTGAACCGATGGGATGGGAAACGCACGTCTGGCTGCGCGGCGGCGGCATGGAATTCAGCGTCCGAGTCGTCGGTTCAACTCCGGTGCCACAAAGCGGGGCGATTTCCGCCGCGTTGGATCTGTCGCAAGCCTTCGTGTTTGATGGCCGTTCGGGGCGCCGGGTCTGGCCCATGCCGCGCTGAGGAAGAGGGGGGGCACGTGTTCAAGCTGGAATAGTTCTGGGCAGGCGGTGTAGTCTTGAACCGCGGCGCCTAAAGGAAAACCAGTTCCCGAAATGAGCCCGCGCGTGGAAACCATTCTCGCGTAATCATTGTATGGCAAAGGAAATTGTTGAAATGTTGGTGGAGTCGGCCACATACGAATTGCCGGACACAAAGACGGTCAAGTTGCGGTGGCCAGCCGGATACGATGTCGACTTCAAGACCGGGCAGTTTGTCACGATCTTCTGGCCGGATGATCCGCAGTACAAGCGCGCCTACTCCCTCTCCTCGTGCGCGCTGGACCGCGGCTATTACGATGTCACGGTCAAGCGCGACGGCAAGATGGGCACGCGGATTGTGGATTGGGCGAAGGCGGGCAACCGGGTGGGCGTGCTGGGGCCGTCGGGGCGGTTCGTGCCGGTCTTTGAACCGGACAAGCATTTGATTTGCATTGCGGGGGGTTCCGGCGTAACTCCGTTCCGCGGATTCGTCCGCGAAGCGACACGGCGGGGCGTGGAAACCAAGATCACAGTCCTCTATAGCGTGCGGACGCCGCGAGACATTATTTTCAAAGACGAATTCCGCCAGCTCGAGATGGAAAACAAGCGGTTCAAATTCTACGTCACGTGCACACGCCCGGCCGCGGAAGAGCCCTGGCCGGGGCGTTGCGGACGCATTGACGCGGAGTGGATCCGCGAGCAGGTCCAGGATTCATCCCGGACCATCTTCTATGCGTGTGGCCCCACCGCGTTTGTCGAAGCGACGGAATCTTTTGTCCGCGAGAGCATCGGCGTTCCCAAAGAACAGGTTCGAACCGAAAAATGGGGATGAACCGCACGCCTCGCACACCTTGACTTATGTTGAAACGCACTCCCCTGTGGGCGACCCATCAGAAGCTGGGCGCCCGGTTGGTCGAATTTGGCGGATGGGACATGCCCGTCCAGTATTCCGGGATTATTCATGAGCATCTGGCGGTCCGGAAGGCGGCGGGTCTTTTCGACATCTCGCATATGGGCGAGGTTTTCGTGACCGGCCCGGCGGCGCTGGAGTTCCTGAACGGCGCCTTGACCAATGACCTTGCCAAATGTGACGTCGGCCGAGGGCAGTACACCTTGATGTGCAACGAATCGGGTGGCGTGATCGATGACCTCTATGCCTACCGGATCGAACCGATCGGTTACCTGCTGATCGTGAACGCCTCCCGCGTGGCGCATGACCTGGCCTGGCTCGAACGCCAACTGGCGCGCTTCCCGGGACGAAACCTTGTCAACCTTGTCAACGCGTCCGAGCAACGCGGCGCCATGGCGGTGCAAGGGCCCAAGGTGGCGGAGTTTATCGATCGTTGCTTCCCCGCGCCAGCGCTCGCGGGGACTGCAGCGGCGCACCCGACTGCCCTGCGGAAGAATGAACTGGCAGCTTTTCCCTATGGCAACAGCTCCGTTTGGATCGCTCGCACAGGGTATACCGGGGAGGATGGGTTCGAATTGGTGGCGCCCGCCGAACTTATCGAGAACGTTTGGATCACGGTGCTCGAGGCGGGGCGCCCCTTCGGGCTGATCCCGTGCGGTCTGGGGGCCCGCGACACGCTTCGAACCGAAATGTGTTACCCGCTCTATGGACACGAACTGGACGAAAAGAGAACCCCGATCGAGGCCGGGCTGGGCAGTTTTGTCGCTTTGCAGAAACCGGAGTTTACGGGACGGACGGTTCTTCTTGCTCAAAAGGAGAATGGCGTTGGGAGCAAATGCATCGCGTTTTCGATGACCGAAAAAACGGCCCCTCCACGGCCGGGCTACCCCATCCGCGCCGCCGGTTCGCAAGAGCGGATTGGCGAAGCGACGAGCGGGACGCAAAGCCCGTCCCTGAACCTTGGCATAGGCCTGGGTTACGTCCGCAAAGAGTTCGCGGCGCCCGGAACGGCGTTGAGCATCGAAATCCGGGGCAAAGTCGCACCCGCCACGGTCGTGCCGAAGCCGATCTACCGGAAAGCAGTTTGACGAATAGCACAGCGGCGCTTACACCTGACACCCATTATATGAGCAACATTCCTGGGGATCTGAAATACGCGAAGACTCACGAGTGGGTGCGGGCTGAGGGTCAGTTCGCCACGATCGGGATTACCGACCACGCCCAACACGAGTTGACCGACATTGTATTCGTCGAACTGCCCGACAAAGGGCGCCAACTCAAAGCAGGCGAGTCATGCGCGGTCGTCGAATCCGTCAAGACGGCCAGCGACATTTACGCGCCGGTTTCGGGGGAAGTCGTCGAGGTCAACGATGCTGTCGTGAAGGATCCGGCCCTGGTGAACGCCGAACCTTACAGCGGTGGGTGGTTCTTCAAGGTAAAGCTTAGCAACCCGTCCGAACTGGACGCGTTGCTGGCGCCCTCTGCTTATCAAAAACAGACTCAGGTCTGACGGGGAGAATCGCGCGGTGTGACCGAACGATAAGGGAACGTGGCGGCCGCACAATTGGGAGGGGTCCATGTTTTGCCCTTTGAACAACACCTGGACGCCTGCTCGGGAACAGATGGAGGGCGGCCCACAGCGCCGATCAGCCGCCTTGGCAACTATCAAGGTAGCTCTGAAGCAGAATGGCCGCCGCCGTCTTGTCCACTTTCGCCCGGCGATCCGACCGGCGCACGTCCGCTTGGATAAGCATCCGATTGGCTTGCGCGGACGTCAGCCGCTCGTCCCAGGTGCGAATCGGGACCGAAACAACCCTCTCCAACTCCTGAACGAACTCGCGGACCTTCGCAGCGGCCGGGCCGTAGCTGCCATCCATATTCCGAGGCATGCCCACCAGGATGAGGTCCACGCGTCGTTCGCGCAGGAGCTCCTGCAAACGCGCGAGGAATTGGCTTCGCGGTTCGGCCGGAACGGACTCCAACGGCTGCGCGACAATCCCCATTTCGTCGCTGAGCGCGATCCCCATCCGGACGCTGCCGTGATCGATGGCCAAAACCCGCATGAACCCAACCTGGAAGCTGCCCCCCCCTCTGGCAAGCGAATTGTCCACCGGGAACGGGCTCAGGGCACCGTCCCGGCCAGCGCGCCCTTGCGCAGCGCCGCGCAATTGTTAGCCTTCCTGCATGACGAATGGATCGAAGTCGAATCACGAACGCATCGCAGATCTTGGCCAGCGCGTTCTGGCAGGCGGCAGCCTCGAACGCGAAGAAGGCCGCTGGCTGTTCGGTTTGGAAAGCTGCACCGATATTTACGATTTGATGTCGTGGGCCAACCGCGTGCGGGAGCATTTCAAGGGCAACAAGATTCACCTTTGTTCCATCGTCAATATCAAGGCCGGCGGGTGTTCTGAAAACTGCAAGTTCTGCGCGCAATCCGCTTCCTACCAAACCGATTCGCCGCGATACAGCCTCATCGAGTCCGAACCGATGCTTCGCGCAGCGGACGAAGCCAAAGCCAATGGCGTGACCGGCCTGGGAATTGTCGCCGCGTGGCGCGGGCTCGAAGAAGGGCCGATCCTCGATGCCATCTGCCAGCAACTGTCCGAGTTAAAGGACAGCGGCAAAGTGCGTCCGGACGCTTCGCTCGGGATCATCCGGAACCCAAACGTGGCCCGGCGCCTGAAAGAAGCCGGGCTCGAGTGCTACAACCATAACCTCGAGACGTCCGAACGCTTTTACCCTCAAGTCTGCACGACGCATTCTTATCAAGATCGCGTCCAGACCATCCGGCATTTGAAGGACGCCGGAATTAAGATCTGTTCCGGTGGGATCCTGGGAATGGGCGAGACGCGAGAAGACCGGTGCGAGCTGGCGTTTTCGCTGCGGGACATCGGGGCGCATGTCGTGCCGATTAACGTTCTCAATGCGGTCCCCGGCACGCCCTACGCCAGCAATCCGCCTCTGGCCCCGCTGGAAATCCTCAAGTCCATCGCGTGCTTCCGGCTGATCTTGCCGCGCCAGGAGATCATGGTCGCGGGGGGCCGAGCGGTGAACCTGCGCGATCTCCAAAGCATGATGTTCGTGGCAGGCGCCAGCGCCATGATGGTCGGCAATTATCTCACCACCCTCAATCAGCCGGTCGAACGCGATCTCCAGATG